>NZ_KK073874.1:0-659878 GCF_000585375.1 Cryptosporangium arvum DSM 44712
AAATCTCGATATCAACCTGGCACATCAAGCATGCCTGCAGGCCACGGCCCCGCAGGGCGCGACCCGCTCCCTCAGCCTGTGGACAACGCCTTGTTGGGCGCTCAAGGACGCTGTTAGCCTGCCCGTTTGCCGGTCCTGGTTGTTCTCGTCGGATTTCCCGTCAGACCAGCCGGGGGCGTTCGGCCTGGTAGGTCCGTTGGCGGGCGCCCGCCCGACACGCCGTCGGAGTCAGGGCACGAAATGTCCGGTTCAGATCAAGGCCCGAGCACTATACACAGGGTGTGGAAACCGGTGTGGACAGTGCATCGGCCGCCCGAGAGCGACGCTATCTACCAGGGGGAATGGTGACCGACGAGAGCGTTGATCTCGAAGGCATCTGGACTGCGGCCACGGAAAGCCTGGCCGACCAGGACCTGAGTCCCCAGCAGCGGGCCTGGCTGCGGCTCACGCGGCCGTTGGCGCTGGTCGAAGACACCGCGTTGCTGGCCGCACCGAACCAGTTCGCGAAGGATGCCTTCGAGAGTCGGCTACGCGGTGTGATCACCGACGCCATCTCGCGGCAGCTCGGGCGAACGGTGAACGTGGCCGTGACAGTGCGGGTGCCGGTCGAGTCCCAGACGATGGAACTCCACGTTCTCGACCTCCCGCCGGTCGACAACTACCGCCCCGACAGCTACCCGCCCGGTCGGTACGAGCCCGACCGGGGTGTGGAGTACGGCGGCGCGCGCGGAGAGCTCGAGTTCCCGACGCAGTCCGGCGGTAGCTACCGCCCGGAGTCGTTCCGCCCGTACGGCGAGAGCGCCCCGCCCTCGGTGCCGGTCTCGCCGGCGCCCACCACGTACGGCAGCGCGACCGAGCGCTACCGGCCGCGCCCCGACGACCACGACCGGCCCGACGCCCGCCGGCCGGATCCGTACCTGCCCGATCAACACGGGCGCAACGACCCACACGTCCGCAACGAGGAACTCGGCCACGCCGAAGAGATCGCGCCGCCCGACGCGTCGATCCCGGGCGCGGCCGACTCCGCCGATCCGCTGGCGCCGTCGGAGCGGGGCCGCGGCCGGCACGCCGCCGGCTCGTCGGAGGTCGAGGTTCCCCACCCGTCGGCACCGCCGGTCGGCACCGGAACCACCGGGAGCGCGAGCGTCGTGGGCACCGCCGGTATCCCCGGCTACGCGCCGCCGTCGTTCCCGGAGCAGCCGTCGTACCGCGCGCCCGGTCCCTACGGCGGAGCACGCCCGGGCGGCTTCGAGCCCTATGACGGTGGCAACTATCCGCAGAACTTCGACAACCGCGGCCGGCACCACACTCCGCCGTTCGGCACGGACGCACCGAACGGCGGCGAGTCGTCGACCAACCGCGGCATCCGGCGCGGGGAGACCCCACGGCCCACCGAGCCCGCCCGGCTGAACCCGAAGTACACGTTCGACACGTTCGTCATCGGCTCGTCGAACCGCTTCGCGCACGCCGCGGCGGTCGCGGTCGCCGAGGCGCCGGCCAAGGCGTACAACCCGCTGTTCGTCTACGGCGGCTCAGGGCTGGGCAAGACCCACCTGCTGCACGCGATCGGGCACTACGCGCAGTCGCTCGGCAACGCCCGCGCGGTGCGGTACGTCTCCACCGAGGAATTCACCAACGACTTCATCAACTCGCTGCGCGACGACAAGACCCAGGCGTTCCAGCGCCGTTACCGCGACGTCGACATCCTGCTCGTCGACGACATCCAGTTCTTGGAGAGCCGGGAGCGGACGCAGGAGGAGTTCTTCCACACCTTCAACACGCTCCACAACGCCAACAAGCAGATCGTCATCAGCTCCGACCGCTCGCCCAAGGAGCTGTCGACGCTCGAGGAGCGGCTGCGGACCCGGTTCACCTGGGGTCTGCTCACCGACATCCAGCCGCCTGACCTCGAAACCCGGATCGCGATCCTCCGGAAGAAGGCGGCGATGGAGCGTCTCGCCGCTCCGCCCGAGGTGCTGGAGTTCATCGCCAGCAAGATCCAGTCGAACATCCGTGAGCTCGAGGGCGCTCTGATCCGCGTCACCGCGTTCGCCAGCCTCAACCGGCAGCCGGTCGACCTCGGGCTGGCCGAGATCGTCCTGAAGGATCTGATCCCGGAGGGCGGCGGCCCGGAGATCACGGCGGCGACGATCATGGCGGCCACCGCCGAGTACTTCAGCGTCTCGATGGACGACCTGTGCGGCTCGTCGCGGTCCCGGGTGCTGGTGAACGCCCGCCAGGTCGCGATGTACCTCTGTCGCGAGCTCACCGACCTCTCACTGCCCCGCATCGGTCAGGCTTTCGGCGGCCGCGACCACACGACGGTCATGCACGCCGACCGCAAGATCCGCCAGATGATGGCCGAGCGCCGCTCGCTCTACAACCAGATCGCGGAGCTCACCAACCGCATCAAGCAGCGCGCTCAGCAGCAGTAGTTCCCGACCAGAAAAGCCCGCTCCGGCCGACGCCGGGGCGGGCTTCGTCGTTTCGTTGTCCACACGTTCTATGCACCCCTTGGTCCACATGGTGTGGACACAGTCATCAACAGGTGGGTACGAGTGATCTCGCTGGCTGGCACGCTCATCCCATCACCCATCCACCGCACTGCCCCCAGGACTGTCCACCGTTTCACCAGCACTCATGCACAGCCTGGGGATAACTCTGTGGAAAGGGCTTTGGATTGTGGGAAACCTGTGCGGATAGGTGTGGGTCCGCTGTGGGTAACGGGGGACAACTTTTTCTCCTCCACAACTGTCCTCGCTTCATCCCCAAAGTTCCCACCGGTCTTCCACACGTTCCTTTGCGGCGCACGCTGCGCAAACGTGAGTTTTCCACGGTTCCCACAACCCCTACTACTACGACTAGACAGTTATCTAGAGAGATCTCAAGTGCTCTTCGGTGCTGGGGACTGTGGGGAAAACGCTTCTGAGCCGAGTTGGCGGAGCTTCGAACGAACGCATCGAAGAAGAGGCGGTTCACAACGCCCGGCGCACCGTTTCGTCGCCCCCACGGGGTACGGTCGGCTCCCCAGCACGGCGACGGACGGCATCACATCGACGGTGCTGCCACCATCGACGTCGGAGGCACAAAGGCCCGCAGTGATGGAGGCAAGGAATGAAGTTCCGGGTCGAGCGCGAGGCGCTTGCCGACGCTGTCGCGTGGACGGCGAAGAGCCTGCCGGCACGGCCGCCGGTGCCGGTGCTGGCAGGAGTCCTGCTGGACACCGACAACGACCGTCTCACTGTTTCGGGCTTCGACTACGAGGTCTCCAGCCAGATGGGTGTCGACGTGCAGACCGACACCCCGGGCCGCGTCCTGGTCTCCGGGCGCCTGCTGGCCGAGATCACCCGGGCCTTGCCGAACCACCCGGTCGAGCTCGACGCGGACGAGGCTCGCGCTGAGATCGTCTGCGGCACCGCTCGCTTCACGCTCCCGACGATGCCGGTCGAGGATTACCCGACGCTCCCCGAGATGCCGACCGTCGCCGGCGCCGTCGACGCGAACGAGTTCGCCGGCGCGGTGGCCCAGGTCGTCGTCGCCGCGGGCAAGGACGACACGCTCCCGGTGCTGACCGGTGTGCGCCTCGAGCTCGAAGGCGACCGCCTGACGCTGTTGGCCACCGACCGCTACCGCCTGGCCGTGCGTGAGCTCACCTGGCGGCCCGGCGCGCCCGACGTGAGCCAGCACGCGCTCGTCCCGGCCCGCACGCTGTCCGACACGGCTCGCGCGATGTCGTCGGGCACCGAAGTGACGCTGGCGCTGAGCCAGGGCGCCACCGGTGAGGGTCTGATCGGGTTCTCCGGCGCCGGGCGGCGCACCACCACCCGTCTGCTCGACGGGCAGTTCCCACCGGTCCGCTCGCTCTTCCCCGACAGCCACGCCATCCAGGCCAAGGTGCCCACCGCGACGATGGTCGAGGTCGTCAAGCGCGTCTCGCTCGTCGCCGAGCGCAACACCCCGGTGCGCCTGGCTTTCACGAGCGGCATGCTGACGGTCGAGGCCGGCGGCACCGACGACGCCCGCGCGTCCGAGTCCACCGACGCGGTCTTCGACGGGGACGACATCGAGATCGCGTTCAACCCGCAGTTCCTGCTCGACGGCCTGAACGCGCTCGGCACCGAGGTCGCCGTGCTGTCCTGCACGACGCCGCTCAAGCCGGCCGTGCTCACCGGTGAGGAGGCCGACGCCGAGTCCAAGCCCGTCAACGAGAGTGCTTACCGGTACCTGCTGATGCCGGTCCGCGTATCGCAGTAGCCGAGCTTTCGCGGGCGGTTCCCCGGCCCGTCGCCAGATAGCCGGGGACCGGTTGACATCCGCGCGCCGGGCACGGGGAAGAATCGATCATGAAGCGTCTGGTGTGTGGAGATGGTCGTGCCGGGGCACGACCGTCAGGCTGGACGCCATGCGGCACTCAATTCGGCCGCGCCGGGTCGTTTCGTGGGGAAGACCGGGCCGGTACCGCTACGCGAGGAGCAGGGGAGCAGCAGGATGGAGATCGGCCTCATCGGGCTCGGCAAGATGGGCGGCAACATGCGCGAGCGCCTGCGCCGCGCCGGCCACACCGTCATCGGGTACGACCGCAACCACGAGATCGCCGACGTCGGCAGCCTCACCGAGCTCGTGGACGCGTTCACGAGCTCGCCGCGCGTCGTCTGGGTGATGGTCCCCGCGGGTGACCCGACCCGCGACACCGTCAAGGAGCTCGGCGAGCTGCTCTCCGACGGCGACGTCGTCGTCGACGGCGGCAACTCCCGCTTCACCGACGACAAGATCAACGCCGACCACCTCGCCGAGAAGGGCATCGGCTACGTCGACGCCGGCGTCTCCGGCGGTATCTGGGGTCTCAAGAACGGCTACGCGCTCATGGTCGGCGGCTCCCCGGAGAACGTCGCGAAGGTCCAGCCGTTCTTCGAAGCGCTCAAGCCGGAGGGTGACTACGGCTACGTGCACGCCGGCCCGGTCGGAGCCGGCCACTTCGCCAAGATGGTTCACAACGGCATCGAGTACGGCATGATGCAGGCCTACGCCGAGGGGTACGAGCTGCTGACCGCGGCCGCCGTCGTCGAAGACGTGCCGGGTGTGCTGAAGAGCTGGCAGGAGGGCACCGTCGTCCGGTCCTGGCTGCTCGACCTACTGGTCAACGCGCTCCAGGAAGACCCCAACCTCGACGACATCAAGGGCTACGTCAACGACTCCGGCGAGGGCCGGTGGACCATCGAGGAGGCGATCAACCACGCCGTCCCGGTGCCGGTGCTCGCCGCCTCGCTGTTCGCCCGGTTCAGCTCCCGGCAGGACGACTCGCCGGCGATGAAGGCCGTGGCCGCGCTGCGCAACCAGTTCGGTGGCCACGCCACCACGAAGGCCGGTCAGGCCGCGACCGCCGCGGACCTCGGCGGGCCGGGCGACACCATCGACTCCTGAGGTGAGATGAGCACGGATCGGGCCGGGACCCCCAACCGGCAGGGTGGCACGTACGTCCGCCACCTGTCACTCGTCGACTACCGCAGCTACACCGCGGTCGCCGTCGACCTGGATCCCGGCCCGAACGTGTTCGTCGGCCCCAACGGCCAAGGCAAGACCAACCTCGTCGAGGCGATCGGCTACGTCTCCACCCTGGGCAGTCACCGGGTGGCGACCGATGCGCCGCTGGTGCGCGCCGGGGCCACGCGCGCGGTGATCCGGGCCGCGGTCGTCCGCGACGCCCGTGAGCTGGTCGTCGAGCTGGAGATCGTGCCGGGCAAGGCCAACCGGGCCCGGCTCAACCGGTCGCCGGTGAGTCGGCCGCGTGACGTTCTCGGTGCCCTGCGCACGGTGCTGTTCGCTCCGGAAGACCTGGCGCTGGTCCGTGGGGACCCGTCCGAACGGCGTCGGTTCGTCGACGACCTCCTCGTCGCCCGGTCGCCGCGCTTCGCCGCGGTGCGCGCCGACTACGACCGGGTGCTCAAGCAACGCAATGCGCTCCTGCGGACGGCGGCGTCGGCGCGTCGTGCTTCACGTGGAACATCCGGGGGAGACCTCCGCACCCTGGAGGTGTGGGACGGCCACCTGGCCACGCACGGCGCCGAGTTGCTGGCCGGCCGGTTGGAGGTGCTCGGCGCGCTCGAGCCGTACGTCGCGAAGGCCTACGACGCGGTGAGCGCGGGCAAGGGACGCACGCGGCTGGCGTATCGCTCCTCCACCCATGGCGACGCGGTCTCCGACACCCCGGAGCCCGTGGCCGAGCGTCCGGAGTTCAACGTCGACGTGCCGACGCTCACGCAACACATCCTGTCGGCGCTCGCCGAGGCGCGGAGCCAGGAGATCGAACGGGGCATCACGCTCGTCGGCCCGCACCGCGACGACGTCGTGCTCTGGTTGGGGGAGTTGCCGGCGAAGGGCTACGCCAGCCACGGCGAAGGCTGGTCTTACGCGCTCGCCCTGCGGCTCGGCAGCTACGAACTGCTCAGCGCCGACGGCGGCGAGCCCGTGCTGATCCTCGACGACGTGTTCGCCGAACTGGATTCCCAGCGTCGTGAGCGCCTGGCCGCTCTCGTGGGGGATGCTTCACAGGTGCTGGTGACCGCGGCCGTCGCCGAGGACGTTCCGCCGGCGCTGCAGGGCGCACGCTTCGAGGTCGCGGCCGGGGAGGTCACTCGTGTCTGAGGAACCAGCGAAGAGCCCCGCCGAGCCGCCCCCCGGTACGGAGCCGGCTCCCGGTACGCAGCCGCCTCCGTACGCCGGTACGGGGCCGAGCGGTCCACAGCTAGCCCGGGCCGCCCTGGACGCCGCACGGGCCGCCGGTCGCACCTACACCACTCGTCCCGAGGCGCCCAAGCGGCAACCCGGTGACGGACAGAGCCCGAAACGTCGGCGCTGGAGCAGTGCCGGGCCCGATCCGCGTGATCCCCAGCCGCTGGGCCGGCTGGTCCGCCGGATGGTGGCCGAGCGCGGCTGGGACCGCCCCACCGCCGAGGCCAGGGTCATCGGCGACTGGGAGAGCCTCGTCGGCCCCGAGATCGCCGCGAAATCGAAACCGGTCGGTCTGCGCGACGGTGAGTTGACCCTGCAGGCGGAGTCGACGGCCTGGGCCACCCAGCTCCGGCTGCTCTCCGGCAAGCTGCTCGGTCTGCTCTCGGCCGAAGTCGGGCCGAACGTCGTCCGCAAGATCCGGGTGCACGGTCCGGCGGCGCCGAGCTGGAAACGCGGGCCGCTCTCGATCCGCGGCCGGGGACCACGCGACACCTACGGCTGATCCACGTTCGCGGGTCACGGAGCCCCTACGGCTGACGCCCCCGGCGGGGCGGAGCGTCGACGTGGAACCGGTCGACCTCTTCGCCGTACTCCTCGAGCGTGTGCGCCACCCAGCCGGCGCACCGCGCCACCGCCAGGATCGCCAGCCCGGCGTCGGCCGGCATGCCCGCGGTGAACGTCAGCGCGGCCACGCCGAAATCGATCGTGGGGGCCAGCGGACGCCCGCGCCCACCGGTGGCCAGGAACTGCTCGACGGCCTCCCAGCGCCCGCGGTGGGGTGGCTCGGCGGCCAGTACGTCGATCAGCGTGCGGCCCCGGGGATCACCGTCGGGGTAGAGCGGGTGACCGAAGCCGGGCAGCTGGTTGTTCTGGTCGAGCAGCCGCGCGACGACCGCCACGCTGCCGTCCCGCTCCGCCTCGGCCAGCGTGCGGTGCACCAGCGCGGCCGAGCCGCTCTCCACCGGCCCGTCCAGCGTGTAGAGCGCGGCGCCGACGGCGGCGTACGGGTGGGCCCTGGCCGAGGCCGCTACCCGGGCCGCCAGCGTCGACGCGGTGATCGCGTGGTCGGCGAGCAGGCCGAGCGCGGTGTTCAACGGCGCCACCGCGCCCGGCTCCGGAGGGAGTGAGCTCAGCGCGCCCCAGAGGCGCTGCGCGACCGAGCCGTTCCCGTCCGACCCGCCCTGCCGGGGTAGCCCGTCGACGAGCGCGCCGATCAAGGTGGCCGCGGTGATCGTCACGGCCTCCGGGCGGAGGTCGGCCCGCAGCGGATCGACCGCACCGATCGCCGCCACGATGGCCCGGATCCGATCGAGCAGCCGCACGGTGGGTGGCAGGCCGCGCGACGCGGAGCGGGCGGCGTCGACGAACTCCACCGGGCTCGTGAACGACAAGGGCCGGCTCCGGTCCTCCGACCAGAGCCACCCGGCGACCGCCTCGAACGGCTCGGTGCGGGCCATCTCGCAGGCATCCCGCCCGCGGTACCAGAGCCGCTGTTCCCGGACCTCGCTCACCGACGACCGGACGAGCGGACCGCCGCCGTTGCCGGCCGCCGGAGTGCGGGGCTGGTGGGCCATCTGGTCGAGCTCGGCCGGATCGAAGTAACTGGTCCGGCCGTCGGCCCCTCGCACCCGGGACAGCAGCCCGCGGCTCACATACGCGTATAGCGTGGCCGGCTTGACGCCGAGCCGACGGGCGGCTTCGACGGTGGACAGCAGGGTGACCTCTTCGGTCATCCTCCACCTCCCCGCTCAACCGGCCAGTGCACATTGATCAATGTATCGATGTGCTGTCCCAGCGGGCTGGCGGTATCCACAGGTGTCTTGTGGATATGTGGATCAATATCGATCACCCCAGCGTGCGGGCGATCTCCAAACCGAGCCGATGGCCCGACATCCACGCCGTTTCGACCCGCGGCGAGCCCCAGGCGTCGCCGCAGAGGCCGATGCGTGCCTCACCGAAGTGGTACGGCGTCGCCCGCGGCCGGAGCGGACGCGCGTCCGACCAGGGCTGCACGAACGTCCAGCGCGGCTCGTCGGTGATGTCGAGGATCGAGCGCACCGTGTCCACGACCGGGCCGATGGCCTGATCCGGGTCGTCGAGATGCTCGGACGCGAAATCGGCTGTGGTGTGGGCGACCAGGACCGGAGCCGAATCGGCACGCCGCCGGCCGTCGTCCGCGATCCATTCGACCGTTGGGTCGTCGTGCACGAAGACCCCGTCGACGTCCCAGCGCCGCTCGGCCCAGCCCGCCGCCACTGCGAGCCCTGGTGACCAGGGGGAGTCCGTGGCGGCGAGTTCCTCCACGCACTCGGGGTCGAGCAGCCGCCGGGCCTGTTGGTCCGGCAGCGCGAGCACGACGGCGTCGACCGGCCAGCCGTTGACGCGGGGGCCCGGTCCGACGCTCGTGACCCGGTCGTCGAGCGAGACGAGCAGGCCGGTCGCCAGGTCCTCGACGAGCGATCGCAGACCGCCGGAGCTGCCGTAACGGACCGGCCCGTCCTCGGTGCGCTCGGAGCCGAGCGTGTTGTGCACGGTGAACGCGCGGGCCCACGGGTGAGCCAGGCCGCGGCGCACCCAGTCGTCGACGACCGTGCGGAACGCGTCGTCGCGGCACGTCAGGTACGACGCTCCGAGGTCGACCGGCCGACCGTCGAGTACGCGGGTGGCCATCCGCCCGCCGACGGTGTCCGCGGCCTCGCGGACGACTACCCGATGTCCGGCTCCCGCGATCGCTCGCGCGCAGGCCAGCCCTGCGATGCCGGCTCCGATGATCTGCACGTCAGACGCCATGCCCCCATCGTCACAGTTCGGCGGTCGGCCGCATCTCGGCACCTACCGCATCAACAAACATCAATGTCATTCAATGTTGATCAACCTAAAAGTTATCCACAGCCCGCCTGTGGATATGTGGATCGACTGCAATCGATGTTGATCGACACGGATCGTTACTGCATCACGCACCTCAATCGGCACACCATTACCGACTGCTTCACCGACCAACTGAGCTCGCCGCCGGGCCGCTACAGTGATCCGCCATGGCGACTGCGGCAGCCGAAAAGCGGCGGCTTCTCGCTCGGCTGGGTGAGGTCGACCGCCAAGCAGCGAGCCTCGACAACCTGAGACAGCAGATCCGCGACGCCGTTGCCGAGGTCAGCGCGGAAATCGCCGGCTCGGCGACCGGGAGCGACCGGCGCATCCTCGATCTGCTCCAGATGAACCTCGAGGAGCTGGACCGTTCGATCCTGTTGATGCGCAATGCGGTCGAGGCCGGTCGCGAATTCGTCGCGCAGGTACCTGAGTGAGTGCGACGCTCGCGAAGATTCACGTGCGTCCGGTGCGAGAATGACCACGGAGAGCGCTCGAACCGGCACCGATGGTTCCTGGAGGCGGCCCGATGGCATCTGAGTTGGAACGGATAGCCGGTCGGCTCCGTTTCCTCTCCGACCAGGCCCAGCAGCACCGGCAACCGGTTCTGGACGCATCGCGGAAGTTGCGCGAGGCGGCCAGTACGGTGCACACCGCCCGGTTCGATCCGCCGGAGGACGGCCCGGCGATCACCGCGCCGCCGCACCTCGCCGCCCGGCTCAGCCAGGCCGCCGACCGCGCGGGCCGAACCGTGGCCCCGCTGAGCCAGACCGCGGACCTCCTCCGGGTGTTCGCGGCCCGACTCGCGTCCGGTGGAATGTCGTCGGCCGGCGGCGTTCCGCCCGATCGGCCGCCAGGGAATCCGGCCGGTGGACCGCCTCCCACCTCGGCGGACGTGCCTTCGTCGCCCGAGCGCGGCGACCGCGAAGGGACAGCGGCGATGCCGAACGGCGCGGATTCCGTCGCACCCTCGCGGTACGGTCGCTACCCGACGACCACGACGGCTCGACGCTCGCCGGGAAATCGGTCGTACGAAGCCCGTAGGCAGCCCCAGTAGGTACCCACGTGGATGGGGGCTCGGAAGCGTCAGCTCGCCCACAGGACGCGCCGCTGCGACTTCCTGTCGGAGGGGGCGGCTAGACTGGAGCGGTACCCGCGCGTGTCAGGCTCCGCCGCGCCGCGCTCGCCCGACGCCGCCGGACCGCCGGTGGAGAGAGCAGCCGAGGCCAGTCCGTGTCAGAAAAGAAGAAGTCCGGCTACGACGCCAGCTCCATCACTGTTCTCGAAGGCCTCGAAGCGGTCCGCAAGCGCCCCGGTATGTACATCGGTTCCACCGGTGAGCGCGGCCTCCACCACATGGTGTGGGAGGTCGTGGACAACGCGGTCGACGAGGCGCTTGCCGGTTACTGCGACACGGTCGAGGTCACGCTGCTCGACGACGGGGGCGTGCGGGTCGTCGACAACGGCCGTGGCATCCCGGTGGGCATGCACCCGGTCGAGAAGCGCCCGGCCGTCGAGGTCGTCCTCACCGTCCTGCACGCGGGCGGCAAGTTCGACGGCAAGTCCTACGCGGTCTCCGGCGGTCTGCATGGCGTCGGTGTCTCGGTCGTCAACGCGCTGTCGCACAAGCTCGAGGTCGAGATCAAGACCGAGGGCTTCGTCTGGTACCAGCCGTACGAGAACACACAGCCGGCTGCCAAGCTCGAGAAGCGCGGCTCCACCAGCGAGCACGGAACCGCGATCACGTTCTGGGCCGATCCGGCGATCTTCGAGACCACGGTCTACAACCTCGAGACGATCCGCCGCCGCATGCAGGAGATGGCGTTCCTCAACCGAGGGCTGACGCTGATCCTGCGCGACGAGCGTGACCCCGACGGCGACCGCGGCGACAAGCCCCGCGAGTACACGTACCAGTACAAGGGCGGTATCGCGGACTACGTCCGGTTCCTGAACGAGAAGAACACTCCGATCCACAAGAGCGTCATCGAGTTCGCCGGGGAGAGCCAGGGCCTCGCCGTCGAGGTCGCGATGCAGTGGAACGAGAGCTACCGGGAGTCGATCCACTCGTTCGCGAACACGATCAACACGCACGAGGGCGGCACCCACGACGAGGGGTTCCGCACGTCGCTGACGAGCATCGTCAACCGGTACGCCAAGGAGAAGAAGCTCCTGCGCGGGAGCGACGACAACCTCACCGGTGACGACATCCGCGAGGGCCTGGCCGCGATCATCAGCGTCAAGATCGCCGACCCCCAGTTCGAGGGCCAGACGAAGACGAAGCTCGGCAACACCGAGGTGAAGTCGTTCGTCCAGAAGATCTGCAACGAGTGGCTGAACGACTGGTTCGAGCGCAACCCCAGCGAGGCGCGCTCGATCATCCAGAAGGCCTCCGCGGCGTCCCGGGCCCGCATCGCCGCGCAGCAGGCCCGCAAGCTCGCCCGCCGCAAGAGCGCGCTCGACTCGAACGCGATGCCGGGCAAGCTGTCGGACTGCCAGTCGTCCGACCCGCGTGAGTGCGAGCTCTACATCGTCGAGGGCGACTCGGCCGGCGGCTCGGCCAAGCAGGGGCGCGACCCCAAGTTCCAGGCGATCCTGCCCATCCGCGGCAAGATCCTGAACGTGGAGAAGGCCCGGATCGACCGGGTGCTGAAGAACAACGAGGTCCAGTCGCTGATCACCGCGCTGGGCACCGGCATCCACGACGAGTTCGACATCGAGAAGCTCCGCTACCACAAGATCGTGCTGATGGCCGACGCCGACGTCGACGGCCAGCACATCCGGACGCTGCTGCTCACGCTGCTGTTCCGCTTCATGAAGCCGCTGGTGGAGCTCGGTCACGTCTACCTGGCCCAGCCGCCGCTCTACAAGGTGAAGTGGAACAAGAAGGGCGACGACGCTCAGTACGCGTTCTCCGACCGCGAGCGTGACGGGCTGATCAAGCTCCGCCAGGAGAAGAACCCGAAGGCCAAGCCGGACGACATCCAGCGGTTCAAGGGTCTGGGCGAGATGAACTACCCGGAGCTGTGGGAAACGACGATGAACCCGGCCACGCGGACGCTGCTCCAGGTGACCCTCGACGACGCCGCAACGGCCGACAACCTGTTCAGCGTCCTGATGGGTGAGGACGTCGAGGCCCGCCGGTCGTTCATCCAGCAGAACGCCAAGGACGTCCGTTTCCTGGACATCTAGTCCACACAGTTCACAGCCTTATCCACATCTTAAAAAGGCATATCGTACAAATCCCCGCTCTGTGGGAACGATATCCACACCGGAAGGCAGTTCGTGACCGAGACGACGACCCCGCCACCGCCCGGCGACCGCGTCGAGCCAGTCGGGCTCGAAGTGGAGATGCAGCGCAGCTACCTCGACTACGCGATGAGCGTCATCGTCGGGCGTGCGCTGCCGGATGTGCGGGACGGCCTCAAGCCCGTGCACCGCAAGGTCCTCTACGGCATGTACGACGGTGGTTACCGTCCGGAACGCGGCTACGTGAAGTGCTCCCGTGTCGTCGGCGACGTCATGGGGCAGTTCCACCCGCACGGTGACACCTCGATCTACGACACCCTCGTCCGGATGGCGCAGCCCTGGTCGCTGCGCCATCCGCTGATCGACGGCAACGGCAACTTCGGCTCGCCGGGCAACGACCCCGCGGCCGCCATGCGTTACACCGAGTGCCGCCTGGATCCGCTGGCCATGGAAATGGTCCGGGACATCGACGAAGACACCGTCGACATGGTCCCGAACTACGACGGCCGGGCCACCGAGCCGGCGATCCTGCCCGCCCGTTTCCCGAACCTGCTGGTCAACGGGTCGGCCGGTATCGCGGTCGGCATGGCGACGAACATCCCGCCGCACAACCTGCGCGAGGTCGCGGCCGGCGTCCAGTGGTGCCTGGACAACCCGGAAGCGCCCGAGGAAGAGACCATCGTCGCGATGGCGGCCCGGATCAAGGGCCCCGACTTCCCGACCGGCGCCCTGATCGTCGGGGCCGAGGGCATCGCCGACGCGTACCGCACCGGCCGCGGGCTGGTCCGGATGCGGTCGGTCGTCGAGGTCGAGGAAGACCGACGCGGCCGCCAGATGCTCGTCGTCACCGAGCTGCCGTACCAGGTCAACCCCGACAACCTGGCCGAGCGCATCGCCGAGCTGGTGAAGGAGGGCAAGCTCGCCGGCATCGCCGACATCCGCGACGAGTCCTCCGGCCGCACCGGTCAGCGCCTGGTGCTGGTGCTCAAGCGCGACGCCGTCGCCAAGGTCGTGCTGAACAACCTGTACAAGCACACCCAGCTGCAGGATTCGTTCGGCGTCAACATGCTGGCGATCGTCGACGGCGTGCCACGCACGCTCAACATCGCCCAGATGGTGCGGTACTACGTCGCCCACCAGGTCGAGGTCATCGTCCGGCGCACCCGCTACCGCCTCCGCAAGAAGGAGGAGCGGGCCCACATCCTGCGTGGCTACCTCAAGGCGCTCGACGCGCTCGACGAGGTCATCGCGCTGATCCGGGCCTCGGAGACGGTCGACCTCGCCCGTACCGGGTTGATGCAGCTGCTCGAGATCGACGAGCTGCAGGCCACCGCGATCCTCGACATGCAGCTGCGTCGGCTCGCCGCCCTGGAGCGGCAGAAGATCACCGACGAGTACAACCAGATCATGACCGACATCGCCGAGCTCGAGGCGATTCTGGCCAGCGACGAGCGTCAGCGCCAGATCATCGGCGAGGAGCTGGCCGCGATCGTCGAGAAGTACGGCGACGACCGGCGGACCACGATCCTGCCGTACGACGGCGACGTTTCGATGGAAGACCTGATCGCCGAGGAGCCGGTGGTCGTCACGATCACCCGCACCGGGTACGCCAAGCGCACCAAGGTCGACCTCTACCGCTCCCAGCGGCGGGGCGGCAAGGGCGTGCAGGGCGCCGCGCTCAAGCAGGACGACATCGTCGCGCACTTCTTCGTCTGCTCGACGCACGACTGGATCCTGTTCTTCACGAACAAGGGTCGCGTCTACCGGGTGAAGGCCTACGAACTGCCGGAGGCGAGCCGCACCGCCCGCGGCCAGCACGTGGCGAACCTGCTCGCGTTCCAGCCCGACGAGCAGATCGCCGAGGTCATCGAGATCCGGACGTACGAAGACGCGCCCCACCTCGTGCTCGCCACCCGCAACGGCCTGGTCAAGAAGACGAAGCTCACCGAGTTCGACTCGAACCGGCAGGGCGGCGTCATCGCGATCAACCTGCGCGAGGAAGACGAGCTGGTCGGCGCCGAGTTGATCAACGAGAACGACAACCTGCTGCTCATCAGCAAGCAGGCCCAGGCGATCTGCTTCAAGGCCGACGACGAGACCCTCCGGCCGATGGGCCGGGCGACGTCCGGCGTGATCGGCATGCGGTTCTCCGGTGAGGACGAGCTGCTGTCGATGCACGTCGCCCGTGAGGGCATGGACGTCCTCGTCGCGACCGAAGGCGGATTCGCCAAGCGGACGCCGATCGAGGAGTATCCGGTCCAAGGTCGTGGTGGTAAGGGGGTCGTCACTGCCAGGATCGTGACCAAGCGGGGACGACTCATCGCGGCGCTTGCGGTAACCACCGATGATGAGCTCTTCGCCATCACGTCCAACGGTGGCGTGATCCGGACGCCGGTGCGCCAAGTGCGGCGCACTCGTGACCGGAACACGATGGGAGTGAAGCTCATGGAGCTCCCGGCCGGGGTAACACTGGTGGCGATCGCGCGCAACGAGGACGAACCTGAAGGACAGGACGGCTGATGACTGACTCCGAGAACACGGACGGTCCGGGCGCTCAGAACTCGAGCAGCTCGGCCCGGGCGTCGGCCGCGGTGGGTAAAGCCACCGTGGGCAGAGCCACCGTGGGGGGCTCCGGCACGCCGTCCCGTGAAACCACCACACGGAGTGCGGGCACCGGGGCGTCGTCCGCCAAACCCGCGGCGGCTGCTCCCAAGCAGCCGCCGAAGCCGGGGGCCACGGATTCGTCGACGACCAAACCGGCCACCGCGGCGGGCGCCAAGCCCGCCGTGGGCGCCGGGGCGGCCGCGACGGCGAAGTCGGCCGCGCCCACCAAGCCTGCGGCCGCGAAGGCCACGCCGGCCGCCGCGACGCCGGCGGCCGGCTCGGCGTCAGCCGCCCCGAGCGCGGCGCCGACCTCCGGCGGGGCGTCGAACGGCGCCGGCCGCCCGGCGACCAAGAGCCAAGGCACCACGTACGGCAAACCGGTCACCCCGGCGCCGTCGGCCGGTGCGGGCACGCCTCCGACGTCCGGCGCCGGCAACGGTGCCGCCACACGTATCACGCCGGCGGCCAAGCCGCCGGCGAGCACCCCGCCGGCGGCCGCGGCCACGGCGGCCATGCCTTCGTTCGACAGCGGCCCGGCCCAGGCGAGCCGTCCGGGAGCGGCTTCGGTGAGCCCGCCGGCGGCACACGCGGTACCCGGCTCGGTCGGCGCGGCCGCGCCGGTGTCGGGCGGTGCCGCGGTCCAGCAGCCGGGCTCCGCGGCTCCGCCGCGGGTCCAGGTGGGCGACGCGGTCCGGTCCGCTCGTCAGACCGTCTCGGCGGCTGCCAGCCGGGGTCCGCGCCGGGCTCGGCTGCAGCTGAAGAAGGTCGACCCGTGGTCGGTCATGAAGTTCTCGTTCGCGGTGTCGCTCGTGCTGTTCATCGCGTCGATCGTCGCCACGTCGATTCTCTACATGGTCCTCGGCGCGCTCGGCGTGTGGGACAGCCTCAACGAGACGATCAGCACGGTCACCGCCGGCCAAGACGGTAGCCAGGGTGTCGACCTGGCGATCACCGCGAAGATGGTGATCGGTGGATCCGCGCTGCTCGGAGCGGTCAACATGGTGCTTTTCACCGCGCTGGCGACGCTCGGTGCGTTCATCTACAACGTATGTGCCGACCTGGTCGGCGGCGTCGAGCTGACGCTGGCCGAGCGCAACCAGTAACTCGGTTTGGGGCGGGGCGGACGGGTAGGGTAACGTTTCGTCTCGCGTCGGGGGCTATAGCTCAGTCGGTTAGAGCGCATCGCTGATAACGATGAGGTCGCTGGTTCGATTCCAGCTAGCCCCACCAGCGCCCGCACAGGTGGGGGCGGAGAAGGGAGCATTCTCCATGTGGAAGAAGGCGCTCGTACTCGCGACTGTCGCGGGTATCGCCGTTCTGGCAGCCAAGAAGTTCAAGGAAGCCAGTGACGAGCGAGAGCTCTGGCACGAAGCCACCACAGCGCCCGATCACCGCTGAACTACTCCGCCGCTGCGGCGTCCTGGTAGCGCCCACGGCGTAACGGGGACGTAGCTCAATTGGCAGAGCACCGCCTTTGCAAGGCGGGGGTTAGGGGTTCGATTCCCCTCGTCTCCACTCCGAACCGGACACCCACCGGGGTTGCGCGAACTAGCGCGGCTCCGGTTTTTGTCTTTTCCGGTCCGTATCGTGGTTCACTCGTTCCTTATCCCCGTAATAACGGAAAATGCCCATTTCCTGCATTGGGCAATGCGTTGTGGGTCGACCGGTTCATTACCGACCTGCACCAATGTCCGAACCTAATTACCTTGAGTAAGACTCCGCTCCGGAGAGTAGTCGGATACTCATCCCTTCGGTCGGAACAATCCACAGTCTCCTGATCGCTGGCTAGTTTCATCAGTTGCTTGGCTATGCTCCCTGTCGACTGGTTGCGATATACCTGCCGGCTGACGAAAACCACCGGTAGAGAGACGCTAATCAGGCGTTGGACCGGAAGTCGCCGGAAATCACCGGAGCCGCCCACTGAGGTGCGGCGGGATGCCGGGTGCTCGGCGCGCCGACCGTTCTGCGGTCAGCGTGGCGGGGTGCGCGGTAGCCCTACACTTCTGGCTGTTTCTCGCGCTATCCCCGGGCGGTGGCGCGACTGACGCTAGGGAGCGTGATGGCAGTAGGCCTAGAGGAGGCCCGGTCGGCAAAGCCGTCCGAACCACCCGGTCCGGCCTCCGCCCGCTTCACCTCGCTCCCGCCGAGGAAGCCGAAGGCGCCCGCCTGGGCCAAGGCCTGCATCGCGCTGGGTGCGGTGCTGATGGTGCTGGCCGCCGGCACGCTCACCGCGGCCTACGGCGTCACCTACCGCTACGAGAGCAAGCTCAAGCGCACCGACATCCTCGGTGATCTCTCGGAGAAGCAGTCCACGTACACCGAGGGCCCACTGAACTTCCTCATTCTCGGCTCCGACGACCGGGCGACCGACCCGAGCTTCGCCGCCACCGAGGGCCTGCGGTCGGACACGATCATGCTCGCCCACGTCGACAAGACGCTGAAGAAGACGTACATCGTGTCGATCCCGCGGGACAGCTACGTCGACATCCCGGCCTCCGACGACGGCAAGTGGCAGGGCGGCAAGGACAAGATCAACGCGGCCTACAACTTCGGCGGCCCGGCGCTCACCGCCAAGACGGTGCAGAACCTCACCGGCGTCACGCTCAACGGCGCGTTCATCCTCGACTTCAGCAGCGTCCGGAAGCTGGTTTCCATCGTCGGTGGCGTGACGGTCTGCATTCCGTTCTCGATGAGCTCGATCCACACGGAGCGGAAGTGGAAGAAGGGGTGCAACTTCCTCACCCCCGACGCCTCGCAGGACTTCATGCGGCAGCGCAAGACCGTTCCCGGCGGAGACTTCGGCCGCATGCAGAACCAGCAGCGCGTCATCCTGGCGGTCGCGAAGAAGATGACCTCCAAGGGCGTCGTCACCGACCCGAAGAAGCTCGACAAGCTGCTCTCCACGGTGGCCGAGTCGGTCACCGTCGACCAGAACCTGAACCTGCCCGACCTCGCGCTGGGTCTGAAGAACGTGCGGCCCGAGAACCTGCGGTGCACCACGCTGCCGTTCCTCACCGACGACTTGCAGACGCCCGCCGGTAGCTCGGTCGAGCTCGATCCGGTCAAGGGCGAGCAGCTGTACGCCGCGATGCGCGACGACACGATGGACGCCTACCTGGCGGCCAACCCGCCCGCCAACGCCGGTCAGGCCGGAGCCTGTTCCTAAGTTGAAGTTGTACGGTTCACACGTTTAACCCGGGGGTACAAGCCCTCCGCTGGGCCGCGCCGCCGCCCTAAATCAGGCCCCCTCGGCCCGACCCCAGCGGAAAGGGGTTGGGTCGTATGACGACCGATCTCGCAGCGACGCTAGACGTCAATGCGATCGATTACACGATCCTCGGCATCTATTTCGCGATCGTCATCGCAATCGGACTACTCGCCCGGCGAGCCGTGGCCACCAGTGAGGACTTCTTCCTCTCCGGGCGCGCGCTGCCCGCCTGGGTGACGGGGTTGGCGTTCGTCGCTGCGAACCTCGGGGCGCTCGAGATCCTCGGCATGGCGGCCAATGGTGCCGAGTACGGCATCGCCACCGTGCACTTCTACTGGATCGGCGCCGTACCGGCGATGATCTTCCTCGGCCTGGTACTCATGCCGTTCTACTACAGCACGCGCGTGCACAGCGTGCCGGAGTACCTGCGCCGCCGGTTCAACGCGCCGACGCACGCGTTCAACGCACTGTCGTTCGCGGTCGCCTCCGTGCTCACCGCCGGCGTCAACCTGTACGCGCTCGGCCTGATCATTCAGAGCCTGCTCGGCTGGCCACTCTGGCTGGCGATCTTCGTGTCCGCGGGCTTCGTGTTGATCTACATCACGCTCGGCGGTCTCTCCGGTGCGATCTACACCGAGGTGCTCCAGTTCTTCGTGATCCTCGCCGGGCTGATCCCGCTCGTCATCGTCGGCCTGTCGGCCGTCGGCGGATGGGACGGGTTGAAGGACAAGGTGAGCGAGAACACCGACCTGGGCGCGTCCGCGTTCAGTCAGTGGGGCGGCACGGGGGTCGGGGACGCCACGAACCCGCTCGGCGACTGGATCGGTATCGTCTTCGGCCTCGGTTTCGTGCTGAGCTTCGGTTACTGGACGACGAACTTCGCCGAGGTGCAGCGGGCGCTGAGCGCCAAGGACCTCTCGGCGGCGCAGCGCACGCCGCTCATCGGTGCGTTCCCGAAGATCTTCATCCCCGCGCTGACGATCATCCCGGGCCTGGTCGCCCTGGTGCTGATCCCACAGCTCGGTAAAGAGGGCGGCCCCACCTACAACGACGCCATCCCCGAACTGATGGCGAAGTTCCTGCCCAACGGTGTGCTGGGCATCGCGCTGACCGGTCTGCTGGCCGCGTTCATGGCCGGTATGGCAGCGAACGTCAGCTCGTTCAACACGGTCTTCACCTACGACCTGTGGCGGCCCTACGTCGTCAAGGACCGGCCCGACCGGTACTACCTGCAGGTGGGCCGCATCATCACGGTGATCGGCATCGTTATCGGCATCGGCACCGCGTTCATCGCCGCCGGCTACGAGAACATCATGAACTACGTCCAGGCGTTGTTCTCGTTCTTCAACGCGCCGCTGTTCGCGACGTTCATCGTCGGCGTGTTCTGGAAGCGGATGACGGCCTGGGCCGGTTTCTGGGGCCTCGTCTCCGGTACCGCCGCGGCGATCCTGGCTTACCTGAGCTTGAACAACAAGCTCGGCATCCCGGAGATCGTGTTCATCGAGTCGACCCAGAGCCGGAACTTCTGGGGCGCGATCGCCGCGTTCGTCGTCGACGTGGTGGTGACGGTGATCGTCACGATGCTCACCAAGCCCAAGCCGATCGACGAGGTCAAGGGCCTGGTGTGGGGCGTGCCCGACCCGGACAACCCGGACGCCGCCGACGCGCAGAACGTCCGCCGCTGGTGGGAGTCGCCGAAGGTGCTCGGGTTCACCGCGCTGGGCATCACCGCCGTACTGTCGATCGTCTTCCTCTGAGTCAGGAGAGGCCATGTCCGACACCGAGGAAAAGTCCGCGTCCCGGAACCTCTTCGACCTGCGCTGGCTGATCGCGGGCCTGTTCCTGCTCTACGGCGTCGTGCTGATCCTGTTGGGGATCTTCGACTCCGACGCCGAGGTCCAGAAGGCCGACGGGATCCGGATCAACCTGTGGACCGGCATCGGGATGTTCGTGCTCGGCGCCCTGTTCACGCTCTGGTCCTGGCTCCGACCGCTCCGCGCCGACCCGGCGCCGGAGTCGCTGGCGTCCAAGACCGACGAATGACACAGCGCCGGGGTGGCCGTTTCGGCCGCCCCGGCGCTGCACGTACTACGTCTTACCGCAACGTCGTACCGGCGTTGAACGCTTCGAGTGTCCACTCGTCGAACCGGCGCGCGGCTGCCGCGAAGCCGTTGCGGATCATGCCGATCGTGAGTCGGCTCGGGGCCAACAGGACGGGCATCTAGCTCTCCCCTACGGGGTCGTCAGTGTCTTGCCTTACGTCTTCCAGGCTACTGGATCGATACAGAAGCGCCATCGGTACCTGCCGTGCACCGAGTCACATCGGCCTATCCTTGGGCGTCGGCAACGGGCGGTGAATCCGCGAGCGGGAGGTGACGGAATGGTCAACAGTGAAATCCGGCCCACCGAGGTGCACTCCTCTGATCGGCAGCGATCGCGGCCGATGGCACGGGCGCTGGCCGCGCCGGTCCGGACCCTCGGCAAGGTGCTGCCTCGCCCCCTCCACGGGCCGACGACCGCCGCCGATCCGCACCCGTCACGCACACCCGGCTCCGCGATCGTCGATTGCGGCCTCTACATCGACGGGGTACGCAAGGCCGGCCGCATGGACTACGTGGCGGCCCTGGAGATGGCGAAGCGCAACGACAACGCGTTCGTCTGGCTCGGCCTGCACGACGTCACCGCGGACGAGTTCGCCGACATCGCCAAGACGTTCGGGCTCCACGAGCTGGCCGTCGAGGACACGATCGTCGCGTTCGCCCGGCCCAAGGTCGAGCGCTACGCCGACGTCACGTTCGTCGTCATCAAGACCGCACGGTACATCCGCAGCGGCGAGCTCACCGCCACCAGCGAGGTCGTCGAGACCGGCGACGTCATGCTCTTCCTCGGCGAGCGGTTCGCGATCACCGTGCGGCACGGTGACGCCTGCCGCCTGCGGGGGGTGCGCACGAACCTCGAGCAGCGGCCCGACCTCATCCGGCAGGGCCCTTGGGCGGTGTTCCACGCGGTGGTCGACCAGATCGTCGACCGCTACGTCGAGGTCGTCGACGCGATCGAGGACGACATCGACGAGATGGAAGCCAGCGTCTTCGACAGCTCGAACGTCGACATCCCCCGGATCTACCGGCTCAAGCGCGAGGTCGTGGAACTCAAGCGGGCCGTGCTGCCGCTGGCGCGGCCGTTGGAGAGCCTGGTGAGCGGCGCGGTGCTGAGCGTCCCGCAGGAGATCCGCCGCTACATCCGCGACGTCGCCGACCACCACAGCCGCGTGGTGGACCAGATCGCGAGCTTCGACGACCTGCTGAACTCCATCCTGCAGGCCAGCCTGGCGCAGGCGGGTATCCAGCAGAACAACGACATGCGCAAGATCTCGGCGTACGCGGCGATCGGCATCGTGCCGACGGCCGTCGCCGGGATCTACGGCATGAACTTCGATTACATGCCCGAACTGACCTGGCGCTTCGGCTATCCGCTGGTGCTGTTCATCATTTTTGTGATCTGTTTCGGGCTCTACCGGTTGTTCAAGAAATCCGAGTGGCTCTGACGGCGAGGGGCCCGCGACCGGTCGGGTCGCGGGCCCCTCGCCACTCGGCGAGCACTCAACTACGGGTGCTGTCGGCCGCGGACTTGGAGTCCGTCGCCGTGCCCGTCGCGGTGTCGGTAGCACCGGCCACCCGCTCGGCCACCTGGTCGGCCTTGGCCTTCACGGTGGTGCGTGTGTCGGGCTCGACGAGGTCGTACTCTTCCCACTCCGGCCGGCGGTTGCGCCGCGCGGCCAGGGCCACACCGGCGCCGACCGCGGTACCGGCCGCGAGCGCGCCCAGCATCCACGGCCACCGGCGCCGACGCTCACCACGAAGTGCCAGCGCGGTCTCACGAGCCCGCTTGGCGGCTTCCTTGCGCTGACCGCGAGTCTGCTTCTCGAACTTCTTCGCGGACTTCTTGACCTGCTTCTTGGACGTGGTCTGGGCCTCGACCGCCGCCGCGACCAGCGGCGCGAGCGCAACCAGGACCTGGTCGACCTTCGGCTTCACCGCGGTGACGGCCGTGTCACGAGCCGACTCCACCCGCGGACCAACGGTCTCCCGAGCGGTTCCGAGGGCGGACTCCAGCTTCGGCGCCACGGCTACCCGTGCGGCTTCCACCTTCGGGGCGACGGCCACTCGCGCGGCGTCGACCTTCGGCCCCAGCGCGTCACGCGCGCTGCCGACCGCCGGCTTGACCGCGTCCCGTGCCGCTCCGGCGGTCGCCACAGCGGCGTTTCGGAGGTGCTCTACCCCCGCCCCGACCTCTGCACCGATCTCCTTGGCCTTGGCCGACGCTTGGTCTAGCGTCGAGGCCTTCTTGCGACGGAACACCATCTTGCCCCCTCTGTGTGGGTCTCGATGTCCCTATCCTGCACGTCGGTCCAAGCTCGTACCAGCGTGGCAGGATGGGGCCTACACGATAGAGAGGAACTACCCCGTGGCCGACGATCTTTACGCCACTCTGAACACGAATTTCGGGCCGATCACCATTAAGTTGTTCCCGAACCACGCGCCGGAGACCGTGCGCAACTTCGTGGGCCTTGCTGAAGGCAGCAAGAACTGGACGCATCCGCGTACCGGTGAGAGTGGTCAGCGGAAGCTCTACGACGGCACGATCTTCCACCGTGTCATCGATGGATTCATGATCCAGGGCGGTGACCCGCTCGGCACCGGTACCGGCGGGCCGGGTTACCAGTTCAAGGACGAGTTCCACCCCGACCTCGTGTTCAACAAGCCCTACCTGCTCGCGATGGCGAACGCCGGGCCGGGCACGAACGGGTCGCAGTTCTTCATCACGGTCGCGCAGACCCCGCACCTCAACCGGAAGCACACGATCTTCGGTGAGGTCGTCGACGCCGAGAGCCAGAAGGTCGTCGACGCGATCGCACAGGCGCCGACCGGCCGGGGCGACCGCCCGGTGCAGGACGCCGTGATCGAGAGCGTCACGATCGAGCAGCGCTGATCTGACTCCAGGGGCGCGCCCGGGAACTTGTTTCCCGGGCGCGCCGTTCGGTCTGTCAAGGCAAGCAGAGGATGGGCAGTGACCGAGGAAAGCGCTCAGACCACCGCCACCCCGGTGTGTTACCGCCACCCGGACCGCAGCACGTACGTGACGTGCGTCCGGTGTGATCGCCCGATCTGCCCCGACTGCATGCAACCGGCCTCGGTCGGCTTCCAGTGCCCGGAGTGCATCCGGGAGGGACGCAAGACGACGATCCCCGCGCGGACCGTCTTCGGTGGGAGCCTCTCCGGTGAGCAGGGCACCGTCACCCGCTCGCTCATCGTCATCAACGTCGTCGCCTGGGTGCTCACGGTCGCGGCGGCGGTGCTCACCAGCGAGATCTCGATCCGCGAGCTTGGGCGTTTCGTCATCTTCGGCGGCGTCACCGGCGTCACCGAGTGGGGCGCGGCGATTCCCGCGTACGGCGGCGGCTTCATCCAGGTACAGGGCGGTATCGCCGCGGGCGAGTTCTGGCGCCTGCTGACCGCGGACTTCCTGCACTACGGGCTGATCCACCTGGCGTTCAATATGTACGCCCTGTGGATACTCGGGCGCGAGTGCGAACGCCTGCTCGGCCGGGCGCGCTTCCTGGCGCTCTACCTCTTCGCCGGCGTGGGCGGCTCGGTGGCCGTCTACCTGTTCTCGCCGCTCAACCAGGCCTCCGCCGGCGCGTCCGCGTCGATCTTCGGCCTGCTCGGCGCGATGTTCTTCTTCCTGCGCCGGCTCCGCGCGGATCCCCGCGGCCTGGTGTTCCTGATCATCCTGAACTTCAGCCTCGGGTTCGTGGTCGCCAACATCAGCATCTGGGGCCACATCGGCGGCTTCGTCGTCGGCGCCGCGGTGGGTGCGTTGATGGCCTACCTGCCTGCGGGGCCCAACCGGGCCCGGCTCCAGTGGATCGCCCTGGGCGGTGTGGCGGTGGCGCTCGTCGTTCTCATCGCCCTGCGCACGGCGTCGCTCGGAGTGTTGTTCTAGCGACCGGTGCGCAGAGTTGCGAGCTCCTCGGCCACCTCAGCAGGGTGCACGCCCAGCTCGTAGCGGCTCATGAAGTACAGGTCGTCGTCGACGTCGATCTCGAGCATCGTCGAGCGGCCCAGCAGCCGACGCCGCTCGTCCACCCGGATCCGCTCGACGACGGCCCACGGGTAGCGGCGACGGCCGGTGAGGCCGGCGGACACGGTCACGCCCTCGCCGTCGGCCTCCAGGCGCACGGGCACGAGGAGGTCGCGCAGCCCGGACACGCCGAGCCCACCCGCGACCAACAGACCGAGGATCGCCCCGACGAGATCACGGGTGATCGTGACCGTCGCGACGACGAGCACGGCGGCGGCCACGAACTTGACGGACGGTACGGCGACGGGGACGCGCCACTGTCGAAGAGTTTCGGAGTTATCCACAGGCCAGCGCGCCCGTCGCCCACAATCCGCCGAAGTTATCCACAATATCCACAGGCTTAAGGCCCATTCGGGGGCCGATCTGTGGATGACCGAGGATTCAGCGCCACTGGGTGAAGACACCCAAGCTGGCGACGAGCATGCCGAAACCGATGGCCAGGTTCCAGGCGGACAGCTCGGCGACCGGGTATTCGCCCTGGGTCATGTAGTAGGTCACCAGCCACGCGATCCCGGCGACGATGAGCGCGATCGCCACGCCCGGCACCCACCGCGGGCTGGGTTTCGCCCGCTTCGCGGTAGTGGCAGCGCTCGGCCGGACATCGCTCGGCGCTGTGTAGACCTTCTTCTTACGTACGCGTGACTTCGGCACGGGTTTCTCCTGATACGGGGTTCCCGGGTTAGCGTAGTCGTCCAAGGCTCTCGACGAGGAGGCGATGTGGCGGCGATCCGGCCTCGCCGGTCCGGCACGCGTTCTCCGCGTCACCGGGCGGGTCGGCCGAACGCGAGCCGATCCGGCAACGCGCTCGGCTGGCGAATCGCCCTTCCGTGCGTATTACTGCTGGCCGGAGTACTTTTCGCGGCGAGCGCCGAGACTTCGCAGGGCTCCGATCTCCGGGGCGGACGCCGCGATCAGCTCGCAGAGTTGATCCGACGCGGTAACACTGAGGTCGCAACATCTGAACGCCGAGCCGCTGAGTTGCGTCGTTCAGTTGATGAGGCAACTCGATCACGCACGCGCACCGACGCCCGCTTGAAAGGCCCGCAGCGGGAAGTCGACTCACTCACCGGGCCCGCAGGACTGGGAAAGGTTCGCGGACCGTCGCTCACGGTCAAGCTCGACGACGCACCGCGTCGGCCCGGCGGAGTATTGCCGGCCGGCGCCAACGCGGATGACGTGGTCGTGCACCAACAGGATGTGCAGGCGGTGGTGAACGCACTATGGGCGGGTGGCGCGGAAGCTATGACGATCATGGGGATCCGCGTGATCTCCACCAGCGCCGTGCGGTGCGTGGGCAACACCCTTCTCCTCCACGGGAGAACGTTCTCTCCGGCGTTCGTGATAACCGCGATTGGCAACGTCTCGTCGATGCGGGACGCCCTAGACACGTCGCCAGGGGTGTCGCTGTTCCGCCAAGCGGCGTCCGCGTGGAACCTGGGATACACAGTTGGAGACCCTCAGGTCGTGACGCTGCCGGCGTACGAAGGGCCAACGGGGTTGACGCACGCCACGAGCCAGAGTCGCTGATCCGCCGCTCGATCCGCACCTTCGGCGAGGTCCTCATCACCTTGGGCCTCGTCGTCCTGATGTTCGCCGCGTACGAGGTCTACGGCAAGGCGTACCAGGTCAACGCCGACCAGGACCGGCTCAACGCCCAGCTCGACCAGCAGTGGGCCGCCGGCCCGACGCCGGGCAACTCGGCCACGCCGGCCGAAGCCCTGCCGGGCCAGGCCGTCGCCCGTCTGTACATCCCCAAGCTCGACAAGAAGTGGGTGGTCGTCGAGGGCGTCGACCCCGACGACATCAAGCTGGCGCCGGGCCACTACCCCGACAGCCAGATGCCCAACGAGGTCGGCAACTTCGCCATCGCCGGCCACCGGATGCCGTCGATCTTCTGGGACCTGGACAAGCTGCAGAACGGCGACACGATCGTCCTCGAGACCCAGACCGACTGGTACGTGTACTCGGTCAAGAAGAACTTCATCACGCTGCCGACCCAGGTCTCGGTCGTCAGCTCCAACCCGGAGAACCCCGGGCAGAAAGCCACCGCCAAGATGCTGACGCTGACCACGTGCAACCCGAAGTGGGACAACTACGAGCGGCTGATCATCTGGGCCGAACAGACGAAGGCCCAGCCCCACAGCGCCGGCAAGCCCCCCGAGGTCCAGTAGACGTGTACGGATGGATTTGGGACCACCTGCCCGGCAACGCCGCGCTCAAGTCGCTCTGCGCGCTGATCCTGGTCGGCGTCGTGGGGTGGGCGCTCTGGTTCAAGGTGTTCCCCTGGGCCGAGCCACTGCTGCCGTTCGGGGACGTCACCGTGGACGGCACGGGTCAGACCGTCGACGAGAACAACCCGACGGCTCCGGCCGAAACAGGAGCGCCCACCACCGCGGGTGGATGACACAATCGTCGGGTGAGCCCACGCATCCTGGTCGTCGACAACTACGACTCGTTCGTCTACAACCTGGTGCAGTACCTGGGCCAGCTCGGGGCCGAATGCGTCGTTCGCCGTAACGACGCGGTGCGGCCGGCCGAGGTGCTCGACGGCGACGTCGACGGAGCGCCGGTCGACGGAGTGCTGCTCTCACCCGGGCCGGGTGCACCGGAGGAAGCAGGCGTCTGCATCGGCATGGTCGAGCAGCTCGCCGGCCGGGTTCCGCTGTTCGGCGTCTGCCTGGGCCATCAGGCGATCGGCGTCGCGTACGGGGCCACCGTGAACCGCGCACCCGAACTGCTGCACGGAAAGACCAGCGAGGTGCACCACGCCGACGCCGGGGTGCTGGCCGGGTTGCCCGACCCGTTCACCGCGACGCGCTACCACTCGCTGGCGGTCGTCGAGGACACGCTGCCGGCCGAGATCGAGATCACCGGCCGCACTCCGTCCGGCGTCGTGATGGCGATGCGCCACCGCGAGCTGGCGATCGAAGGCGTGCAGTTCCACCCGGAGTCGGTGCTCACCCAGGGCGGGCACCGGATGCTCGCCAACTGGCTCGGCACCTGCGGCGACGAGGGGGCGGTGGATCGGTCCACCGCGCTCGTCGAGCAGGTCGAACAGCGTCGACTGGCGGCGTACGCCTGAGAAGCCCGTAGAGACCGGAAAGGGCCCGACTGCGGTGGCAGTCGGGCCCTTTCCGGTCGGTCAGCGCGTGAGCGTGTTCGGCCCCACGCGGGGAGTCGAGCCGGCCGACGCGCTGGCGCCGGCGCTCTCGGTCGGCTCCGCCGAGTCACTCGGCTCGGGATCCTCGCTCGGCGACTCGTCCGGGTCGGGCGAGTCGGACGCCGTCGGGCCGGTCGACACGGTGAGCGTGACCGTCGTGCCGCGGTTCTGCTTGGTGTTCTGGTCCGGCGTCTGCGAGATCACGGTGCCGGCCGCCTTGTCGGACGCCGCCTCCGCCTTGCGCGCCTTGAGGCCCGCGTTCTCGAGGCGGCTCTTCGCGTCGTCGAAGGTCAGCCCCTTGACGTCCGGCACCAGCACGCGGTTGGCCTTCGAGATGCGGACCGTGACCGTGCCGTTCTCCGGCAGCTTCTGGCCGGGCGCGGGGTCCTGCCCGGTGACCCGGCCCTCGGGCAGGTCGCTGTCCTCGTCGTCCTCCGGTTTGAACTGGAGCTTCGCCTGCTCCAGACGCTGCTTGGCGCCGTCCTCGTCGAGGCCCTTCAGGTCCGGCACCGCGACCTCGCCGGGCCCGCCGCCGATCGAGATCTCGACCTTGTCGCCTTCCTTGGCCTTCTCGCCGGCGGCCGGGTTCTGCTCGGTCACCTTGCCCTTTTGCTCCGTGGTGCTCGGCACCGTGCGCACGGTGACGTTCAGGCCCTGAGCCTGGAGCTCCCTCGTCGCGGAGACCTGGTTCGCGCCGACGACGTCGGCGACCGTGACCTCCTTGCCGCCTCCGCCACCGAGCTTGCTGGCCGCGAACGCGACCACGGCGACCAACGCGACGACGGCGAGGATGCCCACCGCGATCGTGGCGCCCCGCCGCTTCTCGGCGCCGTTGCCGACCGCGGTGCCGACCGACGTCGAGTACCCGCCGCCGGGAGTCGGAACGACACGGGTGGCCGCGCCGCCGCCGAGCACCGCGGTGCGCTCGCCACCGGTGGGAACCGGCCCGGCCGCCACCGGGCGCCCGGCCGCGGCACGCAGCAGGTCGGCGCGCATCTCACCGGCGCTCTGGTAGCGCTGGGCCGGGTTCTTCGCCATCGACTTGAGCACGATCGAGTCGATCGTCGCGCTGATCTCCGGGTTCCGCTGGCTCGGCGGAATGGGGTCCTCACGGACGTGCTGGTAAGCCACCGAAACCGGGTTGTCACCGGTGAACGGGGGCTCCCCGACCATGAGCTCGTACAGCAGGCAACCGGTCGAGTAGACGTCCGACCGCGCGTCCACGGTCTCGCCGCGGGCCTGCTCCGGGGAGAGGTACTGGGCGGTGCCGATCACGGCCGACGTCGCGGTCATTTGCGACGACGCGCTGGTGATCGCCCTGGCGATGCCGAAGTCCATCACCTTGACCGCGCCCTGCGGCGTCAGCATCACGTTTCCGGGCTTGATGTCCCGGTGGATGATGCCGTGCCGGTGGCTGAAGTCCAGCGCGGCGCACACGTCCGCGACGATCTCCAGCGCACGCTGGGGCACCAGCCGCCCCTCGGCGGTCAGCACCTCCTTGAGCGTGAGGCCCTCGACGTACTCCATGACGATGTACGGCACCGCGACGCCGTCCCGGCTGGAGTGGTCTTCGCCGGTGTCGTAGACCGACACGATCGCCGGGTGGTTCAGCGCGGCCGCGTTCTGCGCCTCGCGACGGAACCGCGCCTGGAAACCAGGGTCACGAGCAAGATCGGACCGCAGGACTTTGATCGCCACGTCCCGGCCGAGCCGGTGGTCGCGCCCCATGTGAACTTCGGCCATTCCGCCGTAGCCCAGCACGTGGCCGATCTCGTACCTGCCGCCAAACAGGCGGGCCTCGGTCATCGCCTCGTCCTCGGTATCGCGGACCCACGCGGGTCCTCGGTGCGGATCATCGGTTCGCTCGCTGCTCGATGATCGACTTCATGATCGTCCCGGCAATCGCCGCCGAGGAGCTGCTGGACGTGCCGGCGTTCTCCAGTACCACCGCGACCGCGGCGACCGGTTGCCCGTCGACGATCGCATAGCCGATGAACCACGCGTGGTCCTGACGCTCGTCGCCGTCCTCGGCGGTACCGGTCTTGCCACCGACGTCGGCCCCGTCCACCTGGGCACGCTTACCGGTGCCGTTCTGGACGACCGCACGCATCATCTTCTGGACTTCGGCGGCGTTCGAATCGCTCAGCGGTGACGAGTACTCGCGCTCCCGGGTCGTCGAGAGCGTCGTGTAGTCGGCCGCCTCCACCTTCTTGACCAGGAACGGCGTCATCAGCTTGCCATTGTTGGCGACGGCCGCGGCGATCATCGCGCCCTGCAGGGGCGTCATCCGGACGTCACGCTGGCCGATGCTGGACTGGGCGACCGCGGGTGGGTCGGCGATCTCGCCGGTCTGGCTGGCCGCGACGTCGAGGGGAACCTCCAGGTTCGTGTCCCCGAAGCCGAACTCCTTGGCCTTCTCCTTGATGCCCTCGGCCTTGACCACCTCGACGCCGAGCTTGGAGAACACCGTGTTGCACGATTCCTGGAGCGCGAACTCGAGGCTGACCTGGACACCGTTCCCACACGTCTCGCCGTGGAAGTTCTCGATGAACTTCTCGGTCTGCGGAGCGGTGTACTGATTCGGTGCGTCGACCTGCGAGTCGGCTTTGTAGCCCCGGTCGACCAGGGCCGCCGACATGATCACCTTGAAGGTCGAGCCCGGCGGGTAGGTCTGGCGCAGCGCCCGGTCGAGCAGCGGCTTGTTGACGCTGTCGCCGTTGAGCTTCTTCCAGGCGTCCTTCTGCGGCTGGTCGGTGTGCGACGCGAAGGGGTTCGGGTCGTAGGCCGGGTTCGACACCAGCGACAGGATCTCGCCGGTCTTCGGGTCCAGCGCGATCGCCGCGCCCTTCTCGCCCTCCAGCGCGTCCGCGGTGGCCGCCTGGACCTCCTTGTCGAGCGTCAGGATGACGTTCGCGCCCTTGCTCTTCTTGCCGGTGATCATGTCGGTGATCCGGCGCACGAACAGCTTGTCGGACTCCCCGGAGAGGTCCTCGTTCTCCTTGGCCTCGAGTTCGCTGTTGCCGTAGATCATCGACTGGTAGCCGGTGACGTGCGCGTACAGCTCGCCCTGCGGGTACTTGCGCTGGTACTTGTACCGTCCGTCGGTCTCGACGGACTCGGCGATCGCCTGGTCCTCGACCATGATCAGCCCGCGCGGGCGCTCGTAGCTGGAGATCCGGACCCGCTCGTTCAGGTCGCTCGTGCGGTAGTCGTCGCCCTTGACCACCTGGACGTAGTTCAGGTTGACGAAGAGCAGTGCGAACAGCACGAAGACCGCGACCGCTACACGTCGGAGCGGAGCGTTCACAGCTTGACCACCTCAGTCGGGGCGTCCCGCAACTGGAGTGGCGGAGCTTTCACCTTGGCCGGCCGTCGACCGGCGTCCGAAATGCGGATGAGCAGGGCGATGATGAGCCAGTTGGCGACCAGCGACGATCCTCCGTACGCGAGGAACGGGGTCGTCAGACCGGTCAGCGGGATCAACTTCGTCACCCCGCCCACGATGACGAACGTCTGCAACGTGATCGAGAAGGCGAGCCCCCCGGCGAGCAACTTGCCGTACGAGTCACGCACGTCCAGACCGGCCCGGATGCCCCGCGACGCGATGAGCGCGTAGAGCATCAGCAGCGCGGTCAGGCCGAACAGCCCGATCTCCTCACCGATCGCCGCGAACACGAAGTCGGTGCTCGCGTAGAGGCTGAGCAGGTTGGGCGACCCGGCACCCGGCCCCGACCCGAACAGGCCACCGCTGCCGAGTGCGAGCAGCGACTGGACGATCTGGTAGCCGGTGTCGAACGGATCGTCGAACGGGTGGAGCCAGACGTTCACCCGCAGCTGCACCCGGCTGACGACCAGGAACGCCGAGTAGGCGCCGACCATGAACAGCAGCAGGCCGATGACCAGCCAGCGCCAGCTGTTCGTCGCGATGTAGAGCATCACCAGGAACAGGCCGAAGTACAGCAGCGACGACCCGAGGTCCTTCTCGAAGACCAGGATGCTGAGGCTGACCAGCCAGGCACCGATGATCGGCGCGTAGGCCCGGAACAGGAAGCCCGGGGTCGCCTTGAGCGTCTGGTACTTGCCGACGATCTGCAGGAAGTCGCGGTTGTCGACCAGGCTGCGCGCGAAGTACAGCAGCAGCGCGATCTTCGCGAACTCACCCGGCTGGATCTGGCCGAGGCCCGGGATGATGATCCAGAGCTTCGCGCCGTTGATCTCGCTCAGCGACGAGGGCAGCACCGCGGGAAGCATCACCAGTACGAGACCGGTGAACAGCGCGATGTAGCCGAACCGGGCCAGCGACCGGTGATCCCGGACGAGCCAGAGCAGCGCGACGAAACCCAGGATCGCCACCGTCGCCCAGATGTACTGCTTGAGGGCTTCGCTGCCCTCACCGCTCAGGACGCCGGCGGCCAGCCGCTCGTCGGGGGTGAGCCGGCCCAGGTCCAGGCGACGGATGAAGACGACACTGATCCCGTTGATCGTGGCCACGGCGGGCAGGATCAACGGATCGGCGTACGGGGCCAGGAACCGGATGGCCACGTGCGCGCCGAAGAACAGCAGAGCGAGCAGACCGGGCAGCGCGAGCGCGTTGCCGCTGATCTCACCCAGCACCGAGGCTTGGACCGCGACCGACATGCCGGTCACCACGACCAGCGAAACGATCAGCAGGAAGAGCTCGGTGTTGCGCTGGTTGTTGGCGAGCGGTCGGTCCGGCCGCCCGATCACACTGGTGAGGGCGGGGTCGGATCCGCCGGCGGGGCGGGGGGCGGCCGAAGCCGTCACCGGGCCACCCGACAATTCTCGCCGGGCTTGTCGCTCTCACCGGCCGGAAGGATCTCCCCGGCCGGCCGGGACGCGGTGGCAGCCGGAGCACTCGGGGACGCGGAGGCGGTGCTCGACGGCGTCGCGCTCGAGTTGGGGCTGGTGCTCTCGCTCGGAGTGGGCGAGGCCGAAGAAGTAGTCGACGGGGTCACCGACGGGGTCGGCGTCGGCGTGGCGTCGCCGTGGCACCAGGGGAGGACCTGACCCTGCCGGAGGTTGTCCACGATCGTGTAAGCGTCCTCACGGTTCTCGGCCGGAATCGTCTGCTCCACCGACTCGCGGGCGACCTGCTGGAGGTCGTCGACGCGCAGATCGGTGTCGGATTGCAGAGTGGAGAATTCCAGGCCGGCGAGCGAGCCGGACACGCCGCGGTAGATCGCAACGTGTCCGGCCTCGGTCGTTCCCACGTAGTACTGCTGCTGGGTGTAGTGCCAGGCCGCGTACCCGCCGGCGGCGAGTGCCGCCAGGGCGAGCACGGTCAGCAGCGCGGTGGTGCGGCGGCGGTGACGGCCGCCGCTCTCGACCGGCTCGTCTTCTTCCTCGACGCCGTAGTTGTTGTCGTCGAGGGTGGGACGGGGCGGAGTGGCCAGCGCCGCCCGGCCGGCCGCGGTGTCGGCGGTGGCCGACGTCGTGCGGTCGCGCGCCGCGGCGCCACCGACGACCGGCGCGTTGTCGGCCAGCCGGTCGTCGAGGATGTCGGCGACGATCACGGTGATGTTGTCCGGACCGCCGCCGCGCAGCGCCAGCTGGATCAGCCGGTTGGCGACCTGAGCCGGATCGTCGATCCGCATGGCGTCCTCGATCGTCTCCATCGAGACGACGCTGGACAGCCCGTCACTGCAGAGCAGGTACCGGTCGCCGGGCCGAGCTTCCCGGACCGAGAACTCCGGCTCGACCTCGCGCCCGTCGAGGGCCCGGGTGAGCAGGGAGCGCTGCGGATGGGTGTTGGCCTCGTCCGCGGTGATCCGGCCCTCGTCGACGAGCATCTGCACGTACGTGTCGTCGCGGGTGATCTGGTGCAGCTCGCTGTTGCGCAGCACGTAGGCCCGGGAGTCACCGACGTGCGCCAGTGCCAGCCGTGTCCCGCTGAACAGCAGCGCCGTCAGCGTGGTGCCCATGCCCTCCAGGGCCGGGTTGGCGTCCACCGCGTCGCGGAGCTGCTGGTTGGCGTGGCCGATCGCCCCTCGCAGCGCGTCGACCAGATCGTGCGCCGACACGTCCTCGTCGAGGGGTTCCAACGCTCGGACGACGATGTTCGAGGCCACCTCACCGGCGGCCATGCCGCCCATGCCGTCGGCCACCGCGAGCAGTCGCGGGCCGGCGTAGACCGAGTCTTCATTCCCTTCCCGGATGAGACCACGGTCGGACTTTGCCGCGTAGCGCAGCGTGAGGCTCATTCGCGATCCTCGCCGAGGAGGTGCCAAAGGTGCATGCTTCGCTCGCTTCGCTGGCTCATGAGCGCAACTCGATCGACGTGCGGCCGATTCGGATCGGCGCGCCCAGGGGGACGGGGGTCGGGGCCGAAATCTTGGTTGGGCCAAGATACGTGCCGTTGGTAGACCCCAGGTCTTCGATCAGCCACTCGCCCGCACGCGGCACCAGACGTGCATGCTGCGCTGACGCATAGTCGTCATTGAGCACCAACGTCGAGTCATCCGCGCGCCCGAGGGTGATCGGTGAATCACCGAGAGTGATTCGAGTCCCGGTCAACGCTCCTTCGGTGACGACGAGCGTGCGGGGCACGCCCGCACCGCCTCCGCCGCCACTACCGCCGCCTCCGCCGAAGAGACCGCGTTTCGCCCGCCCCGGCTTGCTCTGCTCCGCCGCCGGACGCCCGGCGGGTGCCAACGGCACACCGCGGGGCGTCGCGACCAGCCGGGGCTGGCGAGCCCCGGTCAGGTCACGCCGGATCACTCCGACGACGGCGAACACGAACACCCAGAGCAGCGCGAGAAAGCCGAACCGGGCGACCGCGAGTACGACTTCCGGCATCAGCCATCCAGCCGGAACGTGAGCGACGTGGTACCCAGCTGCACGACGTCGCCGTGCTGGAGGGCCGCCGCGTTGATCCGGTTCCCGTTGACCGTGGTGCCGTTGGTGGAGCTCAGGTCGGTGAGCACCACCCGGGAGCCGTCGAAATCGACCCGGGCGTGCTGCCGGGAGATGCCGACGTCGGCCAGGCGCACCTGCGCGCCCTCGCCGCGACCGATCACGGTCGAGCCGATCACGATCGTGAACTGCCGCCCGTCCGACGTGATCAGCCGAGCTTGCCTGGCTCCATAGCCACCCTGCGGTCCGGGCGGACCGCTCACCGGGTTGCCGTACCCCGGACCACTGACGGGGTTTCCGTACCCGGGCGGGCCGCTGACCGGCGGCAGCCCTCCACCCTGCGGGGGCATGTTGTACCCCTGCGGCGGCGGGTTCTGGTACGGGTTCGGGTTGTGCGCCGGCTCGACGCCACCGGTGTACACCTCGGCGGCGATCCGGAACATACCCGTGTCGAGGCCATCTCCACGCTCGATCTCGACGATGACGTCTCCGTACACCGTCCAGCCCTGCTCGCCGATGTACTCGGCTTGGGCCTGCGCGAGCTCCTGCGCCAGCGGGGCCGCGTACTGGGCCAGCCGGTCGTGGTCGCTCGGACTCAGATCGATGATGTAGCGGTTGGGAACCAGTGTGCGCCCACCGCCCAAGATGGACTTGTGCGCATCCGCCTCGCGCTGCATCGCGCTAGCGATCTCCACGGGATGCACAACTCCCTTGAAGACCTTGGCGAACGCCCCCTCGACGAGGTTCTCCAACCTCTTCTCGAAGCGCTGCAGAACGCCCACCGGTTCCTCCTGTCCTCGGTTCGGCATGATCGTATCGGCCGCCGCGAACCCCCGAGAGGGGAGCATCCGGCACGTGTTAGAGTTCCCAGGTCTTCGCCGGGCAAGTGGCGGAATGGCAGACGCGCACGGTTCAGGTCCGTGTGTCCGAAAGGACGTGGGGGTTCAACTCCCCCCTTGCCCACCAGAACTACCTCCGGCCTCGCCGGCCCGTACGGGCCGAGCGGGGCCGAATGCGTTTCGGTGGAGACCTGTTCCACGAGCGTCCGCGATCCGACACCAGTGATGCTTGTCCTGGTCACCGACCGGCCGCGGCCATGAGTAGCCGCAGCTACCCCGGTCGTGCCGACGGTTCTCATAGCATCCCCTCATCGGTTGACCTCGGAGCGCGGAACGCTACTACCAGCGCCGTTCGGTGTCGAAATCGTTGCGTTCGAATCGCCCCGGCGCATCCCCTTCCGGCCCGGAAAGCCGGTTGGGGATCTTCATGATCTGCGCCACATTCACGCCCGGAAGCTCTCCCGCAGTGCCGGCAGGAGCTCTTTCTCCGACCAATCCAGGAAGCCTTCCTGGTGCTCACCGCCGATCTGCACGAACGCCAGGTGGGTGAAGCCGGCCTCGACGTACGGGCGGGCCGCCTCCACCACCGCGGCCGGGTCCGAACCGCACGGAATCGATTCAGCGACGTCTTCCTCGCGGACGAACTGGGTCGCGCCCTCGAAACCGGCCGGGCCGGGCAGCTCGGCGTTGACCTTCCAGCCGTTGCCGAACCAGCGGAACTGCTCGTGCGCCCGGGTGACCGCAGCGCTCCGATCGGCGTCGAAGCAGATCGGGAGCTGCCCCACCTTGGGCGCGCCCTGCTTGCCGCTCTCCCGCTCGAACTGGTCGATCAGGTCGCCGACCGGCTCCACCGCGATGAGGAAGTCCGCGTTCTCGGCGGCCAGCCCGGCCGACTGCTTGCCCGAGACCGCGATCCCGATCGGCGGGGGCGAGTCCGGCACGTCCCAGAGCTTGGCCGAGTCGACCCGGAAGTGTTCGCCGACGTAGTTGACGTACTCGCCGGTGAAGAGGGCCGCGATGATGTCCACGGCCTCGCTGAGCATCTCGTGCCGGATGTTCGCCGGCGGCCAGCCCCGCCCGACGACGTGCTCGTTGAGGTTCTCCCCGGCGCCGAGGCCGAGCCAGAAGCGTCCGTCCGAGAGCAGGCCGGTCGTCGCGGCGTTTTGCGCGATCACCGCCGGGTGGTACCGGAGGGTGGGGCACGTGACGTATGTCATCAGCGGCACCCGTTCGGTGACCTGGCTGACCGCTCCCAGTACCGACCAGGCGTTCGGCGCGTGACCCTGCGCGTCCAGCCAGGGGTTGTAGTGGTCGCTGATGACCTCGAAGTCGAAGCCGGTCTCCTCGGCGCGCCGCGCGTGACTCACCAACGCGGTCGGACCGGCCTGTTCGCACATGAGCGTGTAACCGAAATTCACCATGGCGCGGCGTTACCCGCGCTCTGCCCCACTACGCCGACATGCGTCGGTATGGTCAGCGCCGATGTTGTTCACCGATGCCGAGCCGGTCTCGGACGACGCCCTGCTGGGCCTCGTCTACGAGGTGTGTCCCCGGTTCGTGCCCGGCACCGTCCTGCACCGCAGCGCGACGTCGTTCGTCGTCGCCGGCTCGGTCGACCTCAGCCCGGTGGTGGCGAAGGTGCTGGCCGGCGGCGCTCCGTTCTGGCGTGAGCACTTCCTGCGGGAGGTCGAGGCCTACCGGCTGTTCGAGAGCGTCCCGCCGCCGGTGCGCACACCGCAGCTGCTCGCCGCCGACGCCGAGCGCGGCGTGCTGCTCCTCGAGCGGGTGTTCGGGCGGCCCCTGGCGCGTGAGCGGCACCCCACGGTCCCGATCCCGCCGACCGAGCTCGCCGGTGCGCTCACCGAGTTACGCCAGCTGGCCAAGTGGCAGCCGCCGGTCGGGCAGTCCTGGATCGTGAACTACACGCCGCGGATCGACCGCGCGCGGCGTCAAGGCGTGTTCGACGACGTCGACCGCGCCGCCGTGGCCGAGCTGGCACGCCGCTCGGCCGGCCGGTGGGAGCTGGCCCACGGCGACCCGGTGCTCGACAACGTCCTGAGTACCCGGGACGGGTTCGTCTTCCTCGACTGGGCGACGGCCGGCCTCTACCTGGCCGGGTTCGACCTGGCTCAGCTCTGGGTGCTACTCGGGGAGCTGCACGGGCCGCGGCGGGCGATCGAGGACCTGGTCGACGACGGGGGACCGGCGGCCGTGGAGCCGTTTCTGGTGAACGTCGCGCTCCTGCTGGGCCGGGAGCGCCGTTCCTACCAGCACCGCACGGACGACGTGGGCGTCGCCCGCCGGGCCCGGCTGGCCGAGACCTGGAACGAGGTGCGGGCCCGCGTCCACCGAGCCGTGAAGTGACCGGTTGGTGACTCCCCGCTTGACCCCGGGCGCCCGGCCCGGATAGTTCTGCGTCACCCCCTCGAACGGAAGCCCTCATGATTCGACGTGCTGTGTTGCGCTGTGCCGTCGTCGCGACGCTGGCCGGCGCGAGCCTCGGCGTGCTGCTGCCGTCGACCGCGCAGGCGGCCGGGTGCTCGCCGCGGACCGGGCCCGCGCAGCGTCAGGTGGAGAACTACCTGGGCCTGCCCGTCGACGGGACGGCCAGTTACGCCGACTGCCTCGCCGTCCAGAAGTTCCAGCGACGGATGGACATCCGGCCGACCGCCGGATACGCCGGTCCGCTCACCTCGAGCGTCGTCAGCCGCCTGAGCAACGCCTCGCTCGGGTCCTGCGGGTACTCGTCCGGCCTCCGCGTCTGTGTCGACCTCACCCACCAGGTGATGTGGGTCACCCGGTCGGGCAAGCGGATCCACGGACCGGTGCCGATCCGCACCGGGCGCACCGGCCTCATCACGCCGACCGGCACGTACAAGATCCAGGACAAGAAGATCAGCACGATCTCCTCGTACTTCAAGGTGAAGCTCCCGTACTGGCAGCGGTTCTACCGGGACATGGGCTTCCACCAGACGACGACCTGGCTCTACGACCCGGGATCGCCGGGCTCGCACGGGTGCATCAACCTGCTCCCGGCCGACGCCACCGCGCTGTACTCGTACACCCGGCGCGGCACCCCGGTGAAGATCTTCGGCCGCAAGCCCGGGACCTAGGGCCCACCGGGGCGGATCAGGCCGCTCTCGTAGGCGAAGACGGTCGCCTGCACCCGGTCGCGCAGGCCGAGCTTGCCGAGGATCGCGTTCATGTGCGTCTTCACGGTGCTCGTCGTCACCACCAGGGCAGCGGCGATCTCGCCGTTCGACAGGCCTTTGGCGACCAGCCGGAGAACGTCGCGCTCGCGCCGGGTGAGCTGGCTGAGCCGCGCCCCCGACCCGGGCTGCCGCGGCGGTGCGGCGAACGCCGTCGCGAGCGTCGTCGTCGCGGCGGGGCTGCTCGGTACCGCGCCCTCGGCGGCCCGGAGGATCACCTCGAGGACGGTGGTGCGCCGGGCGTCGGCCCGGAGGAAGCCGATGGCCCCGGCGCGGAGCACGGCACGCAGCTCGGCGTCGGGAGGCCCGGCCGCCAGTGCGATCAACCGGCTCGGCCGCCCGGCGGCGTCGACCACCTCGCGGGCCATCAGCGCGGTCAGTTCGGGCCGGCCCGGGAACCGCCCGACCAGGACGACGTCGGGCTGGGTCCGGTCGAGCAGCGCCAGCCGATCCCGACCGGCGCCGTGACCGGCCACGTGATCGGTGCGGACGTCGAAGCTGGGTTCGGACTCGAGGAGACCCGCCGTCCGGTGCAGTCCCGGATCCCGATCGCCACCGACCACCGCGATCCGGGCTCGGTAGCGCTCCGCGGGCCGGGAACGTGGCATCACCGGCGCAGCGATTGGGTCACCCCCGTCTGGTCGTTTTCGCCGTCCGATGCGTACCACATTGGGAGGTGATCTGCGCGTACTTCCCGCCACTATCTGTTACTTATCCGTCGTGTCGCGTTACCAACCGAAGGTTCGGGCGTTGAGCTGTTCGTGTGGCGGGGAAACGGAACCGGACGTCGGGTGGCTGTGCTGAGTGCACTGGCCGTGCCCGCGTTCCTGCTCGGCGCCGCGATCGCCGAACCTCCGTCCGGTGCGCGCGATGCCGCTCGGGCCGAACGCGCGCCCGGCCACGCGGCGTTCGACGCCGGCACCTCCGCCTCGGCGGCGGTGTCCCCGGCCGGGGAGAGCAGGGCCCGGGACGCCACGGTGCCGGCCGCCACGCCGCCGCTACGGAGCGGCGGCGGCGCGGCGGCCGGGCTCACCGTGCGGATCGTCGTTCCGGCCGGGCCGTTCACGTCCGACGAGCTGGTGCGTTTCCGAGTGCGGTGGTCGGACGGGAGCGGTCGGTACGCCGGGTTGACCGAGAGCTGGGGCGACGGCACGGCCGCCAGCTCGGCGGAGGTCGTGAGCTGCACGGGCGGCCCGGGAGCGCACGCCGACGAACTCACCACCGCCCACCGGTTCCCGGCCGGCCGGTTCCGGGTCCGGGTCACGGTCACCACGGCCGACTGCCGCGGCCGCACCGAGGAGCGGACCGCCGAGGTGACGATCCAGGTCGACGCACCGTCGGACGAGCCGGAGAGCGGCCAGGAAACCAGCGCTCCGGCGCCCCCGACGCCCTCCTCCGAAGCCCCGTCGCCCAGCGCGGAAGCGTCCTCCGGCGTGCCGCTGCCCCTCCCCACGGTGGAGCCGCTCGTCAGCCCCTGAGCGTCGTGAACCCCTCGTCCGTACCGCCGAGGCCGACCGCACCGATTCGGACACGCCGTAGGGGTCCGCGCGCGATGAGTGGATGCGCGGAGGCAGACTGAACGTGTGCCCGAGCTTCCGGAGGTCGAGGCGCTCGCGGCCTACCTGCGCGAGCGCGCGGTCGGCCACGCCATCACACGGATCGACGTCGCCGCGATCGGGGTGCTCAAGACCTACGACCCGACGCCGCTCTCGCTGCACGGTGCGTTGATCACCGGAGCCACCCGGCACGGCAAGTTCCTCGACCTCGACGTCGGGGGAATCCACCTGGTGGCGCACCTCGCGCGGGCCGGGTGGCTGCACTACCGCGACAAGCTGCCGGCCGCTCCGCCGAAGCCCGGCCGCGGGCCGATCGCGCTGCGGGTGCACCTCGACGACGAATCCGGCTTCGACCTCACCGAGGCCGGCACCAAGAAGAGCCTGGCCGTGTACCTGGTCCGGGATCCGAACGAGGTCCCGGGCGTCGCGCGTCTCGGCCCCGACGCGCTGGCGGTCTCCGAGGCGGAGTTCACCGAGCGGGTCCGGAGCCACCGCGGCCAGATCAAGGGCGTGCTGACCGACCAGACCGTGATCGCCGGCGTCGGAAATGCATATTCCGACGAGATTCTGCACGTCGCGAAGCTTTCGCCGTTCGCGATCGCGAGTCGCTTGAATGACGAGGAGATCGCTCGGCTGTACGGTGCTCTCCGATCGGTCGAGAGCGACGCCGTCGAGCGCAGCATCGGCCAGGGTTCGGCAACGCTGAAGGCGGAGAAGCGCTCCGGGCTGCGCGTCCACGCGCGGACCGGTTTGCCGTGCCCGGTGTGTGGAGACCTCGTACGCGAGGTTTCGTTCGCGGACCGGTCGCTGCAGTACTGCCCGACCTGCCAGACAGGCGGCAAGCCGCTCGCCGACCGCAGAATGTCCAAGTTGATCCGGTGAAGTCCATGCAGTCAGTAATCAGTCCCACCAGTCACCGGTGTCCCTGGTTTCGCACTGGGGAAAGGAGCGCTACCGTGCTTCATCCGACGGGTGACCGAAGTGGGGAGTGGACCTTCGTGCGGTCGAGGCGACAGTCGTGACCCAGCGCGCTGAGCGGACTCCGTCACCTACTTCACAGCCAACTTCTACGAAGAACGGCCGCATGCCCGACCTCGCCGCTCCACCCGCACCTTCGGCCGTCGCCCCGCCGGCGACCATCGCACCAACTCCGGTCGAGACGCCGGAGGCGGTCGCGAACGCGCTGGCGCCGACTCTGGAGAGCAGCCTGGTACGCGAACCCGGCGGTGTGCAGCGCTCGCCCCGTACGCGGAGCGGCACCCGGCACCCGCGCTGGGCCCACCGGTACCGCCTGCTGCTGCTCCTGCTCGACTTCCTGAGCTGCTCGGCGGCGGGCTGGTTCGTCATCAACTCCTACGAACAGGCCGGCTCCGGCTTCTTCGACCGGGACGTGCTGAACTGGACCGCGCTGGTCATCCTGCCGGCGTCGTGGGTGCTGTCGCTGTGGGTGCACGGAGCGTACGAGAGCCGGTACCTCGGCCTCGGCCCCGATGAGTTCAAGCGCGTGTTCAAGGCGATCATCACGCTCACCGCGATCGTCTGTTTCCTCGCGTTCACGCAGAAGGCCGACCTTTCGCGTCTGTCGGTGGGCACCGTTCTGCCGCTCACCGCGGTGGTGACGCTGCTCGTGCGGTTCGGGACGCGCAAAGTGCTGCACGTCGTCCGCAAGCGCGGCCGGGCGTCGCAGCGCATCCTGCTGGTCGGCACGCTGGGCGAGGCGCTGTCGGTGTACCGGATCACCACCCGTAACCCGAACGCCGGTCTGGTGCCGGTCGGGATCTGCCTGACCGAGCCCACCGCCGAGGTGGCCTCGCTGCCGATCCCGGTGTTCAACGGCACGGTCGAGCCGATGGACCGGGTGAAGCAGGTCGGTGCCGACACGATCGCCGTCTGCGGTGCCCGCGGCGTCACCCCCGACGCTCTGCGCCGACTCGCGTGGCAGCTCGAAGGAAGTGGCATCGAGTTGGTCGTCGCGCCCGCGCTGACGAACATCGCCGGCCCCCGGGTACACATCCGCCCGGTCGAGGGCCTGCCGCTGCTGCACGTCGAAGAGCCCACGATCTCCGGTGTCGGCTGGCTGCTCAAGGGCCTGCTCGACCGGCTGGCCGCGTTCGTCGGCCTGCTGCTGATCTCGCCGATCCTGGGCGTGGCGGCGCTGGCGATCAAGATCTCCGACCCCGGCCCGGTCTTCTTCCGGCAGGCTCGGGCCGGTCGTGGCGGCGAGACGATCCGGGTCTGGAAGTTCCGGACGATGTACGTCGACGCCGAACAACGCCTGGCCGAGCTGCTCGGCAGCAACGAGACCGACGGACTGCTGTTCAAGATGGCGAACGACCCACGGATCACCCGGGTCGGCCACTTCCTGCGCAAGACGTCGATCGACGAGCTGCCGCAGCTGATCAACGTGCTCCTCGGCGAGATGTCGCTCGTCGGTCCGCGTCCCTTGCCGGTGAAGAACGAGGAGTTCAACGGAGACGTCCGGCGCCGGATGCTGGTGCGGCCGGGCATCACCGGGCTCTGGCAGGTGTCGGGGCGGTCGAACCTCTCCTGGGAGGACGCGGTCCGGCTCGACCTGTACTACGTCGACAACTGGTCGCTCGCGTTCGACTTCATGATTCTGTACAAGACGCTCTTCGCCGTCATGAAGCGGGATGGGGCGTACTGACCGGTTCGCTCGCGCGGCCGACGTCACACACTCCATCATGAGCGGATGAGCAGCGCCGCTCCCGTGTCCCCGACCGCGGGTGCCGTCGCCGCGGTCGTTCTGGTTGCGGTCCTGCTGGGCGTCGCACTGGTCCTGCGGTCGCGGAAGCGACGGGTCATCGCGACGCCCACCCAGCGGGCGACCTACCAGGTCCTGCACGTCGCGAGCCTGGCCGCGCCGCCGCTGCGGTCGGGCCTGACCGAGGCGACCGCCGGGAAAGCGATCCGCCCGCTGCACCAGCTGCTGGGCGGCGCCGCGGTCGGCCTGGTCGCACCCGACCGTGTGCTGGCCTGGGACGGTCCCGGCGAGCACCACGCTCCGGCCGTGCTGAAGGCGCTCGAGGGAACCGGGCGGGTCGTCGCGCTGCACGCCGACGACCTGCTCTGCGATCTGCTCGAATGCCCGGTCCGGGGCGCGGTCGTCGTGCCGCTGTCGACCGGGGAGGACATGGCCGGCGCGCTCGTCGCGATCGTCGACACCGACCCGGTTCCCGGCCTGGTCCGGGCCGCGGTCGAGACCGCCGACTGGGTGTCGGCCCAGCTAGCCTTCGCCGAGCTGGACGTGTCCCGCGAGCGGCTGGCCGAGGCGCAACTGCGTGCACTGCGAGCCCAGATCAGCCCGCACTTCATCTACAACGCGCTGTCGGCGATCTCCGCGCTGGTGCGCACCGACCCGGATCGGGCCCGCGAGCTGATCGAGGAGTTCGCCGAGTTCGTCCGCTACAGCGTCCGAGCGCACGGCGAGTACACGACGCTCGCGGAGGAGCTGCGCTCGATCGACCGCTACCTGCTGATCGAGCGGGCCCGCTTCGGCGAGCGGCTCCAGGTGCGTCTGCAGGTCGCGCCCGAGGTGCTGCCGGTCGTCGTCCCGTACCTGTGCCTGCAGCCGCTGGTGGAGAACGCCGTTCAGCACGGGTTGGCGGGCAAGGCCGGCACCGGGACGGTAAGCATCATCGCGTCGGACGCGGGGTCGGAATGCCTGATCAGCGTCGAGGACGACGGCGTCGGCATGGACCCCGACCAACTGAAACGCACCGACGACAACCGGAGCGCCCACGTCGGCCTGACTAATGTGGACGACCGGTTGCGCTCGGTGTTCGGGCCGGGCTGTGGTCTGGTCGTCGAGACCGCGCCGGGCGCAGGCACGAAGGTGAGCATGCGGGTACCGAAATTCCAGCCGGGAGTCCGAGTGGTGAGTGGGTGGGCATCGTGAAGGGACTCCGTGTCCTCGCGGTCGACGACGAGCCGCTCCAGCTCGACGAGCTCGCGTACCTGCTCCGCGGCGACCAGGGCGTCGCGGAGGTCGTGACGGCCGGCGACACCACCGAGGCGCTCCGCCACCTCCGCGACCGAGGCGTGGACGTCGTGTTCCTCGACATCCGGATGCCGGGCCTGGACGGCATGGAGCTGGCGCGGTTGCTCGGGCGCTTCGCGTCGCCGCCGGCCGTGGTATTCGTCACCGCTCACGACGATCGCGCGGTCGACGCCTTCGACCTCGGCGCCGCCGACTACCTGCTGAAGCCCGTGCGCGCCGATCGGCTGGCCGAAGCCATCCGACGCGCGGCGCGGGCACGCGTGGCCAGCGCCGGTCAGCAGCCCCAGCCCGAGCCGGTCGCCGACGACGTGATCCCGGTGGAGCTGGCCGGCACCACCCGGATGCTTCCCCGCTCCTCGGTGCGGTGGGTCGAGGCGCACGGCGACTACGCCCGACTGCACACCTCCGACGGGAACCACCTGGTGCGGGTGCCGCTCTCGCTGCTGGCCGAACGCTGGGCCGACGCCGGATTCGTCCGCATCCACCGCTCCTACCTGGTGGCGCTCCGGGTGATCGCCGAGTTGCGGCTGGGCTCGAGCGGGTACGTCGTGGTCGTGGACGGCCGGGAGTTACCGGTCAGCCGCCGCCACACGCGTGAACTGAAGGATCGGCTGGTGCGTGCCGCGAAGACGGGATGGCGCTGAGGTGGCGGAGGAGCCGAAGATTCCCCAGCGGGTCCGCGTCGTGCTCGGCGACATGCCCCAGGCGCGCCGCACACCGCCGGTGCGTGCGGAGCTCGACCAGCAGACCGACGTCGGTGAGGTGCTGGTACGCGGGCTGGTGCGGGCCCAGCTCGGCCTCGCGGTGCGGATGGCCGCGCTGGTCGCGCTCACGGTCGGGTCGCTGCCGCTGGTGTTCGCGCTCTTCCCGGGGCTCGCCGAGACGACCCTCTTCGGGGTCCGGCTGCCCTGGCTGCTGCTCGGCGTCGCCGCCTATCCGCTGTTCGTCGGGGCCGGGTGGATCTACACCCGGGGTGCCGAGCGCAACGAGCGCGACTTCGTCGAGCTGGTCGAGAGATCATGACCGGGTGCCCCGGCGGCGTCCGCCGCTCCGCAGCGGCGATCGCCTCATGAACCTCTCGGGCCTCGTGGCGGTCGTCGCCGTCACCCTGGCGACGATCGCGCTGGGGCTCTACGGCGTCCGCCTGGCCCGCACCACGAGCGACTTCCTGGTCGCCAGCCGCGCGGTGAGCCCGACCTGGAACGCCGCGGCGATCAGCGGCGAGTACCTGTCGGCGGCCAGCTTCCTCGGCATCGCCGGGCTGGTGATGAAGAACGGCGTCGACATGCTCTGGTACCCGGTGGGGTTCGCCGCCGGATACCTCGCGCTGCTGCTGTTCGTCGCCGCCCCGCTGCGCCGCTCCGGCGCCTACACGCTGCCCGACTTCGCCGAGACCCGGCTCTCCTCGCCCCGGCTGCGATCGCTGACGACCGCGTTCGTCGTCTTCATCGGCTGGTTCTACCTGGTGCCGCAACTGCAGGGCGCCGGGCTGACGCTCGGCACCGTGACCGGCGCGCCCTACTGGGTCGGCGCGGTCGGCGTGGCGATCGTGGTCACCGCGAACGTGGCCGGCGGCGGCATGCGCTCGATCACGTTCGTCCAGGCGTTCCAGTACTGGCTCAAGCTCACCGCGATCGTGTTCCCGGTCGCCGTTCTGCTCCTGGCCTGGCAGGCCGATGAACGCGCCGAACTCGCCCCGCCGACCGCACCGGTCTTCCGGGCCGAGACGAACGTGGACGTCCGTACGCCGGTGCGCGTCGAAGTGACCGATCCGGTGACGATCCGCGTCGACGGGCGGATCGACGGCAGCGACCGGACAGGCTCCGCAACGCTCGCGCCGGGCACGCACGAGATCGGCCCGGCCTCGGTCACGTTCCCGGCCGACTCCGCGGTGCCCCACCTCGTCGGCCTGGCCGCGCGGGACGGCACCGGCTGGCTCACCCCGTCGACCACCGGGGGAGCGGCGCTGTTCGGCGTCTACTCGCTGATCCTCGCGACGTTCCTGGGGACGATGGGGCTGCCCCACGTCCTCGTGCGCTTCTACACCAACCCCGACGGTGCGGCCGCCCGGCGCACGACGCTCGTCGTGCTGGGCCTGCTCGGCACGTTCTACCTGTTCCCCGCGCTGTACGGCGCGCTCGGCCGGATCTACACGCCGGAGCTGTTCATGACCGGCAACACCGACGCGGTCGTGCTCGTGCTCCCCGCGGCGATGCTCGACGGGTTCGCGTCGTCGCTCGTCGGCGGCCTGGTGGCGGCGGGCGCGTTCGCCGCGTTCCTGTCGACGGCGTCGGGGCTGCTCGTCTCGGTGGCCGGTGTGCTCGCCACCGACGTGCTCGGTGCACCCGAGGTCGGCCGGTCGGCCGGCTCGGTGGCCGGGTTCCGCTGGGCGGCGGTGGTGGCCGGAGCGGTGCCGACCGTGCTCGCGCTGCAGTTGCACGGCCTCGACGTGTCCCAGGTGGTGGGGTTGGCGTTCGCGGTGGCGGCGTCGAGCTTCTGCCCGCTGCTGGTCCTCGGCATCTGGTGGCGCGGGCTGACCGACGTCGGTGCGGCCGCCGGCCTGCTGGTCGGAGGCGGCGCCGCGGCCGTCGCGGTACTGCTGGCGGTGGCCGGTCCGACGCTCACCGGGTGGCCGGCCGCGCTGGTGGCCCAACCGGCGGCCTGGACGGTCCCCCTGGCGTTCGCGGTGATGGTTACGGTGTCCGTGGTGACGCGACGCAGAATTCCCGCGAACGTCGGCGCAATGATGCTTCGCCTACACGCACCAGAGTCTCTTCGTCACTGATAGTTGCGATTCGCCGATCGTTTCGAGGAATAGCCTCCTGTGCCCCAGAATGGTGATTCCGTTAGGGGCGCGACCCGAGAGGACGGGAACCATGCACCGTTTCCGCGATACCACCCAGGGTGGATCCGTGCGGCGCACCGGCCGTTCCCAGCTATCCGAAGGGATGCGCGCGCAACACGATCCGCTGACCGCGGGGCTGCCCTGGTACGGCTGGCTGTTCGATCGCATCCTCGTCCACACGCCTGACGTCGCGGCGGTGCTCGAGGTCGGCGCCGGGGCCGGGCTCCTCTGGACGTACAACTACGACCGCTTACCGATGGCCTGGTGGGTCTGGCTCACCGACACCAACCCGGACGTGGTCACCGAACTGCGCAACGCGGTCGACGGTGCGCCCCAGGTCACCGTCACCCACGGCGACCTCGCGGACCTGCCGCTCGGTGACTCGGCGTTCGACACGGTCGTCGCCAATCACCTGCTCGAACTTCTGGACGACCCGATGCCCGCGCTCGGCGAGTTCGGCCGGGTGCTCCGGCCGGGTGGGTCGATCGTGCTCGCCGCCGACGGGCCGACGCACCTGATCGAGCTCGACCGGCTGCTGGCCGGGCGGGTCGAGGGCTGGCGTCCGCTCGACGTGCCGCGGTTCCACCTCGGCAACGGCGCGCTCGTGCTGGCCGAGCGGTTCGCCGGGGTGCGTCAGGAGCGCTTCTCCGACGGTTTCCGCCTGCTCGACGCCGACACCGTGATGATGCTGCTGGCCGCCGTGTGCGGACGGCGGCTCTCGATCGAGCACGCCGCGGAGATCCGCGCCGAGGTCGCGGCCGTGATCGACCGCGACGGCCATTTCCACCTCACCACCGACACCGGGCTTTTCGTCGCCACCGCGCATTAGCGGGCGGCCCGCTTAGAACGACGCTGCCGAGCGGGCGGCAGGACTTGAGTATCAGCTATACGCGGCGTCCTGCCGCCCGATCGGCAGCGTCGCCCTCAGCGGGCTCCAGGTTCGAGCAAACGCGCCCTGGGGGGCGCTTTAGATGCCCGCTTCGCGGGCATCTTTTGGAGATGACACCGGTACGCTTCGCTGCCCGCACGCTGCTGGGCTACACGTTCGTCCGTGGGGGCTACGCCGCTCTGCGTGACCCCGGAGAATCCGCGGAAGCCGTTCGGCCGCTGGTCGAGCGGGTCGCCAACCAATTCCCCTCGGTGCCCAAGGACCCGACGACGGTGGTCCGCGCGACGGCCGCCGTCCAGATCCTGGCCGGTACCGCGCTCGCGTTCGGCCGCGCACCGCGCCTGTCGGCGCTCCTGCTCGCCGGTTCGCTGGTGCCGGCCGGCGGCATCCTGCCGCACAAGTCGGCCGACGCCTCGCCGGAGACCAAGGCCCGCCAGCGCGCCGAGTTCGAGAAGAACCTCGCCGTCCTCGGGGGCCTGGTGCTGGCCGCCGTCGACACGCAGGGCCGCCCGAGCATCTCCTGGCGGGCCCGGCGAGCGGCGAAGTCGGCGCGGAAGTCGACCGAATACGCCGCGAAGTCGGCCCGGAAGTCGACCGAGCACGCCGCGAAGTCGGCTCGGAAGTCGACCGAGCACGCCGCGAAGCTGGCTCGCGAGAAGCTCCCCGTTTGACCCGACCGCCGGGCGCTGTGATCCAGGCCACTGAGCGCAGCCGCGTGACCGCTCGTCGCAACTAGCGGCACACACAGCGTCCGGACCGGTCAAGCACCTCTAGCGTGCGGGCACCCCACTCTGATCACCGGGGAGGTGCCCGCATGTCTACCGATGTCCAGCCCACGGACGCCGACGCTCCTGACGAACGAGCTGCCCGCGCGCTCGCGATGCAGGCAAGTCCGGAGTTCGTCGAACTTCGTCGCACGATCCGCCGCTTCATCTTCCCGATGACCGTGGCCTTCTTGGTCTGGTATCTGCTCTACGTCCTGCTGTCCGCGTACGCGCGCGACTTCATGGCCAGCAAGGTCGTCGGCAACATCAACGTCGCGCTCGTCTTCGGCGTTCTGCAGTTCGTTTCGACGTTCCTCATCGCCTGGCTGTACTCGCGCTACGCGTCGCAGCGGTTCGACCCGCTCGCCGAGCAGATCAAGGCCGAGCTCGACGCCGAGTCGGCCGCGGACGTCCCGGCGGCTACCACCGCCCCGACGGCCGCGACCACCACGACGACCGCGACGACCACCACGACGGCGACGACCGCCGAGGCGGCTCCGGCCGCTACGACGGCTCCGACCACCAAGCCCGCCCCGACCGCCTCGGAAACCAAGGCGGACAAGGACGCTGAGCCCACCAAGCCCGCCGCGTCCGGGGAGGCAGCTGAATGACCGTCGACACGATCCTCGCCGCGGAGGCGAGCGGCACGAGCTCCGGCGCCCGGACGCTCACGATCGTCCTGTTCCTCTTGTTCGTCGCCGCGACGCTCGGCATCACGATCTGGGCCAGCCGGCAGACCCGCACCGCCACGGACTACTACGCCGGCGGACGCAGTTTCTCCGGTTTCCAGAACGGCCTGGCCATCGGCGGCGACTACATGTCCGCGGCGTCGTTCCTCGGCATCGCCGGCATCATCGCGCTGAACGGGTACGACGGCTTCCTGTACTCGATCGGCTTCCTCGTGGCCTGGCTGGTCGCGCTGCTGCTCGTCGCCGAGCCGCTGCGTAACTCCGGCCGCTTCACGATGGCCGACGTGCTCTCGTTCCGGATGCGGCAGCGGCCGGTCCGGACCGCGGCGTCGCTCTCCACGATCGTCGTCTCGATCTTCTACCTGCTCGCGCAGATGGTCGGCGCGGGCGCGCTGGTCGCGCTGCTGCTCGGCATCAAGGCCGGCGAGACGTTCCTCGGCATGACCGCCGACACGGCGAAGATCGTCACGATCGTGATGGTCGGCGCGCTGATGATCGTCTACGTCACGGTCGGTGGCATGAAGGGCACCACCTGGGTGCAGATCGTCAAGGCCGCGCTGCTCATGACCGGCGCCGCGCTGATGACCGTGCTGGTGCTGTGGAAGTTCAACTTCAACATCTCGACGATGTTGGGCGAAGCGGCCGAAGCCTCCGGCAAGGGATCCGCGTTCCTCGAGCCGGGTCTGCGCTACGGCGTCGAAACCGCCGGCGACGCGACCAAGACACTGATCAGCAAGCTCGACCTGATCAGCCTCGGTCTCGCGCTGGTGCTCGGCACCGCCGGCCTTCCGCACATCCTGATCCGCTTCTACACGGTGCCGACCGCACGCGCCGCCCGGACGTCGGTCAACTGGGCGATCACGCTGATCGGCATCTTCTACCTGATGACGCTCGCGCTCGGCTTCGGTGCCGCAGCGCTCGTCGGAGGTAAAGCGATCGCGGCCCAGGACGCGGCCGGCAATACCGCGGCACCACAGCTGGCCGAGGAACTGGGCCGGGAGTACGCCGGCGACGGTGGTGGCGCGATTCTCCTCGCGGTCATCGCCGCGGTGGCGTTCGCGACGATCCTCGCCGTGGTCGCCGGTCTGACCCTCGCGTCCAGCTCCTCGCTCGCGCACGACTTCTACGCGAACGTGATCAAGCGCGGGCAGGTCGACGAGCGTCAGGAAGTCAACGTCGCGAAGATCTCCGCGTTCGTGATCGGCGCGATCTCGATCGTCCTGGCGATCTTCGCGCAGCAACTCAACGTGGCGTTCCTCGTCGCGTTGGCGTTCGCGGTGGCGGCGTCGGCGAACCTGCCGGCGATCCTGCTCTCGCTGTTCTGGAAGCGGTTCAACACCACCGGTGCGACCGCGGGTATCTACGGCGGTCTGATCGCCGCTGTCGGCCTGGTGTTCTTCTCGCCGGTCGTGTCGGGCAAGGGCGTGAACCCGACCACCGGCAAGAGCCTGTCGCTGTTCCCCGCGGACGTCGACTTCCACTGGTTCCCGCTGGACAACCCCGGTCTGGTCTCTATTCCGATCGGGTTCGCCTGCGCGATCATCGGTACGTACCTGTCGAAGGAAAGCGACAAGGACAAGTGGGCTGAGCTCGAGGTCCGGTCGCTGACCGGCTCCGGCGCGGTCTAGCTCGATCGTCCCTGCCAGTGGCGGCGTCTCACCCCTCGTCCGGGAGGGTGGGACGCCGCCACGCTGGTTTTGTCGACGTCGTGCGGTCCGGGCGTCACGCCTCCGGGCACCCGGGCTGCGTTGGTTTGATCGAGGGCTGGGTACTCTGACCCAACCACAGCCGACACACCCGGGGCGGTCGCACGCAGATGGCACAGCGGTACGGAACCGGCGACCGAATCTTGTTGACGGGCGGCGCCGGGTTCGTCGGTTCCCATCTCAGCGACGCGCTGCTGGCGCGCGGAGCCGAAGTCGTCGTCGTCGACAACTTCCTGACCGGTAGCCGCGAGAACATCGCGCATCTGGTCGACGAGCCCCGATTCACGCTCGTCGAGGCCGACGTGATCGAGGGACTCCCGGTCACCGGCCGCTTCGACGCGGTGCTGCACTTCGCCTCACCGGCGTCCCCGACCGACTTCGAGAAGCTCGCGTTCGAGGTCATGAAGGTCAACTCGGCCGGCACGTTCCACTGTCTGGAGCTCGCCCGGGAACAGGGCGCCCGGCTCGTGCTCGCCTCGACGTCCGAGGCCTACGGCGACCCCGAGGTGCACCCGCAGCCGGAGACCTACCGGGGCAACGTCAACCCGATCGGCCCGCGTTCGGTCTACGACGAGGCCAAGCGGTTCGCCGAGGCCGCGGCGGCCGGCTACCGCCGCATCCACGACGTGGACACCGGAATCGTCCGGATCTTCAACACGTACGGGCCGCGGATGCGGCCGGACGACGGGCGGGCCATCCCGACGTTCGTCTCCCAGGCGCTGGCCGGAGCACCGATCACCGTGCACGGCACCGGTGGTCAGACGCGGTCGATCTGCTACGTCTCCGACCTGGTTGACGGCATCCTCGCGATGCTCGACTCGGCCGAGCCGGGGCCGGTCAACCTCGGCAGCGAACACGAGCTCACGATGCGCGAGCTGGCCGAGACGATCGTCGAGCTGACCGGATCGCGGTCCACGATCAGCTACCTCCCGCGGCCCACCGACGACCCGGAGCTGCGTCGCCCGGATCTCACCCGGGCCCGCCAGCTGCTCGACTTCGCTCCCGCGGTGAGCCCGGCCGACGGCTTGGCTCGCACGATCGAGTGGTTCGCGACTGTCGGCTCCCCGACGTCAGCACTCTGAACAGGGAAAATGCCCGGTAGGGGCGCAGTGGTACGTCAGCACGACAACAGTTCTCCTCGACGGCCGTCTATACGCTTGATTTCGCCCGGAACCGGCGACACAGCGAAAGACGACCCCCAAAGCGAGGAGCAACCCCCGTGGCGCGCACCGAACCCCCCGCGTCGAAACCACGCGTCACCCGAGGAACCGTTTACGGCGCTCCCGGAGCGAACCCCGCCCCCCGCAAGGCGAAACCGCGCTGGGGCCGCATAGCCCTCCTGATCGGTGGTCTGGCCGCCGTGATCGTCCTCGTCGTGGCCGGATGCGGCTACGCCTACGTCACCAACCTGGACGAGAAGCTGCACCGCACCGACGCGTTCTCCGGCCTCGACGACCGGCCGGGCAAGTCGGTCGCGGGAGCGCAGAACATCCTGTTCCTCGGCTCGGACTCCCGCGACGGCGCCGACTACGACCCGAAGGGCTCACCGAAGACCGGCGCCGCGGGCAAGAACGAGCGCAGCGACGCGATCATGGTTCTGCACATCCCGGCAGACCACAAGAAGGCGTACGTCATCTCGATCCCCCGGGACACCTACGTGTCGGTTCCCGAGCTGGACGGGCACGGCGGCGCTCGCGCCAAGATCAACGCGGCGTTCTCCTGGGGTGGAATCCCGCTCACCGTGAAGACCGTCGAGAACTTCACCGGCGTCAAGATCGACCACGTCGTGAAGATCGACTTCAACGGCTTCAAGGACATGACGAACGCGCTCGGCGGCGTCGACGTCACGGTCAACAAGACCGTCACCGACCCGCGAAGCAAGCGGACGTTCAAAGCCGGCGTGAACCACCTCGACGGCGACGCGGCCCTCGACTACGTCCGCCAGCGCTACGGCCTGCCCAACGGCGACTTCGACCGCGTCCAGCGTCAGCAGATCTTCCTGCGGGCGCTGATGCAGAAGGCCACCGACTCGGGCACGCTGAGCAACCCGGTGAAGCTGAAGAGCTTCCTGGACGCCTCGACCAAGTCGCTGACCGTCGACAACGACTTCTCGCTCAAGGACATGGCGTTGGAGTTCCGCGGCCTGCGCCCGGGTGACATCTCGTTCATCACCTCGCCGCACAAGGGCTCGCAGACCATCGACGGCCAGAGCGTCGTGGTCTCGGACAAGGAGAAGGCGATCGGGCTCTGGGGCGCGGTGGAGAAGGACACGGTGGCCGACTGGCTCGCCGCGAACCCGGCCAACAACGCGACAAAGGGTCGCTGAGCGTTCACCACGACGGCCCGTCGACAAGTCGTCGACGGGCCGTTGCTCGCTGTTACGGGCCTAGACGTACGGCAGCGAGAGTTGGTTCAACTAATCATCCGAACGCATCGACAATTCGGTCGTTCGCATCGCGCTGCCCCGCTAATCGCCGACTGTCTGGGCGAAAACTACCCGAGGGTAGTGCTGAGTCGTTACAGTACTGGCGTCCTGGCAGTCTCCTGACCGTCGCTTGAGAGGACGCACAGAGGCCACCGTGGGTAGGCACGCGAACGGCGATACGCCGACCGGAGTTCTCTTCGTCAAACCCGAAGACCCGAAGTTCCGTCGGGCCGCGGGTGGGCGCAAGACCGGCAAGATCCCAAGGATCAAGCCGCCATCCGCCGATACCGGTTTTCTGCCGGCCCAGTCGGCGCCGTCCGCACCCGGTGCGGCCACGGCCGTGATTCCGGCGCAACGGCGATCACCCGACCAGGCTCCGCCACCGCGGGTCGCGGTCGCGGTCTCGGTTCCGAGCCCGCGTATCCCTCCGCAGCGCGGCCCGGTCAGCGGCCCACCGGTGCAGCAGCCGCGTGGCCCCGTCAGTGGCCCGCCCGTGCAGCAGCGCCGCCCGGTTCCCCAGGTGCAGATGAACATGCGTCTGGCGCCACCGCCGATGCGGGCCCCGCTGCAGGAGCCGGAGGACGCGTCGCCGCGGTCGCTCCCCACGTGGACGAAGATCTGCGTGGTGCTCGGCGCGGTGCTGATCCTCGTCGGCTTCGGTGGGCTGGGCGCCGCCTACGCGGTCAACCAGAAGGCCGACCCCACGACTGCGGGCACCAGCGAGCTCATCCAGCGCTGAAGCTGACAGAATTCAGCCCATGGTGCAGCCGTCGATTCCCGCAGACGTTCCCGATGTCACGCCCGACTCGCTCGGAGATGACATCTACCTGCTCGATGTCCGTGAGCAGGACGAGTGGGACGCCGGCCACGCGCCGCACGCCCATCACATCCCGATGTACGAGATTCCGCAGCGGCTGGCCGAAGTGCCGACCGTCGGCGAGGTGGTCGTGGTCTGCCGGGTGGGTGGGCGTTCGGCTCAGGTAGCCGCGTACCTGGCCGCGCAGGGCTGGGAGAACGTCGCGAACCTCGACGGCGGGATGCTGTCGTGGGAGCGGTCCGGACGGGCCGTCGTCGCCGACACGGGATTGCCGCCGCGCGTACTTTAAGTTCACCAAAGTGTGACTCAGTGTTCCCGGGCGCACCCGACACCGGTCCCGGGGCTCCGCTATCTTTTCGGCCGTGCGATCCGACGGCCCACTCGTCGTGGCCCATCGAGGCTCTTCAGCCCAACTCGCCGAGCACACTTTGGCGGCCTACGAAAAGGCGCTCGTCGAAGGTGCGGACGGCCTGGAGTGTGATGTCCGGCTGACGCGGGACGGTCACCTGGTCTGCGTCCACGACCGCCGGCTCGAGCGGACGTCCAACGGACGCGGTGCGGTCAGCGACCGGTCGTTGCGGGACCTGGATTCGCTCGACTTCGGCGGGTGGAAAGTCGACCTGCCGGAGTCGGCCGACGCGCTGGTCACCACCGACCGGCCGTATCTAGACGACAAGGTCCGCGACGCCGAACGCCGGGTGCTGACGTTCGACCGGCTGCTCGAGTTGTTCGTCGACTCCGGCCGGCCGGTGCAGCTCTACGTCGAGACCAAGCACCCCACCCGCTGGGGCGGCCTGGTCGAGCAGCGCGTCGTGGCCAGCCTGCGCCGGTTCGGGCTGGTGCCGCAGCACCGCTCCCCGGACGCCGCCGACTCGACCGTCGTCGTCATGTCGTTCTCACCGATGGCGGTGCGCCGGCTGCGCGAGCTCGCGCCCACGCTCCCTGCGGTGATGCTGTTCGACGGTCTTCCCCGGCTCTACCGCGAAGGCACACTGCCCTTCGGTGCGACGATCGCCGGGCCGGGCCTGCATGTGCTGCGCTCCAAGCCCCGCTTCGCCGAGCGCATCCACGAAGCGGGCAACCAGCTGTACGTGTGGACCGTCGACGAGCCCGACGACATCAAGTTCGTCGCGGAGCTCGGCGCCGACATGATCGCCACGAACCGTCCGTCGGACCTGCTGAGCTACCTGGAGCGCTAGAGGCACGATGGAGCCGTGCAGCCATCGTTGGACGCCGCGGAAGCGTTCCGGTCCATCACCCGGATCCTCGACGACGTCTCCGGGCGGCCGGTCGAGCTGCCGGCGCTTCGACGCGTGCTGGACGCGCTCGTGGAGCTGGTCGGCGGAGTCGGCGCCGCGTTCCTGCTGAACGAGCCCGGCGCGCTGCGTGTCGTCGCGGCCGGCGAGAGCGTCAGCTGGATGTCGGGGCTGCGGTTACCGCTGTCCGGCTCGTCGTTCTCCCGCTTGTTCGGCGGCCCGCACCGGACGATCGAGTTCGGCCCCGGCGACGCGACCCCGCTCATCCGGGAAGACCTGCGCGAACATCACTGCGACTGGATCCTGATGACCCGGGTGGTCCGCCGGTTCGGACCGCTGGGCGCTCTCGCGGTCGGGCTCGAATCGCCGCGCGGCGGACAGTTGGAGACCGAACGAGCCGTCCTCGAGTGCCTCGCCGCCGGCATCGGCGCACTCGCGGCCATGCGTCCCGATCGGCTGCCCGAGCCGATCGGGACGGTCGCGGCCGCCGTGCCGGAAGGCCTCGCGGTGGTGGACGTCAGCGGGCTCGTTCAAGCGTGGAACCCGGCCGCCGAGGAGGTCACCGGCCGTTCCTCCCGGGAGATGCTCAACGAGTGCCTGCCGTTCCCGATCCCGGCGCCCGGCGAGGTCCGTCAGCACCGGCTGCCCAACGACCGGTGGATCGAGGCCCGCTGCGCCGCGCTCGACGCCGCCCGGCGCGTCGTCACGTTCTACGACGTCAGCGAGGCCCGGAGACAGGAAGAAGCGCAGAACCTCTTCCTCGCGACCGCGAGCCACGAGCTGCGGACACCGCTCACGATCGTCCGCGGGTACGCCGACACGTTGGTGAACCGATGGGACCAACTCGACGACGCCGGACGCCGCGGTGCCGCCGAAGTCATCGGAGCGCGGAGCAGGCAACTCGCGGAACTCGTCGACCGGCTGCTCAGCGGCGACCGGGCCGGCGGCACCCCGCAACCGTTCGACCTCCGCGCCGCGCTGGCGGTGGTACTCGAGTCCGCGCCGGAGAGCGAGGACGGCCATCGGCTCCACGTGCGGATCCCGGCGACGCTACCGACCGCCGTCGGTGAAGCGGACACGATCCCGACGATCGTCACCGAGCTGCTGACGAACGCGTACAAGTACTCGCCCGGCGGAGGTGACGTCGAGATCACCGCCGGCGCCGACGGGGCCTCGGTCTGGTTCCGGGTCGCCGACCGGGGGATCGGCGTCCCGGCCGAGCAGACCGAGTCGGTGTTCACACGGTTCTGGCAGGTGGACCGCGGTGACCAGCGGCGCTTCGGCGGCGTCGGGCTGGGGCTTTACATCATCCGCCGGCTGCTCGACCGGCAGGGCGGCTGGGTCTCGCTGCGCCCGCGCGACGACGGCGGCTCCGTGGTCGAAGTGCGGTTCCGCCGTGCGGGGCATCAGACTGTCGGACCCGCGTCGTAGGCTCCTGCGGACCGAAGTCAGCAGTGAGGAGCGGTTGTGGGTAAGCGGGGACGCGAAAGGCGCGAGAAGAGGGTCAGGGAAGTCTTCGTCGGACGTCCGTTCGAGGGCTTGGCCACCGAGGCGGAGTGGGTCGCGCTCCGAGAGCTGGTTCCGGCGGCCACCGCGCCACTGAAACTCGCCGACCACCCGGATCGACCGGTCGTGCTGACCACGGTGCTGCCGATGGCACTCCCGGCCCTGGTCAAGCCCGACGGCCGGATCTTCCTGTCGGTGCAGATGCCGGCTCGCTCGGGTGACCTGAGCCGCGACCTCGCGGCCGTGCTCGAAGACGCGCTGCGCGCGGAACCCGGCAACTACGTCGGTGTGGCCGGTCTTCCCGAGCCCGGTCCCCGTCTCCAGGACCTCCTGGCCGACGACGGGCAGCTCGACGTCACCGTGCACGAGACGTTCGACTACTGGCTCGACGAGCCCCGGCCGGACGACCCGGAAGTCGCCTCGAGCCTCGAGCAGGCGAACTCCTCGATCCTCCCGACGGTTCCGGTCACCACCGCGCCGGCCGCGTACTGGTGCCAGGTGACGGAGAAGGCCCACCTGCGTTGGGTGCTGCCCGAGGCCGAAGACACCGCACTCGACGCGCTCGCCCGGCTCCAGGCCGCCGGTGACCTGGCGCTCGGCTCCACCGGGCGTTACGTCGGGGCGTTCCGGGCGCACGGTCTGCTGGCCCCCGTCTGGGACCTGCCGCACGACCCGGAGCCCGCCGAGTACGAGCAGCCGCTGGCCGATCTGGCCAAGCGCTACGCCGACGCGGTGTCGGTCACCGATCCGCTGAGCGCGGCCGAGCGCCGCGCACGGGATGGCCTGCGCGGGCGGCAGCTCACCCTTCGCTAGTTCGGAGCGGGTCGCGGACGATCGGACAGGACATGCACCTGGGCCCACCGCGACCCGATCCGAGCTCGCTGCCCGGGATGCGGATCACCTCGATGCCCGCGTCCTCCAGTTGCGCGTTGGTCTCGACGTTCCGCTCGTAGGCCACCGCCAACCGGGGAGCGATGCACAGCGTGTTGTTGCCGTCGTCCCACTGTTCGCGCTCGGCGGTGACCGGGTCGAGGCCGGTCGGGATCACCCGCAGCCGTTCCAGCCCCATCGCTTCCGCCGCCGCGGCCAGGAACGGCACCGGGCCGCTCACCGCGGGTTCGCCGTCGGTGCCCGCCGTCAGCCTGTACGCCATGAGCGTGTCGGCGACGGCCGGGTACGCGACGACGGCGTCCAGGTCCACCATCGTGCAGACGGTGTCGAGGTGCATGGTCGCGCGCTGCTGAGCGATCGGAACCGCGAGCACGGTGTGGGTCGTGCTGGCCCGGCCGTCGGCGAACAGCCGGTTCGCGAGACGCTCGGCTCCGGCGGGCGTGGTGCGCTCGCCGACCCCGACGGCCACCACCCCCGGCGCCAACAGCAGGACGTCGCCACCTTCGAGCGGTTCGAGGTCGCGGCCGTACAGGGACGGCGAGCCGGCGAAGCGCGGATGCCAGCGGTAGATCGTGCCGGTGATCGTGCTCTCGCGGAGCCGAGCCGGCATGGCCATGCTCGTCACCGCGGAGGCGCCGCCGATCCAGACGCTCGAGTCACGGGTGAAGAGCGTGTTGGGCAGCGGTTCGACGACGAAGTCGTACTCGTTCATGAGCTGGTAGGTGAGCCCGGTGCCGTTGCGGAGTTCCTCGTGGGCGAGGCCGGAGATCACGGTCGCGGCGAGGCTCTCGGCGTCGAGTTCCTGGAGGTGCTCGGCTACCCGGCGCCGGAGCGTGTCGCCCCAGCGGCGGTCACCGAGCAGTGACTCGGAGATCTCCTTGCGCGCTCCGGGGTCGGTGAGCGCTTCGGCGAGCAGCTGATCGACGTAGAGCACCTCGACGTCGTGCGCGCGAAGTGCCTCGGCGAACGCGTCGTGCTCCTCCTGGGCCCTGGCCACCCAGGGGATGCCGTCGAACAGCAACGATCCGTTGTTGCGCGGGGTGAGTCGTCGGAGCTCCGGGCCTGGTCGGTGGAGCATGACCGTTCGGAGCCGGCCCACCTCACTGTCGACGTAGGGCCGTGGCCGGTCGGTGCGAAGTAGCTCGTGGTCTGACACGCCGGAAGGTTACCCAGCAGCTACCCGTTCCATCACGTGGGACGGCGAGGCGCTCTGACGAGGTGGATGTGGCCGATGTGGCGGGGGTGCTCCGCGGCCGACCGGCCCGTTTCGACGGTCGGCGCGCCTCTGACCAGTCGATTTGCAGATGCGGATGGGCTCTGCCTAAAGTTCTGCCTGTCGCCGCGAGCGGGTCGAAAGATTCACCGCAGCGACGCGGAACGGAAACCAGCGTATGCAGGTAGCCGGGCCGCCGGGCGGTTGCCGAACCGACACGGAAACTTCTTCGAGGGTCCGGGTTGACGAAGCGAGACCGACCGAGGTAAGTTAGAAGGGTTGCTGCGGGCGGAGCGGCGCGGACGAAAGTCCAGCGGACCGCGAATCCGACTAGATGCAGCCAACCACAAGTAGTAGCCCCGAGTGAAGCCCTAGCGGGCGGATCCGGTGCGCGTGTGTTGTTTGAGAACTCAACAGTGTGTTTGAAAGTTAGTGCCAAGTGTTTGACCTCGGCTCACCATTTTTGGTGGGTTCAAGGTTCCTTTGGTTGGACTGACTAGCCCCTGCCAACGTTGGGGTGATGTTGGTTCTGCTAGGTAAATGGATTCTCTAAGGGTATTGGCACCGTTGCCTTCGCCGGCTGGTGCTGATGAAAAACCTTGATGGAGAGTTTGATCCTGGCTCAGGACGAACGCTGGCGGCGTGCTTAACACATGCAAGTCGAGCGGAAAGGCCCTTCGGGGTACTCGAGCGGCGAACGGGTGAGTAACACGTGGGCAATCTGCCCCTCGCTCTGGGATAACTCCGGGAAACCGGGGCTAATACCGGATACGACCACTTTAGGCATCTTCGGTGGTGGAAAGTTTTTCGGCGAGGGATGAGCCCGCGGCCTATCAGCTTGTTGGTGGGGTAATGGCCTACCAAGGCAGTGACGGGTAGCCGGCCTGAGAGGGCGACCGGCCACACTGGGACTGAGACACGGCCCAGACTCCTACGGGAGGCAGCAGTGGGGAATATTGCGCAATGGGCGAAAGCCTGACGCAGCGACGCCGCGTGAGGGATGACGGCCTTCGGGTTGTAAACCTCTTTCAGCAGGGACGAAGCGCAAGTGACGGTACCTGCAGAAGAAGCACCGGCCAACTACGTGCCAGCAGCCGCGGTAATACGTAGGGTGCAAGCGTTGTCCGGAATTATTGGGCGTAAAGAGCTCGTAGGCGGCTTGTCACGTCGACTGTGAAAACCCGGGGCTCAACTCCGGGCCTGCAGTCGATACGGGCTGGCTTGAGTGCGGTAGGGGAGACTGGAATTCCTGGTGTAGCGGTGAAATGCGCAGATATCAGGAGGAACACCGGTGGCGAAGGCGGGTCTCTGGGCCGTAACTGACGCTGAGGAGCGAAAGCGTGGGGAGCGAACAGGATTAGATACCCTGGTAGTCCACGCCGTAAACGTTGGGCGCTAGGTGTGGGACCCTATCCACGGGTTCCGTGCCGCAGCTAACGCATTAAGCGCCCCGCCTGGGGAGTACGGCCGCAAGGCTAAAACTCAAAGGAATTGACGGGGGCCCGCACAAGCGGCGGAGCATGCGGCTTAATTCGATGCAACGCGAAGAACCTTACCAAGGCTTGACATACACCGAAAACTCGTAGAGATACGGGGTCCTTCGGGGCGGTGTACAGGTGGTGCATGGTTGTCGTCAGCTCGTGTCGTGAGATGTTGGGTTAAGTCCCGCAACGAGCGCAACCCTCGTTCCATGTTGCCAGCACTTCGGGTGGGGACTCATGGGAGACTGCCGGGGTCAACTCGGAGGAAGGTGGGGATGACGTCAAATCATCATGCCCCTTATGTCTTGGGCTGCACGCATGCTACAATGGCCGGTACAGAGGGCTGCGAAACCGTAAGGTCGAGCGAATCCCAAAAAGCCGGTCTCAGTTCGGATCGGGGTCTGCAACTCGACCCCGTGAAGTCGGAGTCGCTAGTAATCGCAGATCAGCAACGCTGCGGTGAATACGTTCCCGGGCCTTGTACACACCGCCCGTCACGTCACGAAAGTCGGTAACACCCGAAGCCCGTGGCCCAACTCTTCGGAGAGGGAGCGGTCGAAGGTGGGACTGGCGATTGGGACGAAGTCGTAACAAGGTAGCCGTACCGGAAGGTGCGGCTGGATCACCTCCTTTCTAAGGAGCACTTACACTCATCCGGGATTGCCCGGTGGGTGTCAGATGCCGTTGACCAGACAGGATGAGCGCTGATTGGCGTGAACGAGTTCTGGTGCGGTTGCTCGGGTGGATCACTAACTAGTTCGAGTGCATGGATGTAGAGGGTCGTTTAGTACAGCATCTTTGGGTGCAGGAACGGGGCCGGCTAGATCGATGGCTTGTAGAACACACTGTTGGGTCCTGAAATAACACACGCAGGGTGCTCTTTGCTGAGCGGCGTTGTGGGATTTCAGCCGGACCATTCCACACCACATCGACGGACACTGGGTTTTGGGTGTTTGGGCTGGTGGTGAGCGCGGGGTGGGTGCTGGTCGTTGTTTGAGAACTGCACAGTGGATGCGAGCATCTTATCTTTGTGGTCAAGTTGTTAAGGGCGCACGGTGGATGCCTTGGCACCAGGAGCCGATGAAGGACGTGGGAGACCGCGATAGTCCTCGAGGAGCTGTCAACCGAGCTGTGATTCGAGGGTGTCCGAATGGGGAAACCCGGCAGCAGTTATGTGCTGTCACCCGCACCTGAACACATAGGGTGTGTGGAGGGAACGTGGGGAAGTGAAACATCTCAGTACCCACAGGAAGAGAAAACAAGAGTGATTCCGTGAGTAGTGGCGAGCGAAAGCGGATGAGGCTAAACCAGTGACGTGTGATACCCGGCAGGGGTTGCGTCGTTGGGGTCGTGGGACGGCTATTCGTCAGTCTGCCGGCTGATGGGGAAGTAAGAAAATCATGTGGTTAGTCGAAGGTTCTGGGAAGGACCGGCGTAGAGGGTGAGACTCCCGTAGACGAAAACCTGTGATCTTCCTTTAGTTGTTCCCAAGTAGCACGGGGCCCGTGAAATCTCGTGTGAATCTGGCGGGACCACCCGCTAAGCCTAAATACTCCCTGGTGACCGATAGTGCACTAGTACCGTGAGGGAAAGGTGAAAAGTACCCCGGGAGGGGAGTGAAATAGTACCTGAAACCGTGTGCCTACAAGCCGTCGGAGCAGATCTTCGGAGATGTGACGGCGTGCCTTTTGAAGAATGAGCCTGCGAGTTAGTGGTACGTGGCGAGGTTAACCCGTGTGGGGTAGCCGTAGCGAAAGCGAGTCCGAATAGGGCGTGTGAGTCGCGTGCTCTAGACCCGAAGCGGAGTGATCTATCCATGGGCAGGGTGAAGCGCCGGTAAGACGGCGTGGAGGCCCGAACCCACCAGGGTTGAAAACCTGGGGGATGACCTGTGGATAGGGGTGAAAGGCCAATCAAACTCCGTGATAGCTGGTTCTCCCCGAAATGCATTTAGGTGCAGCGTTGCGTGTTTCTTGCCGGAGGTAGAGCACTGGATGGCCTAGGGGGCCCACAAGCTTACTGAAGTCAGCCAAACTCCGAATGCCGGTAAGTGAGAGCGTGGCAGTGAGACTGCGGGGGATAAGCTTCGTAGTCGAGAGGGAAACAGCCCAGATCTCCAGCTAAGGCCCCTAAGCGTGTGCTAAGTGGGAAAGGATGTGGAGTCGCAGAGACAACCAGGAGGTTGGCTTAGAAGCAGCCACCCTTTAAAGAGTGCGTAATAGCTCACTGGTCAAGTGATTCCGCGCCGACAATGTAGCGGGGCTCAAGTACACCGCCGAAGCTGAGGCATTGACACGTATAGTCTGGTTTGAATTCCTGCGGGACTCTTATTGGATGTGTTGATGGGTAGGGGAGCGTCGTACGACGGAGGAAGCTGCCGAGTGATCGAGTGGTGGACGTCGTGCGAGTGAGAATGCAGGCATGAGTAGCGAATGACGGGTGAGAAACCCGTCCGCCGAATGACCAAGGGTTCCTGGGCCAGGCTAATCCGCCCAGGGTGAGTCGGGACCTAAGGCGAGGCCGACAGGCGTAGTCGATGGACAACGGGTTGATATTCCCGTACCCGCGAAGGATCGCCCATGATGAACCTACTTTGTGCTAACCACCCAAGCCGGCCGATTCCTTCGGGAAGGAGCTGGGGAGGCTGGGATCCCGGGTGGTAGTAGTCAAGCGATGGGGTGACGCAGGAAGGTAGCTCATCCCGGTGAATGGTGGTGCCGGGCTAAGGGTGTAGGACGAGGCATTGGTAAATCCGTGCTTCATATAGTCTGAGACCTGATGGGGAGCCGTTGTGGCGAAGTGAGTGATCCTATGCTGCCGAGAAAAGCCTCTAGCGAGATCCGAGCGGCCCGTACCCTAAACCGACACAGGTGGTCAGGTAGAGAATACCAAGGCGATCGAGCGAACTGTGGTTAAGGAACTCGGCAAAATACCCCCGTAACTTCGGGAGAAGGGGGGCCGGAGACGTGATCCCACTTGCTGGGGGAGCGTTGTATGGCCGCAGAGACCAGGGGAAAGCGACTGTTTACTAAAAACACAGGTCCGTGCGAAGTCGTAAGACGATGTATACGGACTGACGCCTGCCCGGTGCTGGAACGTTAAGGGGACCGGTTAGTCCGTAAGGGCGAAGCTGAGAACTTAAGCGCCAGTAAACGGCGGTGGTAACTATAACCATCCTAAGGTAGCGAAATTCCTTGTCGGGTAAGTTCCGACCTGCACGAATGGCGTAACGACTTTCCTACTGTCTCAACCACAGGCTCGGCGAAATTGCACTACGAGTAAAGATGCTCGTTACGCGCGGCAGGACGGAAAGACCCCGGGACCTTTACTATAGCTTGGTATTGGTGTTCGATTCGGCTTGTGTAGGATAGGTGGGAGACTGTGAAGCGGGCACGCCAGTGTTCGTGGAGTCATCGTTGAAATACCACTCTGGTCGTATTGGATGTCTAACCCGGGCCCCTGATCGGGGTCGGGGACAGTGCCTGGTGGGTAGTTTAACTGGGGCGGTTGCCTCCTAAAATGTAACGGAGGCGCCCAAAGGTTCCCTCAGCCTGGTTGGCAATCAGGTGTTGAGTGCAAGTGCACAAGGGAGCTTGACTGTGAGACTGACAGGTCGAGCAGGAGCGAAAGCTGGGACTAGTGATCCGGCACTGGCTGGTGGAAGCGGTGTCGCTCAACGGATAAAAGGTACCCCGGGGATAACAGGCTGATCTTCCCCAAGAGTCCATATCGACGGGATGGTTTGGCACCTCGATGTCGGCTCGTCGCATCCTGGGGCTGGAGTAGGTCCCAAGGGTTGGGCTGTTCGCCCATTAAAGCGGTACGCGAGCTGGGTTTAGAACGTCGTGAGACAGTTCGGTCCCTATCCGCCGTGCGCGTTGGAGATTTGAGAAGGGCTGTCCCTAGTACGAGAGGACCGGGACGGACGAACCTCTGGTGTGCCAGTTGTTCCGCCAGGAGCATGGCTGGTTGGCTACGTTCGGAAGGGATAACCGCTGAAAGCATCTAAGCGGGAAGCCTGCTTCGAGATGAGGTCTCCCACCACCTTGAGTGGTTAAGGCCCCCGAGTAGACGATCGGGTTGATAGGCCGGATGTGGAAGCCTGGTAACAGGTGGAGCTGACCGGTACTAATAGGCCGAGGGCTTGCCCACAAAGTATGACGTTGAAAGTAAGTAGTCGCATCCACTGTGTGGTTCCCAGACCACGAACAGCATTGGTTTCTGTTCAGTAGGTCTGATCAGGTTCCGGTGGTTATAGCGAGGAGGAAACGCCCGGTCCCATTCCGAACCCGGAAGCTAAGCTCCTCAGCGCCGATGGTACTGCACTGGTGATGGTGTGGGAGAGTAGGACGCCGCCGGACTTTTCTTGACAGAAGGGCCGCTGCCTTAGGGCAGCGGCCCTTCTGCATGTCCGGGTACGGAAACCGCAGCGGTCATCCGTTCGAAGGAGTTAGTGATCGGCTCCAGTGCCGATCAGCACCCCACCCTTGAACTCGGTTCAAAGAATCACTGGCGCCGGCGGGCGAATCCTGCGGATTCCGCAATCGATCAAGAAGGTCGCTCGTGGGACAAAATCCTTTACCGCTGACTTCCTCTGTGACCACTGTGCCCCGTGTGGCGTCCGGATCCCAGCCCACGGGACATCCGTCCGGAGTGACGCGACTCTTTGTCACTATCCCTTACGCATCGTGTAATGGCGTCTACTCTGGTAGTAGGTGTTCGGAGCGCTGCGACTACGAATCCGTAGTTCGGGGTACTTCTGCCTCTAGATGGCGATCGTTGGGAGGGAGGGCACACGCCCACATGGCCCACATCGACATGTCCGTTGCCACCGCCGAGGTCGCCTCGGACGTCGTTCCGACGTTACGGCTCGTGGATGGCATCAGGCCTTTGGAGAATTGGCTGCACTCCGTCAGTGAGGCGGAGGAGCCCTGCCTGCTTCTCGACGGGGACGGCGTGGTCCTGGCCGCGTCGTCGAGCTGCCACGGTGCGCTCGGGCTGCCTTCGCACGAGGGCGCGCTGGTCGGCCGCGGGCTGCTCGAGGACATCGTCGAGCTGATCGACTTCAGCGCCTCTCGCATCCGGCTGCGCCCCGATGAGGTGGAGCGCATCCCGCCGCTCCTCGCGCTGTCCACCGGTGCCCTTGCCCGTGGACTCATGAGGCTGCGCTCCGGGTCGACCACCTGGACGCTCGACGCGATCTCCACGCCGATTCGCGTCGGTGGGGCGGTCCTGGGCTCCCTGACGTTCTTTCATCGCGTCTGACCCAGCCGGTTAGGCTCCGGGCATGTCAGTGGAGCTCACCCGATATGCCTACCTGGGGCCGGCCGGCACGTTCACCGAGCAGGCACTGCGGACGGTGCCCGAGACAGCCGGGGCCGAGCTGCTCCCGATGGTGACGGTCCCGGAGGCCCTGCAGGCCGTCCGGGACGCCCGTGCGGACGCCGCGCTCGTTCCGCTGGAGAACTCAGTGGAGGGCGCGGTGCCTCCCACGCTCGACGGGCTGGCCGGCGGTGAGCGGCTGATGATCAAGCGGGAGGTGCTCCTGCCGGTCACCTTCAACCTCTACGCGTCGGCTGGTGCTGACCTCACGACGGTGAAGACGGTCGCGTCGCACCCCCACGGGCTGGCTCAGTGCCAGGGGTGGCTGCGGCGGCACGTACCGCAGGCGGAGCTGATCACCGCACCGTCAACGTCTGACGCCGCCGAAGGTGTCGTCCGGGGTGACTGGGACGCGGCGGTGTGCGCTCCGGTCGCCGGCCAGCGCAACCAGCTCGAAGAGCTCGCGGTCGACGTCGGGGACAACGCGGCTGCGGTCACCCGCTTCATCCTCGTGACGCGCCCCATGCGGCCGCCCGCGCCCACCGGTGCCGACGTTACGTCGCTCGTCGCGTTCATCGCGCACGACCGCACCGGGGCGCTGTTGGAGGTGCTCACCGAGTTCGCGGTCCGCGGCATCAACCTCACCCGGATCGAGTCGCGTCCGACCAAGGAGCGGATCGGACGGTACTGCTTCTTCCTCGACTGCGACGGGCACATCGAGGACGCCAGGGTCGGTGAGGCGCTGATGGGGCTACGGCGGGTATGCGCGGACGTCCGCTTCCTCGGTTCGTATCCGCGGGCCGGCGCCGATCACGAGGGCGACGGGCGGGCCGAGCCCTCCGACGCCGACTCCGACGCGGCGGGCTGGCTCGCGCGGGTACGCGCCGGCGAGGCCTGACCCGCGGGTTTCCGCGCCGCTAACTGCGGAAACAAAGAGAACACGCCCGGCCGGGCGGGGCTGAGTCGCCCGGCCGGGCGTACCAAAGGTGACAGACTAGGCACGGCTCCCCTCGTACCCCAGCAGTTCCCTCTCTGGTGTGGTTAGGCTAACCTAACCGCATGACAACGTCCAGAGGGTGTGTCGACGCGGGGGTTCTGTCCGACCCGCGCGCGCTCCGTGACTGGATCACTCGCTACGGCGAGTACCACGGCAGTGTCCGATTCCCGGTGGCCTCGGCTCTCGCGTTCAAGGCGTACACCTGGGCGCTGATCGAAGCGGCGGTGGGCCGCTGGGTCACCGAGCGGCGCGTCGTCGACGTCTCGATGTCACGCGTCCGGATCCGTACGGAGGCGGCGGACGAACCGCAGCTGGAGTTCGTCGCGTTGCACCACACGGTGCTGCCGGACGACCCGATGGCCGGTCAGCCCGGCGTCGCGGTGGTGGCCACCGAAGACGAGTTGCTCGAGGTTCTGCGTCGCACGCTCGTCGACAACCACCTGGAACCGGCGGTCGAAGCGTTCCGGGCCTTGCGCGGCGGTGGACCGAGGCCGCTCTGGGGCACCGTGGCCCAGTCGATCGGGTACCCGGCGGCGACCGCCGATCCCACGTTCCTGCCGGACCGCGCCGCGACCGTTCAGCGGCTGCTGTCGATCCTTCCCGACGGGGTCGCCCAGCTCGTCGAGATCGCCGAGCTGGACGAGGGCCAGGGGTGGCGTCCGCTGCTGCTGCGACGGACCTGCTGTTACGCGTACACGTTGCCGGCCTACGGCCAGCCCTGTCTGACCTGCTGCCTGCTCGACGACGCCGGGCGCGACGCGGTCGCGGCCGAGGACCAGGTCTCCTGGCGCCGCTGCACCAGCTGCGGCTGACCGACGAGCTCGCCGGCCCCGTGCTGGGGGCCGGCGAGCAACTACTCAGCTGAAGAGGCTGCCGAGGCCGCCCTGCTGCTGCTGCTGACCGCCACCGCCGGCACCGAGGCCCGCGGGCTGCTCGGACGGCTGGACGACGACGAAGCCCTGGCCGGCGAAGCTCATCGTGAACGCCTCACCGGTGGTGCGGCCGATCAGCGTGCCGAGGCCGAGCTGGTCGGCGCGGTGGTAGCCGGTCTGCAGCGACGCCGACCAGCACACGGCGGCCTGCGGGTCGGCGTAGGTCGGCTGGTCGACCTTGAGGACCACCGGCGTGCCCTTGCACGTCACCGCGATCCGGCCCTGACCGGAGAAGACGGTGTTGAAGGCCCCCTGCGCCGAGAACATGCCGGCGCCCTGGACCATCTTGATGTCCCACTGCAGGGTCGGCTCGAACGCGAGCACGTTCGCACCGTTGATCGTCAGACCGTCGTGCGGGCCTTCGAGGTCGATCAGGTAGATGTCCGAGGCGTTGTCGGCGAGGAAGACGTCGCCCTGGCCGACGGCCTTCATCAGCGGCACACCCTCACCGGTGAGCTTCTGCTTCAGGAACTTGCCGAGGCCACCGGAGCCCTGGGCCTGGAACTGCACGTTCCCCTGGTACGCGACCATCGAGCCGACTCGGGCGAAGATCTCGCCGCGGAGCTCCACCTTGAGGAGCTTGGAATTCTGGAGGCGCAGGCCCGGCTGCGCCGACTCCTGCTCCATGTTCGAGGCGGCGAACAGTTCAGAGCGCATGAGATTTCCCTCCGCATGACAGTGACATCAGGGTAGGACCCGCAGGCCAACGACGTGCGTCACCCGGTCGGCAATTGGTCAGCCCCAGCCCAATTCGTGGAGCCGCTCATCCGGAATGCCGAAATGGTGGGCAATTTCGTGGACGACGGTGATTGCCACTTCCTCGACGACGTCCTGCTCGGTGGAACAGATAGCGAGCGTGGGGTTACGGAAAATCGTGATCCGGTCGGGGAGCACGCCGGCGTAATCCCAACCACGATCCGTCAGCGCGTGACCCTCGTAGAGCCCGAGCAGACCTCGCTCCGGGGCGTCGTCCTCGACCAGCACGACCACGTTGCTCATCCGCTTGAGCAGTTCCTCGGGGATCGCGTCCAGCGCGTCACCGACGAGCTCTTCGAAACGTTCGCGGCTCATCTCGACCACGTGACCAGCCTAGAGATTTTTCCGCGCTTCTCGGCGCGAGAGGGGCGAGAGCTCGCTCTCGTGGGCGCTCACGTACGCACGCACCCACTCGGGGTCGCACCAGGCGTACTGCCGCAGCGCCCAGCCGATCGCCTTGCGCAGGAAGAAGTCCTGGTCGGCGGCGTTCGCCGCGATGGCGTCGGTGAGCAGCTCGAGGTCGGTGTCCTGCTTGAAGCTCAGCTGGCAGATGATCGAAGTGCGCCGAAGCCACGGGTCCGGGTCGGTGCTCCACGTGCGGATCACCGGTGTCACACCCGCGCGGTCGGTGCGCAGGATCGGGCCGACGCGGCGGCTGGCGATCTCGTCGACGTAGTCCCACCAGGCGCCGCCGACGACGAGCTCGCGGTAGAGGTCCAGGGTCGTGGCGTCCTGGAACTGGCGATAGGCGCGGTGGCCGGTCAGGTCGATCGCGGCGTAGCGCTCCTCGCGATACGTGGCCTCGTGCCAGAGCGTGCGGACCGCCTTCTCCCAGCTCGCGCGGTCGGCCAGCGGGTGCTCGACGAACACGGGCTTGAGCGCCTCGGCCCGCACCGGCTTCGCGACGCCCAGGTAGGGCATCGTCGACTTCATGTAGGCCTGCATGCCCGGCGCCCGGTCCGGGTCGGCGGCCGCGGCCAGCGCGGCCCTGACCGCGGCTACCAGGTCGTTCACCAGCTCGTACGCAGCGGTCGGCCCTCGTCGTACCCGGCGCTGGACTGGATGCCGACGACAGCCTTCTCGTGCAGCTCCTCCAGCGAGCCGGCGCCTGCGTAGGTGCACGCCGACCGCAACCCGGCGACGATCTGGTCGATCACGTCCTCCACGCCCGGACGCTCGCGGTCGATGTACATCTTCCCGGAGCTGATGCCCTCCTCGAACAACGCCTTGCGGGCCCGGTCGAACGCGGACTCCGAGCGGGTGCGGTGGCGGACGGCCCGCGAGGACGCCATTCCGAACGACACCTTGTAGAGCCGACCGTCGCCGTCCTGCTGGAGGTCGGCGGCGCTCTCGTAGGTTCCGGCGAGCCAGGAGCCCACCATGACGTTCGCGGCGCCTGCGGCCAGCGCGAGCGCGATGTCGCGCGGGTGGCGCACGCCGCCGTCGGCCCAGACGTGCCTGCCGAGCGCCCTGGCCTCGGACGAGCACTCCAGCACCGCGCTGAATTGCGGCCGCCCGACCCCGGTCATCATCCGGGTCGTGCACATCGCGCCCGGGCCGACGCCGACCTTGACGATGTCGGCCCCGGCGTCGACGAGGTCGCGGACGCCTTCCCGGGTGACGACGTTGCCGGCCACGACCGGCACGTGCGGGTCGACCGAGCGGACGGCGCGGATCGCGGCGATCATCCGCTCCTGGTGGCCATGGGCGGTGTCGACGACCAGGACGTCGGTGCCGGCGTCGAGGAGGGCTTCGGCCTTGCCGGCGACGTCGCCGTTGATGCCGATCGCGGTGCCGATACGCAGCTTGCCGTTGGCGTCGAGCGCCGGGGTGTAGAGGGTGCTGCGCAGCGAACCGGTGCGGGTCAGGACGCCGAGCAGGGCACCGTCGGCGTCGACGACCGGTGCGAGCCGGCGCCGGGAGTCGTGCAGCGTCCCGTAGGCCTTGTCCATCGGGGTGCCCTCGGTGATCGTCAGCAGCTCGCTGCTCATCACCTCCTCGACCTGGGTGAACCGGTCGACGCCCGCGCAGTCGGCGGGGGTCACGACCCCGACCGGCCGGTTCCCGTCGAGCACGACCGCGGCCTCGTGGGCACGTTTGTGGATGAGCGCCAGCGCGTCCCCGACCGTGTCGTGCCGGGTGAGCGTCACCGGGGTCTCGTACACGACGTGACGCTGCTTGACCCACTCGATCACGCTCGTGACGACGTCGAGCGGGATGTCCTGCGGAATGATCGTCAGCCCGCCGCGCCGTGCCGTGGTCTCGGCCATCCGGCGCCCGGCGATCGCGGTCATGTTGGCCACGACCAGCGGAATCGTCGTTCCGACCCCGTCGACGGTGGCGAGGTCGACGTCGAGGCGGGATTTGACGTCGGAGCGCGCAGGCACCATGAAGACGTCGTTGTAGGTCAGGTCAGCTGTCGGCGTGGTCGGCCCGCCGGAGGCCTGAAGAAACTGCACGTTATTCCATGGTACGCGGGTCGCTCCCGGAGGACCTGTGATCCAACGCACGGGGTCGGGTCACCCTTCTGGAACGATCCCGAAATGCTCGGCACGCACGATTGGCGCATGACGCTCTGGCAGATCCGCACCGTTGTCGATGACGAGCCCGGCCGGCTCGCCGCTCTCGCCGGCAGCCTCGGCGAGCTGTCGGTGAACATCCTGTCGGTCCAGGTGCACCCGGTGGTCGCGGGCGCGGTCGACGACTTCGTGGCGGACGCCCCGGCCTCGCTCACCGCGGAAGATCTGGCCGCCGCGGTGGCGGCCGGCGGCGGGCGCCGAGCCGTGGTGCGCCCGGCCGACGTGCACGGTCTGGCCGACCCACCGACCCGGGCGCTGCAACTGGCGGCCCGGCTCGTGCGTGATCCGGAGAGCCTGCCGCTGGCGCTGTCCGAGCTGCTGGACGGCGGCGCGGTCGAGTGGTCCCCGGCCGGAGTGCCGGTCCCCGACGAAGGTGAGCTGCAGCTGCGCGATCCGCGCGGTGGTTCGCTCCGCGTCGTCCGGATGGATTCCCGACTGACTCCGTCGGAGGCCGCACGGGCGCACGCGCTCGCCGACCTGGCGACGGTGTTGGCGGCCGCCCCGGAAGGGGCCGTCACCTGGCGGCGGGCGTCCGCGGCCGACGTCGACGAGATCGCGGCGATGCACGACCGCTGCTCGGACGAGACGCGGTTCCGCCGCTACCACTCCGGCCTGACGCGTATCCCGCGCCGGCAGCTGGCCCGGCTGGTGAACCCGCGGCTCGGGGTCGCGCTGGTCGGCGAAGTGGACGGCGCGATCGTCGCGATGGGCAACCTGATGTGGTGCGGCGCCGCCGACGCCACGCCCGCCGAACTGGGCCTGCTCGTCGAGGACGCCTGGCAGTCGCGCGGCCTCGGCACCGCCGTCACCCGGCGACTGCTCGCCGCCGCCGTGGACGCGGAGTGCGACCGGATCCACGCGATGGTCCGTCCGGACAACGTCCCGATGCTGCGCTTGCTGGCCGGACTGGGCCTCCCGACCCACCGGCACTGGGAGGACGGCACCCTCACCGTCACCGTGGATCTGGCGGCAAAAATCGACGAGGGCGTCGCTAGTAGTCTGGGCCAGTGATCGATCTTCGCTTCCTGAGGGACAATCCGGACGCCGTTCGCGCCAGCCAGCGTGCTCGCGGGGAGTCCGAGTCCCTGGTGGACGAGCTGCTCGCCGCCGACGAGCGGCGCCGGGCCGCGGTGGCCAAAGCCGACGCGCTGCGTGGTGAGCAGAAGGCGGTCTCGAACAAGGTCAAGGCCGCGTCGAAGGACGAGCGCCCGGCGCTGGTCACGGCGGCCCGCGAACTCGCGGCCACGGTCAAGGCGGCCGAAGCAGAGCAGGCCGAGGCCGACGCCGTGCTGCGCGAGGCCCACCTCGCGGTACCGAACGTCGTCGAGGACGGTGCGCCGGCCGGCGGCGAGGACGACTACGTCGTCATCCGCGAGGTCGGTGCGATCCCGCAGCTGGAGAACCCGCTCGACCACCTCGCGATCGGCGAGAAGCTCGGCGCCATCGACATGGAGCGGGGCAGCAAGGTCGGCGGCTCGCGCTTCTTCTTCCTCACCGGGGTCGGCGCGCTGCTCGAGCTCGCGCTGCTCAACATGGCGGTCGCGCAGGCCGTCGAGTACGGCTTCACGCCGATGATCACGCCGACGCTCGTCAAACCCGAGATCATGGGCGGCACCGGCTTCCTCGGTGCGCACGCCGACGAGATCTACCGTCTGGAGGCCGACGACCTGTACCTGGTCGGCACCAGCGAGGTGGCCCTGGCCGGCTACCACTCGGACGAGATCATCGACCTGTCGAACGGGGCGAAGCGCTACGCGGGCTGGTCGACCTGTTACCGCCGGGAAGCCGGTTCGTACGGGAAGGACACCCGCGGGATCATCCGCGTCCACCAGTTCGACAAGGTCGAGATGTTCTCGTACACCACGCTCGACCAGGCGCACGACGAACATCTGCGCCTGCTCGCGTGGGAGGAGGAGATGTTGGCCAAGGTGGAGATCCCCTACCGCGTGATCGACGTCGCCGCCGGTGACCTCGGTTCGTCGGCCGCGCGGAAGTTCGACTGCGAGGCGTGGCTGCCCAGCCAGAACCGGTACCTCGAGCTCACGTCGACGTCGAACTGCACCGACTTCCAGTCGCGTCGGCTCAACATCCGTCACCGGGGCGCTTCGGGGCGTCCCGAGCCGGTCGCGACGCTGAACGGCACGCTGGCCACCACGCGGTGGATCGTCTCGATCCTGGAGAACCACCAGCAGGCCGACGGCTCGGTGAAGGTGCCGGCGGCGCTGCGTCCGTTCCTGGGTGGGCGGGACGTGCTCGCACCGTGAAACAACTCGATCCTGGTTGGCGTCCCAAGCTCGTCGCGCTCGATCTGGACGGCACGGTCGTGAACTACGGCCCGGCCCGCACCCAGCCGAGCCTCGCGGTGGCCGCGGCGGTCGGTCGGGTGATCGACGCCGGGGTTCCGGTCGTCGTCGCGACCGGCCGTGCCGTGCTCGACGCCCTCGACACGGCGGTGGCGCTCGGCATCCACGGCGTCGAGCTCGTCTGCACCAACGGCGCGGTGGTCTACGACGCCGAAACCGGCGAGACCACTCACCGGGTGACCGTCGACGCGTCCGCGGCCGCCGCCGCGCTGGCCGAACGCATCCCGGACGCCGTTTTCGCGGCCGAGCGGGACGCGAAGGGCTTCCTCACCACCGACGGTTTCCACCGGGAGTTCACGGTCGGCACCCAGGAGGTCGTCGACCTGGCCACGCTGGTGTCCGAGCCGGTGGTCCGCCTCGTCTGCGTGCGGCCCGGCTGGGACGTCGCTCAGATGGCTGCCGTCGCGCGGGAGGTGCTCGACCCGGCGCAGTACAGCTGGGACCTGGGCTTCAGCGCATGGCTCGACGTCCAGGCGGCGGGGGTCTCGAAGGCCACCGGCACCGCGATGGTCTGTGCCGACCTCGGCGTCGACCCGTCGGACGTGCTGGCGATCGGCGACGGCACCAACGACATCGAGCTGTTCAAATGGGCCGGCTGGGCGGTGGCCATGGGTCAGGCGATGGACGTCGTCAAGGACGTGGCCGACGAGATCACCGACCCGGTCGACCTGGACGGGTGCGCCACCGCACTCGGCCGGTGGTTTCCCTAAGCGTCGGTGTTCGTGTGGCCGATGGGGCATCAGTGCTCCCCGTTCTGGTAGCGACCGACCTGGACGGCACGCTGATCCGATCCGACGGAACGGTGTCCGAATACACCCACGGGGTGCTCCGCCGGGTGCGTGACGCCGGCGTCGAGGTCGTCGGCGTGACCGGCCGTGGCCCACGGCTGCGGACGCTGTCCGCGGCCGCCGTCGACGTGTCCCGCTACCTGGTGTGCGCGCAGGGCGGGTTCGTGCTCGACCTGGAGACCGGCGGTGTGCTGAAGGCGACGCGGATCGCCGGTGCGGTCGCGGCGCAGGCGGTCGCGATGATCGAGGAGCGTGTCGGCCCGGTGCTGGTCACCGTGGAGGCCGGTGAGGCCGACCACGCCCCGCTGCACGGCGACCCGACGTTCGAGTGGCCGTTCCCCGACCCGTGGGAGCCCGCCGACCGCGAGACGATGTTCGCCAGTGAGTTGCTCAAGGTATTCGTCGCCAAGCCGGGGCTGGACGTCGAGGAGTTCTTCGCGGTGGCGAGGGACGTGGTGCCGGCGACCGTCGGCGAGGTCACCTACGCCGGGCTGGGGTTCCTGGAGATCTGCCCGACCGGCGTGACCAAGGCGGCCGGGCTCGCGGTCGTCTGCGACACGCTCGGGGTGGCCGCGTCGGACGTGCTCGCGTTCGGTGACATGCCCAACGACGTCCCGATGCTGGGCTGGGCCGGGAAAGGCGTCGCGGTGGCGAACGCGCACCCGGAGCTCAAGGCCGTCGCCGAGGAGGTCACCGGCTCGAACGACGAGGACGGCGTGGCCCACTACCTCGAGGAACTACTTCCCCGCGAGAGCTAGCCAGAGCGGCGTCGTGACGACCGAGAGCGTGGTCGAGACGACGATCGCCGACGCCACCGGCCCCTGCAGCGTGCCGAACTTCTCCGCCATCAGGTACACGTTCGCGCCGGTCGCGATCGAGGCCATCAGCACCACCGCGAGCGTCTCGACCGCGGACAGCCCCAGCGCGACGGCGAGAAGCCAGACGGCCAGCGGATGCAGGACCAGCTTGACCACGGTGATCCCGAGGCTGATCTTCCAGCCGGTGCGCAGCCCGTAGCGCTGCAGCCCGATCCCGAGGACGACGAGCGCCAGCGGGGTCGCCGCCCGCCCGAGCGACTCGATCGGTTCGGCCACCAGGCTCGGCACCCGCAGACCGACCAGCCGCACGACGGTGCCGACGACGATCGCCAGCACGAGCGGCGTCACGGTGACGGTCACGGCGGTGCGGAGCAGGTTCCGCGCGGTGAGCTCGCCGCCGCGGGCCTGCTCGATCGAGGCCGTGGCCAGCGTCCACAGCACGGCCGCGTTGAAGATCAACACCATGGCGACGACGGGGAGCGCGGCCGGGCCCAGGAACGCCTGGGCGAGCGGGATACCGAGCAACACGTTGTTCGAGAAGACACCGCCGACCGCGAACAGCGAACCATCGATCCCGTCGAGGGTCGTGGCGAACCGGGCGACCAGGCGCGCCACCGCGAAGATCACGAAGCACCCGCCGAAGTACGCTCCGACGACCTTCCAGCTGGGCGTCGAACGGGACGGCGTGCTCGTGATCGAGAACAGCAGAGCCGGCAGCGAGACGTTGAACACGAACGTGCTCAGCGCACCGCCGGCCTCGCGGGCCCACGGAGCGAACGCGGCGAGGGCGTAGCCCAGAACGATGAGCAGGAAGATCGGCAACGACTGCGCGATCTGGGTTCCGAGCGACGACACCTCTAGAAGTTAGACATCACGTCGCCCAGAACCGACTCGATGCGACGAGGGTCATTCGACTCGTAGTAGCGGCCGCCGGTGGTCTTGGCGACCTGGTTGAGCACGTTCTTGCCGTCGCGGGTGAGCTCGTCGCCGAACGCCACCGGGTACACCCGCACGGTGGGCTCGGCCTTCAGGCCGGCCAGCAGCGCCTGCGGGCTGATGCTGCCGGGGTCCTGGTTGTCGCCGTCGGTGAGCAGCACGACGGCGTTGATGCCGTCGGCGTCGCTCTGCGCGCGCACCAGTTGCACGGCGTCCCGCGCGGTGTCGTAGAGGCCGGTGTCGTTCTTCGGCGTCAGGCTCTGCAGTGCGCGCTTGAGCGCGCCCTCGTTTTTCGAGCTGATCGGGACGAGCTGCCGATGGTCGACCGGGCCGTCGAGCTTGGTGGAGAACTCCCAGAGGCCGACGCGGTCGTTGGTGCCGAAGTAGTCGAGCGACGCCTCGGCGGCCTGTGTGGCCAGCTGCAGGCGCGTCGATTTCGTGCCGGCCACCTTCTCCTTCATCGAACCGGACGTGTCGAGCACGATCAGCACGTTCGCCGGCCGGTTCAGGTCGCGCCACGCGTTCAGCAGGGCCGCGACTGCCGCCGGCTGCGGCGAGGGGAACGTCGTCGCGGGTCGCTCGGCGATGAAACCGCCGGACTTCGCGACGACGTCCGGGTCGAGCTTGTCGTTGCTGTCCCGGAATCCGGCCGCGCGGAACGCGGCCTGCTGCTCGTCCTCCAGCAGGAACTTCTGGAAGTCGTCGGCGGCGGCCCGCTTGGCCGGCGTCACCCACGGCGCGTCGATCACCGAGTCGACGGTGACGTAAGGGTGGTCGGAGACCAGCGTGCCGTCGCTGGGCTGCATCGCGACCAACTTCTCGGCGGGGGCAGGCAGGTGGCTGCTGCCCGCGCTCATCGGTTCGCCCTGGTTGTAGGCCCAGACGGTCTGCTCCTCCACGGCGAGCGCCGACACCGACGACGTGCCGGACTGCTCGGCCTGCTGCCGGAGCGTCTCCAGGAACGTCAGCGTCGTGTCGCCGTAGCGGTCGGTCGAGCGTTCCAGCGTCCGCAGGAACAGCCGGACGCTGCTGCGCTGCAGGTCCTCCTCGACGTCACCGGTGCGGCCGGGAGCGGCGAGGTAGGCGGCGAGCGTCGCGTGCAGCCCGGAGGTGGAGACGAGCGGGTTCGTGCGGGCGAACAGGAACGGGGTTTCGGACTTGCTGACCCGCTTCCATTCGGCGTCGTTACCGGCGTAGCGGGCGATCTCCTGCCAGCTGGGGGACTTGGCCGGCCAGCCCATCGCCTTCGCGGTGGCTTCCGGTGCGGCGATCACCAGCGGGGACCGGGCCAGGCTCGGTGCTTTCGCCATCGCGCCGATCGCGCCGGCCTTCTGGCCCAGCAGGCCGACCCACACGCTGGAGGCCGGCGTCCAGACGTCGGGCCGGACGCCGTAGTCGGCGGTGGGCCAGCCCTTCGCGAGAGCCTCGACTGCCTCCCCCGACTTGGCGATCACGATCTGCACGCGGACGCAGGTGCCGTCGACGTCGTCGGGGTCGGCGTTGTAGCGCTCGGCGAGAGCGGTGACGACGCCGGCCTTCTCCGGGGAGGAGGCGACGACGAGCGGCAACTCGCCGCTGCACCCGGCGACGGCGTGGAACAGGCTACGGCCGGCGAAGGCACCGCCCGTGAGCAGGACGAGGACCACTCCGGCGGCGACCGGGAGTACCCAGCGGCGTCGCTTGCGGGGTTCCTCGTGGGGAGCGACCGGGACCGGTGGGTTCACGGGCGGGACGCCGCCGCCGGTGGCTCGGCGGGTGCCGCTGTAGGGGCCCGGGATCGGGACGGGGCTACCGGGCGCCGACGGCACGCGCGCGGTCGGCCCGGTCCGCTGGCCCGAGGTGGGCGGAGCCGGCGGCGGCCCGGCCACTCGCCAACCCGACGGCGGCCCGGAGACGGGAGGCCCGGAGACGGGAGGCCCGGAGACGGGAGGGCCGGAGACCGGAGGGCCGGAGCTCGGTGGGCCGGAGACCGGTGGGCTGCTGATGGGCATCCAGGCGGCCGGGGCATCGGTGGTGGGGTCGAAAGACGGGGGGCCGGAGACGGGGGTGATGGTGGTGGGCGGAGCCGAGCCAGTGGTCGTCGTGGTGGCGACCGCGTCGGAGAGGACACGGGCCAGCTCGGCCGCGGTGGGGCGGTGCGGCGGATCCGGGTCGAGGCACCGGTCGACCGTGGCCGACAGCGCGTGCGGCAGCGACGGCAGGTCGTAGGCGAGCGAGCGGTACCGCCCGGACTGGATCGCGGTGATCAGCGCGCCGAGCGTCTCCTGCTCGAACGGACGGTGCCCGGCCAGGCTCTCGTAGAGCATGACGCCGAACGACCACACGTCCGCGGCGGGACCGGCCGCCTGCCCCTCCAGGCACTCCGGCGCGGTGTACGCGAGCGTGCCGACGATGTCCCCGGGCCGCGTCAGGCCGGTGGACTCCGTCGACTTGGCGATGCCGAAGTCGGCGAGCTTCGCCTCCCCGTCGGCGTTGAGCAGCACGTTCGCCGGCTTGATGTCGCGGTGTGTGACGCCGACGGCGTGCGCGGCCGCGAGTGCCCTGGCGACTCCGGCCAGCGCACCGGCCACCTTCTCCGGCCGGGGGAGCGGCCCGCTGAGCGCGTCTTTCCAGCTCCCACCGGTGAGCAGCTCCATCACCAGGAACGGGGTGCCGGGCGCGGCGTCGATCGAGTCGTGCTCACTGATCCGGCCGACGTCGTAGACCGCGACGATGTTCGCGTGGTTGAGCCGGGCGGTGGTGCGGGCTTCGCGCTGGAAACGCTCCGGGGTCGTGAGCGTGTCGCCGGCGTCGATCAGAACTTTGACCGCGACCGGCCGATCGAGGTGGATGTCGTGGGCCGCCCATACCGCACCTGTCGCACCGCGCCCTAACACCTCACGGAGGACATATCGGTCCCCGAGGCGAGGTCCGGCGTCCCGCGATGTCACCCGACCCCCTCCTCCCGCTCTTGGCGACAGGATAGGACCCCGAGGGGAGCCCCCAGCGGACGTGTGATCGGGGGCTCTGTCGGACTTCGGTCAAATGCCGCTAACTGGATCCACCGAACTGCTCGGCGAGACGGGGTGGGAACCCACCGGTGGCGATCGGACCCCAGCGCTCGATCGTGATGCGCAGCAGGCTCTTGCCCTGCCGCTGCATCGCCGCGCGGTAGCCGTCCCAGTCGGGGTGCTCCCCGGAGATGCATCGGTAGTAGTCGACGAGCGGTTCGAGTGCTTCCGGCAGATCGAGCACTTCGATCGAGCCGTCCACCTGGACGTACGGCCCGTCCCAGTCGGACGACATCACGCAGATGCTCGCCCGGGTGTCCCGGCGTGCGTTGAAGGCCTTGGCCCGGTCGGGGTAGGTGGAGACGACGATCCGGTCTTCGGCGTCCACACCGCAGGTCACGGGGGAGAGCTGCGGCCGTCCGTCCTTGCGGGTGGTGGCGAGCATCCCGTGGTGACGTGGCCTCAGGAACTCCAGCAATGCGTCCCGGTCAACCGCGTCGGCGGTCGCGTAGTTAGGCACGCGGTCAGCCTAACCACCAATTCGTCGGACAAACGCGATCGTGACCGCAGATCTCGTGTAACGCTTGGTGCGTGTTCGTGCCCAAGCTGGTCGCTACCGATCTCGACGGAACCCTGCTGCGATCGGACCTGACCGTCTCGGAACGCACGCTCGCGACGTTCAGCCGGCTGGAGCGGTCCGGCATCACGCTCGTGTTCGTCACCGGCCGTCCGTGGCGCTGGATGGACCCCGTGCTCGCCCAGACCGGTCGCCGTGGCCGGGTCGTCTGCGCCAACGGGGCGGTGGTGCTCGACGGGGCGTCCGGCGAGGTCCTGCGCAACTGGACCATCCCGACCGGGACGCTGCGCGCGGTGACGACGTCGGTGCGGGAGACGTTCCCGGACGCGATCTACGCGGTCGAACGGGGGCCCCGGATGCTGCACGAGGCGGGCTACCCGGTGCGGCACGACCTCGGACGCACCGACGAGGACCAGGTCAGCTACGCGGAGTTGATCGCGGAGCCGGTCGAGAAGCTGCTGATCCGCGCGCCGAGCGTGGAGGCGGCCGAGCTCTGGACGCGGTGCACGCGGGTGTTCGACGACACGGTCACCGCAACGCACTCCGGTTTCCGCGGCCTGATCGAGGTGTCCGCGCCGGGCGTGACGAAGGCCACCGGCCTGGCCTGGGTGGCCCAGCACTACGGCGTCGACCCGGGCGGGGTGCTGGCGTTCGGAGACATGCCCAACGACATCCCGATGCTGAGCTGGGCCGGCCGGGGCGTCGTCGTCGCCGGCGCGCACCCGGAGGCGGCCGCGGTGGCCCACACGGTGACCACCGGCAACGACGCGGACGGGGTAGCCACCTACATCGACGCTCTCCTGGACGAGGCCGAGGCGACTACCCCGCGGTAGCTCAGAGGTACTGGCCGGTGCCGTGCGCGCCGGGGGTGCCGTCGTTCGCCACGATGCCGCCGAGGCCCGGGGGCAGCGCCGGGCGTCCGCGCATCTGCTCCAGCTGCATGCGCGCGGCCATCTGCTGGGCGACGAGCGCGGCCTGGATGCCGTGGAACAAGCCCTCCAGCCACCCCACCAGCTGGGCCTGCGCGATCCGCAGCTCCGGCTCGGAGGGCACCGCCTCGTCGGTGAACGGCAGCGACAGCCGCTCCAACTCTTCGCGGAGCTCCGGGGCGATCCCGTCCTCGAGTTCGGTGATGGATCGGGCGTGGATCTCCTTGAGCCTCGCCCGGCTCGCCTCGTCGAGCGGCGCCGCCCGCACCTCCTCGAGCAGCTGCTTGATCATGCTGCCGATGCGCATGACCTTGCCGGGCTGCTCGATCAGGCGCGAAGGGTCGTTGTCGCCGTCTTCCTTGCCGACCTCGATCGGCATCGCGCCGACCGGCGAGCCGTCCGGCCCCATCACCATGACGGTTTGACCGGGTGTGTCGGGAAGCTCGTTAGGGGACTGGTTGTCGGTCATACGACCATCCTCCCGCAATCTGGTTGTGCGCGCCGATGCCGGTGGCAGAGGGTGCAGGGTATGCCCGTTCAACGAACATCCGAACTAACAGTTCGGGCCGCGACCCTCGCCGATGCTCCCGCCGTCCGATCCCTGATCAACGAGGTCGACCTCGTTGACACCGGGGATGCCGGCTACTCCGTCGAGGAGGTCGAAGGCGACCTGCGGCGCGCGGCCGACCTCGCCCGCGACTCGTGGCTGGCGTTCGACGGTGACCGGCTGGTGGCCTACGCGGTGCTGTGGCCGGCGTCCACCGGCACGCGGCTGGACGTCGAGCACTACGTCCTGCGCGACGCCGTCCCGGCGGGCATCCAGTTGCTCGACCTGCTCACGGTGCGAGCGGCGCAGATCACCGCCGGGGCCGACCTGCACCTGGCGCTGACCCCCGACTCGGTGCTCGCCGTGCACGCGCTGCCCGCGCGGGGCTGGCGCAACGTCCGGCGCCACCACGTGCTGACCCGGCGGCTGACGCCGGGAGCCGGCGTGCCGCCCCAGCTGCCGGACGGTGTCCGGATCCGCACCGCGGAGTCGCCGGCCGACCAGGAGGTCGCCTACCGGCTCGTGCAGGAGACGTTCGCCGGGCACTTCGGCTTCGAGTCGACCGGGTACGCCGACTGGCGCAAGCGCATGGACGCCGATCACCGCGACTGGTCGCTGAGCTGGATCGCGTCCCGCGACGGGGTCGACGTCGGGGTGCTGGTCGGGCACAACGACCGGGAGGCGACCGGCTGGGTGCAGAACCTCGGCACGGTGGCCGCCGCGCGTGGCTCCGGGATCGCCACGCTGCTGCTGCGTACCGCGTTCAGCGAGTTCGCCCAGCGCGGCCGCCGTGCGATCGGTCTCGGCGTCGACACCGAGAACGTGAACAACGCGTTGCGCTTCTACACCGGCCTCGGATTCGAGCTGCAGTTCGCGGCCGACACCTGGCGCCTGGTGGTGAACTAGCGGACCAGGATCACCTTGCCGGTCGCGGAGCCCTCCTCGAGCGCGCGGTGCGCCTCGGCGGCGTCGGGGAGCGCGATCGCCCGGTCGACGATCGGCCGGATCTTGCCGTATCCGAGCAGCGGCCAGACGTGGGTCTTCACGTCCTCGACGATCTCGGCCTTCTCGCTGACCGGACGGGCACGCAGCGACGTCGCCGTGACCGAGGCGCGCTTGGCCAGCAGCGCACCGAGGTTGAGCTCGCCCTTGGCCCCGCCCTGCATGCCGATGACGACGAGCCGACCGCCGGTGGCCAGCGCGTCGATGTTGCGCGGGAGGTACTTCGCGCCCATGTTGTCGAGGATCACATCGACGCCGCGACCGTCGGTGGCCTCCTTGACCACCGCGACGAAGTCTTCGCTGCGGTAGTCGATCGCCCGTTCGGCGCCGAGGGCCAGGCAGACGTTGTGCTTCGCGGCGCTGGCGGTGGTGAAGACCCGGGCGCCGTAGGCGGACGCGAGTTGGATCGCCGCCGTGCCGATACCGCCTGCGCCTCCGTGCACCAGGAACGAGTCGCCGGGGGCGAGGCGCCCGACCGCGAAGACGTTCGACCAGACCGTGCAGTACACCTCGGGCAGGCTCGCGGCCTCGGCCAGCGTGACGCCCTCGGGCACCGGGAGCACCTGGCCGGCCGGCACCACGACCTGCTCGGCGTAGCCGCCGCCGGCCAGCAGCGCACAGACCTCGTCGCCGACGTTCCAGCCCTGCACGCCGGAGCCGACCGCGGCGATACGACCGGAGCACTCCAGGCCCGGGTACGCGGAAGCGCCCTTCGGCGGCGGGTACATTCCCTGGCGTTGTATCAGGTCAGCGCGGTTCACGGCGGACGCGACCACGTCGATGAGGACCTCGCCGTCGCCGGGTTCGAGGTCGGGAACCTCGGTCCAGCGCAGTACCTCGGGTCCACCCGGCTCCGTGATCGTGATCGCGTGCATGGCGTCACTCTAGAGACACGGGCCGGGGCCCCGCGCGGTCGCGCGAGGCCCCGGTTGTCGTAGGGGAAAAACTGGCACTAGCGATTAATGCTGACGGATCACCCTCCGAAAAAGGTTCCAGCCCGCCATCCGGACAGTTGCTACCGGACGGCCGCGGTGGAGCATCTGGTTGTGCGTGTCGGTCAGCGCCTGCACCTCGCGACGGTTGGTTCGCGTGACGCCGGGCCGTGCGCACTCTGGGCAGTGCAGCCGGTACATCGCGGTTCCTCTCATGCGACGGCCCGCCGTGGCGAGCTGGCTGTTCCCCGGTGCTGTGCCGGGACCACCTGTTCCCATGACTCAAGACGGTAAGCACCTCGCACCACTCAGACCAGCCGACCCGCTGTGAGAAACATGTGGCCTATCGGTGGTTGTGGTGAGCCCCGAACGGTCGGTTGGGATGCGGTGCCCGAGTCGGGAACAGCGGGACCAGGTATTCTGGTTACGTCCAAGCCACCTCGGAGCCCCACGAGCAGCTGATGGGTCCCGAGAACTTGGTTGATGTCCTATCGAGGTTTCGTCGTAAACCCGTGTCCCGGCGGTTCCAGCGTCCGGTGGTCAGTGGGTTCGACGTACCGATGAGTCCATCGGAGAGACCCCCGTTACCCCGACCGGGGTGGATGACCCCTGGCTGCTGTGTCGTCCATCCGGAAAGCCGTTCTGTGCCTTCGCTTGCTGTATCTGAAATGCCCGACTTCGCGTCTGAAGACGCGATCCTTGAAAAGCTCGAAGCTGACGTCGCCGAGGCTCCGGCCGACCAGACGCCGGCCGCCGTTCGGTTCGCCGAGCTCGGACTGCCCTCCGCGGTCGTGACCGCGCTCGAGCGGCAGGGCATGACCGACGCGTTCCCGATCCAGTCCGCCACGATCCCGGAGGTGCTGGCCGGACGTGACGTCCTCGGCCGCGGCTCCACCGGCTCCGGCAAGACGCTGGCGTTCGGCCTGCCGCTGATCGCCAAGCTCGCCGGTGCCCGGGTTCGTCCCGGTCGTCCGCTCGGGCTGGTGCTCGTCCCCACCCGGGAGCTCGCGCTCCAGGTGACCGACGCGCTGGCTCCGCTCGGGCGCACGGTCGGCGTCCGGGTTCGCCCGATCGTCGGCGGCGCGGCGATGTCGCGTCAGCTCGAAGACCTGCGCCGTGGCGTGCACGTCGTCGTGGCCACTCCCGGCCGCCTCGAGGACCACATCCGCCGTGGTAGCGCGGTGCTCGACGACGTCGAGATCACCGCGATCGACGAGGCCGACCAGATGGCCGACATGGGCTTCCTGCCCGTCGTCCGGGGCCTGCTGGACCAGGTCCGCCCGGACGGGCAGCGCCTGCTGTTCTCGGCGACGCTGGACAACGACGTCGACACGATCGTCCGGGAGTACCTGAAGGACCCCGTGACGCACTCGCTGGCGCCGTCCACGGCGTCGGTCGACACGATGGAGCACCACATGCTCCACGTCATCCACGCCGACAAGGTGCGGGTGGCCGCCGAACTGGTGAAGTCCACCGGCCGCACGATCATGTTCGTGAAGACCCAGGCCGGTGCCGACCGGCTCGCCGAGCAGCTCACCGAGCGCGGCATCTTCGCCGAGCCGCTCCACGGCGGCCGGACGCAGGGGCAGCGCAACCGGGTGCTGACGAACTTCAAGAACGGGCGCTCGCCGGTTCTGGTCGCCACCGACGTCGCGGCGCGCGGTGTGCACGTCGACGGCGTGGGCCTGGTCGTGCACTACGACCCGCCGACCGACCCCAAGTCGTACCTGCACCGGGCCGGACGCACGGCCCGCGCCGGTGCTTCCGGTGTGGTGGCGACGCTCGTCGCGCCGTACAGCCGCCGGTCGGCGCACCGGCTGGCCAAGCTGGCCGGCATCAACCCGACCCGGTCGACGATCGCGCCGGAGGCGCCGCTGCCGAGCGTCCTGACCGACGCCCTGCCGCCGGCTCCGCCGCCGCCGACCGCGGAGGAGCTCGCGGCCGCCGAGACCCGTCGTCGGCGGGACCGGGAGTTCGACGCCGACCGTGGTCGTGGCGGCTTCCGGCGTGGCCCGCGCAGCGGTTCGGGTGAGCGTGGCTACCGGGGCGGCCCGCGCCGCTCGGACGGTCCCCGCTGGTCCGACCGCAGTGAGCGCACCGACCGTGGTGAGCGCACCGACCGTGGTGACCGCCCGCAGCGTTCCGAGCGGGGCGGCTCGGACAACTACCGGGCCGGGCGTCCGCGCTGGACGCCCGAGCAGCGCTCGGCTCGCCACCGCGAGGACCGCAACCCGCGCTGACGCGCACTGAACGACGACACCGGCCGGATGCCCTCGGGTATCCGGCCGGTGCGTTTGAGCGGCGCTGCGTCACGCAACAATGCGGCATGGCTTCTCAGCGCCGACTGCTGCGCACAGACCGAATGCTCGACCGGGTCGTCGCCGGTCTGCTCGCGCTCGGAACGGCCGGTGGGCTCTTCGCCGCCTACCACTTCGTCGCCGAGGCCGTGCAGCACCACGAGGCGCTCCGTACCGGGCGCAGCTCGGTCGAGAACCTCGATCCCGGCACCGCGCTGCCGACCGTCTACGTGCTCGGCGGGTTCGTGCTCGGATTCGCGGTGCTGTTCGGCGTCGTCGCGGTCCTGATCGTGCGCGCCTCACCGCTCGGGTTCCCCGCCCTGCGCGGCGGTGTCACCGTGCTGCTCCCCGCCATGCTGCTGGCGTACCTGGCGACGTACACCCGCTACCAGCAGTGGCGTGAGGCCATGCCGCCCGGCACCCAGGACGGGCGCTACCGGGTCGTGATCGTCGGTGAGGTCATCGGGGGAGCGATCGGCGTCTTCGGCGTCGTCCTGGCCGTTCTGGTGCCGCTGGGTGCGGTCCTGGTGCGGTGGTTCCGGCCGGGGGAGGTGAGCGGCCCGGTCCCGGCGCCCGGATCGTCGGCCGGCGCGCTCAACGTGGCGCGCATCCTGGCGCTTGCGGGCACGGCTGTGGCGCTCCTCGTCCCGGTGGCCTGGGCTCGGCCGCTCGGCCGCGAGAACGAGCTGCCGACCGAGTGGTCGGTGATCGCGACGCTCAGCGGTTTCCTGGCGGTGCTCGCGCTCGTCGCCGCCGGGCTCCTGCTGCTGGCGCGGCCGGGGCGGCTGATGTTCCGCTGGCTCGCGCTCGGCGCCACGGCGGTGGTGGCCGCGATCGAATGGGTGGGGATCGTCTGGCAGGCGTTCTACGCCGACGTCGCGTTCGGCACCGAGCGGGTCGAGGGGGTCGCGGTCGCCTGGACGGCGGCGATCGTGTCCGGCGTGGTCAGCAGCGGCCTGCTGACGGCCGCCGTCGTCACGCTCGTGATCCCGCGACCCCCGGAGGCGGTCGAGCCCGCGGACGGTGTGACCGTCACGCGGCGCGGCGACGGTCCGGCCCCGGAGCGCATCGGTGAGGCGACCCCGGAGCCGGCCTGGCAGGCGTTCCCGGAGGCTCCCGAGCGCAAGGCCGCGGCCACCCCCAAGCGAAAGAAGAAGAAGCGGCGCTAGCTCACTCGTACGGCTGGGCCGGCGTCGGGATGCCGTTGACGGTCGTCGCCTTGAGCAGCGCGACCGCGTCGAACGGATCCTTGGCCGTGCTCGGTACCCACGTTCCGGTCACCTTGACCCATTCGTCCCGCACGGCCGGCACCGGCGAGTCGACGATCTCCACCTGGTAGGGCCGAGCGTCCGCCGCACAGCAGTTGACCTTCATCCGGGTCAGGTACCAGCTGCCGCCGCTGTGCGGGGTCATGAACCCGCTCAGCTCGATGGTGCGGCCGGTCAGCGTCCGGCCGTTGTCCCAGACGGCTCGCTGGGCGTAGTCGTGCACCTCGAGCGGGACCGGGTTCGAGCCCTTGAGCGCGGCGAACTCCACGGACTTCGGTGGCTTCGGCACGGTCGCCGCGCCCCGCTCGGCCGCGAACGACCCGAGCGCCGGTGGCGGCACCAGCACGAGGACGAAGACCGGCAGGATCCACAGCCAGCCCACCCCGTGGCCGTCCCCGACGTGGTCGTGAGCGTGCTCGTCGACGTCTGGCTCGTGCTCGTCGTCGGGCTGGGCTCCGGGGCCGTGGGTCCGGACGCGCGCGTCGGCCGCGCGTTCGCGGGAGCGCTCCAGCGCCCCGCGGCCGCGCCAGTCGCGCGCGAACCCCAGCACGCCGAACGCGATCAGCACCACGCCGGTGGCGACCAGCGGGAACTTCAGCAGGCTCTGGACGTAGTTCAGGTACTCGCCGGAGATGACGAGCTTGAGCAGCACCGCCCCGAGCAGGATGAAGACGACCGCCTGGACCTCGCGCCTCATCAGGCCACTCCGATCAACAAGCCGGTGACCACCGCGGCGCCCACCGCGACGACGAACGTGAGCGGGGCGAAGCGGGTCGCGAACGCCCGGCCGAACGTCCCGGTCTGCAGCGCGATCAGCTTGAGGTCGACGACCGGCCCGACGACCATGAACGCCAGCTGCGCCGACACCGGGAAACCGGTGAGGCTGGCCGCGACGAACGCGTCGGCCTCCGAGCAGATCGAGAGCACCACGGCGAGCGCCGCGAGGACCAGGATCGACAGCACCGGGATACCGGCGACCGTGCTGATCCAGTCGGGCGGGATGACGACGTTCATCGTCGCCGCCGCGGCCGCTCCGATCACCAGGAATCCGCCGGCCTCGAAGAAGTCGTGTGCGACCGCGAGGCGGAACCGCTCGAACGCGGGCGTGGTGTCGTCGGCCGACGGCAGCCGGCGGGCGGCGAAGCGGGTCAGCCATTCCGGTCGCCCGAAGCGCGCCCAGATCCAGCCGACGAGCACTGCGGTCGCCAGCGACGCGACGAAACGGCCGACCACCATGCCCGGTTGACCGGGGAAGGCGACCGCGGTCGACACCAGCACGATCGGGTTGATCGCCGGCGCCGAGAGCAGGAACGCGAGAGCCGCCGCCGGCACCACACCGCGCTCCATCAGGCGACCGGCCACCGGCACGGAAGCGCACTCGCATCCGGGCAGCAGCGCTCCAGCCGCGCCGGCCACCGGCACCGCGAAGGCTGCCCGTTTCGGCAGGATCGTGGAGAAGAAGCGGGCCGGAACGAACGCGGTGATCGCGCCGGAGAGCACGACGCCGAGCATCAGGAACGGCAGGGCCTGCACCACGATCGCGCAGAACACCGTCGTCCAGGTGGCGACGCCGCCCCGGCCGCCGATCAGCAACGCCAGGACCTGGCGGCCGATCAGCACCGCGACGATCGCCGCGATCAGCAGGCCGATCGTGCCGCTGTGCGAATCCGTGGCGTCGGCCCTGGTTCGGGTCGGGGTGGACGACGACATGAACCGAAATTATCCGAGTGGGGCCAGGATCGACAGTTTGTTGAACGCTAAACAAAACGAGCGTATCGTCGGTGTATGCCGATTCAGCGTCTGAACCACGCGGTGCTCTACGTGCGTGACGTCGCCCGCAGTGTGGCGTTCTACCGCGAGGCCCTCGGCTTCGACGTCATCGAAGGCGGCGACGCGTTCCCCGGGGCGGCGTTCCTGCGCGCCGGCGGCTCGACGAACGACCACGACCTCGGCCTCTTCCAGATCGGCGCCGAAGCGGGCCCGTCCCAGGCCGGTCGCACCACGGTGGGGCTCTACCACCTGGCGTGGGAGGTCGACACGCTCGCCGAGCTCCAGCGCGTCGAGGCGAAGCTGGTCGAGCTGGGCGCGCTGGTGGGAGCCAGCGACCACTCGACGACGAAGGCGCTGTACGCCAAGGACCCCGACGGCATCGAGTTCGAGGTGTCCTGGCTGGTGCCCGCGGCGCTGCTCACCGACGAGATCCGCGCCCGGCGCAACGAGATCCGCCGCCTGGACCTGGCGGCCGAGGCCGAGCGCTTCGGCGCCGACACCCACGGCGGCGTCGGCGTCTCGGTTCCGGCTCGGAGCTAACCCCGAGGTCGACCTCGCCCGCGGTCATCGGACGCGCTGGGGGCCACCGCCGCGCCGACCCTAGCCGGAGCCGTACCGCAGGGCGAGGGTGCGATGGTGGTCGGCGGCACGGCGGAGGTCGGTGGGGTCGAGCGCGAGGCCTTGGAGTGCTGCGGTCTCCAGGAGCTGCTCGGCCGTCTTGAGGTGCTTGGCGGCGGCGTACTCCCGGCACGGGAGGCAGGTGACGTGCTCGGGTTGCTGCGCGGTCATCGCGAACGCCACCCGCCGGCCGCACCCGGTCCTGACGTCACGCGGCCGGTCGGCGACCAGCCCGAACGTCGAGGACAGCAGGTTGCGGGTCTCGGTCTCGGTGCCGAGCTCGGCCGTGACGTGGATGTGTGGATCGCTCGCGTCCATGCCGGCATTCTTCCGGCCATCGGGGCAGTGATAAATGCCCAGTGCCGAGTCGTCCGAGTGACGAGGAGGGCGAAAGTGAGAGGATCAAGGTAAGGCCGGTCGTCGTCGTCCCCGGCGAGCTCCCGACCGGCTGGTACTTCAACGTCAGTGGAGGCGGGGATGGACGTGCTGGAAAAGGCGCGGGCTCGCCGTACGGCCGCCAGGGCTGCGGCCGAGCGAGCTGCCTTGGACTGGCAGGATGCCGTCGTCGAGAGCATTGATCAACTGGTCGACCAACTACGGCTCGCCGGTTCCGACCGGCTCGTGTGCTTCGAGGCCGCGGTGCGCCCCGCGCTCGACGGTGAAGCGTGGGAAGAGCGCGAAGATCTGGTGAAGGCGGCTTTCGCGTCCGACGCGGGAGTGCAGCGGTACACCCCGTCGGACGACGAGCGATGGGCCATCGCCGTGGATCTCTGGGACGACCTCCGGTCGGCCCTGTCCCGGATCCACGGCACCGACGTGCCGGCGAGCCTGGTCGTCGACCTGGATTCGCGGGTCGCGGTCGGGTACGAGCCGCTGCACTGCCCCGACGTGGGCATCGAGCCGGAACTGATCCTGCACCTGGTGCGGGCCGACTCGGACGAGCCGTTCGCCTCGCTGCTGCTCGAACTGCCCGATCCGGACTCGGCGATCGATCGGGTGAGCGAGCTGCTCGACCGTTACGGCTTGGAGCCGCCGACCCGGCCGGAACACGAGCCCGGTGAGTGCGACCTCGGCATGGGCGAGGAAGACGAGTAGTTAGCCAGGTCCGGCCGCTTCGCCGTAATCGTGTCACCGGAGGAGCGGCCGGTCAGGCGGCGCCCGATCCACGGCGCCAGGTGAGCCCGGGCCCACTGCAGGTCGGCTCGGCGGGCGGTGAGCCAGCGATCCGGCGTCGCCATCGGCAGGGACGCCATCCACTCGGCGTCACACTCCACGCCCAGTGAGCTGAGCACGTGGTGCGCGACCCGGCGGTGACCGGCCGGGTTGAGGTGCAGCCGGTCGATGCTCCACACCCGCCGGTCGCGGAACCCGTCGTCGGCGTTGAGGTCGGCCAGGTACGTGTCGTACTCCTTGGCCACGCGCCGGACCAGTTCGGTGCTGAAGTGGAGCCGCGGGCCCAGGTACCGGGTGGCGGCCGGGTAGTTGACCGTCACGTCCGGCGGTGTGAAGAGCACCACATCGGCGCCGCTGGAGGTGAGGCGGTCGACCGCACCCTCGAACACCTCGGTCATCCGCTGCGGGTCGAACCGTCGACGGATCGTGTCGTTGCCACCGGCGGAGAACGTGACCAGGCACGGCTTCATCGCGGCGGCCAGCGGAACCTGCGCGTCGACGACCGCGGGCAGCAACCGGCCCCGTACCGCCAGGTTGGCGTACCGAAAGTCGTCGGTCTCGGTCACCGCGGCCAGACAGCCGGCGACGAGATCGGCCCAACCGCGGTACGTGCCGTCGGTGTACGGGTCGTCCATGCCCTCGGTGAAGCTGTCACCGATCGCCACGTAGCTCGACCAAGGCCCGGGCACGACACAACCTCCGCGATAGCCGACAATCGCGCTCGACTATGCCACCGCCCGCAACGAGGTGTCAGCCGGGTATCCGTCAGCGTGATCAGCGCCGCAGGCCCCAATTGGTCGGCTGCGTTGGGCTACGTCCGGTATCACCGCTACGGTGACGGGTGGTGCCTGAGGTGACCGAGCCGACGCGAGCACCGGGTGACGATCGCGACGACCGCCCGGTGCGGATGATCGGCGGCCGTTACCGGGTCGAAGCGGTCGTCGGCACCGGCGCGATGGGCACGGTCTGGCGCGGTTACGACACCCGCTTACACCGGCCGGTGGCGGTGAAGGAGGTCAACCTCCCGAACACCGCGACCGACGACCAGCGGACGTTGATGACCCGGCGGGCGATGGCCGAAGCCCGGCACGCGGCCAAGGTGTCGCACCCCAACATCGTCGCGGTGCACGACGTCGTCGCCGAGCGGGGAATGCCGTGCCTGGTGATGCGGCTCGTCGAGGGCCGATCGCTGGGGGAGACCGTGCGCTCGACCGGACCGGTGAGCCCGGTGCAGACCGCGCAGATCGGTATCGCGCTCGTCGACGCGTTGGCCGCCGCGCACCGCGGTGGGGTCGTCCACCGGGACGTGAAACCGTCGAACGTGCTTCTCACCGACGACGGCGAAGTGCTTCTCACCGACTTCTCGATCGCCACCGACTCGATGCGCGGAACGATGTCGGCCGGCAGCGGAGCGCTCGGCTCGCCCGGCTACATCGCGCCCGAGCGGTTGAACGGTCAGACTACCGGCCGTGAAGCCGACCTCTTCGGTCTCGGCGCGACGCTGTTCTGCGCGGTGGAGGGCTTCGGGCCGTTCGACCGGCACGATCCGTTGGCCGCGCTGCTGGCCACGGCCACCACGCCGCATCCGGCGCCGAAGCGAGCCGGGGCGCTCGCGCCACTGCTCGACGCGTTGCTGGCGAAGGAACCGTCGGAGCGCCCCGGGCTGGCGCAGGTGCGTGAGGCGCTGAGCGCGGTCGCGCGGGGCGAGGAAGCGCCGACCACGGAGTTCGCCGCGGTGGCGCCGCCGTCGCGGGACGAGACCCCGACGGTGGTCGTCGCGAACACGTCGGGCGACGCTTCGGAGGCGCCGCGCCCGACGTCGGCCGACGGTGTGGACGGTGAGGGGCCACGCCCCGGGAAACCCATGCACGCGGCGCCACGCAGCGGGCGCCGGCGCAAGATGCTCATCGGCGCGCTCGCGGCGGCGGTCGGCGCGGCCGTCGTGGCGACAGCCGTGGTGCTGAGCGGCGGCGGTGACAACACCGAGGACGGGTCGATCCGGGCGGCCGAGTCGCTGGCCGCCCCGCCGCCGGGCGAGCTGGCCTCGGCTTTGCCGTCGGCTTCCGACTCGGCGTCGGCCTCCGCGTCGGCGTCCGTCTCGGCGTCCGCGTCCGCGACCCCCAGCGCTTCAAAAGCCGCATCGCCGACGCAGAGCGAGTCGCCCGATCCGGTCGGCCAGGTGACCGGGGCGGAGATGTCGGTTTCGCCGAAGAACTATTTCGGGTCGTGCGCGAACCCGGTCACCTTCACCGTCAATCTCACGGTCTCGGTCAGCGACGGGCCGACGGATATTCGCTACACGATTTCGCAGGCACCGGGCGACAGTGAGATCGCCGGAGGCGCCGGCTCGGTCCCCGACGCGGACGTCCCGGCCGAGTTCAGCGATCAGGTGGCGCTCGATTTCTCCCAGGGCAGCCGCACCTACGCGGTGCAGGTGGCAGTGGAGTTGCCCACTCGGTTCTCGCCGGTCCCCGCTCAAATCAGCGTTCTGTGCGTGGGATGAACGGCCGGTAGTCAGCGGTTCTTCAGGTCCGTGAACTAGGGTCTGCGTGCGGCGTGTCCGGTATCCGATCCGAGCGTCGGTTCGATGTGCACAGTGCGGCTACCGTCGTGCCGGGCGACAGATGGCGGAGGAATGTCTGAGCAGAGGACGGTCGACGGCCGATACCGCCTGGACAAGGCTGTCGGGTCCGGGGGCATGGGCGTGGTTTGGCGTGCCTTCGATCTGCGCCTCGGCCGCGTCGTCGCGGTCAAGGAAGTCCGCTTCCCCTCGGCGATGTCGGACGACGAACGCGATTCGCTGACCAAGCGCGCCATGCTCGAAGCCCAGAGCGCCGGGCGTCTCGATCACCCGAACATCGTTCCGGTGCACGACGTCATCCTCGAGGGCGAGCAGCCGTTCATCATCATGCGGTTCGTCGAGGGTCGTTCGCTCGACCAGACCGTGTCGGCCGACGGGCCGTTACCGGACCGGGTGGTCGCCCGGATCGGCGTCCAATTGCTCGACGCGCTGGGGGCCGCGCACGCCGCTGACGTCATTCACCGCGACGTGAAGCCCCACAACGTGCTGATCCAGACCGACGGCACCGCCCAGCTGACCGACTTCTCGATCGCGTCGGTGTTCGGCACCGAGACGCTGACGAAGACGGGCGCGTTGCTCGGCTCTCCCGGGTACATCGCGCCGGAGCGGCTGATGACCGGCTCGACGACGCCCGGCGGAGATCTGTTCGCGCTCGGCGCGACGCTGTTCTTCGCCGTCGAAGGGATCGGGCCGTTCGTCGCGAAAGAGACGATCGTCGGGTTGTTCGCGAGTGCGACGCAGCCGCATCCGCGGCCGAAGTTCGCCGGTCCGCGTCTGACCCGGGTCATCGACGGGCTGCTGGAGAAGAAGCCGGAGGAGCGGCTCGACCGGCCGGAGGCTCGGGCGTTGCTGCTTTCGATCGCGGAAACTCCGGAGGAGTCGGAGACGCGGTCCGGAGAGTTCGTTCCGCCGCCGCCCGGGCGGGTGGACACCGACGACCGGGTTGGGCGTGGAGCGGCGGCGGTACCGGGGTTGCCGCAGGGCGATCTGCCGTCCGACAACAGCACCGCGGTGTTCGCGGTGCGCGAGCGATCGCGGCCGTTAGCCTCGTCGGCGCCGAGTTCCGGGGCGCCGGTTTCCGGAGGCGTGGTTTACGGGCGTCCCATCTCGGGTGCGCCGATCTCCGGGGCGTCGTCGTCCGCGGGTGTGGTGTACGGCCGGCCGGTGTCGGGTGCGCCGGTCTCGGGTGCGCCGGTCTCGGGTGGGCCGGTTTCGGGTGGGCCGGTTTCCGGGGCGCCGTGGGCCGGGGTGCCGACCTCGGGGGTACCGGTCACCGGGGCACGTGAGCTGGGTTGGGGTCCAGGCTCGAATTCCGGGGGTTCCGGGCACGGGAACTCTGGGCACGGGAACTCCGGGCACGGGAACTCTGGGCACGGGAACTCTGGGCACGGGAACTCTGGGCACGGCGGGCCGCCGCCTACGTTCCGGCCGCCGGCCGTTCCGACCTCACCCCCGGCCGGGCAGCGCTGGAAGCGTCTCCTCGCCGTGGTCACGATCGTCGTACTGGGTCTGGGCGCCGGGATCATCGCGAACCTCATCGCCACCCAGGACCGCGGCTCGAAAGCCAACCGCGCCGGCATCAACATCGTGGACGCGCCGACGACCGGCAACGACACGACACCGACCACGCCGCCGTCGCCAGGCGCCGAGACGTCCGACGAGCCGGGCGCGCAGCCGGTACCGACCGGAACGCGCCCCCAGCCCACTCCGATCACGTCTAGCCCCGACCCGACCGACACGTCGGAGCCGCCGACGGACCCGAAGGTGCTCAGCGCCTCCCTGTCCGTGCAGCAGCCCACGAACCCGGTCGACTGCGCGAAACAGCTGACGATCGTCATCACGGTGAACGTCAAGACCGTCGGTGCGGCCGCCGTCGAGTGGGCGGTCAGCCGGGGAGGCACGACGGTCGCCTCCCAGACCCGGACCGTCACCGAGAAGGACACCGGCTTCTCGGTGTCACCGGAGGACGTGATGGGCAAGCCCGCGGCCGGAGCGCACTCCTACTCGCTGACGATCAAAGCGCCGACCGCGGTGAACGCCGGCCCGGAGATCATCGAGATCAAGTGCGCCCAGGCCGACCCCGGCGGCACCAACACGGCGACGCCGAATCCGTTCACCCGCTAGGCGGTCGCGGTCAGGTGGGCGTCGACGAGCGCCCGGATCTCGCGTTCGATGATCTCCGGAGCCTCGACCGGCGTCATGTGGCCGACGCCGTCGATCTCCACCAGCCGCGCCTGCGGCAGGTCCTCGGCGAGGCGACGGCCCAGCTTCGGCGGGGTCAGGAGGTCGAACTCGCCGGTCACGACCGTCGCCGGAACGTCCAGGTGCGGCACGGCGGTGCGCAGGTCGAGGTTGCCGAGCGTCGCGCCGAAGCCGCCCCGGACGGTCCGGGGTGTCTCCAGGATGATGTGCGCGCAGAACGCGACCTGGTCCTTCGGTGCCTGCGGCGCGAGCGCGATGTAGCGGATCAGCGGCATCGTCGCGGCGGTCGGACGGGTGCCGAGCGGCAGCGACGCCGCGAGCAGCGTCCGGCTGATCGGCGCGGTGAGCCGACGCAGACCGTCCGGCCCCGGCAGCAGCAGTGAACTGGTGACCAGATCGGTGACGCCGGTGTTGGCCAGCATCGCCGCCGCCACCTTCCGGTGCAGCAGCGCGCGGTGCTTCCCGGCTAACGCGACCAGGCTCATCGCGCCCATGCTGTGTCCGACGACGACGGCCCGCTGACCGTCCGGCACCGTGGCGTGCAGCACCGCGGCGAGGTCGTCGGCGAGCGCGTCGGTGGTGAACTGCCCCTTGCCGGGCACCGCGCTGCCGCCGTGACCGCGCAGGTTGTAGGCGACGACGTGCAGGTCGCGGGAGAGCGCCCGGATCTGGTTGGTGTAGAAGCCGATCGCGCAGGTCCAGCCGTGAGCGAGCACGACGGTGGGCGCGTCGGCCGGCCCGTATTCGGTGACGTGGATGGCCGTGCCGTCGGCCGAGCGCACGGTGCGATCGACGCGTGGCGGCACCGGGGCCATGGCGTCGAGCCGCGGGTCGGCGAGCGCGCTCGACTGACGTCGGACGTAGAAGGCAGCGACCGCGGCCGCCGCGGCACCGATGAGAATCGCCGTTCGCTTCGCTCGCATGGCGCGGATCCTACTTGTCAGTAGGGTCGCGGGTGGCCGGAATAGCAACGGTCCCCACCGGCGCGCGCCGGTGGGGACCGTTCTCCAGGGATTGGCTCAGGCGGCCTGGGTGCGTGCGACCCAGCTGTAGACCGAGAAGAGCTCGATCGGCGGAGGAGCATCGCCGCTGGACGGCTCGACGTAGAGGTAGTCGTCGGCGACGCGATAGGTCACGTCATCGAAGGAAGCATCCGACCCATCGGAGTAGTAAACGGTGAGATTCGAAGGGGCCATCGTCGAACACCTCGCTCCCAGTGCGGTAACGATCTCCGCCGGTAACTGCGCCGGTGCTAGATCAATCACCCTTTACGGACGAACTTCAAACACGAATCTTCATCTCATCTCACGTTCGGCCGACCGTATCGGTTCAGAGTCCAGTGTGGAGACGAGGGCAAGTTGGCGGAGGTGCCGTCAACCCCGCGGCGGCGCATGACAGACTTGCCGGTGGCTACCGCGCGCGGTGGCCCAGGAGGGCTCGCCTAGTGGCCGATGGCGGCAGTCTTGAAAACTGCTATGGGGCGGAAGCCTCATCGTGGGTTCGAATCCCACGCCCTCCGCTCTGAACGCTCATGCGGCGCCGAGGGCCTGCAGGATGAGCGTGGTCGCGATGCCCGGTGACGCCTTCATCAGAGCGTCCTTCGATCCGCCGGCCACGGCGGCGGCGACGCGTCGGAGGCGCCCGGGATGTGACCGGACGGTGGCGCGCAGCCGGTTCTCGTCGGTGACGAGGCCACCCGGGAGGACGAGCCCCTGCTCTTCGGCCCAGGCCAGGAAGTCGTTCAGCTCTCTGATCGCCACCGACTGGTGGCTTTCGATCTTCCCGATGTTCGTCGTGCCATTCTGGTTGTACTGGTCGCCGCCGACGCGGTTTTCCCCGAACGAGAACACGGAGTCGCCCATCACACAGCCCCGCCGATCCGGCCGATGTTCTGGGTCCCTGACTGGTTGTACTGATCTCCCAACGTGACATTGTTGACCTGCAGGATGCGTTCGACCTCCGGTGGATTCTCGATCGCTTCCACGATCTCTCCAGAGAGGTGCTCCATTTCATTGGAGTCGGGGGATACCAGCGCTGTAACGGGGTTTCCGGTTGTTTCGAGCACTAGGGCGTAGAGCGGCACCCAGGTCTTTTTGGTCCTCAGGTAGACGAAGATGGCCAGGCCGATGGCCAGCGGGACGCCGAGCCCGCAGATGGCCTCCGTCTGGGCTGCCCCGGAGATGATTCCCGCGACGACCAGCACACCGACCGCGGTCAGCACGGCCAGTGCGGAGTTGCCCTTCTCCGCGTCGAGCGGCTTCGGAAGGCGCACGGTCTGTACGCGGGCGAGATTCTGTAATTGGTATGTCTGATGGCCGATCCGCAAAGTGCGCTTGTTCAGAATTACCTGGACGGTGCCGAGTGGTGGCGTCACGTGAAGTCCCGTCTCATCTGCGGAAAAGTAATTCACCGGGCTGATAAGTCCACGATGGATTCCTATGATCCGCGCTGTCGCCAGGCCGTCCATCAACCGATCGGGTGAGTATTTCCGCATTAGTATCGACGAGATTCAAAGCCCACTAATCGGGGGTCGCAAACAAAAACATCTCGTTCTAGTGTGAGGTTTGCGAAAACCGCGGGACGTGGATGTTGATCACGCGGGTGTCGTCGCGGCGGATCTCATGGGGTACCACTAGACCTATGCGCTTCCAGAAATTTGGTCATGCCTGTGTGCTGGTCGAGGACGCGGACGCTCGGGTGCTCATCGATCCCGGGGCGTTCGCGCAGGGGTGGGAGGAGCTTCGGGACCTGACCGCGGTCCTGGTCACCCACCAGCACTTCGATCACCTCGACGTGGAGCGGCTGCCGGGCCTGCTGGCCGCCAATCCGGACGCCGTCGTCTACACCGATCAGGCCAGCGCCGGCATCCTCGCCGAGGACGGGATCCGGGCCGAGGGGGTCGCGGCCGGGGCGTCACTGCAGCTGAACGGGCTGAGCGTCGAGGCGATCGGCGTCGAGCACGCGGTCATCCACCCTGACATCCCGATCATTCCGAACGTCGGCTTCCTGCTCGGTGGTCGGTTCTTCCACCCGGGTGACGCGCTCACGGTGCCGGATCGGCCGATCGAGATCCTCGGTGCTCCGACGGCCGCGCCCTGGCTGAAGCTCTGGGAAGCGATCGACTACGTGCGGGCGGTCGCTCCGCGGATCGCGATCCCGATCCACGAGAAGGCGGCGGCGTTCCCGCAGATGTACTACCAGAACATGTCGAAGCTCTCGGCGGAGAGCACGGCCGTCGAGATCATCGACGACGGTGAGGTGCGGGAGTACTGATGGCCGAGCCGCTGCGGGTTGCTCTGCTCGGCTACGGCACCGCCGGCGCCTCCTTCCACGCGCCGCTGATCGCGGCGGTCGACGGTCTGACGTTGAGCGCCGTGGTCACGTCCCGACGCGATCAGGTGCTGCGTGATCATCCCGGTGCGCGGGTGCTGGCCGACGCGGAGGAGGTCTGGGCCGCCCGGACGTCGTACGACCTGGTGGTCGTCGCGACCCCGAACCACACCCACCTGCCGCTCGCGCGGGCCGCGATCGACGCGCGGCTGCCGGTCGTCGTCGACAAGCCGTTGGCGGGACGCGCCGCCGACGCGCGGGAACTGGTCAAGCGGGCCGAGAAGGCCCAGGTGCCGTTGACGGTCTTCCAGAACCGCCGGTGGGACGGTGACTTCCGCACGATGCGCCGGCTGCTGACGTCGGGGGCGGTCGGGCATCCGCTGCGCCTGGAGAGCCGGTTCGACCGGTGGCGGCCGGCCGTGGCCACCGACGCCTGGAAGGAGAGCGCCGCCAACGCCGGTGGCATCCTCCTCGACCTCGGCACGCACCTGGTCGACCAGGCGATCACACTGTTCGGGCCGGTCCGGTCGGTCTACGCCGAGATCGACGCCCGTCGGCCCGGGGCCGCGGTGGAGGACGACGTGTTCCTGGCGCTGACGCACGCGTCGGGGGTGCACAGCCATCTCTGGGCTTCGGCGTTGGCCGGGCAGCTCGGGCCGCGGTTCCGGCTGCTCGGGGACGCCGGCGCGTACGTCACCTGGGGCATGGATCCGCAGGAGTCGGCCCTGCGCGCGGGCCGGAAACCGGGCTCGCCGAACTTCGGCGAGCGGCCGGCCGACGAGTGGGGCAAGGTCGGGGCGGGGGACGCCGTCCGCCCGTACCGGACGCTGACCGGGGAGTGGACCCGCTTCTACGAGGGCGTCGTCACGGCGGTGACCACCGGGGCGCCGATGCCCGTCGACCCGCACGACGCGGTGCGTGTCCTGACGGTGCTCGACGCCGCCCGGCGCAGCGCGTCCGCGCGCACGGTTGTGGACATCTGAGTTATCCACACAATCCACAGCCTGTGGATAACGTTGTCCCCAGCTGTGGACAGAGCCTGTGCACAGCTGTGGATGGACGCCCTGGCGGGCCGACCTCAGCGGCAGGCCGCGGGCTGGATGGACTCCTGACACCGACCCGCGATGCTGTGGACACCACTCGTTAACCGACTTCCCGTCGGCGCGGTAATCCCCACACTGAGCACAAGTACGTGCACAGCTGCGGTAGGGATGAGGGATGACGTTCGACCCGGCTGACCCGATCGGTATCGACGACCTGCTGACCGACGACGAGAAGGCGATCCGGGACGCCGTGCGCACCCGCTGCGACGCCGTGATCGCACCGAACATCGCCGAATGGTTCGAATCCGGTCGCCTGCCGGTGCGCGAGATCGCCAAGGAGTTCGGCGAGCTGGGCGTGCTCGGCATGCACCTGACCGGATACGGATGCGCCGGCCTGTCCGCCGTCGACTACGGGCTGGCCTGCTTGGAGCTCGAGGCCGCGGACTCCGGTCTGCGGTCGCTGGTGTCGGTGCAGGGCTCGCTGGCGATGTACGCGATCTGGAAGTTCGGCCGCGAGGAGCACAAGGAACGCTGGCTGCCGGCGATGGCCTCCGGCGACGCGATCGGCTGCTTCGGTCTCACCGAGCCCGACCACGGGTCCGACCCGGCCGGAATGCGTACCCGGGCCCGCCGTGACGGCTCCGACTGGGTGCTCGACGGGCGCAAGATGTGGATCACCAACGGTTCGGTGGCCGATGTCGCGGTCGTCTGGGCCGGCACCGAGGAGGGCATCCGCGGGTTCGTCGTCCCCACCGATACGCCGGGGTTCGAGGCACCGGAGATCACCCGGAAACTCTCCCTGCGCGCGTCGGTGACCAGCGAACTGGTGCTGAACGGCGTTCGCCTGCCGTCCGCCGCGATGCTCGACGTCCAGGGCTTGAAGGGCCCGCTCAGCTGCCTGAACGAGGCCCGCTACGGCATCGTGTGGGGCTCGATGGGCGCCGGTCGATCGGCGTTCGAGGCCGCGCTCGAGTACGCCAAGACGCGGGAGCAGTTCGGCAAGCCGATCGGCGCGTTCCAGCTGACCCAGCAGAAGCTCGCCGACATGGCCGTGGAGCTCGCGAAGGGCCAGTTGCTCGCGCTGCACCTCGGTCGTCGCAAGGACGCCGGTTCGCTGCGACCCGAGCAGGTGAGCGTCGGCAAGCTCAACAACGTCCGGGAGGCGCTCGAGATCTGCCGGACGGCGCGGACGATCCTCGGCGCCAACGGCATCTCATTGGAATATCCGGTCATCCGGCACGCCGTGAACCTCGAGTCGGTGCTCACGTACGAGGGCACGGTGGAGATGCACACGCTGGTGCTCGGGCAGGCTCTCACCGGCCACGCCGCTTTCCGCGGGTAGAGCAGAAGGTCTAACGACTCACACTCCTGATCCGGCCGCCGATGTCAGGGATGTGTTGACGTGGTTCGACCGAGGCTTCCTGCAGAAGCTCCCACGAGGTCGCCCACCGGGTGATCCGAGTTGGTCTTCGCGGCACCGGGTGATCGTCCTGGTGCTGCTCGCCCATGTCGTCGTGCTGCCGTTCTACGGCCTCTACCGGGGCATCGACTTCGCCCGATGCCTGGTGATGGTGGCACCGCTGGCCCTGCTCGTGGCCGTGGCCGGTGCGGACCAGCTCGGGCAGCGGGTGCGGGCGTCCGCCGCGACGCTGGGCATCGTCGCCTCCTCGGCCGTCACCGTGTCGTTCTCCGGTGGTGAGATCGAGGCGCATTTCCACTTCTTCGTGATGCTGTTCTTCATCACGCTCTACCAGGACTGGCTGACGTTCCTCCTGGCCATCGGCTTCGTCGCGTTCGAACACGCGATCGTCGGCGTGCTCGCGCCCGGTGACGTGTACGGCCACTCCCCGGCGGTGCACGAGCCGGTGAAGTACGCGCTCATCCACGCCGGTTACGTCACGGCCGCGGCGGTCGGCGCCATCCTCAACTGGCGGCTGACCGACCGCGCTGACGCGGCCACCCGCGAGGTGACCGAGCAACTGGAGTACGACAACTGCCACGACCCGCTGACCGGTGCGCTGAACCGCCGGGAGTTCGAGACCCGGATCAGCGAGGTGCTCAACCGGATCGAGGAGCCGGACGCGACCGTCGTCTGCATCCTCGACCTGGACCGCTTCAAGATCGTCAACGACACCTGCGGGCACCCGGCCGGCGACCGCCTGCTGACCGAGGTCTGCTGGGTGCTGAGCGAGGTGCTCGCGCCGGAGGACACGCTGGCGCGCCTCGGCGGGGACGAGTTCGGCATCCTGATCCGGCGCCGCAGCGTCGAGGAAGCGGTCGGGATGGCCAAGGCCGCCTGTGCCGCGCTGGGTCGTCACCGGTTCAAGGCCGACGACCGGACGTTCGCGGCGAGCGCCAGCATCGGCGTCCTCCCGCTGTTCGGGCAGGTGCGTTACGTCGAAGAAGCGATGCAGATGGCCGACGCCGCGCTCTACACCGCGAAGGAGGCCGGCCGCGGCCGGGTGCACGTCCACCACCAGGGCGACGCCGAACTCAACCGACGGCAGAGCGACTCGATCTGGGCCGGCGCTCTGCTCGACGCGCTGCACGAGGATCGCCTCGAACTCGTCTACCAGCCGATCGTCCCCACGGTTCCGAACGACGAGGAGACCGGCCGGATCGGCGAGATCCTGGTCCGGCTCTGCGAGGCCCACGGGTCTCTCATCTCGCCCGGGCTGTTCTTCCCGGCCGCGGAGCGCTACGACCTGCTGCCAGCCCTCGACCGGTCGGTCGTCGCGAAGGCGATCAAGACGCTCGTCGCGCACTACCCGCCCGGGTCACCGACGAACGGGGATCTCTACACGATCAACCTCGCCGGACCATCGATCGGCGACGAGACGTTCCGGACGTTCGTCCAGGCGCAGCTGGCCGAGCACAAGCTCTCGCCGAGCCTGATCTGCTTCGAGATCACCGAGACGGTGGCGATCACGAACCTCGAGGCCGCGCGCCGGTTCATCACCGAGATGCGCGCGTCCGGGATCCGGTTCGCGCTCGACGACTTCGGCAGCGGCCTCTCGTCGTTCGCATACCTGAAGAACCTCCCGGTGGACTTCCTGAAGATCGACGGGAACTTCGTCAAGACGATCACGCACGACATGATCGACCGCACGATGGTCGCCGCGGTCAACCAGATCGGTCACGAGATGGGGCTGCGTACCGTCGCCGAGTTCGTCGAGGACGACGCCACGCTCGCGGTGTTGCGTGAGATCGGCGTCGACTACGGCCAGGGTTACGGGCTCGGGCGTCCGGGGCCGCTGGCGAGTTGGCTCGCCGACCGCCGCCCGGCCGGAAGCGCGACCGGGACGCCCGCCGTGGTGGCGTGAGCACCTCGGAATCGTTACAACAACTGAGGGTGGAATACTCCTCTGCACGCAAGAACGCACACGGGCGCAGGACGAAAGGGGTGTTCCGGGCATGGCCAGCCGAACGGAGAACGACCAGGCCGGCGAGTACCGGATCAACGACCTCGCGCGCGAGTCCGCCATCCCGGTGCGCAATATCCGCTTGTACCAAGAACGCCGGATTCTTCCGCCGCCGGTACGGCGCGGCCGGGTCGGTTGGTACAGCGAGGCGCACCTGGCCCGGCTCCGGCTGATCGCCCGGCTGCTCGACCGCGGGTACTCACTGGCCCACATCGGTGAGCTGATCTCCGCCTGGGAGCGCGGACGCGACCTGGCCGACGTGCTCGGCCTGGAGGCCGCGCTCACCAGCCCGTGGAGCGAGGAACCCCAGACCGTCATCTCGGCCGGCGACCTGCAGCGCATGTTCGGCAAGCAGGAGGAGCGCGGGACGCTCGACCGGGCGATCTCGTCGGGCATGCTGCGGCCGGAGGGCACCCGGTTCCGGGTGGCCAGCCCGCAGTTGCTCGACATCGCCGTGCAGCTGGTGCAGGCCGGTTATCCGCTTTCGGTGGTGCTGAAGCTCGCCGAGGACAGCATGCACGACATCGAGCGGGTGGCCGAGCGGTACGTGTCGCTGGTGAAGGCCACGATCACGCCGAGCCTGTCCCCGGGTGACTCGCACGGCACGGACGAGCCGGCCGAGATCGACGACCCGGCGGCCGCGGCGGCGCTGGTGCAGAGCCTGCGCCCGCTGGCCCGCAAGAGCGTCGACGCGATGCTCGCGATGGCGATGGAGAACGCGGTCAACCAGGTGCTCGGTGACGCGGTGAGTGCGCTCGCCAAGGAAACCCGCGAGAGCTGACTCTTCCACGCCGACTCCGCCGCTCGGGTTCGAGCGACGGAGTCGGCCACCTTGGGAAGAGGGCGCGATTCTGCCTACCGGGTAGCGACAGAATCGCGCCACCACGAGCGTGGCTCACCGCCGGGCCGGGATCGATACTTCGAGGGCTAAGGCCGAATCGATGGGAATCGAAGGTCAGCGCGGCGTGCGCAAGCCGCTGATCCACTCGTCGACCTCGCGGCGCGCGTAACCGCGGAGCGTCTGGTTGAACTGGGGCGGCTCGGCCGTGCGGGCCTGGTCGGGGTGCTGCTCGGCCCACTCGACCCAGCGGTCGACTTCGGCGATGCGGTAACCGCGGAGCGCGATCATGAAAGTCGGCATCCGGCGACCGTAGCGGCCGGCCGCTAGCGACCCGCGCTAGCGGACGCGGGCCGAGCGGGGCGGCGTGGCGGACGCGAACGAGGGGCCGTCGGTGGGGTCGGGGAGGGTGAACCAGGCGACCGTGCCTCCGGACGGGCTGGCGTCGAGGCCGATCTGCCCGCCGTGCGCGGTGATGATCCGCCGTGCGGTGGCCAGGCCGATGCCGGCTCCTTCGGCGCTGGAGTCGTGCGGATCGTGCACCCGGCTCAGCGGGCTGAACGCCTCCTCGCGGCGGTCGCGCGGTACGCCGATGCCGTTGTCGACGACCTCGATCCGCCAGGCGTGGTCCTGCCGGGCGCTGTGCACGGCGATCAGCGGAGTTCGCTCCGGGTGCCGGTACTTGGCCGCATTCGAGATCAGGTTCTGCAGCACGGCCCGGATCTGGGTGGCGTCGACCCGGACGGTCGGCAGCGGTCCGACGTCGAGCCGGGCACCGACCGCGGACAGCGCAGGCGCCAGGTCGTGCCGGACCTCCTCCACCAGGTGCCGCACCGCCACCGGCTCCCGGCGCAGCTCCCCGCCGAGCTTCGCGAAGCCGAGCAGGTCGGTGATCAGATCGCTCATCCGGTGGGTCGAGGAGAGCGCCCTGGCCACGTACTCCGACGACGGGGTGTCGTGCGGGACGTTGTACTGCAGCTCCTCCAGGAACCCGTTGATCGCGGTGAGCGGGTTGCGCAGGTCGTGGCTGACCTGGCCGGCGAACGCGTGCAGCGCCTCGTTCGAGCGGGTCAGCTCGGCGCGGACCTCGGCCAGCTCGGCGACGGCGTCCACCAGTTTTGTCGTCCGGCGCCGCAGCTCGAGTGCGTCGTCCACCTGGCGGGCGAGCAGGCCGAGACCACGGATCCGCCGGTCGTCGAGGCTGCGTGCTTCGTCGTCGAAGACGCAGAGCGTCCCGAGCACGAGCCCCTGCGGGTTGCGGAGGTGGGTGGCCGCGTAGAAGCGGAAGTTGGCCCGCTCGCCGGTGACGAACGGGCTGTCGGCGAAGCGCGGGTCGGCGCGGGTGTCGTTGACGACGACCTGGCCGGGCTCGTCGAGGACCAGGTTGCACATCGAGTCGGCGCGGTCGCAGACGCCGGGCGCGCGGCCGTACCCGGCCACCGAGTGCTGGATGGTCTCGCCCATGAGGTTGACGAGTGCGGTCGGCGTGCCGGAGATGTCGGCGGCCAGCTCGGCGAGGGCGGTCAGGTCGGGCGCCGGTGGATGGCCGACGACGTCGTACGGCGCGATGAGCGCATCGCGGTCGATCCGGCCCGCCAACCTACCGCCCCCCGATACTGAAATACCCCTAACCACCATTATAGGTGGTTAGGGGTATTTAGGGACTATTGCGGCGTCGCCCCGTTGGCCTGGTGGAGCTTCGCCAGCCGGTTCTCGAGGTTGAGGATCACGGCCGGGCGGGCGGCGTGCGCCCGCTCGTACGCCAGCAGCGTCAGGACGTCCTGGTCGGAGAGCGACCGGGTGCGCTGGCGGATCGCGGCGATCGTGAGCCCGTTCCAGTTCGGTACCGGCAGGCTGTCCGAAGCGGTGGCGGCCTTCGCCGCGTCCGGGGTCACCTCGGACAGCAGCGCGGCTGCCTCGGCGTGGGCGGCGGCCGGAGTCGGTGCCCCGGCCGGGGACGGCACGGTGGCGACGTGGGCCGGCCTCGGCGGGGTGGCCGGGGTCGGGGTGACCGGTTGCGCCGCGGGACGGCGTCCGGGCAGGAACGACCACAGCGTCTCGGCTGCGGACGGACTGATTTTGGCCAAGGTCTCGACGGCCGGGCGGCCGGCGTGGCCTACCAAGCGGAAAACCGGCCCAGCGGTGCGGCCGACCACCCATCCGGCGAGCCGGAACGACTGGGTGAGCAACTTCTCCGCCGGGTCCGCCACGCGACGGGCGACATCGGTCAGCACGAGATCTCCTCACGAAATGTCGGCGGAATGCGTTTCTGCAGTACCCCCGCGGGGTTGGGACAAACTCCATGGTGCTGCACCCGACGACCTCGGGCGTGGCAGGGTTTCGCCAGATCACAGAACGAGGAGGAGATCATGGCGCTCGAGCGTCCCCAGGCACCTGATCCGTACGCGTTGCTGCCCGAAGTTCCGTCGTTCACCGTGACGAGTACCGACGTCACCGCCGACACCCAGCTCGACCTGGCCCAGGTGGCCGGGGACGCCGGCGGTCGGGACGTCTCGCCCCAGCTGTCCTGGTCGGATTTCCCGGCCGGGACGAAGAGTTTCGTCGTGACGGCGTTCGACCCGGACGCCCCGACTCCCTCGGGGTTCTGGCACTGGCTCGCGGTGAACCTGCCGGGTACGACCACCGAACTGCCGACCGGCGCGGGCGCCGGTGACGACAGCCTCCCCGGTGGCGCGTTCCACGTCCGCAACGACTACGGGAACCGCAACTACGGCGGTGCCGCACCGCCGCCCGGTGACCAGGTGCACCGCTACTACTTCGTCGTGCACGCGGTCGACGTCGACGCGCTCGACGTCACGCCGGACGCCACCCCCGCCGTGGTGTCGTTCAACCTGGCCTTCCACACCGTGGCGCGGGCGCTGATCGTTCCCACCTACCAGCACTGAAATCTCGACGGGGGTCGGGCGCATCGCGCCCGGCCCCCTCGTGTGTTTGCTTACGGATGGGCTTAGGATCGTCCAGAGAGGACTGTTGTGACTCGACAGGCCTCCGCGCCGATCGCGGTGCGACTCCTGGGTGCAGCCGGAGCCCCGGGCCATACCATGATCGGCTCCTGGGTGTGACGCGTGTGCAATATTGAGGTGCCGTGCGTCCACTCTGGTTGTTTCCCGACGTCTTCCCCGACGAGGAGCGATGGTCCCTGAACAGCGCCGCCAGCAAATAGTGACCGCACTGGGAACGCGGGGCATGGTGCGGGCGGACGACCTGGCCAGTCAACTCGGCGTTTCGTTAGAAACCATCCGGCGCGATCTGAACGAGTTGGAACGCCGGGGCGAACTCACCCGGGTCTACGGTGGCGCCACCCGGGCGCCCAAGCAGTCGGAGAGCTGGGACCGGCGGTCCACCTCTCACGTCGCGGCGAAGCGAGCGATCGCTCGTTATGCCGTACGGCTGCTCCAGCCCAACCGCAACGTCTTCTTCGACGTGGGCACGACGGTCTACGAGGCCGCCAAGGCGCTTCCCGGCGACTGGGTGGGCACGATCCTGACCACGAACGGCCACGTGGCGCAGTCCCTCTCCGACCACCCGGGCGTGCGTGTGCAGCTGGCTCCCGGGAACGTCCGGGACGAGGAGCTGTCGGTCTCCGGGCCCGAGGCCGAGCGGATGTTCGAAAAAGGGTACGTGGACGTCGCGTTCGTCGGCGCCGACGGGATCCACCCCCAGGCCGGCCTGACCGGCTGCCACGAGGGCGAGGCGGTGGTCCGGCGGCTCGTGATCGCCCGGAGCTTCGAGAAGTACGTGTTGGCCGACTCCTCGAAGCTCGGCCGCGTCTCCGAGTTCCGGGTGAGCGAGCTGGCGTCGATCACCGCGGTCATCACGGACTCCGACGTGACCAAGGACGTGCTCGACGCCCTGGTCGCACGGGGGCTGCGGGTCCACGTGGCGCCGCCGGTGGCGGTGGATCAACCAGTCTGAAGCTTATTGCCCCATTTGGGTATGCTCGTCATATCTGAGTGGGGGTGACGTTGACGGGCCGGCATCGATCCGCGAGAACCGCGACTCGGGCCGGCGTGCGGCGCCCGGTCGGGTTCACCTCGGCCGGTCTGGCGCTCGGACTGGCGATCCCCTCCGGCGCGCTCGCGGCTCCGTCGGCCACGCCCGACGAGCCCGCGGTCATGCACCTCGTCCAACTCGTCGATGCACCGATCGCCGCCTATCCGGGCGGCCGGTCGGTGCCTGACGGGGTGCTGGACGGCACGCGTCCCCGACGTGGGCAGCGCCTCGGCGTCGACTCCGTTGCCGTTCGTCGTTACCGCGCCTACCTGGACCAACAGCTCCGTGCGGTGCTGAAGCAACTGCCCGGGGTGCGCACGGCCTACGCGTACCGGTGGACGTTCAACGGCTTCGCGGCCGCTCTCACACCCGACCAGGTGGCGGCCGCGCGGCGGCTCCCGGGGGTTCGGTCGGTCACCCGGGACAGCGTCCGCACGCTGGACGGGCTGGAACCGGCCGGAACCACCGAGTTCCTCGGGCTACCCGGACCGACCGGGGCGTGGGAGCGGCTCGACGGGCCCGCGCGGGCGGGCGCGGGCACGGTGATCGGCTTCGTGGACTCCGGTATCTGGTCCGCGCACCCGAGTTTCACGAACCCGCGGCCGGCCGCACCCCGCTATCGGGGCACCTGCGACGCCGGTCGGGTCGTCAAGGACTTCCGGTGCCGGGGCGCGCTCGTCGGAGCCCGGTGGTACCTCAACGGGCTGACGCCGGACGCCGGCGAGCCCCGGTCACCGGCCGACCACGACGGGCACGGCACCCACGCCGCCGCAGTGGCCGCCGGCGCCGCGGACGTCACTGCGAAGTTCGGGCCGCATGAGCTCGGAGCGGTGTCCGGCGTCGCACCGGCCGCCCGGATCGCGGCCTACAAGGCGTGCTGGCAGGTCGACGGAGAGCCGACGTGCGCGGAGTCCGACACCGTGGCGGCGATCGACCAGGCGGTCGCGGACGGCGTCGACGTGCTCAACGTGGCGGTCGACGGTGCGTCCGGAGGTTCGCCGGCCGACGACCCGCTCGCGTCGTCGCTCTACCGGGCCGCCCAGGCCGGCGTGTTCGTCGCCGCCTCGGCCGGGAACGACGGACCCAGCACCCGCACCGCGCACGGCAAGCCCTGGCTGACGAGCGTCGCGGCCGGCACGCACGACCGGGCTCCGGTCGCGGTGGTGCGGCTCGGGGACGGCACACGGCTGAACGGAGCGGGCCTCGGCGCCGGGGTCCCGGCCCGGCCGGTGGTGCCCGGCGGCCAGTGCCGGGAGGGTTCGCTCGACCCTGGGAAGATCCGCGGCCGGATCGTGGTGTGCCTCCGCGGCGGCAACGGGCGCGCCGACAAGAGCGCGGAGGTCGAGCGGGCCGGTGGCGCCGGAATGGTGCTCGCGAACGACGACGCCGACGAGCTCACCGCCGATCGGCACGCGGTGCCGACCGTGAACGTCGACGTGCGGGCCACCGCGAAGCTGCGCGACTACCTGCGTGACCCGCGGGCCAGCGCCGCATTCGAACCGGCCCGGATGCGCCCGAGCGGAGCCCCCCGCCCGGAGGTGGCGGAGTTCTCCTCGCGTGGCCCGGACGGCGACGCGCTCGCGCCCGACCTGATGGCGCCCGGCGTCGACGTCGTCGCGGCGGTGTCCCCGGCCCGCGACGGAGCGATGTTCGGGCTGCGGTCCGGTACGTCGGTGGCCACCGCGCAGGTCTCGGGCGCGGCCGCGCTGCTGCGTGGAGCGCACCCGCGCTGGTCGCCGGCGGCGGTGAAGTCCGCGTTGCTGACCAGCGCGACCGGCGGCGACAACCGGATCAGTACGTCCGGCGGCGAGACCGCAGGTCCGGCCGAGTACGGCGCCGGCGCGCTCGCGGTCGACCGGGCCCTCGACCCGGGCCTGCTCTTCGACTCCTCGGCCGCGGCGACCGCTCCGTACAGCGCGCAGAACACCGCGTCGGTCGTGCTCGGTTCGCTGGCCGGCGTGCGTACCGTCCGCCGGACCGTGACGAACGTCGGCTCCGGCACCGCCCGGTACGTCGCCCGGGTGGACGAGCCGCCCGGGGTGGACGTCGCCGTCTCCCCGGCCGAGCTGACGCTGGAGCCCGGCGCGACCGCCTCGTTCACGGTGACCGTGCACCGCGTCTCCGCCCCCTACGACCAGCTCGCGGCGGGCTCGATCACCTGGTCCGACGGCGTGCACCCGGTGCGGGTCCCGGTCGCCGTGACACCGGTCGTCGTGGCTGCTCCGTCGAGCGTCGAACTCGGCAACTCGCTGACCGTCGTGCCCGGCTTCACCGGGCGGTTGAGCGCACGCATCGCCGGCCCCGTGCCCGCCGTCGGGCACACCACCCGGTTGCGCGTGACGGGCGAGCGGGCCCGGTTCTCCTCGGCCGCGCCGAAGGCCTCCGACCGCGTCGCGCGCTTCACCGTCACGGTGCCGTCGGACACCGCGCTGGCGCGGTTCGCGACCGACGCCCTCGACTACCCGGTCGGCACGGACGTGGACGTCTTCGTCTACCGCGACGGCAAGCGGGTGGGCCGCAGCGGTGGCCCGGCCGCGGACGAACGGATCGACCTGCCGGCACCGGAAGCCGGGCGGTACGACGTCTACGTCCAGCTGGTGGACGCGCCCGGCACCGGAGCGCTACCGGTCCGCCTGGACTCCTACGTCATCGACGACGGCGAGCCGGCCGCCGAGCGGTCGGTGAACGCGGGGACGCCGCTGCGCCTGTCCGGCGTGCCGGCCGAGGGCCCCGGCCGCTGGCTCGGTCAGATCCGCTGGTCCGACGGCGGCACCGGAGAGGCGACGACGCTCGTCAGCGCCGTCGACCGGGTCTTCACCGACGCCCCCGCAGCTGACTGATCGCCGCGCAGAGTTCGGAGCGCGCGCTCAGCTCCGCGCTCACCGGCTCGAGCACCGCGTCCGTGGCCACCTGCTCCACCCGGGCGCGGATCCGCTTACGCGCTTTGGCCGCCTGACGCCGTGCGCCGAGCGCGCCCAGCCGGGCGCTCAGGAAACCGAGGACCAGACCGACGAGCACCCCGCCGAGCAGCATTCCGGTCGGCACGGGGATCCGCCACTCCCACACGTCGACGTCCGGCAACGGCGGTTCGGGCAGTCGGAACCAATCGAGCAGGAAGAGCCCGAGAAGCCACCCCACCCCCGCGACCGCGACCAGCGCCAGCACGTTCTGCAGCAGGCGCACCACACCCCACCAGCGCGGGCGGCGTCCGAGGCCGAGGTCGGCGCCGGCCACGGCCCGGTCGAGCAGGTCGGGGAGCTGGTCCCGGCGGCCGGTCGCGGCGCGGGTGAGCACGCTCGGCCACGGCTGGGGCAGGCCGGCCGTGGTCCGGTCGACGAGGTTGCGCAGCGCGGTGTCCACCCGGGCCTGCTGCACCGCGGAAGGACCCGGGAGCGCGGTGCGGACCAGTTCGTCCTCGGCTTCGCCGGGGGAGAGCCGCGCGCCGGGCAGCCCCAGTCGCGTCGCCGCGCTCGGGCGCACACGCGCCAGCCAGCGGGTCATCGGCCAGCCGGTCGCGGCTCTGGTGCGGCTGCGATGTGTCCGCGCGACCGCCAGCGCGACCGCGTCGGCGCCCGAGGCCTCGGTCAGCGCACCGACCACGGCCGCCCGGTCGGCCCGCTCCACCGCGGGTGTCGCCGACGGTCCGCACGTCGGGCCCAACTCGTCCGCGAGGGCACGCAGGTCGGCGTTCAACCGCCGTACCGACGCCTCGTGCGCGGCCACCGCGTCGGCCAGGCGGGTCCGCAGCGCCGGCAGCCCGTCGGACGTCCGTGCCGAGACCGGCAGCACCGGGACGCCTCCCAGGCCTTCCCGTTCGAGCAGGCCGCGCAGATCGGCCAGCACCTCGTCGCGCCGCGCCGGCGGTACCCGGTCGATCTGGTTGAACGCGACGACCGTGATGTCGGCGTGCGTCCGCAGCGGCTGGAGGTACCGGTCGTGCAGGGCGGAGTCCGCGTATTTCTGCGGGTCGACGACCCAGACGAGCAGGTCGACGAGCTTCACCAGGCGGTCCACCTCGAGCCGGTGGTCCACCTGCACCGAGTCGACGTCGGGCAGGTCGAGCAGCACGAGGCCGGAGAGCGCGTCGGCGCCCTCGTCACCCAGGTGGTGCCGACGCTTCACGCCCAGCCAGTCCAGCAGCGGCGCGGCGCCGTCGGGGTTCCACACCGCGGCCTGCGCCGTCGACGTGACCGGGCGGCGCAGCCCGGTGGCCGCGACGTCGACTCCGACGAGCGCGTTGAACAGCGACGACTTGCCGCTCCCGGTGGTGCCGGCGAGCGCGACGACGGTGTGCTCCGCGCCCAGCCGCAGCCGCTCGGCGGCCTTGCCCGACAACGCGCCCGCGGTCGCCAGCACCGCCGGATCGAGCCGGTCGGCGCCGAGCTCCACCACCCGGTCGAGTGCGCTCAGCCGACGGCTCAGCCCCGATTCGTCGGTAGCCCGTGCCAGCAGCGTCATCGCACCAGCCCCGGCTGCCGCAGGTACGAACGCAGCGCGGACTCGAACTCGGCCAGCGCGGAGCGCAGTGCCGTCACCTGGTCGGTGGCGGGTGCGACGGCGTCCACGAGCGCGTCGAACCGCTGCCGTTCGTCGGTGAGCAACTTCTCGACGGTGTCCAGCAGGTCGTCGCGGGCTCGGGCCGCGAGCGTGCGCACGGCGGCGTCGCCGAAGATCGCCTCCAGCACCTTCTGGCTGACCGCCGACGTCCCGCCCGCGACCACCACCTCGAGCCCTGACAGACCGGCGGTCTGGGCGAAGACCGCGAGCATCAGCACCAGCCCGGCGCCGTTGACACCGAACGACGTCAGCCGCGCGACGCTCCGCCGGTGGCCGCCCTCCTCGCGGACCAGGTCGAGCACGCGTTCCTGCCAGGCCCGGATCTCGTGCTCCAGCCGGGGGCCGAACTCGGCCGACGAGCGGTGCAAGCCGTCGGTGAGCAGCGCGCGCCCGGCCGGGCGGGACCGCCACAGTTCCGTGGTCTGCTCGGCGGCCTGGTCCGACGCGGCCCGCACCAGCGCGTGCAGGTTGCTCTCGACCGCGTGCCCGACCGCTTCGGCCGCGGGCGGCCGGCCGGTGAAGAACGACGTGACGCGGTCACGCAGCTGGCCGATCCGTGCCTCGAGGTTCCGCGTGAACTGGCCGGTGCCGACGAACTCCTGCCAGCGGGCCAGCACCTCGCCGCGGAGCACGGTGCCGCTGCGGACGCCGTCGTCGACGCCGGTGAGCGCGGTCCGGTACCGCTCGAGCGCGGTACCGCGCAGCTCGGCGGCGGCGCGGACCTGGTCGTCGAGGTGGTCGGCCAGGCCGGTGACACGATCGTGCAGGCTGGAGAGCGCCCCGGTGAGCGTCGTGCGGATCACCTGGTCCCGGGCTCCGGCGTCGGCGGCCAGCCCGTCGAGCCAGGTGCGCATCGGTGCGATCGCCTGGTCGGGGATGCGTTTCCCGGTCAGCTCGACCTCCGGGATCGCGAACAGCGCCGCCTCGCCGAGACGTTCCTCGGCCAGCATCGAGCGGAGGTGGTCGCTGATCTCGCCGATGCCCTCCGGCGGGACGCGGTTGAGCACGACCGCGAGTGCGATCGTGCGCTGGGCCGCGGTGTGCAGCAGGTCCCAGGGGACGGCGTCGGCGTAGCGCGCCGCAGTGGTGACGAAGATCCACAGGTCGGCGGCGGCGAGGAGCTGCCCGGCCAGGTCGCGGTTCTCGGCCACGACCGAGTCGATGTCGGGGGGATCCAGCAGCGCGAGCCCCGGTGGCACCGACGGGTGGGGCACCAGCCGGAGGGAGTTCACGGCCTCGGGGCCGGTCGTCCGGGACAGCCCCGGAAGGATCCGGTCGGTTTCGAACCAGCTGACGTCGTCCGGATTGCACACCAGGACCGGGGCGCGCGTGGTGGGCCGTAGCCAGCCCGCCTTCGTCACCTCCGCCCCGACCAGCGTGTTGACGAGCGTCGACTTGCCGGCGCCGGTGGACCCCCCGACCGCCACCAGCATCGGGGCGTCCAGCTGGCGCAACCTCGGTAGCAGGTAGTCGTCGACCTGACCGACGAACTCCGACCGCGACCGGCGCGCGGCCTCGGCGTCGGTCACCGCCAGATCGAGTCGGACCGCGGTCACCGACGTGCGCAGCGCTTCGAGCGCTTCAGCCAACCGCGGACCATCCATGTCCGAGGTAGTGACCGCTCCGCGACCGGCTCAACCACAGCGGGCTACGCTTGTCGACGCGGACGCCAGTCGTCCGTCGGGGAGCTCGGGCAGCCGGGCTGAGAGGGTGGCCACCGCGTCACCGACCCGTCGAACCTGCTCTGGGTAATGCCAGCGGAGGGAGAACCGGCGGCTCGCCGGACCACGCCCGAAGGCTCATTCCCGGTGCTCGAGTCCGGAGGTAACCGGATGCGTGCCCCTCGTTTACTGGCTGCTGTCCTGTTGACCGCCGCCGTCGCAGCCTGTTCGTCGTCGTCCGACAAGGCGGCCACCGACTCGAAGACGGTCACTCTCGTCACCCACGAGTCGTTCGCGGTCAGCGACGAAGTCCTGGCCGCGTTCCAGAAGCAGAGCGGCCTCACGGTCAAGATCCTGCGCAGCGGCGACGCCGGCGCGGTCGTCAACAAAGCCGTGCTCAGCAAGGGCAACCCGCAGGGCGACGTGCTGTTCGGCGTCGACAACACGTTCCTGTCGCGGGCCGTGGGCGCTGGCGTGTTCGCGCCCTACGAGCCGGCCGGTGTCGGCAACGTTCCCACCGCGCTGCAGCAGGGCACCGACGGGAAGGCGAGCGCCGTCGACTACGGCGACGTGTGCGTCAACTACGACAAGGCGTGGTTCACGAAGAAGGGCGTGCAGCCGCCGGCGAGCTACGCCGACCTGATCAAACCCGAGTACAAGAACCTGCTGGTCGTGGAGAACCCGGCGACGTCGTCGCCCGGGCTGGCGTTCGTGCTCGGCAGCATCGCGGTGCAGGGTGAGAGCGGCTGGAAGTCGTACTGGGAGAAGCTCAAGGCCAACGGGGCCCTGGTCGTCGACGGCTGGGAGGAGGCCTACCAGCAGCGCTTCACGGTCGGCTCGCAGGGCAAGGGCGACCGGCCGCTCGTCGTCTCGTACGCGTCCAGCCCGCCGGCCGAGGTCGTCTACGCGGAGAAGAAGCCGAAGGACGCGCCGTCCGGTGTGGTCACCGACACCTGCTTCCGTCAGGTCGAGTACGCGGGCCTGCTCGACGGTGCGGCCAACCCGACCGGTGGCAAGAAGCTGCTCGACTTCCTGCTGTCCCCGGCGTTCCAGAAGGACGTGCCGCTGCAGATGTTCGTGTGGCCTTCGGTGACCGGTACACCGCTGCCGGCCGAGTTCACCAAGTACGCGGCGCTCCCGACCAAGCCGCTGACGCTCCCCGCCGACCAGATCACGAAGAACCGTGAGCCGTGGATCGACGAGTGGACGCAGACGGTGCTCCGCTGAGAACCCGCCTCCTCGCCCTCGTCCCGCTGGCGTTCCTCGGGATCTTCTTCGTCTACCCGGTCGGAACGCTGGTGGCGATCGGCCTGGGGTTCGGGGACCCGATCCCCGGGGTGCCGCGCGGCAGCCTCGGCGACGTCCGCGGGGTGCTGTGGTTCACGGTCTGGCAGGCCGTGGCCTCGACCGTGCTGACGCTCGTCGTGGCCATGCCGGGCGCGGCCGTGCTGGCCCGGTTCCGGCTCCCGGGCAGCGCTCTGATCCGCGCGCTGGTGACGGTCCCGTTCGTGCTGCCGACGGTGGTGGTGGGGGCGGCCTTCCTCGCGTTGATCGGGCCGGACGGGTTGCTCGGCGTCGAACTGGACCGCACGGTCTGGGCGATCCTGGCCGCGCACGTGTTCTTCAACTACGCGGTCGTGGTGCGGATCGTCGGCAGCGTCTGGGCCCAGCTCGACCGGCGCTCGGTGGAGGCGGCCCGGGTGCTCGGCGCGTCCCGCCTCCGGGCGTTCGTGCGGGTGACGCTGCCGGCGCTACGACCCGCGATCGCCGCGGCGTCGACGGTGGTGTTCCTGTTCACGTTCACGTCGTTCGGGATCGTGCAGATCCTCGGCGGGCCGTCGTACGCGACGCTCGAAGTGGAGATCTACCGGCGCACGGTCTACCAGCTGGACCTGTCCGGCGCCGCGGTGCTGTCGATGGTGCAGTTCGTCGCCGTGGCCGTGCTGCTGGCCGTGGATGCCGTGCTGACCGGTCGGCAGCGGGCGGCGCGACTGGTGCCGGCGTCGCCCCGGTCACCGCGGGGCTTCGGCGAGTGGGCGTTCGTCGGCGTCAACCTCATCGTGCTGGTGGGGTTGCTGTTGACGCCGTTGGCGGTGCTGGTAGAGCGGTCGTTCGCGACGTCGGACGGGTACTCCCTGACGTACTGGCGGGCGTTGACCTCGTCGGACGCGTCGAGCGTTCTGCCCGCGCCGGCGCTGGAGACGGTCGGCACGTCGCTGCGGTACGCGGTGACCGCGACGCTGCTGGCCCTCGTGGTCGGTCTCTGTGCCGCGGTCGTGCTGACCCGCCCGGGCCGGCTGCGTGGTGCGTTCGGTCTGCTGCTGATGTTGCCGCTGGGCACGTCGGCCGTGACCGTCGGTTTCGGGTTCCTGGTCGCGCTCGACGAGCCGCCGCTCGACCTGCGTGACTCGGCTCTACTCGTGCCGTTCGCACAGGCGCTGGTGGCGGTGCCGTTCGTCGTCCGCGCCGTGCTGCCGGTGCTCCGGGCGATCGACGACCGGCTCCGGGAGGCCGCCGCGGTGCTCGGCACACCACCGGGGCGGGTGTGGTGGCGGGTGGATCTGCCGCTGGTGTGGCGGTCGCTGGCGGCGGCGGCCGGGTTCGCGTTCGCGATCTCGCTCGGGGAGTTCGGTGCGACCGTGTTCATCGCCCGCGCCGACAACCCGACGATTCCGGTCGCGATCGCCCAGCTGCTGGGGCGCCCGGGTGAGGTCAACGGTGGTCAGGCCATGGCGCTGGCCACGATTCTGATGGTGCTGTGCGCGGCCAGTCTGATCGCGCTCGACCGGCTGCGGCCGGCCGGAGCGGGGGGAGAGTTGTGAGTCTGTCGGTGTCCGGGGTGTCCGTCCGGTTCGGGGCTTTTCCGGCCTTGGTCGACGTCGAGCTGGAGGTCGCGGAGCACGAGGTGGTCGCCGTGCTCGGACCGAGCGGGAGCGGGAAGTCGACGCTGCTGCGGGTGATCGCGGGGCTGCAGGAACCGTCGGCCGGGCGGGTGGTGCTCGACGGCGTCGACGTGACCAGGGTGCCGCCGCACCGGCGGGGCGTCGGGCTGATGTTCCAGGACCACGCGTTGTTCACGCACAAGGACGTGGCCGGGAACATCCGCTTCGGCAACACGCGTGCGGACGTGGCGTCGCTGCTCTCCCTGGTGGGGCTGCCGGACGTGGGGCCCCGTGCGGTGGTCACGCTCTCGGGCGGCGAGCAGCAGCGGGTGGCGCTGGCCCGTGCGCTCGCCCCGTCGCCGAAACTGCTGATGCTCGACGAGCCGCTGGGACAGCTCGACCGGGAACTGCGCGAGCGCCTGGTCGTGGAGCTGCGGCGGCTGTTCGTGCGTCTCGGCACCACGGTTCTGGCGGTCACGCACGATCAGCGTGAGGCGTTCGCGCTGGCGGACCGCGTCGTCGTGATGGCCGGCGGCCGGATCGCCCAGGTGGGCACGCCCCGCGAGGTCTGGGAGCAGCCGGCCTCCGAGTTCGTCGCGCGGTTCCTCGGGTTCACGAACGTGGCTCCGGCGGTGGTTCGTGACGGGGTGGCGGACACGCCGTGGGGAACGGTCGCGGTAGCCGCCGCCGACGGCTCGCACCCCGTTCTCGTCCGGCCCGCCGGTGTGCTGCTCTCGACCGAGGCGGACGACGTCACCGGGGTGGTCGAGGTCGCTACTTTCGCAGGTGAGCGCGTCGACGTGCTGGTGAAGATCGGCGACGCGCCCTCGCTGGAGGCCCACTGTCCGGCGGCGACCGCGCCCGCGGTCGGCGAGACCGTGTCAGTCCGCCTCGACCCGGCTCAGACCGTCGTTCTTCCGCGCAATTCGTCCGAGTGACGGGTGCGCGTCAGTTCCGGCGACATAACCCGGCATCGTTTGTACCGTCCGTGGTCATGGGACCATTCGCTGAACAGCACGTGAACGACACCGAGGATGAGTTGCCATCCGATCACGCAAGCGGGCCGAGCACCGCTGAGCTGCTGGAGACCGGTGAGCCCGCGGAGGCGACGATCGTGGCGAGCGGCTCGCTCGGCATGCGGAGCCCGTACGGGGCCAGCTTGTACGAGTTCGTACTCAACGTGACCCGTTCCGACGCCGAGGCGTACGAGGTTCGGATCGGAAACCCGGTGCCGCCGGCCGCGGTGCCGCTGACGTTCCCCGGCGCGCAGGTGGCCGTCCGGGTGCTGCCGGCGAACCCCGGCGCGGTCGCGATCGACTGGGAAGCCACGCTGGCTGCGGTCCAGCGGCCCGCATGAACGTCGTCGTCTAGGTCCCATACGGCGGCCGCATCCAGCCCGGCGCGGTGCGCGCCGGGCCATCCGCGTGTTCAGCTCCGGACGAAGCCCGGGGCCCGGTGCAGGGCCAGGCGGGTCGGGGTGCGCTCGGGCGCCCTCTTCTGGACGAACGCTCGGCGGGCGGCGTCGAAGCCCTGCCGGTCGTCGAACATGTCCTGGGCCATCTCGCCGAGCTCACGCGCCTCGTAGGCGTCCAGCGGCTTCGCGCTGAGGTCCCGCTCGAGGACGTCGACCTTGTGCCGCAGCGTGCGCTCGCGCAGCGTCCGATCACGATAACGACGCGCGACGTCGTGCAGCCATCCGCCGAACGCGGCGAGGTCCCGCGGCCCGATCTCGTCGACGAGCCCGAGCTTCTTCGCCTGGGCCGTACCGACCGGCAGCTTCTCGCTGAGCAGCCGCTTCGCCGCGTCGGGGCCGACCCGCCTCGGCAGCGTGTAGGTGTGCAGCTCCGACCCGGTCAGCCCCATCTCGTAGAACGGGTTCAGCACGACCCCCTCGCGCGCCACGACCAGATCCGCACCGAGCGGCAACATCACCCCGCCGGCGCCCGCGTTGCCGCTGAACGCGGCGATCGTCACCTGCCCGCGACAGTTCACCAGCTCACGACAGACGTCGTTGATCGCGGTGATGTTCGCCCAGGCCTCGGCGGCCGGGTTCGCGGCGGCCTCGATGCGATTGAGATGGATGCCGTTGCAGAACGGACCGCTTCCCCCACGCAACACGATCGCGGTGGTGTCCTGCCGGGCCGCGTGACGCAGCGCGTGCAGGGCCTGGTTGCACGCCTCGGTGGAGAGCGCGCCGTTGTAGCAGTCCAGCACCACGTAGCCGACGTCGTCCCGGCGCACGTAATGGACCCGTCCGGGGCCGGGGTCGTTCGGCGACTTCGACGTGCTCGGAAGGTGCCCGTCGAGAACGACGGTGGCGGGCAACTTCACGCTGCGCTCGGCGTCGCCCAGGGCTTTCAGATGCCCCAGCCAGACGCTACCGGTGCCGGCCGCGACGAGGACCGCACCGTCGCGGGACGCGACGACCGAGCCGGGTGGGTCCGACCGGGACGGACCCACGTACGCGTCGAACGCCCAGACCGCGACGCCGGCGATCTCGGTGCGCACGCCCGGCGCACCGTCGGCGGCGCGGATCTTCCGGACGATGGCCTCGGCGGGGTCGCTCCACGAGAACGCGCGGTCGGTCTGGCGCATCGTCGGGCGCACGACGGTCTTGGCCAGTTGCTCCGGGGGCGTGGGGCGGAAGTCGGTGGTCGCGAGCTTGGTGAGGAGTTCGTCGACGCAGCTCATCGCCGCGTCGGCTACCGGGCCGTTGTACAGCGCGGACTTCGTGGGCGGGTCTTTGGGGAGGGGGAACGTCCGGCTGGCCCAGACCGGGCCGGCGTCCATCTCCTCGACGGCCTGGAGCGCGGTCACGCCCCACGCGCGCTTTCCCTCGGTGACTGCCCAGTCGAGGCTGGACGGGCCTCGATCACCCACCGGACCTGGGTGGATGATCACCGTGGTCCATTTTTGCCAGACTTCGGTGGGGACGCGTTCCTTGAGGAACGGGCAGAGGATCAGGTGCGGGTCGGCGCGCCGAGCCGCGTCGGCGATCGACTCCGCGTCGCGGGCGAATTCGACGGCCACGGTGTGACCGCGGTCCCGCAGTTCGCACCAGACGCGCTGCGTCAGCCCGTTGAACGAGGAGACGAGCAGCAGGATCCGTAACGACTGCGGGGATTGTTCTTCTCGGCGTGGCGGGCGACTGTTGCTTCTTCTACGGAAAGTAAGCAGAAGACTACGCATGCGGGCTAGTGTGCACTGTTGTCCGATGCCGTGGGGGGCGCTGCCCTGACCTGCGGCAACGCCCCCTTCGCACTAATTAACGCCGGTAGTTCAGGGCGCCAGCACCTCGTCGACGAAGCACCATTTCCAACTCTCGCCCGGCTCGGCCGACTGAACCACGGGGTGCTTCTCGTCGTGGAAGTGGCCGCTCGCGTGCTTGCCCGGCGACGAGTCGCAACAGCCGACATGTCCGCATTCTTGGCAAGTGCGCAGGTGGACCCAGCGCCCGCCAACCTTGAGACACTCTTCGCAGCCGTTCGCCCGGGGGGCGGTCTCTTTCGATTCGGCGATATGTGTGCAGATTGCCAATGTGCCTCCTTGATCGCGTCTCCATTGTTCCCGGTCGGCGTGCACGATGGTGGGCGTGCATTTCGAGACCACAGACCTGATGGCAGTGTTCGGGTTGATCATCGGTGCTGCGACCGTCGCCGGGGCGGCGCGCAAGCTCCGGATCTCACCCCCGATCCTGCTCGTGCTGGTGGGCCTGGCAGTGTCCTACCTGCCGGGCATCCCCGACTACACGCTGAACCCCGAGATCATCCTCGCGTTGTTCCTGCCGCCGCTGCTCTACTCGGCGGCGTGGCGGAGCTCGTCGCGCGGATTCCGGCTCAACAAGCGACCGATCCTGTTGATGTCGGTCGGGTACACGCTGTTCAGCACCGTGCTGGTGGCGCTCGTCGCGTACTGGCTCATCCCGTCGATGCCGCTCGCCGCGGCCTTCGCGCTGGGAGCGATCATCGCGCCGCCGGACGCCGTCGCGGCCACCGCGGTGGGACGCGAGCTCGGCATGCAGCGGCGGTACCTGCAGGTGCTGCAGGGCGAGAGCCTGGTGAACGACGCCACCGCGCTGACCGCGTACCGGGCGGCGGTAGCGGCCGCGGCCGGTGGCATCACGCTGCTCGAAGGCGGCGGCATCTTCGTGGCCGCGGCCGGCGGCGGCGTCGTACTCGGCGGGCTGTTCGGGTTCCTGCTGCGCGAGGTGCGGCGGCGGGTCACCTCGGCGGTGCTGGAGAACACGCTGAACCTGGTCGTGCCGTTCGCGGTCTACCTGGCGGCGGAGAGCGTCCACGCGTCCGGTGTGCTGGCCGTCGTCATCACCGGCCTGTACCTCGGCAACACCGCGACCGACACGTCCCCCCAGGCCCGGCTGCAGGCCGAGTCGAGCTGGGAGGTCATCGACTTCGTCCTGGAATCGATCGTGTTCGCGCTGATCGGTCTGCAGCTGCCCGCGGTCATCGCCGAGCTCGAAGGGCAGAACGTCGCGTCGGTGGCGTGGTGGTCGTTGGCCGTGCTCCTGGTGACGATCGCCGGACGGTTCATCTGGGTGTTCTCGTCGTCGTACCTGATTCGGTTCTTCTCTCCCGCCGTGCGGGCCCGGACACCCTCGCCGTACTGGCCGACGCCGACGGTTTCGTCGTGGGCGGGGATGCGTGGCGTCGTCTCGTTGGCGGCGGCGTTCGCGCTCGCTCACGACTTCCCGGCGCGAGGGCTGATCCTGTGGCTGACGTTCGTGGTCGTGTTCGGGACGCTGGTGATCCAAGGGCTGACGCTGCCCGGGTTGATCCGGCGGCTCGGGGTCGGTGGCACCGACGACATGAGCGACCGGCTCGCCGAGGCCAACGCGCAGCACCAGGCCGCGCGGGCGGCGACCGAGCGGTTGGACTCGCTTGTCTCTTCCGCGCCACATCCGCCGTCCGATCAGGTCGTCGGCTTGCTCCGCCACTACTCCGAATACCGGGCGAACAGTGCGTGGGAGCGGCTCGGTGGAGGGCTGTCGCACGGGGGCAAGGAGACGCCGGGGGCGGCATTCCGGCGGCTCCGGCAGGAGATGCTGCAGGCGCAGCGGGAGACGTTCATGCGCTTGCGGCAAGTGGGGGAGCTGGACGACGAAGTGATGCGCGAGATGGTGCGGGAGTTGGATCTCGAGGAGACGATGCTGGATCGGCACGGTGAGGATCCGGAGCCGAAGGGGCACAAGCCGCCGGTGACTTCCGGTGATTCTTCGGGGTCTTCCGGTGGTTCTTCGGGGTCTTCCGGTGATTCGGAGGCGCCGGCTGAGGGCGCTGGTGGTGGGGCGGCCGGGGATCGGCGTGGGGTGGCTGACCCGACGGCGTCGCCGGCTGCGGCGGCGGACGGGACCAACCCGGAGTGACCGCACCGAATCGGGGTCATTTCCGCGGAGATGACCCCGATTCGGGGGTGGTCACTCGGGAGCGGGCGGGAGCGCGAGCGGCTGGCGGTGCGCCGAGTAGTAGTTGACGGCGTCCTGAGCGAGCTTCTTCGTCGCCGACGAGTTCGCGATCGCCCCCAGCGGCACACCGGCGAACGGCACGAACTTCATCGCCATCTTCTTCGCCGCAGCGAGCCCGGCCATGCGCGCGAGCTGCCACGCCAACTCGGTGTAGGCCCGACCGGCCCCGGACCCGAAATTACGCACCCGCTCCGGCAGGTGCTGCGCCAACGCCGAAGGCTCCTGCTGCCGACGAGCCACCTCGACGGCGGTGCGAGCGGCGTCGAGCTTCGTCTGCAACCCGCGGATGACGAGCAGCTCCGCGGCCCGGTCCGGATGCGTCGGGTCGTACCCGAGCGCAGCGGCGATGTGCAGCACCATCCGAGCCTGGTTCCACGCCAGCACCCCGACGTCGAACACCGCGCCGACCGCCCCGGCCGCGCCGGCCGCGGCCCCGGAGTAGCGGCTCAGCCGCACGAACCGCGTGCGGATCACCGGTACCCACACGTGGTCGGGCACGTACGGGTGAGCGGCCCGGGTCCGAGCCATCCACAGCGCAGCCTCCGGCCCGAACTTGTCGACGGCCGCGAGCACGAGGTGTTCCGGGGCGTGGGAGGGGTCGTTCTTCATGCGGGCCAGGAGGTTGGGAGGGAGTGCGCTGGGGGTTTCGCCGGCCCCGGCGGAGGCTTCAGCAGCGTCGAGCGTCATGCCGGCCGGGACGGCCGCGATGTCGTCCGCCGAGGTGGGTCGGCCGGCCGGGTTGGTGGGGGCCGCGGATCCCGCAGCGGGTGGCGCTTCCGGAGGGAGTGGCGCCGCGGAGTCGGAGGGCGCTGCCGGCGCAGATGCCGCTGCCGGGGCGGGCGGTGTGGGGTTCACCATCAGAGCGGTCTCGGCCTCGGCGCCGGCACCCCAGGACGGAGCACTGGGGACGGCGCCCTCGTTCACCTTGCGCTCACCCCGCTCCGGCGCCTGAGCGGTACCCGGGGCAGGCTCTGTCGGGCTCGACTCGAACACCGGAGCCGTCGGCGCATGAGCCACCCGGACCCGCGTCGGTGTGGCGCCCGGAGACGCAACCTCGCTCGGCGACTCCGCTTCGGCGCCTTGCTCAGTCGTCGCCGCCACCGAGTCCATGGGCTCGGTGGCATCCGTCGCCGGAGCCTGCGGAGGGGTCGGAGCCTGCGGGGGAAGCGGCGGTGTCCGGTCGTCGACAGGCAGCACCCGCGTAGGTGCGGACGACCGAGGAACCGTAGGCACCTCGTCCACAGGCAGCATCTTCGTCGCATCGAGCGGCTGCGGCCCCTCGGACTCGGGCAGCACACGGGTGGCGTCGGGGGCAGCGGGCTCAGGGCGGCGCGGGGTGTCGTCCATAGCACTTACGAGCGTACGTACCCAGGTCGAGCCACCGCTCGCACTTCCCGCCGCGCGCACCCACGTACTGCTTTGCCCCGCGTGATCCGGTCCCTGTATTCTCTGACCTCGGTGGCCTGCCAGGCCCCCGGGGAGGCTTCGCCTAGTCCGGTCTATGGCGCCGCACTGCTAATGCGGTTTGGGGTTTACCCCCCATCGAGGGTTCAAATCCCTCAGCCTCCGCTCCCAACCAGCCCGTATGCGCTCCGGCGTATGCGGGCTGTTTCGCGTTCGGGGCGCATCCGCCCAGCTGCGATCGATGGACACCGTCACCGTGCCAGTTCGCGGAGCCCTTTGACAGCGGCTCCGTGCCGAGCTGATGAACGGCCCCTAGAGGAGCGCCTCGCTGAGGACAACGCTGGTTCGGCCAGGAGCAACGCCAGCGCGCAGAGTGTCAGCAAGGCGCCGAGCAAGGCCGTGCTGTGCACCCCGACAATCGGCAGAAGAACACCACCTAGCAGCGCTCCAGCGGTGATGCCGAGGTTGAACGCGGTCGACGTTCCCGCCGACGCCAACACCGACGCGCCCGGTGCCACCTGCAAGACCCGCACTCCGAGCGCGGCCGCCCAGCCCGTCAGCGCCAACCCGCCCAGCGCGACGGCGACGACGGCCACGCTCGTGGCGTCGCCCGAGAAGTAGTGCAGGGTGAGGGCTACCGCCTGCAGAACCACCATCGCCACCATCGTGGGCCAGACTCCGCGGTCGACGACCAGCCCCACGATCGCGACGCCGATCACGCCGGCGATGCCGCGGACGAAGAGCAACGGGCCGATCGTTTCCGGGGCGAAGCCGTTGACGTCGGTCAGGTACTCGGTGATGTACGTGAACGCGACGAACGAGCCGGTCACCACCAGGGCGGTGGAGCCCATGATCACCCAGAACCGGCCGGCGTCGGGTTCGGTGCCGCGGGCCGCGGAGGAAGCCGACGCCGGGGAGAGCGGGAGGAGGAGCGCCACCGAAACGAGCAACACCAGGCTGAGGACGCTCACCGCGAGGAACGCGATCGGCCAGCCGGCCTGCTGACCCAGCCACGCGCCGATCGGTACGCCCAGCACCGCGGCGAGCGAGCTACCGCCGGACAGGGCCGACACCGCGCGGCCGCGGAGACGTTCGGAGAACAGGGCGGCGGCGGTCGGCGTGACGATCGACCAGAACAGCGCCTGGCTCAGCGCCGTGAGCAGGCGGGCCCCGAGCAGCACCCAGTACGCCGTGGCCAGCGCGGACACCAGCGTCGTGACGACGAGCAGAGCGAGCAGCACGACGAGCACCCGTTTCGGGGGCCATCGCCGGGTCACCGCCGCGAGTGGAACGGACGTCGCGACCACCACGAACCCGTACGCGGTCACCAGCATCCCCACCGCTGACGGGGACACGTCGAGGTCGCGGGACATCAGTGGCATCAGCCCGATGGGCATGGACTCCACCGTCACGTACACGAAAGTCGAGAAGGACAGTGCGATCAGGGCGCTGATTGCCTTCGTCATGTATCCGGTGTAACACGTTTCAGTGGTAGCGTAAACACATGATTCGAATCGTGGGAGGGCACGTCGCGCTCGACCTCGTCAACACCGTCGAGCCGCGGGTGCCCGGTGCGACCGATTTCCGCGAGCACCTGAACACCCCGGCGGAGCTGCTCGCGTGGGGTGTGCGCGTCGGGTTGCTCGAGGAGCCGGAGGCGGAGCAGGTCCGCGTGGCCTGGGGCGCGTCGACGGCGGCCGGCTCGCAGGCACTACATGCTTCGGTCGAGGTACGGGAAGCGACGTACGACGTCTTACTCGCCGTGCTCGGTGTCCGGGCGGACGCCTCACCGCAGCTCGACGCGCTCGGAGTGCGGTGGTCGGCGGCGACCGCGCGGTCGGGGTTGGTGCTGCGACCGGGCGAGCCCGTGTACCTCGACGTCGGCACGAACCCGGCCACGCTGGTGCAGGACCGGCTCGTCACCGCGGCGGTGGAGCTCCTGCGCACGGTGGAACCCCGGCAGCTCCGCGCGTGCCCGCTCGATCAGGGCGGGTGCGGGTGGCTCTTCCTGGACCGCAGCAAGAACGGGTCGCGTCGCTGGTGCGCGATGGAGGACTGCGGCGTACGGGCGAAATCCCGGCGCTTGACGGCGCGTCGCCGAGCTACCACCTAAAGCGGTTTCACTCTTTGGCTCCGGTGAACGCGAGCGTGGCGCCGAGACCGATCATCATGACGCCGCCCGCCGCACCCAGGCGGCTGATGCGCTCCTTCGAGCGGGCGAACCACTGGCGGGCGGTCGCGGCGGCCACCGCCCACAGGGTGTCGTTGACGGTGCCGATCGCCACCACCATCAGCCCCAGCACGGCGATCTGCAGCGGCACGCTGCCGACGGCGTGGTCGGTGAACTGCGGCAGTACCGCGGCGAAGAGCACGATCGACTTCGGGTTGGTCACCCCGACCAGGAAGCCCTGCCGGATCAGCCGCCCGGTCGGCTGCGGTGCGGTCGGCTCCGCGGTGGTGACGTCGTTCCGGTGCCGGATGGCCTGGACGCCCAGGTAGACGAGATAGCCCGCACCGGCGAGCTTGAGCAGCTGGAACAGCAGCACGGACTCCGCGACGACCGCTCCGACGCCGAGCGACACGGCGGCGATCTGCGGCAGCATGCCCAACGTGTTTCCGAGCACACTCATCAGCCCTCCTCGCCGGCCCAGCGACAGCGAACGACCGACGACGAACAGGACGCTCGGACCGGGGATGACGATGATGATCAACGCGGTGACGGCGAAGGCGGCCAAGTGCGACATCGGGACCATCCGGCCACGGTAGGACAGGAGGGCGGTTCCTCTCTAGGGAGTTACGGCAGGGGGCTGTCAGCAGCACTCTCGAGCCTGCGCTATGCTTTCGACCCGTACGGCCAGCGCTCGTAGCTCAACGGATAGAGCACTTGACTACGGATCAAGAGGTTGGGGGTTCGAGTCCCTCCGAGCGCGCGTCTGGTTGAGACAAAAATGCAGGTCAGGGCCCGATTCCCCTCCACCGGGGAGTCGGGCTTTCTGTTGCGTGACCGTCGTTTGACCGTGGATCGGAACGCCCAGGCCGGCAGTGGGTGACACGGTCGGGGCGCCGCTTCGGTGCGTTTCTCGAGCTTGAGCGCGGCATCGGCTATCGCACCCTCGGCGAACGCCACCAGCGCTGCGGCGACCGCAGCTGCCTCGATGTCGGTTCCCGTCATTCCTCCTTGTCGGAGGTCGGTGCGTCGTCAGGACCGTCAGCTGTTCGAGCGCGCACCAGCCGCGTGCCGGTCGCAAGCAGCCACACGAGCCAGGCGGCGTAGCCGGGCATCCCCACGAAGAGGAGCGCTGAGCCGTCCGCGATCGCGAGGCTGGCCGCCCCGGCGATGAGCAGCAGACCTCCCCCGGCCACCGCGAGCAGACGCTGCCACGGCGGCGTCAGCCGGCTCGCATGCGCCGCCAGCGCAGCGCCGATGAAGGTGGTGCCGAGCGCCGGCAGCGCCAGCGCGAAGGCTGCTGCATGCAATTGCCAGGTGAGCTCGAACTCCGGGCTCGGCGCGGCGAGCTCGCCGGCGGACAGCACGACACCGTTCCACAGGACGGCGTAGACCGCAAAGACTGCCGAGAGGGTCGCGCCTGCGGCCACCGCGAGGCGCGACCAGTCTGTGCCCGCACGCCCGCGGCGCTCGACGAGCCCGTGGAGACCGGTCAGGAACCCGAGCAGCAGCGGCAAGTTCAGCGCCTCCAGGCCGACTGCGATCGCGACCGCGACCCGGTGCTCCGCGTGGAAGGCGAGCACCTCGTTGATCGGGTCCGCGTAGCTCGGCGCTCCGGCCCAGAGCACCACCGCGTTCTGGATCGCCACCGATGCTGCCAACGCGATCGCCGTCGCGCCCACGACCCGCTCTCGGAGCGCTCGGGTCGGGGTGGGCCCCGTCGTTGCCGCTGCCGCGCTCACGGGCACGGGCCGGGAGTCCAACGCGGCAGCGGGGTTGGGCGGTGACTCCATCTCTCACCCCTTCGTTGCGGTCGGATGATCGGTACAACACCACGCCATTCGTTGGCGCAGGAATGGTCGGAATTGGTTTCGGAGTCCTCTTTGGTGGTCCACTCCGATGATGTGGAGCAGATTGCTGGAGCGGCGGGATACGCCGCTACGAGCCGAGGTCGAGGGTGGTGGGCCGAAGGGTCGACACCTCCGGGTTCAACCTCGGTCGGATGCCGTGGGGCTCCGAGCTGGTAGGACGCAACTGGGTTCGCCACTGACCTAGAGCCGAGCACTCGTCTACTGTGGGCTGTACGGCGGATCGTGCCATCGGGGAATTCCCTGACCGAGGCCCTGAACCGGAGGCGCTTCGTCACTCGATCGAGTTTTCGCCGGCCGGCTCAGTGCTTCAACTGGAAGGTGCGCTCAGCATCAGCCCGGTCCAGCCCTCTCGGCTGGCGTTCTGGTCATCGGTGGTGGCGACGACTCGAAGAACTCCGTCACGCGCTCGGGCCACACCTGGCCGAGCGCTAGGTCGAGCCCGGACGCGACCGCCGGCCGTTTCTCCACGACATCGCCGACCGTCCCGCCGTAAGGCAGGCCGACGGTGGCGCGCCAGCCGGGGCCGCCGCGCGTGAGACGCGCCGTTCGAGGTCGACGTTGGCCCAGCGCGGTCCGAGCAAGTCGCCGCGCTGTGAGCCGGTGCCTGTGGCCGAGGCATCAGGCTGGCGCGCTCGCCCGGGGCGAATGCCGCGATGCGCCGGATCGGTCGCCCTGCCCCGGCGAGACGAACGCGGTCGCTGTCGGTCTGCGGCGGCGCGGTTGGGGAGGCGGCATGAGCGGGTCCGGAGCACCTGTGCCGGTCCGAGCTGATCACGCAGGGACCGCGTGAGGCTCGTCACGCGCGAGCGGTTCCAACCGGCGCGGTGCGATCACCGGTCCGGCGTGGTCCTGCTCATGGCGCGGTTACGCCTGTTCCGGCCATCCGCCCTACGGGTCCAGACGCCGGTGTGGTGGCCCTGGGCCGCCCGGAGGAGACCGTGGGCACGATCGCGGGGCATTCATCGTGGCCGGAGGATCAGGAACCAGCCGCGTTCGTGGGCGCGGTCCAGCTGGTGGCCCGGATCCACTCGGCCAGGTCCAGGGTGGCCGGCTCGATCGAGCGCACCACCGCGAGGTCCGAGGGGTGTTCCGCCGCCTCCGCGAACTGGCGGAACATCGCCTGGTCGAACTCGTTGGGGAGCACGCTCAACGGGAGGGCCTCGTACCGGGCCGGGAGCCCGGCGCGCGCGCCGAACGCCGCGGCGATCCGGGGGCCCGTCAGCTCGTCGCCGACGAGTTCGACGGCTCCACCGGGCGCCTCTGCGGTGCCGAGCAGGAGCGCGGCGGCGACCCGGCCGATGTCCCTGATCGAGATCATCTTCAGGGCGACGTCCTCCGGCAGCGGCAGCCTCAGCACGATCTCCCCGTGCTCCAGGCTCGGTGCCATCACGCTCGTGAAGTTCTCCATGAAGGCCGTCGGGCGAACCATCGTGGCCCTCAGGCCGGACTTCCTCAGGTACTCCTCGACCCAGTGCTTCGAGTCGTGGTGCGGCACACCCGTCTCCCGGTCCGCTCCGAAGACCGAGTTGAACACGACGTGCGGGACGCTCGCGTCGGCCGCCGCGTCGACGAGCGCGGTACCGATGCGGATCTCCACCTCGATCTCCTCGAGGCTGTTCGCCTCCGGGGTCATGAAGTAGAACCCTTCGACCGCCGTCAGTGCGGCGGCCAGTGACGCCGGGTCGTCCGCGCGGACGACCGCCAGCTCGACGCCGCGGGCGGCCAGCGCCTGAGCCCGATCGGACTGCGGGTCGCGGACCAAAGCCCGCACCCGCGCCTCGTGGTCCAGCAGCGCGTCGACCACCGCCCCGCCCTGATTCCCCGTCGCGCCGAAGACCGCGATCGTGACAGTGCTCATCGTTGCCACCCTTCACTAGTTCATGGCATGAACTAAATTAGTTCACGCCATGAACATCGTCAAGGTACGGGTGTATTACTGTGTGATGGGCTGATCCGAGGTGGTCGGAGAGAGATCCGAGGTGTCGACGACGGCGGTGGCCACGCGCTCGAAGTCGCGCTGGTCGTCGGGGTCGAGGTTCCTCGCGATTTCGGGCAGGCGCTTGGAGACCTCGGCGTAAATGGCCTCGCCGAGCACCTTCCCCGTGGGCGTCGCACTGAGCATGACGACCCGTCGGTCCTGCGCCGAACTTTCCCGGCCGACCAGTTCCCGCCGCGCGGTGCGATCGACCAGCTGGCTCAACGCGTTCTTGGTCATGCCCAGCGACGCGGCGAGGTAGGCCATCTGCCGCGGCTCGTTCCGGACCGCGCAGAGCAGCGTGGCCTGCGAGGGGGTCAGGTCGAACTCGGCGCAGATCTGCGCGTACTTGCGTTGGATCAGAACCGAGAGCCAGAAGAGCTTGTCGCCATACTCCACGCCAGCCTCCGCCGTCCGATGACGAACGATCAGCCTACTCGTCGCGGGTCGCCGACCACGCCGCTCACCTGACGGCATCGGCGATCCGCCGGGCAGCGTCGGCCGGCGTGAGGTGCGTGGTGTCGACGAACTCGGCCGCGCCGGGTAGCCACGTGCGGGCCGCGTGGGCGTAGGGCTCCAGGTGTTTGAGGCGGAACGGGGAGTTGGGGCCGAGAACCATGTCCCCGGCGATGCGCCGCCGGAGAGTCTCCTGGTCGGCGTGGAGGACAAAATGACGAACCGGGATCGAACCGCGCGCGAGGCCGTCGCTGATCTCGCGCCAGTGATGTCCATGAGGGTCGCGCCGACCTTCTCGGCGTCGAACACGCGGGAGCCGGGGATCAGCTGCTGCACGAGCGCGCCGGTAGTCGTCTTGCCGGCGCCGTGGGTGCCGTTGATCCATACGATCACGAGCGCCGATGCTAACGCCGAGCGCCTAGGTGAACCGGGCCACCAGGGTCGGGTCGCCGAAGACCGAGATCCTGGCGATGCCGTCCCGGCGGCAGTCCAGCACGACGACGCCGGCCGGCTCGCCGAATCGGTGGACGCGCGCGGCCGGCTGGCCGTTGGCGATCGTCGGTTCCATGCGCCATTCGCCCGGTCGGCCCACCCCTTCGACGAGCACCGGAAGGCACTCCCGGAGGCCGTTGAACCAGGCGCGGCCAGGCATGACCTCCAGGACGAGATCTTCGCGGAGCACCTCGGTGAGGCCGGCGACGTCGGCTGACCGGAACGCGTTGAGGTAGGCGTCCAGTTGGCGGCGGGCCTGCGGGCTGCGTGGCTCGACCACGTCGTCGCGCAGGGGCGCCGTCCGCGCCAGACGCGCTCGGGCCCGCTGCAGCGCGCTCTTCACCGCGCCGGGTGTCAGCCCGAGCATCTCCGCGACGTCGGGTGTAGGGAACGCGAGCACGTCGCGGAGGAGCAGCACGGCCCGTTGGCTCGGCGTCAGCGTCTGCAGGCCGGCGATGAGCGCCAGGCGCATGTCGTCGGAGGACGGCTGGATCCAGCCGGCCTCTGGTTCGTCCGCGTCGAGGCCGGACGGGAGCGCCCGGCGGCGGCGACCGTCCAGCGCGGACAGCGCGACGTTCGTGGCGATCCGGTGCAGCCAGGTGCGTGCCGACGCCCGGTGCTCGAACGCGGCCCAGCCGCGCCAGGCACGCAGGTAGGTCTCCTGGACGGCGTCCTCGGCCTCGTCCCAGGAACCCAGCATGCGGTAACAGTGCGCGGTGAGTTCCCGTCGGAACGCGCCGGTGGCTGCCTCAAAGTCGCTCACGGAGCCACTTTCCCGCCCGGGCGATCGCCTCGTCGGCGACCGGCGAACTGCCCACCGCCATCTGGAACGTGTGCAGCTGTCCGGGGAACTCGTCGAGCTCGACGTCAGGCGACGAACGCGCCAGGAGCCGAGCGTCGTCGAGCAGTGCTTCGTCGCCGCCGACCTGCACGTACGTGGGTGGGAGCCGGCTGACGTCGAGCGGCTCCGGGGAGGCGCCGGCCAGGTAGGCGGACGCCAGGCCGCGGCACAGTTCGCGGGTGAAGAACGGGTCGGTCGGGGTGTCGTAGCTGGCTCCCGTGATCGCCAGGTCGACCCACGGCGAGAACAGCACCATCGCGGTCGGAGCAGGGCCGCGCTGAGCCACCCCGAGCGCCAGCGTGGCCCCGCAGGAGTCGCCCACCAGGGCGACGCGGCGACCGGCCAACCGACGGTAGGCCTCGCTCACCTGGTCGAGCTGCGCCGGGTACACGTGATCCGGCACCAGCCCGTACTCCACCACCAGCGTCGAGATGCCGGCCGCGAGCGCGAGGTGGCCGAACATCCGGCGGTGGGTGGCGATCGAGCCGCTGACGAAGCCGCCCCCGTGGATGGCGAGCAGCACCCGGTCGTCGTCGGCGCCCGCGGGGCGTAGCCACAGTTCCTCGCGGAGCCCGGAAGGCTCGGTGGACAACGACTCCCACGGTCGGCTCACGTCGCCGGTCGCGCGTTCCTGCCAAAGCTGCCGGTTCACATCAGTCATGCCGGGATAGACCCGCGCGCGACCGCGAAAGGAATCGGGTCAGGCCATCAGACGATCGATGAGCCGGGCCGGCTCGTAGACGCGGCGGCCCTGCTTGTCGCGCGCACCGGTGCGTCGGTACGGCGTCTCGCCGGACGTCGTCTGAATGGGCAACAACTCCGGGGCCTCGTCCACCGGCAGGTCCACGACCCGCTCCCGGACGGGGCCTCCCCGGAGCACGACAGAAATCGGCATCTCCGAAACCCTCCACGAACCAAGGGGACGAGGAGAACGTACAGGTCCGTGAACGGTCTTAACGGAAGCGGGGTCCAAACCCGGAACTAACGTTCGGCGGCTATTTTGAGCTGCTCGAATTCGGCTGCCAGCCCGGCCAGGTCGTAGTGCGCGTTGAGGCCGCTCGGATTCGGCAGGACCCACACCCGGGTGGGGGCGAACAGCGGGTCGTCGGCCTGCGGACCGATGCGTGCGTCCTTGCGGCCGAACGCGGCCCGGTACGCGGTCACACCCACGACCGCCAGCCACCGCGGGCGCCACTTGTCGACGGTCGCGACGAGGCGTTCGCCGCCTGCCAGCAGCTCCTCGGGCGACAGCTCGTCGGCTCGGGCCGTCGCTCGGTTGACGAGGTTCGTCACGCCGAGGTCCAGTGCCAGCAGCGCGTCGGACTCGGAGGGATCCAGCTGCCGCGGGGTGAAGCCGGAGCGGTGCAGCGCCGGCCAGAACCGGTTGCCCGGACGGGCGAAGTGGTGCCCGCTCCAGCCCGACCAGAGGCTCGGGTTGATGCCGCAGAAGAGCACCCGCAGCCCGGGGCCGACGGTGTCCGCGATCGGCTGCCCGTAGGCGGCCTGCAGGTCGGCCTTGGTCGGTCGGCGGGGGCGGCCGCTGGCGGTTCCCGGCCCTTCCGGCCGGGAACCGCCTTCCGGCCGCGTGCCCGCGACCGATCGGGGCGTCGGCCGCCGATCGTCGTTCCGGCCGCCGGGGCGGGCGACGCTCACTTGTCGCGATAGTTCAAGTAGGCCGCGGCCATGTCCAGGTCGGCGTGGCCGGCTTCGACCGAGGCCTCGAACTGACCGGCGACGGCCCGCGCGACCGGCAGCTCGAGCCCGTTCTCCGCGGCGGCCTCGACGATCAGCCGGGTGTCCTTGGCCGCGCCCTCCACCGTGAACGACGGGGCGAAATCGCCGCCGAGCATCGCGCCCCCCTTGAGGTGGATGTACGGCATGTCGGTGCCGCCGCCCTCCACCGCGCGGAAGAACAGCGACGGGTCGAGCCCCAGCGCGCCCGCCAGCGACAACACCTCGGCGGTGGCTGCGGTCGCGGTCGTCACCCAGAGGTTCGCGACCAGCTTGAGCCGCGAACCCTGCCCGGCCGTGCCCACCCACAGCGTGCGGGAGCCGATCGCGTCGAACACCGGAGCGCACCGCTCGTGCGCGTCGTCGGGGCCGGACGCCAGGACGACCAACGTGCCGTCCTCGGCGGGCTTCCGGGTGCCGAGCACCGGTGCGTCCACGTAGACCAGGCCACGCTCGGCGGCCAGTTCAGCCAGCTGGGCGGCACCGTCGATGCCGACGGTCGCCGACTGGATCCAGACCGTCCCCGGCGCCGGCGCGGCCGCGGAGATCACCTCGACGACCGAGTCCAGGTCGAACTGCATCGTCACGACGACGTCGGCGCCGTCAGCAGCAGCGGCGGCGGTGTCGGCCACCACCGCGCCGACTTCGGCTAGTGGCTCCGCTCTCGCCCTGGTGCGATTCCAGACCCGTAGGGGCAGCCCCGCGGCAGCGATGTTCTTGGCCATTCCGGCGCCCATCGCTCCGGTGCCGAGCAACGCGACAGTCGTTTGTCCCATGCCTCGAATCTAGGCCCTGCTTCAGGGCGCAGTCCCTTGTCGAACGATGGTTCCGCGATCCGAGCACCGACGACAGGCCGTCACGGGCACCTTCAGGTGACTGAGTTTCGAAAAAGTGCGTTCTTCCGGATGCCGTGACGGGTCCTTACGGTCGCTGGGTATCCGACGAAGCCGAGCAAGGAGAGTCGAAGTGGCCGTCGCATTCGTCAACCCGCCCGGGATACCCGAGGTCCCGATCTATCACCAGGTGTCGGTGGCGAGCGGGTCGAAGCTCGTCCACGTCGCCGGCCAGGTGGCCTGGGACGCCGACGGGAAGAACGTCGGAGAGGGCGACCTCGCCGCGCAGGTCGAGCAGTGCTACCTCAACGTCGGCGCGGCCCTGGCCGGCGTGGGCGCGACCTTCGACGACGTCGTGAAGCTGACGATGCACGTCGTCGACTGGCAGCCGGACCAGATGCCGCGGGTACTCGACGGCATCGCCCGTGCGGCGGCGAAGCTGGGTATCACCCCGGCCGCTCCGGCGTCGCTGTTCGGCATCGTCGCGCTCGACGTGCCCGAGCACCTGGTCGAGGTGGAGGCCACCGCCGTACTCGACTAGACCGACGAGCGCTTCCGGGACCGCTCGATGTGGCTCAGGTACTGCTGGGTCCAGCCGCACATGCCGTCCACCACGGCGCGCAGTGCGTGTCCCGCCTCGGTCAGGTCGTAGTCGACCCGGGGCGGGACGGTGGGGTGCACGGTTCGCTCGAGCAGGCCGTTGCGCTCGAGCATCCGCAGGTTCTGGGTGAGCACCTTGTGGCTGATGCCGCCGATCGCGTCGCGGAGTTCGTTGAAGCGCATCGTCCGATGGCCGAGGAACTCGATGATCAGCAGCGCCCACTTGTTGGCGATGTCGGAGAAGATCTCGCGGGCGAGGGAGTCGGCGCGGGCCAGATCTGCCTCGGGTGGCAGAGCGCGGATCTCGTCACGGGTGCCCACCGCGTCACTCGGCCGACATCAGCGTGAACGCTCCGGTGGCGCACGCTCGGAGGACGGCTCGGGTGGCGTCGACGTCGAGCGGGCGGTCGGGGTCGGACACCATCAGCGAGACGGCGAACGTGCGCCCGTCCTGCGTCCGGGCCAGGAAGTTCTCGGTGACGACGCCCGGTTCGACGCCGCCCTTGCTCCAGCCCACCGGCCACCGACCGGCGTCCAGCGCGAGCGACGCCGTGCCCTGCTGGCCCAGGACCGCGCCGAGCACCGGCTGCTCGTCGGCCTGCGCGAGCAGCCCCGCGAATGCCCTGGTCACGTCGGCCGGCGAGGCGAACCATTCGACCGAGTCGGTGAAGCGCGGCTCGTCCGGCCACTCCGTCGGGCGCGGCAGGTGCGCGACGACGTCACGCAGGTACTCCAGGCGCGCCCGGGGGCCGTCGGTCGCCAGGTACTCCTCGCTGACCTGCGGATGCGTCTTGAGCTGCGTCGCCTCGCGGGTGGTGAGGAACGGCAGGTTCGCGCCGATCTGGGCGTGCTGGAAGCGCACGTGCTGCGCCTCCACCGCGCCGCGGCCGAGCCGGCCGACGAGGTGGTCGATCGCCGACGCGTCACCGGAGAAGATCGCGTCGTCGGCGTACCGGCGCAGCGAGTGCATCGTGCCGTCGGGCAGCCGGCCGGTCGGGGAGCGCAGATCGGTCTTCCAGGCGTCGCGCACCGCGAGCGGCTCGTCCCAGCGCATCCGGCCCTGCCCCACGGCGTGCGCGAGCGCACCGATGACGTAGAGCACGGCCGCGGCCCCGATCGGGCGCGCGACCGACGGCTCGACGCCGTGCACCGGCCGCACCCGGCCGTTGCGGTCGATCTCGGCCGCGAGCAGCGACGTGCGCGGAGCCAGCGCCGCGACCTGCTCGGAGAGCTCGGCCCAGGACCCGGGGACGGGCGTGCAGCGAAGTGAGTGGATGCGTCCGGCGGCGTCGGTGCGCAGGATCACGTGGTACCGGTCACCGAGGGCGTCGCGGACGACGGCGAACGCCCGCCTCTCGGCCTCGCGCGGCTGGGCCCGGAACGATTCGACGTGCAGGCCGGGCGGGAGCGGGAGCGACGACAGCGACGTGTGGGAGCGGAGCTCGGTGTCGGTGATCGGCACGCGGGCCGAGGCCTCGGCGAGCCATTCCAGCTGGCGACCGACCGGCGTGGAGGGCAGCAACGGCGAGGGACGGTACGCCGCAGCCTGGCTGTGGCTGTTCACGATCGGCAACGGACGTCCTCCTCTCTCCGATCGGCAAACCTCGCGGCGCTCCGATTTACTCCACGATCTCCCGTCTCACTCGTCCCGGCATCGGGGGTCACCCTGAGATCCGCCTCTTGGTAAAGAAACGCATCCAAACGGGTAAGCGGTTCCAGAGTCCCCTATGCGACTTAGAGAGGCCTGTGAAAAACGCAGTCGGCGGTATGCCCAACCCCCGCCTACGCTGGACAGTGCAATGAACAACGCCACGGCCGAACCGATCAACCTCGCTGACCTCCGGTCCCGCCTGCCCGAGCTGATGCTGCGCGACGAGCATCGGCTCCGTCGTCAACTCGATCGGACGCGGCCCGACAAACTCCCCGCCCTCGCCGCCCAGATCGCGACCGCTGAGGCGAAGATCACGACCCGCCGGGAGAGCGTCCCGGAGATCTCGTATCCGCCCGACCTCCCGGTCAGCCAGAAGCGGGACGACATCGCCGCCGCGATCCGCGACCACCAGGTCGTCATCGTGGCCGGCGAGACCGGCTCCGGGAAGACCACCCAGCTGCCGAAGATCTGTCTCGAGCTGGGCCGGGGCATCAAGGGCCTGATCGGGCACACCCAGCCCCGCCGGCTCGCCGCCCGCACCGTGGCCGAGCGCATCGCCGAGGAGCTGCACACCGAACTCGGCGACGCCGTCGGTTACACGGTCCGCTTCACCGACCAGGTCAGCGACGGCACCCTGGTCAAGCTGATGACCGACGGCATCCTGCTGGCCGAGATCCAGCGCGACCGCGACCTGCGCCGGTACGACACGATCATCATCGACGAGGCCCACGAGCGAAGCCTCAACATCGACTTCCTGCTCGGCTACCTCAAGCAGCTCCTGCCGCGGCGTCCGGATCTGAAGCTGATCATCACGTCGGCGACGATCGACCCGGAGCGCTTCTCGGCGCACTTCGGGGACGCGCCGATCGTCGAAGTGTCCGGCCGCACCTACCCGGTCGAGGTGCGGTACCGCCCGGTGATCGACCCGGACGACGAGAACGCCGACAAGGAACGGGACGTCACGACCGCGATCATCGACGCGGTCCACGAGCTGTCCGGCGAAGGCCCCGGCGACATCCTGGTGTTCCTCTCCGGCGAGCGGGAGATCCGCGACACCGCGGACGCGCTCACCAAGGAGAACCTGCGCAACACCGAGATCGCCCCGCTCTACGCCCGGCTCGCCGCCGCCGAGCAGCACCGCGTGTTCCAGCCGCACACCGGCCGCCGGATCGTGCTCGCCACGAACGTCGCCGAGACGTCGCTGACCGTCCCGGGCATCAAGTACGTGATCGACCCGGGCACCGCCCGGATCTCCCGCTACAGCCTGCGCACCAAGGTGCAGCGCCTGCCGATCGAACCGGTGTCCCAGGCCAGCGCCAACCAGCGCAAAGGTCGGTGCGGCCGGCTGAGCGACGGCATCTGCATCCGGCTCTACACCGAGGCCGACTTCGAGTCGCGCCCCGAGTTCACCGACCCGGAGATCCTGCGCACCAACCTCGCGTCGGTCATCCTGCAGATGGCGAACCTCGGGCTCGGCGACATCGCCGGGTTCCCGTTCGTCGAGCCCCCCGACAAGCGCAACATCACCGACGGCATCCAGCTCCTGTCGGAGCTCGGAGCGCTCCAGACCGCCAAAGCCCAGGTCGACGGTGTGCAGCTGACCGCCGTCGGCAAGCAGCTGGCGCAGATCCCGATCGACCCGCGGCTGGCTCGGATGGTGCTCGAAGCCGACAAGAACGGCGTCGTGCCCGAGGTTCTGGTCATCACCGCCGCGCTGTCGATCCAGGACCCCCGCGAACGCCCGACCGAGCACCAGCAGGCCGCCGACGAGAAGCACAAGCGGTTCGCCGATCAGCACTCGGACTTCTCGTCGTACCTGATGCTCTGGAACTACCTGCGCGAGCAGCAGCGGGAGCTGTCCGGCTCGGCGTTCCGGCGGATGTGCAAGGCGGAGTTCCTGCACTACCTGCGGGTGCGCGAGTGGCAGGACCTGCACGGGCAGCTGCGCCAGATCATCCGCGGGCTCGGCATCACCGTCGACCGCCAGGCCGACCCGGGCGGCGACGGCCAGAAGGTCGTGAGCTCGCTGCTGGCCGGCCTGCTCTCGCACATCGGCATGCGCGACGACCGCACGACGACGAAGGACCAGCCCAAGGGCCGGCGCCCACTCACCGAGTACTACGGCGCGCGCGGCGCGAAGTTCGCGATCTTCCCCGGGTCGACGCTGGCCAAGCGGCCACCGCGCTGGGTCGTCGCCGCCGAGCTGGTCGAGACCTCGCGGCTGTGGGGACGCATCACCGGCCGGATCGAGCCGGAGTGGGTGGAGCCGCTCGCCGGCCACCTCGCGATCCGTACCTACAGCGAACCCCACTGGGACGCCGAGCGCGGCGCCGTGCTGGCCACCGAGAAGGTCACGCTCTACGGGATCCCGCTGATCTCCGGGCGGACCGTCACCTACTCCAAGGTCGATCCGGCGCTGTGCCGTGACCTGTTCATCCAGCACGCGCTCGTGGAAGGGGAGTGGCGCACCCACCACAAGTTCTTCGGACGCAACCGCACCCTGCTGAAGTCCGCGGCCGAGCTGGAGAACCGGGCGCGGCGCCGTGACCTGGTCGTCGACGACCAGACGCTGTTCGACTTCTACGACGAGCGGATCCCGGCCGAGGTCGTCTCCGCGCGGCACTTCGACAGCTGGTGGAAGAAGGAGTCGCGGGAGAAGCCCGACCTCCTCGACTTCTCCGCGTCGATGCTCGTCAACCGGGCCGCGGGTGAGCTCGACATCGCGACCGCCTACCCCGACTTCTGGGACGCGGACGGCGCGCGGCTGAAGCTGACCTACCAGTTCCAGCCCGGCACCGCGGCCGACGGCGTCACCGTCCACATCCCGCTCGCCGTGCTCAACCAGATCACGCCGGACCAGTTCGGCTGGCAGGTGCCCGGGCTGCGTCAGGACCTGGTCACCGCGATGATCCGGTCGCTGCCCAAGGAGATCAGGCGCAACTTCGTGCCCGCGCCGGACGTGGCGAAGGCGGCGCTGGCGGGCATCTCGCCGGCCGACGGGCCGTTGCCGGTGGCACTCGCCGCCGAGTTGCGTCGGCTCACCGGTATCTCGCTCCCGGTCGACGCCTGGCAGGACGACCGGATCCCGGACCACCTCTCGATGACGTTCCGGGTCGAGGACGAGCGGGGGCGCCGGGCCGCCGAGGGCAAGGACCTGGTCACGCTCCAGCGTCAGCTCGCTCCGCAGGTCCGCGACGCGATCGCGACCGCGCTCACGGCCCCCGAGGAGCCGAGGCGGTCCCGCCGGGGTCGCGGCCGACGCGGTTCCGAAGGCGCGGCGCCGAACGCGGCCGGCCCCGACGGGCCGGGCGCTGGTGGTCACCGTGGCTCGACGTCGACATCCGACCAGGGAAGCGAGACGGCGGAAGCGCCGAACATCGAGCAGACCGGGCTGAAAGCCTGGACTTTCGACTCGTTGCCGGAGGTGGTCGAGCGGCGGCGGGGCGGGTTCCTGGTCAAGGCCTACCCGGCGTTGGTCGACGAGGGCGACAGCGTGGCCGTGCGGCTCCTGGGGAGCCCGGCCGAGCAGCAGCGCGCGATGGTGACCGGGACGCGGCGGCTGGTGCTGCTCACCGTGGCGTCGCCGAACAAGGTCGTCGTCTCGTCGCTGTCGAACAGCGCGAAGCTCGCGCTCGGGCGGAACCCGCACGGGAGCGTCGCCGCGCTGCTGGCGGACTGCGTCGCGGCCGCGGCGGACGAGTTGATCGCGGCGGCCGGCGGTCCGGTGCGTACCGCGGCCGGGTTCGCGGCGCTGCGTGACGCGGTCCGCGGTTCGCTCGTGGACACGACGCTCGACGTGCTGAAGACCGTGGAGAAGGTGCTGGCGGCCGCGCACGCGGTGTCGGCGCTGCTGCCGTCGGCGCCGGCGACCGCTCGCGCCGACGTTCAGGCCCAGCTGGACGCGCTTGTCTACCCGGGGTTCGTCGCGGCCACCGGTCGGCGGCGCCTGGTCAACGTGCTGCGTTACGTGCAGGCGATCCAGCGGCGTCTGGAGAACGTGCGCCGGGATCCGGCGCGGGACCGGGGTTGGCAGGATCGGATCGAGGCCGTCGGCGAGGTGTATGCGGACTGGCTTCGGCGTCTCCCGCCGGAGCGGCGCTCCGAGGACTCCGTGCGGGAGATCCGGTGGATGATCGAGGAACTGCGGGTGAGCCTGTTCGCGCAGTCGCTCGGTACCGCGTACGCGATCTCCGAGCAGCGGATCTACAAGGCGATGGACGCGGCAGGCGGCGGAGTGGTGGCGTGAGGCTTGCCTTGACGTCCGCGTGAAGCTTTAGCGTCGGTAACCGAGGAGGTCGGGCCATGCGGATCGGTGAGTTGGCCGAGCGGGTCGGAACGAGCACCCGTGCGCTTCGGCACTACGAGTCGCTCGGGCTGCTGTCCGCGCGGCGGACGTCGAACGGCTACCGAGAGTACGACGACTCCGACGTGCGCGTGGTGCGGGAGATCCGGACGCTCGTCGGGATCGGGTTCGCGCTCGAGGAGACCAGGCCGTTCGTCGAGTGCCTGCGCGCGGGGTACGAGTCCGGTGACTCGTGCCCGGCGTCGGTCGCCGTGTACCGGCGGAAGATCGCGGAGATCGACGACTGCGTGGCGAGCCTGGCCGCGGTGCGTGCGCGGTTGTCGTCGGCGATGTCGGGCGGCGGTTCGCTCGCCGACGCGCCGGAGCCGCTCTGCGCGTTCTCGCCGCTGGCGCGCTGACCTCCTCGTCAACCGAGGGAGGTTTTCTGGTGGATGCTGTGACCGATGAGACGTGGACTTCGGAGGTTCTGACCTCCGACGTGCCGGTACTCGTCGATTTCTGGGCCGACTGGTGCGGCCCGTGCCATCGTCTCCGTCCGACGCTGGAGGCGCTGGCGGAGGAGTGGGCCGGACGGGTGCGGGTGGTGTCGCTGGACATCGACGCGAACCCGAACGTGGCCCGTGACTACGGGATCCTCAGCGCACCGACGCTGACGTTGTTCCGGGGCGGGGAGCCGGTCCGGACCGTCGTCGGTGCTCAGCCGAAGTCGCGGCTGGTGGCGCAGCTGGAGCCGGCGCTCTGAGGGGCGGAGCCGCCGATGCCGGCGGCTCCGTTTCTTCGTGCCGGGCTACGGGCGGTCGAATTCGCCGAGCTTGACGCCGTGCAGGAACGCGGCCCAGCGGGCGACCGGGTAGGCCAGGACGGCACCTTCCGGGTTCTTCGAGTCCCGGACGCCGATGAGGTCGGGGGTCTCGGCGATCTCGACGCAGTTGATCGTGGCGCTGCGTCGGCTCTTGCGCCACGACGCCGTAACGAATGCGGTGCTGTCCATATGGTTGTCCCTTGAGACGGTGGTCGATGGTGGCTTGCGCGCCCTCGGGTCACACGGGCCTCTGGCCGCGCCCGGCGCGTCGTCGGCCGGGCACGGCGGTGCTTCACCTAGCGGGACCCGCGTTGTGGGCGGCCGGTCAGGAGTGCTCAGGTGGGCGGATCCGGTCGCGCACCGCAGCGATGAAATCCACTGAGTTCTTCGGCGAGAGAGCGATGGACCTGAGCTGGTCGAATATCCGCCGGAAGCGTTTGAGGTCCACGGACCCCTCCAAGTAGAAGTCCCCGTGGTGCCCCTCGACGAACACGATGCTCGATGCCGGGCTCTCCTCGATCTCCACGATGCCGAAGCTGCCCGGTAAGCCCGGGTGCGCGCCGGCCTCGAAGTCGAGTACCTGCAAGCTGATGTGCGGCCGTTCACAGGCCGCGAGCAGGGCGTCCAGTTGTTCCGCCATGACCTCGTGGCCGCCGACGAGGCGGCGGGTCGCTGCTTCGTCGAGGATGAACGACACGTACGGCGGATCAGGGCGATCGAGGATCCGCTGGCGGTTGATCCGCAGCTTCACTTGTTCGTCGATCTCCTGGGTCCGTCGCTCGCCTGCTCCCTCGATGAGCGCCCGGGCGTAGTCGGGCGTCTGGAGCAGGCCCGGTATCGCGGTCGGCTGGTAGTCGGAGATGGCGGTCGCCGCCGACTCCAGACCGATCAGGGTTCGATAGGTCGCCCCGATGTCGTAGCCCTGCCACCACGCACGCTCTTTGCTGGCCCGCGCGAGCGACATGAGTTGCTCTTGCTCGGCGGGCGAGACGTCGTAGAGGCGGCAGAGATCACGGACATCGCGGAGGACCGCGCCGCGTCGACCGGTTTCGATTCGACTGATCTTCGTCGGGGAGCACAGTAACTCCCTGGCGACCTCCTCGATCGTCTTGCCCGACTCGTGCCGGAGAGCCCGCAGCCGCGCGGCGAGTTCGCGCCGACGCAGCGTCGGAGCGTGTTCGCCTACCACGGCTGGACCATGACAACGAGTTGCCATTTCGGAGACCTCCGAAATGGCACTTGCCACGGCCAGGCGGGGACGTTACCAGCCGACTGAACACATTGGTCACAGGCGTTGCAATGAACGCTTCCGTGTCGGGAGAGAGATTGCCCCAAGTGGGATGGGATTCCCGTTCCGGCAGGTAGGAGGGGTCTTTCTGGAGATTTCTCGCTGGTGAGGCTATCGGGGCGGAAGTGGTTCGAGTGGGCTGTGGCGAGTGCGGTCTCTGTCGGCTCGACGACTGCCAATGGCACTTGCCCTCACGCTCCCGAGCGTGCCAGGATTTCACTAAACGTCATCAAGGGTAGCCAACGAGCGACCGGTACCGCTGGCCCGGGCATCGGGAGGGGACGGGCCCTTTCGTATCGCGAGCTTATTGGCTGCGTAAGTTTCGCTCGAAGTGAGCGGCCATTGCCGCACGTCGTTGTCCAGTGGGAACCCACCAGGTCACATTCCGAACCCCCGCGCTCACCGGCGCGCTCTTCGTCGCCGGACGGGTCCCGGCTTGGTGCTCTGCACAACCGGATACCACGGCATGGAGGGATGCCAGGATGAACACGGGGCCGAAAGGCTGGCATCAGGGTGGGGCGGACGAGGACTCGTTCGTACCGGCTGACTTATCCGAACTCGAGTGGCCGACGCGCACCGCGGTCGCGCGTCCGCTCCCCACTACCGTCCTCTGGCGGTGGCGGTACGAGACCGCGGTGCTCGGCGGTGCGCCGCTGCTCTGGTGGGGCAGTGTCCGATCCATCGGCGGGCTGGCCGGGCTGAGCGTCGTCACCGGCGTGGTGGCGGTGCTCGCGTCGATCCCGGCGCTGCGGCGCTGGCTCTCGGGGCTGCTCTGGACCGTCGTCACACCGCACCGGCTGCGCGTCGGCTGCGCCGAGGCCGGCGTGGTGTCGCCGCAGGGCAAGTTACCCGCAGTGCTGTTCACATTGCGCAAGCCCTACGGGGAGCGGGTGTACCTGTGGTGTCCGGCCGGGTTGGGTCCGGCGGACGTCGCCGCGGCCCGTCCGGCCATCGCCGCCGCGTGCTGGGCCGACGACGTCGTCTTCTACCAGACCAGCGGGCAGTACCCGCCGCTCGTCGCGGTCGACGTCGTCCGGTTACCCGGCACGGTGCTGGACACCGAGCCGAAGACCATTCCCGCGGTGTGGAAGCGGTTCGTCCGGCACGACGGGCGGTTCGAGGGCTTCCCGCCGCGCTGACCAGCCCGACAGCGAGGGCCCATCCCGGCAACGGCGCCGGGGTGGGCCCTTCGCGTTTCCGGGGCCGGTGATAACGTTCCGTGCAATTCTCTATTTGTAATTTGTGGCGTCGGGACAATTGTCCCGGGGGCTCGGGAATTGCTCCCGGGTGGGCGGGCATTTCTCCGAGCCGATTGCCGCAATTTCCCGAGCTCGGCATTGGGTACTAATCACCTTTGCTCGGTTACGGAAAGACAACGATCCCGGGCGGGGCTCGGAAAGCGACTTTGGTCACTCTCCGGGTGTTCCGGCCGCATGGGAGTTGTTGCTGAGCGAGCGCGCTGACCAGCGGAAGCATCGGTTCCGGAGGCTTAGGAGTTGACGGTGTGGCGACTGTCGTCGATCGCCTCAGCTTCTGTTAAGAATCGACCCGTCGGGCGTGCCTTCGAGTGACTTCTCGTCACACCAGTAACAGCAGTCACTAAGCATCTATTAACGGCGAAATGAGTCGCTACTACGAGGCGAATTGGTGCGGCGGTGCCATGATCGGTTCATTCACCGAAGCCGATTGATGCCGGGTGAGTCGTCGACTCCCGGAGCGGCCGGAAGGTGAATGACTGAGCAAGTTCGTAGGCGAAGGACAGGGGTGCTGGCATGGCACGGAAGATTCTCACCGACGAGGGCAGCCGCAGAGCGCTAGGGATCGTGCGGGTCGGATCCACCGTGCCACCGGCGTCAGTGCGGGCGGTCGCGGTGACCGGGGTGTCGGCGGCGGTCGGGGTGTCGGCGGCGGCCGGTGTCTCGACGGCGGCCGGTGCCTCGGGGGCGGCCGGTGCCTCGGGGGCGGCCGGTGTCTCGGGGGCGGCCGGTGGAGCCGGCTTTGTTCGGGTCGAGGCGCCGGACTGGGTGGTCTCGTGGACGCGGGTCGGGGTGTCCCGATGAGCGCGCGGCTCGAGCGCGCGGTCCTGGCCGCCGCGGCCCACGAGTACCTGCGTGTCGGGTGGCCGGTCGCGCCCGGCGCGTGGTGGTCCCCGCAGCTGCAGCGCTACCGCTGCGGACGCCCGCGTTGCCGGACGTCGAGCCCGCACGCGGTCGACCCCGGCGTCGGTCCGTCCGGTGACCGGTGCCGGGCCACGGTCGCCGAGTGCGTCGTCACCAGCCCGACCGAGGTCGACCGCTGGTGGACCGGCCACCCGTACGCGCTGCTGATGCCGACGAGCACGGGCCCCGGGGTCGTGGACGGCACCCAGGACGTCATCGACGTGATCGACGAGCGGTTGCGTGCCGACGGGTATCTGGCGCCGATCTCCAGCTCGAAGGTCGGGCAGGCGCAGCTCTTCTGCCAGCAGTTACGTCCCGGCCAGGAGCTGTGGCTGGCGGCCGCAGGCGCCGGCGTGCTGCTGCACGGGGAAGACTCGTGGGTCACGCTGCCGCCGTCGACGGTGCGGACGGGACAGGTGCGATGGCTCCGGTCCCCGCAGGAATGTGGGTGGAGGCTGCCGCCGGCGGCCGTGGTCTGCGCCGCACTCCGCGTCGCGTTGACCTTTCGATCCCGGCCTGTGATCACCGGACGGTCGGGATGACCGGGAACCACCGGCCGGACTCCGCGACGATGTCCCTCATCCGGGAGTCCCGGACGGCGCTCGCGGCACGGCCAGTGGATCTCGCGGCGGCGGTGTACCGGCACTTGCCGTCGTTCGCTCCGCGCACGAAGGAGTTGCTCGCGGCGGACGTCCGGCTGCACGGCGACCGCCTCGTGCGTGACCTGCTGCGAGCGGCGGAGGTGCTCGATTCGCTGGCGGCGCTCGAGGACGACCTGCGCCGGCTGGGTGCGGAGCACACGTCGCAGCTCGGGGTGCGGTCGGAGTTGGCGGAGCACCTCCCGTACCTGGGCCAAGCTCTGGTGCGGGCGGTGCGGGAACTCTTTCCGAACTCGGAGGGCGGGCCGTTCGGGTCGGCGTGGCTCGAGGTTTTCGAGTGGCTCGCGGACGAGATGATGCAGGGAGCTCGACCGGGGGTCGAGGAGCCTTCGCCGGCGTACTGGCGGTCTTACGTCGGTGAGGCGCGGGGTTCTGGGCTGGGTGAGGTGCGGGGTTCGGGGCCTGGTGAGGCCCGGGGTACCGGGCCTGGTGAGGCGGCGCGGGGTTCCGGGCCGGTTGAGGCGGAGGCTGGGTTTTGGCCGGGGGCGCTGGGTGAGCCCGGAGTAGTTCGTGGGTCGCACGGGGCCGAGGTTGATCCTCGGGCGGGGTCGGAGGACGAGCAGGCTTCCTCGCTTCGGCCGGGCGGGGTGGGGGAGACGGCGGGAGGTGTTGATCCCGCGCGAGATCTGACGATTTCGTTCGACCGCGCTGAGTTGTTGGAGCGGTTGGCTCGCCTCGAGGAGATCGACGCCTCCCGCCCTGTTTCTCCCGCTGCTTCTCCTGGTGTGTCTCCTGCTGTTTCTCCTGCGGCGGGCCCGGTTGCGGCGCCTGGACCCCACCCGGTGGGGCCGATGCCTCCGGTGATGCGGCCGGTTTCCCCGGCGGGACCTGGTCCGATCGGGTCGGTGCCGTCCGAGGTGCGGCCGGTTTCACCGGCTGGTCCGCGCGCGGCGGGGCCTCTGCCTTCGGCGGCAGGGCCTCTGCCTCCTGCGGTGGGGCCGGTGTCTTCTGCGGTGGGGCCGGTGTCTTCTGCGGTCCGGCCGGCTGGGTCGGGTGTAGCTGGGGCGGTGTCTCCGGCGGTGCGCCCGGCCGGGCCGGGCGTGGCTGGGCCGGTGTCTTCAGCGGTGCGGCGGGCTGGCCCGGGCGGGGCTGGATCTGCACCTTCTACGGCGCGGCCGGGTGAGCCTTCTGCGGCGCGGCCGGAAGAGACGCGGGCAGCTGGGGCTGTGCCCTCTGTGGCGCGGCCGGTTTCGCCGGCCGGGCCGGGCGTGGCTGGGCCGGGCGTGGTGGGGCCGGGCGTGGTGGGGCCGGGCGTGGTGGGGCCTGTGTTACCTGCGGCGCCGCCTGGTCGGTCCGAGGGAGCGGCTGTGCGGTCGGAGGGAGCGGCTGTGCGGTCGGAGGTGTCGGGTGCTCGGTCGTCTGCTGCGCGGCCGGAGTTGTCGGCGCGGCGGCCGGAGCCGTCTGGGAAGTCACCGGTGCGATCGGAGCCGGCTTCGGTTCGGCCGATTTCACCGGCGCCTCGGGGTGGAGGGCCGTTGCCGCGGCCGGTTTCTCCTGCCGCGGCTGGGCGGACCGAGCCTCCGGTGGGACGGCCGATCTCGCCGGCGGGGCCCAGCGGGCGGGCCGCGGTGGTGCGGCCGGTGTCTCCGGCGGGACCTGCTGGGCAGGCTCCGGTGCGGCCGGTGTCTCCGGCGGGGGCGCATGCGGCGGAAGTTAAAGCGACTGGAGCTCATACGACTGGAGCTCATACGACTGGAGTTCATTCAGCTGGGGCGCATGCGGAGGGAGCTCACGCCGCGGAGGAATCGCCGCGGCGGGGTGGGAGGCCTTGGCGGGCGCGGAACCCCTGGAGTTGGGGGTCGCGGGCGCGGAAAGCGGAGACCGAGCCGCAATCGGAACCCTGGCCACCGCCGCCGCGGATCGATCCGTCGATGTACGACTCACCGCCGGAGGTTGCTCCGCCATCGGGCCGGCAGCACCCCGAGTCGCCGAGTCCTGACCATCAGGCTCCCGGCCCGCAGGAGGCAGAGCTCCAGCGCCTGGAGCCCCAGCACTTGGACCCGCCGCATCCAGGGCCCCGGCACCCGGAGTCCCGGCACCCGGAGCCTCGGCAGTTGCAGCCCCAGCCTCCGGAGTTCCGGCGCCCTGAGCCGCAGCACTTGGAACCGCAGCACCTGGAACCGCAGCACGCGGAATCACAAGTGAGGGCTGTGGAGGTGGGAGGCACGGCCGTCGGGGAGTCGGCCGTGAGCCCGCCTCCACAGGACGAGAGCGTGGAGTCCGGTGCCGTTTCCCACCCGGGCGGAGCGTTGCGAGGAGTCGGCACCGGCTGGCCTCGTGCGTCCGCTCACCGACCGGTTCGACCTGTGCGGAGCGCGGAGTCGAACCCACCAGACCTGGGCGACGCCCCCGCCCAGGAATAGAGGCGGGGGCGTCCCGGAGTGACGCACCGGGATGCCCCCGCCTCCCGAGAAGACGTCGAGTTGGTCGCCGCCCCATCGCGGTGACCAACTCGACGCATCCGGTGGAGGCCCCGCCCCGGTCCCACGACACGGGGTCCTCCGAAGACTCGACCGAGAGCCCGGGTCGAACCCATGCCGAGCGCTCCGGCCCGGGCCGAACCCACGCCGAGCGCTCCGGCCCGGGTCGAACCCACGCCGAGCGCTCCGGCCCGGGTCGAACCCATGCCGAGCGCTCCGGCCCGGGTCGAACCCACGCCGAGTGCCTCCAGCCTCAGCAACCACACAAGTGGTTCCGAGTCCCGGGCGAACCTACGCCGAACCCGTCTAATTCGGGCTTAAGCACGCCGAACAAACCCAACGATCACGCGAAGATCGGTAGCGGCTTGAAGGAACGCTTGCGGAAGACCGAAGCCACCTCCGCCGCCGACAACCCGAACTGCTTCTGCGCGATCGTGCCGAACACGTCGAACATGTTGTTGAACTCGGGCACGTCGCCGTTGTCCAGCGAGCCCAGCCCTCCCCACTCGCCGATCACCGAACCGCTCAGCTTTTTCCCCGACAGGATCGTCACGACGTTCCCGTGGCCGTGGTCGGTCCCGGACCCGTTCTGGGCCACCCGGCGGCCGAACTCCGACGACAGCACCACGGTGACGTCCTTCCTGGCCTCACCGAGGTCGTCGAAGAACGCCCGCAGGGTCTGCGCGATCTGCGTGAACTGGTTGAACAGGTGACCACCGTTGGTGCCGGCGTTGCTGTGGGTGTCGAAGCCGCCCATGGACACCGCGGCGGTGCGCACGTTCGCACCGCCCTTGATGAGCTGCGCGAGCGTCTTGAAACCGTCGCCGAGGCCGCCGGGGTACTTGGCTCCGTTCGCGGGGGCGTAGGGCACCGAACTGAGCTTGGACGCCGTGGCCAGCGCCCCGACGGCCGCTTTCACCGAGTCGGCGGCCGGGTGGTCGAGGCCGGTGAACATGGTCTTGATCGCGTCCGCGGTCGGTTGCCGGAACTTCTCGTCCCCGTTGATCGCCAGCGCGCCGACGTTGCGCAGTGCCAGCGCCCCCTGCGTTCCGACGAGTGATCGGCGCAGCGTGCTCCCGACGCCGATCGACCGGAACGCGGTTCCTGTTCCGAGCTTCTCGGTGAGCACGTCCAGCCAGCCGCGACCCGCGGTCTCGCTCGGCAACCCACCGAGCTCGCACGCGTCCTGACATTGGAAATGGCTGCGCGACAGCCGGGGATCGGAGACGCCGTGGACGAAGCCGAGCTGCCCGGCGTCCAGATAGGTTTTGAGCGGTTCGAACGCGCGGTTGAGCGCGAAGCCGCGCGCCAGCGCGATCGAGGAGCCGGTCGGCAGCGCCAGCGATGGCCGGACCTTCGTGAGCACCGGGTCGTTGCCGGGAGCCACGAGGCTGAGCCCGTCGAGCCCGCCGAAGAGAAAGACGTGGATCAGCGTGCCGGTTCCGGTGGCGCCGAACGAGGCTCGCACGTTGAGGAACTGGCTGGTGAGCAGCGTCGTCGCGCCGAGGCCGGCGCCCAGGAGCACGGTGCGGCGGGTGACGCCGCGGCCGTCCTCGGCGGCCTCCTCGGCCTCGTTCAACCGGGTCCACTCGTCGCGAACGGCAGCGTTCTCGGCCTGCACGGCAGCTGCCTCCGCGCGCAGAAGAGCGTCGCCTGGCGTGGGGCCGAACTCGGATAAGCGCATGTCGGGCCTCACTTGAACGAGTGGTAGGGAGAAGCGAGGATCGCGCGGGCCAACTCGATCACGGGGACGTCCCCGTCGGCGCCACCGATCGACAGCACCGCGGCCCGGTCCTTCGCCGGGAGCTTCTGCCCGACCAGTCGGACGCTCAGCGCGTCCACGAACTCCCCGGCGGTTGCCGGCGCGTCGTCGAGCAGCTCGGCCGGCTTGACGAACGTGAAGCCCTTACGGCCACCGGCGACCAGCGCACGTGCCTCATTCCACTCCTCGATCATGGTTCCGGCCGAGGCCCACGCGCTGAACACGCGCGGGTAGCCGTTCGGCGACGGCTGGCCCATCGGGTACTGGCCGAGCTCGCGCATGCGGTTGTGGACGCTCGCCAGGCCGTCGCGCAGGTCGTCGCCCGGCCGCACGCCGAGCGCCCGGTGCGTCGCGACGACGTACTCCATCGGCCGACGCACCTTCGCCCCGACCGACCCCCAGAACTCCGACGACGAGAACAGCGTCATCAGCACCGGAACGATCGCCGACCGGTTGTCCAGGTAGGACTTCTTCAGCCGGGCGACGAGCGAGTCGGGCGGCGTGTCGGAGACGAAGTGCAGGCAGAGCTGGCGCGCGATGTGCTCGGCCGTCGACGGGTGCAGGGCCAGGTAGCTCAGGTACTCGTCGCCGGCTTCGAGCCCGCCCTCGGCGTCGTCGTTGGGATGGCTGAAGCCCATCACCGTGATGGCGCCGACGTGGTGCGCGTTCGGGTCGTAGAAGAACTCGTCGTCCTTGATCAGCCGGCCGGTCTGGAGCAGCGCGGCCTGCCGGACGTCGACCTCGGTGTAGCCGCCGTCGACGCCGACCGTGTACAGCTCCATGTTCTCGCGGCCGAGGTTCTCGTTGACCCGGTCTTTGCGTGACTGGTCCTGGTTGAGGTAGCGCAGCAGCGCGGGGTGCCGGTTGCCGGCCAGGAACATGTCCTTGTACGTGCCGAGCGCGTGCTTGCGGATGACGTCGGTGTCGAACGAGGCCCGCACCAGCTCCGAGCCGTCGAACGGGTTCGCGACGTGGAACAGGTCGTTCCAGAAGTCGACGATCACTTCGAACAGCTGACGCCGCGACCAGATCTGGCGGGCGATCGTGAGCCGCACGTTCTCCTGGTCGGCGAACGGGCGCTTGTCGCCGAGGCGCTCCTTGTCGGCGCGAAGTTGTTTGATCGTCCGGTCGTAGGTCGTGAAGACCCCTTCGGCGGTGCGCACGTCGTTCGACTCCGGGACCGAATCCGGCTGGAGTTGTCGGCTCAGCCACGCGTCGATGCCGGTCTCGCGCACCTCGGCGACCAGTTCCGGCGTCGCTCCGAACGTCGTGCGGCGGACGAGGTGCAGCACCGGGTCGGCGGTGAAGACGAGCGGCGAGCCGACCTTCGTGGCGGTCGCCGCCGCCGCCGGCCCCGAGTACAGCTTGGCCGGGACGCTCGGGCGGCGGCGAGGCTTCCCGGCGGCGGCGTAGGACTGGTCGCGGTCGCTGTACGTGCGGACGGTTCGCGCCTGGCGTCCGGCGGCGCGTCGGGAGTTCCCGCCGGTGGAGCGGTCCAGCGACTTCGTGGCCGTGTCACCACCGGTCGGGGCCGTGCCGCCGGCGGTCGAGCTCTGCGCGGGACCGGCGGAATCAGCGGCGTCGACAGGGCTGCCGCCGCCGGTCTTCGTCGACGGTTTCGGCGGTGTCTCGTCGTCTTTGCTGCAGGCCGCGACGGCGAGGCCGGCGGCGGCCAGCGCGCCGGTGACGAGTCCGCGGCGACCCCAGCGCCGCGACTCGGGTTCGAAGGTCGATCTACCAGGCCGCTCAGACATGCGGCAGGGCTCCTTTGATGCGTGGCGGTGAGCATCGATCCGCTGGATCGAGAAAATTCGTGGCGATTCACGCCGGAAGTTAGTAACGCTCGGAGCTGGTGCCAACGTTCTTGCGACGCTCTTAAGCCAGCAACGGAAGCTTTTAAAGTGACTGGTGAGTACTAATGGTCACTTTGTCGCGAAAGTAGACATCATCGTCATGTCTTCGTGTTCGAGGTTGTGGCAGTGCAGCAGGAACCGTCCGCGGTAGTCGGTGAAACGCACTGCTATCTCGACGGTCTCCGCCGGCCGTAGGTCGACTGTGTCCTTCCACCCGGCGTCGAAGTCGCCGGGGGAGCGGCCGTTTCGGGAGAGCACCTGGAACGGCGAGAGGTGGACGTGCACCGGGTGGTGCAGATCGGTGGAGAGCGTCCAGATCTCTACGTCGTCCAGGCGGGGAGCGGCGTCGACGCGGCTCGGATCGAAGGGTTTGCCGTTGATCACCCAGCCTTTGCGCTCCCCGCCGAGGCCGTCGGGGACGATGCCGCGGCTGAACGCGAAACGCCGCCTCGGGGCGTCCGCCGGTGGGGTGAGCCGCGGGATCTCCGCGAGCGCGGCCGGGATCGTCGAGTCGTCCCGGGCGCGTCGGGCGACCCGGAAACGCATGACCCGGCCGGCACCGGCGCGGCCGAGCGGGTTGCGCATCGTGATCAGTGCGCCCGGGCGGAAGCCGCTGAAGTCGACGATCACGTCGAAGCGTTCGGCCGGTGCGACCGTGAGGCTGCGGTGCTCGATCGGCGCCGCGAGCAGACCGGCGTCGGATCCGATCTGGACGAACGTGGCGCCCTGGTCGAGGGTGAGTTGGTAGCGGCGGGCGTTCGATGCGTTGAGCACGCGGAAGCGGTAGCGGACGGCGTCGACCTCGAGTTCGGGCCAGGGTGCGCCGTTGACCAGCACGACGTCGCCGAGGACTCCCTCGAGGAAGTCGTCGTGCGTGCCCGCCGCATGGTCGGCGGCGGGGTATTTCAGGGCGCCGTCGGCGTCGAAGGCCCGGTCGGTGATCATCAGCGGGACGTCCCGGTCGCCGTCGGGGAGCGGGAGCGCGGCTTCGACGTCGTCGCGGATCAGGTGGAAGCCGGCCAGGCCGCGGTAGACCTGCGGACCGGTGAAGTCCATCCGGTGGTCGTGGTACCAGAGCGTCGCGGCCGGTTGGGCGAGCGGATAGACGTAGTCGCGTCGGCCCCGGGTGACGTGGCCGGCCCGGTGATGGGTGTGGTGGTCGCCCCCGGCGCGGGGGAGCACGAGGTCGGTGGGCCAGCCGTCGTGGTCGGCCGGGGTGTGCCCACCGTGGAGGTGGACGACCGTCGGCACGTCCGTGTGGTTCAGGTGACGCACCACCGTGCGCCGGCCGCTGCGTGACTCGATCGTGGGGCCGGGGAAGACCCCGTCGTAGCCGAGGATCCGCGTGCGGACGCCGGGCAGGATCTCGACGTCGGCCGGGCGCTGGACGATCTCGTACCAGTCCGTGCTGGTGTCCCGGCGGGCCGGGCGTTTCACCGGAGGGATCGGGAGCGGGACCCGGAACGGGGCCGGGAGTGGCCGGTCGCTGCCGAGCGCCTCGCCGGTCGACCCCTCCGCGGCGCACCCGCCGAGTGCGATCGCGCCGGCCGCGGCTCCCGTCAGCCCCAGGAACCGCCGCCGCTTCACGGCTGCTCCAGACGGTCGAGCGCGTTCCGCGCGGACGTGCGGCGCCGTCGGCGGCGGGCGGCCCGGGGGAGCCAGACCCAGACCGTGAGCCAGACCGTGAGCACCACGATCGTGACGCCGAGCGGGAGGTGGATCGCGAGCACGCGGGCGTAACCCACGCCGATCTGGAAGCCCTCCGCGAGCCACAGCGTGGCGTACGCGAGCAGCGGCCAGCCGGCGCCACCGGCGATCCAGAACGCGAGCGCGGCGGCCCCGACGACCATTCCGGTCGCCGGCAGGATCGACCCGTTCAGGCTGTGTGCGCCGAGCGCGTCGTAGGACCCGTCCAGGTAGAGGCCGGCGAGGATCGGCTGAGCGAGCACGCACACCGCGTGCACGGTGAGGCTCAGCCGGAACAGCCAGAGCGTCGTTTTCATGATGACGACGCTATGAGTAGACAGCCTACCTATGGATCCGGTGCGAGCCCGGATGCCGACCCTGAGTCGCTCCCGGGGTTGCCCCGGATAAGTAGGGTGCCTACTTGTGAAAGACAGTGTGCGCGGCCATCTGGACGCCATGCTGCTGGCCGTCCTCGAGCCCGGACCGCTGCACGGCTACGCGGTGATCGAGGCGCTCCGGCAGCGTTCCGGCGGTCGCTTCGACCTGCCCACCGGCACCGTGTACCCGGCGCTCCGCGCACTCGAGCGGGCCGGCTACCTGTCCGGCAGCTGGAGCACGGTCGGTGGCCGCAAACGGCGCACCTACGCGCTCACCGGTTCCGGCCGCCACGCGCTGTCGGCCGAGCGCACGGACTGGCGTGACTTCAGCCGGGCCCTCAACGCGACGCTGGCGGGTGAAGCATGAGTGCGGTCGTCGACGATCTGCGAGCTCGCCTCCGCGGCCCGCACGGCGTCCGCAAGGAGCTGTTGCGGGAGGTGGAGGACGGCCTGCGTGACGCCGCCGAGGCCTACGAGCAAGCCGGCCTGCCACCGGCCGAAGCAGCCAGGAAGGCCGCGGACGAATTCGGCGACCCCGCCGAGCTGGCACCGCTCTACCAGGCCGAACTCGACGCCAGCCGGGGACGCCGCGCGGCGCTGCTGATCGCGCTGGCCTATCCGACGCTGACGTTGGCCTGGGACGCACTCTGGCGGTACACGAGCGTCGGCGACGGCGCGTCCCCGGACGGTGTGGCCACCGTGGCGGGAGCGCTCGACACCGGTAGTTACGGCGCGGCGATCGCCGCGGCGGTGGCGATTCCGCTGTACGGCCGCGCCTCGGCCACCACCGCGCGGCGGCTCACGGTCGGTATCGGGTTCCTGGGCTGGCTCTCGCTCCTGCTCATCCTGGCGACGTCGATCTGGATGGCCCAGGCGAGCGGCGACCACGCGGTGCGCGAGTTCGAGTCGAACGTGCCGAGCATGCTCGTCGTGGGGCTGACCGTGGCCGCGTCGCTGGCCATCGCGAGTACGGCGACGCTCGCGGTCAGCCGCTGGTGGGTACCGCGCGCTGCCCGTTGAGCACCGCGCTCGTCGACCGCTCCGGCACCAGCGGCACCTCGACCGCGGCCGCGTCGAGCAACCGGGCCGACCGGTGCTTCTCCACCGCGAACGGATCACCCTGGGTGAACGCCAGTACGGCCGGGTCCAGCGGGCGCAGCAACTCGACGTAGGCCTCCGGGTCCTTCACGTCGGGCCCGCCCTGGACGAGGAACACACCGTCGACCGGACGGAGCGCGGCGAGCATCTCGGCCCGCTCGACGTCGGTGTTGATCGGGCGACCCGGCCCCTTCCAGGCCGAAACCCGGTTGTCGGCCTCGACGCCGACCAGCAGCAGGCTGCCCATGGTGCGAGCAGCCTGGAGAAACCGCAGGTGGCCGACGTGGAGCACGTCGAAAGCGCCGGTGACGACGACCGGGCGGCCGGAGCCGGACGGGTGCGCGAACCAACGGAGATGGAGCCCCGCCCGTGGCAAGTCGGGCATCCGTTCCCATCCTTTCCCACGGCGCTGCTGTCGGTTCGATTCTGGTGCGTCGCCGCCTCCGCCGGGGCCGCTCCGGTATCGCTGTGATCGGAAACATTACCGGTTACGGCCTGTAACGATTCCGACGTCAGTGACCCATAACGTCGCGTTCATGGTCGAGTACGGAGAAGAACGTCTCGCACAAGTTGCCGCCGAGCGTCACCCGGAGGCCCACGCCGCGGAGCTACCGGAGTTCTGGGGTGCTCAGACCTGGCCCTGGGGCGCGGCCAGCGAGTCGACCCGCTCGATCAGCCCGTCGATACCGGTGGTCGCCAGCACCGACTGAGCGGCCCGGGACGGCGCCGAGATCGCGAAGGCTCCCGGGGACTCGCCGATCGTCCGCCAGAGCGTGACCAGGGCGCCGATACCGGACGAGTCCACGAACGTGATCTGCGACAGATCCACCACGACCCGCCGTGCACCGCCGGCGAATTCGCGCTGAGCGGCTCGGATCAGGGACGGGGAGGTCTCCATGTCGAGGTCGCCCTGCGGACGCAGCCAGGCCGTACCGTCTACGACCGAGACGTCCAGCCGCCAGATCTCGTCCTCGACCACTCCGCCCTCCCCACTGCTCGCCGCCGTAAGAATTGTTCCACCGCAGCGGCAGCCCAACCGTCGACAGGTCGGTCAACCGACAAGCGGGTGCGTTTCGTGCATCGGTCGTGCGTCGTCTCCACCACTATTCATGACGCAGCGTCCTGCCTCTTCGTCGTACCGGTCGGTACAGTCGAGGGTGCCCGCCTGCGCAGGGACTCCCACGGAAATGCGGTTGTGCTGATGTTCGAGCAGCCAGTGCGGTACGTGGCCCAGACCCCGCTGGGTCCGCTTGACGACTCCACACTCCTGGCCACGGCGCGTGAGCGCGCCGCCTATCTGGCCGACGCGAGCAAGCAACTCGCCGGGTCGCTCAACCCCGACCGGACGCTCCGCCGTGCACTGCACGTGACGGTCCCGGCCGTGGCCGACTGGGCCCAGATCCTGATGCCGACGCGCACCGGCGTGCGTTACACCGCCGTGCGTGCGGACGAGCCCGACCGATTCGTGAGCGAGGAAGGCGCTCGCCCCCCGCTGGGCGAGCTCTCCGGCCACGGACGCATTCTCACGACCGGCCGCTACGAGCTGATGCACGTGCTCGCGGACGGGCACGTTCCCGACATCGTCGCCGCGACCGTGCCCGTGGGCGAGCTGCGCAACGGCCTGCTCGGGCTGCGCCCGGCCGACCTGCTGGTGCTGCCGCTCACCGCCCGGGGCACGACGTTCGGCACGCTCACGCTGGCCCGCCGGGCCGGTCGCGGCTTCGAGAACGAGGACGTGGCGGTCGCGGTCGAGATCACCGGCCGGATCGCGATCGCGCTGGACACCGCCCGGGTCTACGCCGAGCAGGCCCACGTGGCTGAGGTGCTGGCGGCCAGCCTCCGGGCACCGGAGCTACCCGAGACGCCCGGACTGGCGATCGGTGCGCGGATGCGTGCCGCGATGCACGCCGCCGAGATCGGCGGGGACTTCTTCGACGTGTTCGGCGATCCGGGCGACTGGTCGGTGCTGCTGGGCGACGTCGCGGGCAAGGGTGCCGAGGCGGCGATCCTCACCGGTCAGGCGCGTCACACCGTGCGGGGTGCCGCGTTCTTCGACCGACGGCCCGCCGAACTGCTGCGTGTCCTCAACTCCGCGCTCTTCGCCGGGGCCGACCGTGCGCAACCGGCCACCCGATTCCTCACCGCGCTCAGCGCCCGGGTCACGACCAGGCCCGACGGAAGCGCGTCGGTGCGGATCGCGTCGGCCGGGCACCCGAGGCCGCTGGTCGTGCGCACCTCGGGCGTCGTCGAAGAAGTGCCGGTGAAGGGCCTGCTCTGCGGAGCGCTCCGGACGGCCGAGTACACCGAGGTCGAGCAGGAACTGGCCCCCGGCGACATGATGCTGCTGTTCACCGACGGTGTGCCGGATGCCGTCGGCTCCGACGGCCGGTTCGGGCTCGGCCGCCTCTCCCAGCTCGCCGCCGGCTACGCCGGGAGCGGGCCGCACGCGCTGGCCGAGGCCGTGGACATCGCGGTCGCGGAGTACAGCGGTGCCGGGCTCGCGCCCACCGACGACGTCGCCGTGTTGGCGTTCGGAGGAGTCCGGCAGTGACGTACGTCAGCGACGAGGCCAGGGAGAACTTCGCCAAGGCCCTCGACGCTGCCGACCGACGCCTGGCCGTCGAGCTGGTCAGTGAGCTGCTCAACGACGGGGTCGACCCGCTCGATCTGCTGCTCGACCTGATCACGCCGGCCCAGCAGATCGTCGGCGAACGCTGGCAGAGCGGCGAGTACACGGTTGCCCAGGAGCACGCGGCCACCGCGGTCAGCGAGGCCGCCGTGGGCACCGTCGGCGCCTGGATCCCGGAGGCGGAGCAGCCGGTCGGGTACGCGGTCGTCGCCTGCGCCGAGCGGGAGTGGCACGCGCTCGCCGCCCGGATCGTGACCGAGTCGCTGCGCCACCTCGGCTGGCGGACCACCTACCTCGGCGCCTCCACTCCGGCGCACCACCTCGCCGGGTACCTGCACCGCCTCGACCCGGACGTCGTCGCGGTGAGCTGCTCGATGCCGGCCGCGCTGCCGGCGGCTCGGCGCATCATCGAAGCCGCGTCCGAAGCCGGTATACCGACGCTGGCTGGTGGCCGGGCGTTCGGCCGCGGACCGTCCCGGGCGCTCGCGCTGGGCGCCAGCGGTTGGGCGGCGTCGCCGCGGGAAGCAGCGGGCGTGCTGACCGAGCTCCGCCCGATCGTGGAGCCGGTACCGGCGCTCGCCCACGCCGGCGCCGACGAGCAGGCCGAACTGCTGCTGCGTAACCGGGAACTCGCGGCCCGCGTGCTGAAGGAGTGGCTGGTCGCGCTCGAGGGAATCGGAGCGGACTGCCTGGCCGGCCTGGACGCCGAAGCGGACTACGCCGTCGACCACGCGTTGCACGCCCTCGCCGCCGCCCTCCTCACCGACGACGTGACCGTCCTGGTCGAGGGGCGCGAGTGGCTGACGACGCTCCTGGCCGCGCGTGGCTGTCACGCGGACGCTGTTCCGCAGCTCTGGACGGTGCTGTCCCGGGTCGCGGGGAGCCAGCTGCCGGTCGCCTCGAAGCTACTGGGCCAAGCGGGAGCCTAGCTCGGCCCGGTCAGCGGGCTCGGGCGGAACCGCGGCCGGAGGCCTGGTCGGCCGGGCGCGGGCGAGCGCAGTAGAGGGCGTGCGCCCGATGCCGCTCTCGTCGACCAGAGCGTTGCACCGCGAGCACGTGCTCCGCGGGCGCAGGCCGCGACTCCGGACGCTCAGGTCGGGGCCCTGGGATCCGGGAACAGTGGGAGCGCGGGGTCAGCACGCTCTGATCAACGAGAGCCAACTCGGGTAGTAACGGTCAATTGGGAATTGCGCGCCTCTTTATGGGATTTTCACCCGGCAGCGACGTGGCGTAGCGGAAGGTCGACGATCAGGGCGTCGTACACCGGTGCGTCCGGGAACGGCTGCAGGTGTCCGAGCAGCTGCCACCCCCAAGACAGGTACGCGGTTCGGGCCGGAGTGTTCCCCGGATCGACGAGAAGCGTGGCGCGGCGCTCCGGACGCTCGGCGAGCAGCGCGTCGTGAAGCGTCCTGGCGATCCCCCGACGTCGCCAGTCCTGCGTCACCATGATCTCGTTCAGCGCGAACGTTCGCGCGCCGTCCTCGTCGAGCTGCTCGGCGGGCACCGGCTCACGCAAGCCGTTCCACCACTGCGTGCGCGGCGGGAGCGGGCCGCCGTAGGCGTAGCCGATCAGCTCGCCGGCGACCCGGCCGGTCACCAGCTCGAAACCCGGGCGACCGGAGTGACCGGCGAACCGCTCGGCGAATCTCTCCTCGGAGTAGAACGGGTCGCTGAGCTGGTCGGCGTAGATCCGCGCGTACAACCCGAACAGCTCGTCTTGAATCGCTCGAGCCTCATCGGTATCGAGGGCGTGCAGATCCAGTGCGGATGGGATCATCGTCGGCCTTCCTGCTGGCCGGACGGTGAACCCCCGTCCGGACAAGCGGACGTGGAGTTACGACCTACTGTGTGAAAACCATCGCTTTCCGTGGTGGCCACGGAGAAGCTTCGACTTCGGCCGCCGTCATCGGCGGCCGACGTCACGCAACGACCGTCGAGTCGAACCTCGCCATGAAGGTGCGAGCGGCGGTGGAGGTGCTGACCTGAGCCAGCTGACGCCGGAACGCCCGGAGCTCGTTGAGGGTGCGGGTGCTCGTCACTTCGTTCACGACCATGCCCAACGCCTCCTCACCGATCTCGATGGCGCGCGTCACGTCCCTGCGAGCGAGCGTAGCGAAGGCCAGCCGAACGGTATACAGAGACTTGTTCCGAACCATGCCCTCGCGCTGCTTACCGCGGGCGAGTTCCAGGAACGACGCGGCCTTGTTGGCCCGACCGGTGTCGAGCTCGCACATACCCTCGTTGCCGGCCAACTCGACCTCGTCGAAGAACGCGATCCAGACCGGCTTCTCCTCGTCGTCGCTGCGCTGCTCGAAAGCGTCACGGGCGCGGACCATCGCACGCCGGGCGGCGGGACCGTCGTTGAGCTTCGCCCAGGCGCGGGCCTCACGCATGGCGAGCAGGGAGTCCATCGTCGGCGTCGAGATCTGCTCGGCGACCCGTTGCGCGGCCTGGGCCATGTGCAGACCCTCGCGCGGCCGGTCGAGCGCCACCGCCTGCATGCTCATGTTGGCCAGCGCGTGGACTTCGAGGTTCGCGTCGTTCGCCATCCGGGCCGCGGCCAGCGCTTCGGTGTAGCAGTAGCGGGCCTGGTCCTGACGTCCCGCGTCGAACGCGAGCCAGCCGGCGCAGATACCGAGTTCGCCGGTGGCGACCTGCAGACGCTGGCCGACCTTCTCGCTGTACTGCCCGCGGTTGAGGAGCTTGTTCGCGCGGCGCAGCTGGGCGGCGGCTTGATCACAGAGCGTGTCGCCGCCGTAGCGATAGTCGAGGTTGTACAGATGCTTCGGAGCATCTTCCAACTGCGCGGCGTGCGCTTCGCCGACGCGGCCGAAATCGTCGTTCGCGAGTGCTTCTTCGTCTTCGTCACCCGCGAGCGAGAACCCCACCAGCGCGGCCGCGCCGGTCAGTCCTTTCAGCACACTTCTACGTCGCATGTTGTCTCCTACTTCATGCCCTGCATGAGTAGGGACGGTAGTTGGCAATTCGGGCGCCGTTGATCCGTCGAGGTATGGAGCACCGATGGGGTCTACCAGGTGCGGCGGAATACGTAGGCCCTGCACGAAACGCAATACGGTATCGAGGCGGATCTCGCAGAGTCCGCGTTCGATTCGCGAGATGTGGGCCTGCGAAAAACCGACGAGCTCGGCGACCATGTGTTGGCGCCGGATCGGTGTACGTGCGCGATAGAGCTGCGAGACCTTGCCGAGGTCGTGATCGGCGAGCGCCGCGCGCATCTCCGGTTCGGCCCAGAAATCGAGCGGGAGCACGGGCGCGAGAAGCTCGACAGTGTGCGCGCTCCGCTGGCACGGGTCACACAGCGTGTTGGTGTTGTCGCGGCGAAGTCGCCCCCCGCAGTGGGCGCACACCCGGGGAGCGGGGTTGTGCTCGGACGACTCACGGGCCATCGACGTGCTCCTGCCCTGCGCAGTGGACACTTCTCAAACACCCGGATGAGGCTGATGATAGCTGCGCCGAAAATGTGCGCAAGGCCACAATGGTAGGGCTAGCCCCCTGATACTTCGGTGTGTGATTGCAGGTCGGAGCCTTTTCGGCCGGCTCCCAGGGAGCGTGGATCCGCCTGTCGGGCCATCTTCTCGGACCCTTGGGCTGATCAGCAGTAGCCCTCTGGTACCGCTGGGGCGGCTGGGGGCTCTTCGCACCGGGTGGTTGGCTCTCACCACATCAGAGTTGACGTATACCGGCCCGGTTTGCTCATACGCCCGGGTATCAGCGTCAGTCCGTGACGGTTTGTGTACTCGTCGTTGAACGTTCACTCTCGAATTGCAACTTGCAAACGCACCAGAGGGGTGGACCTGATGTCGAAGCTGGGCGCTACCGATGTCTAGGCCGGCTACGGGAGGACGCGGCTCGGGCCCCAGATCACTCCGGAACCGGGGGATCCTCTCGTGTGGACGGGATACCGATCTGACGCCCGAACGTGCATCCGGTGGATTGCCACCGGTGGGCGCGCTGCCGCGAGTGTCGGCTGGGCGCTCGCGACTTCGGTGCGCTCCGCAGTTCCGGTGCGCCCGGTGAGTCGGGGTCACCACACGAACGTCTGGGTGACGCTGCGGGACATCCGCGAACGGATCCGTACCGCTGACGACGTCGCGCTGCTCGCCCACGCTCCTCTCGACCTGTACGACCTGCTGCGAGCAGTGGAGTCGGTACTGGCTCTGCACGACGGCGGTCAGCTGCCCAGCGACCCGGACGGTCGCTTCTACTGCACCGGCTGTCCGGAGACCCCGGCCGGGCGAGTGCCGTGGCCCTGCACCACCCGGACCGTGCTCGAGCGAGCACTCACCGGCAGCGAAGAACGGGTCTGAACGACCCCCTCGAACGTCGCTCGGATCGTCCACACGCGCCCCCGGACGGTCCTGGCGACCGGCGGAGCCGGTCGGACGGCGTGGACATGGCAGGCTCGGTGTGTGAGCAGCACCGAATCGCTTCGATCCACGCCGCCGACCGGCGACGTTCCCGCTACCTTCTCTCCCGACCAGCGCACCGTCGACTGGGCCGACGGCGCCGTCGAGCTCATCGACCAGACCGCGTTGCCTGCCGTCGAGCGACTGCTCCGGCTGGAGACGGTCGAGGACGTCGTCGACGCGATCCAGCGCCTCGCGGTGCGTGGGGCGCCGGCGATCGGCGTCGCCGGTGGGCTCGGCGTCGCGCTGGCGGTACGTACGCTGCCCGAGCCGAGTGCCGCGATCCGGGCGCTGCGTGACGCCCGGCCGACCGCGGTGAACCTCGCGCGCGCCGTCGACCGGGTCGCCGCGGTGGTGCCGGACGGGGCCGACGCCGTGCTCGCCGAGGCGCTCGCGATCCGCGACGAGGAGATCGCCAGCAGCGACTCGATGGCTGCGTACGGCGTCGAGCTGATCTCCGAGCTCTGCGCCGCGCAACCGCGCCTGTTGACGCACTGCAACACCGGCGGGCTGGCGACGGTGACCGGCGGCACCGCGCTCGGGGTGGTGTTCGCCCTGCACCGGGCCGGTCTGCTGGGCGGGGTGGTGGCCAGCGAGACGCGCCCGCTGCTGCAGGGCGCACGGCTCACCACGTGGGAGCTCGGTCGGGCCGGGGTCCCGTTCCGGCTCGCGGTGGACGGCGCGGGCGCCTACCTGATGGCGCGGGGTGAGGTCGACGCGGTGATCATCGGCGCCGACCGGATCTGCGCCAACGGCGACGTCGTCAACAAGATCGGTTCGTACGCGCACGCGCTGGGCGCGGCCCGGGCCGGTATCCCGTTCGTCGTGGTCGCGCCGGAATCCACGGTGGACCCGGCCACCCGCACCGGTGCCGAGGTCGAGATCGAGGACCGCGGGGGCGCCGAGGTGTCGGGGTTCGGGGTGGCCGCGGCCAACCCGGCCTTCGACGTCACGCCCTTCGACCTGGTCACCGCAGTGGTCACCGACCGCAGGGTGGTACGGTTCGCCGCCGGCCAGACCTGGGACGACGTACCGCTAGGACCGCTGCGGAGTTTCTCGTGATCCAGCTTTTGACCCCGGACGGTGTGCGCCGGGACGACGACAATTTCCCCCTCGACGTCACCCACGACGAGTTGCGCGGCATGTACCGCGACATGGTGGTCACCCGCCGGGTGGACGCCGAGGCCACCGCGCTGCAGCGCCAGGGCGAGCTGGGGCTCTGGGCGCCGAGCCAGGGGCAGGAAGCCGCGCAGGTCGCGTCGGTCCGGGCGTTCGCCGCGTCCGACATGCTGTTCCCCTCGTACCGCGAGCACGGCGTCGCGCTGGCTCGCGGTGTGCGTCCGGCCGAACTGCTCTCGCTGTTTCGCGGTGCGTCGCACGGTGGCTGGAACATCACCGAGCGCCGCCTGAACACGTACACGATCGTGCTGGCGGCCCAGCTGCTGCACGCGGTCGGGTACGCGATGGGCGTCCAGCGTGACGACGCGCGCGAGGTGGTCGGCGTCTACTTCGGGGACGGCTCCACCAGCCAGGGCGACGCCAGCGAGGCGATGAACTGGGCTAGCGCGACCGATGCCCCGGTCGTGTTCTGCCTGCAGAACAACCAGTACGCGATCTCGGTTCCGGTCGGGAAGCAGTCGCCGGTACCGCTCTACCGCCGAGCCGAGGGGTTCGGGTTCCCCGGCGTCCGGGTCGACGGCAACGACGTCCTGGCCGTGCTGGCCGTGACCCGCTGGGCGGTCGATCGCGCACGGGCCGGGGAGGGGCCGAGCCTGATCGAGTCGTTCACGTACCGGATGGGGCCGCACACGACGTCCGACGACCCGCGCCGGTACCGCGAGCCGGGCGAGTTGGAGCACTGGCGTGCGCTCGACCCGATCGATCGGCTACGCCGTCACCTGGACGCCGAGCAGTTGGCCGACGAGTCGTTCTACACCTCGGTCGAGGAGGACGCGACGACGGTGGCCGCGGCGGTGCGAGAGGCGTGTCTGGGACTGGAGCCGACGGGGCCGTTCCCGGTTTTCACGGCCGGGTAGCGCGTGCGGTGTCGGTGCCGATGCCGGTGAGGCGTCCGCCGGCGCGGCCGAGCGCCAGCAGGGCGTCCCGGGTGAGCGGGAGCTCGGTCCGCACCCGGTGCGGTGGCCACTCCGCGCGGATCGCCCGCGGACCCTCCAGCCACTCGGTCAGTGCACCGATCGGGTCTTCTCCGGTGAGCAGGGCCCGCGCCTCCGCCAGCCGGGCCTGCATCGCGTCCACCTCGGTGGTCAGCGCGGCCGCGTTCCCGCCGCACATCGCCGCGGTGAGCGCGGCCCTGGTCGCCGCGACCCGGGTGGCGTCCCGGAACGACCCGGCGCCCAGCCCCAGTGCGGCCGCGCCGATCGGCTCCGCGGCCGCTCCCGCGGTCAGCGATGCGGCGACCAGGTGCGGCAGGTGACTGATCCGGGCCACCGCCGCGTCGTGCTCGGCCGACGTCAGCGGCGCGACCTGTCCGCCCACCGCGAGGACCCAGCGGGCGACGTCCAGCCAGTCGGGGAGCGCGGTCTCGTCGTCCAGGCACAGCGCCCAGGCGCAGCCGACGAGTAGCTCGGCGTCGGCGGCGTCGAACCCCGAAGCCTCCTTGCCGGCCATCGGGTGCCCGCCCACGAAGCGGGTGCCCTCGCCCACCAGGGCCCGAACCGGCTCCTTCACCGACGTGACGTCGGTGAGCAAACCCCGGTGACCGACGTCGCGCAACGCGCCGAGCACCGCGGGGACAGCCGGCAGCGGCACCGCCAGCACGACCAGATCCGCGCCGTCCACCGCGGTCGCCAGATCGGCGGCGACCGCGGCCGGGCCGAGCCGTTCCACCGCCGCAGCACGCGTCCCCGGGTCCGCGTCGTACCCCACCACGCGTGCCGCGACCTGCGCGCTCACCGAGCGCAGCAGCACCGAGCCACCGATCAACCCGAGGCCGAGCACGGCCACCTTGTCCATCGCCACGCCAGTAGCAAACCACGACACTTCCTCGGTTCCCCGCCCCGCCAACTTGCGGTGATCTGTCGTAATCAGCGAGGGTCAAGGCCGGAAAAGCCGGGAGGAATGGGATGAAGCGAACAAAGGGTCGGCGTAATGGACGGCCTCCCCGCTCCGATGAAGCTCCACCGCCTGAACCCACCGAGCCCGAGCCCCGGCTGCTGTGGGGTGTCGACGCCGACGCCGTCGGAACCCTCTGCAGCATGCGGCTGGAGATCTCCTCGGCCCTGCTGCGACGCTCGGCGGACCGGTTCACCGGTCACGACGCGGTCGCCGACACCGCGCTGGTGCACCGCCTGACGTCGATCACGCCGGAGGTCGGCCTCGAGCTACCGGCCGACCGGATCGGGAACGCCGCGGAGCTGGTCGCCCACGCCACCGACGCCGACGTCCGGATCGGCGCCGTGCTCCCCGACGTCTCCGCCCGGCCGGGACGCCCGTTCCCCCTGTGCCACCCGGACGCCGACCTCTCCGCGCGCGCCCTTGCGGCCCTGCACCGCGCGGCGGGCGTCGCACTGGACGTGCGGGCCCGGCGCCTGGTGATCCGGCTCCACGACACCGCGCCCTACCCCGGCCGGGCCGAAGCGCAGCGTCGCCTCGACCAGCTCGCCGACGTCGTCACCGGGCTGCGTCGGCAGCTTCCGCCCGACCTCGCGGTGGTCGTCGACTACGCGATCACCGACCCGCAGCCGGTGCGCCGGGGGCGGCCGGACTGGCAGACCGCGCTCACGCTCGCGACCGCCGCCGGGCCGGGCACCAAGGTGCTGCTCGACCCGGCTCCGCTCGTCGACGAGGACCCCGAGCTGAGCATCACCACGCTCCGGGCCGGTGACCGGCTGGCCGGTGTCCTGTTGGGACGGCTGGTGACGATCGACCGGCCGTTCGCGCTGTTCCTCGCGATGATCGACGCCGCCGAGGGCGGTGTGCTGGTGCGGGGACGACGCTGCCCGGTGCCGTTCGTCGTCGCGCTGCCGCCGGGCCGGGCGCCCGGGATCGAAGCCGCGCTGCGTGCCGTCGGTGCGGTGCAGGAGGCCGCCGCCAAGGCCATGCTGCTGGACCGTTCCGCCTGGCGGGCCGCCCGCGCGGCCGGCGACGCCCGAGCCGCCACCGACCTACTGCTCACCGCCTACGAAACCGACGCCACGCCGCTGCTGACCGCGGTACGGGCCGCGCTCGGCGTACCGGCGGACGCGATCGCCTCCTACCGCGAACTGTGCCGGGACACCCACCGGGCGGTGGAGCGGCAGCGATCGCTGCTGCGGGCCGCGCTGCGCCAGGCCGAGACGTCAGTCGGCCTTGTCGGGGCCGGGCGGATCGTTCCGGCCGGTGGCGGCGGCCGGGCCGGGCGCTGGGCCCTGCGGGGGGTCAGCTGAATCTTCTGGAGCATCCGGGACGGCGGTGAGCGCCGAGAGGACGTCGCCGGTGGTGGCGGCCTGATCGAGCAGGTCGACGTCGGCCGGCTCGGGCGGCACCAGGACCTTCGTGGCGTTCGTCGTGTCGTTCGGGACAACCGGAACGACCTCGGTTGGCACGACCTCGGTCGGCACGACGTCGGTCACGGCGTTGTGCAGCTCCACCACGACGTTGCCGCTGACCTGTACCTGCAGTACCGACGCGGCGGCCGGCTCGCCGGCGACGGCAGGCAGGTCGGTGCCCGGAGCCGACGGCGGGGCCGCGTTCAGCAGCGCCCGGATGAACTCGTCGACCTCGCTGCCGGCCAGCCGGAACGTCGCCCGGCACTCGCCTTGACGCCAGATGCTCAACACGACGGTGGCGGCGCCGCGGTGACCGCTGACGCGCAGGGACCTTCCCTCGCCACGGGGATCGAGAAAGACATCACCCCGGTGCGGTAGCGGTAACACCTCGCCCATGCCTACAGAATGCCTAACGTGTCCACTCTTGACCAGAGTGTGAGCGTCGTAGGCTCGTTCCATGACGAGCGCGCAGCAATCCTGGGATTCCTCGGGCGCGTGGGACCCGGCTCCGCAGCGGCAGCCACCCGGTTACGTACCGCAACCGGCGCCGCCGCCGGTGCCGCGTCGGCCGCGATTCCGCGAGAGCGGGCCGGTGCGCTGGTGGGGCGTGCTGATCGGCGTGTGCGTCTCGCTCGTCTACTACGTGCTGGTCGGGCTGGTCTCGTGGAGCACGACGTCGCTGATCGGCCTGTTCCTGGCCGCCGTACTGCTGGGCGGTTCGGCGGGCACGGTACTGATCACCCGCGGTGACCGGGGCATGGGGGTGGGCGTGGCTGCCGTCTCCGGCGCCGCGCTCAGCGTCGCGATCACGGTGCTGGCCTGGAACACGTTCAACCTGGACCAGGCCTTCATCTAGAAGGAGCCCGGGCCGGCCGCCCGGGCTCCTTCCGACGTCCTACGACTCGTGCTCGGTCTTGTCGGAGCCCCACAGGGTGTGGAACGAACCCTCGGCGTCGACACGGCGGTACGTGTGCGCACCGAAGTTGTCCCGGAGGCCCTGGATGAGCGCGGCCGGGAGGCGCCGGCGACGCAACCCGTCGAAGTAGGCCAGCGACGACGAGAACGCCGGCGTCGGGACCCCCGCCTTGGCCGAGTCCGACACCACCCGGCGCCAGCTGTCGACCCCGTCGGACACGGCCTTCACGAAGTACGGCGAGGCCAGGAGCGTCGGCAGCTCCTTGTTCTCGTCGAACGCCTCCCGGATGCGGTCCAGGAAGCGCGCCCGGATGATGCAGCCGCCCCGCCAGATCGACGCGATCGCGCCGCGGTCGACGTCCCAGCCGTACTCGTCGCTACCGGCCTTGATCTGGTCGAAGCCCTGGGCGTACGCGACGACCTTCGACGCGTAGAGCGCCTTCCGGACGTCCTCGATGAAGCCCTCGCGGTCGTCCGCGGCCCACGCGAGCTCGTTGGTGCTCGGGAACACGTCGCGGGCGGCTTCCCGCTGCTCGGCGTGGCCCGACAGCGACCGCGCGAACGTCGCTTCGGCGATGCCCGTGATCGGGACACCCAGATCGAGCGCGCTCTGCACGGTCCAGCGCCCGGTGCCCTTCTGCTCGGCCTGGTCGAGGACGACGTCGACGAACGGCCGGCCGGTGCGCCCGTCGACGTGGGCGAGCACGTCGGCGGTGATCTCGATCAGGAACGACTCGAGGCTGCCCTTGTTCCACTCGCGGAAGATCTCAGCGATCTGGCCGGGCGTGGCGTCCAGACCGGAACGCAGCAGGTCGTAGGCCTCCGCGATCAGCTGCATGTCGGCGTACTCGATGCCGTTGTGCACCATTTTGACGAAGTGCCCGGCGCCGTCCGGCCCGACGTGGATGCAGCACGGCACCCCCTCGACGTTCGCCGCGATCGACTCGAAGATCGGGCCGAGCTTCTCGTACGAGTGCTTCGAACCACCGGGCATGATGCTCGGGCCCTTGAGCGCGCCTTCCTCGCCACCGGAGACGCCGGTGCCGGAGAAGTGCAGGCCGTGCTTCTTCAGCGCGTCTTCGCGCCGACGGGTGTCGGCGTAGTGCGCGTTGCCGCAGTCGACGACGATGTCGCCTTCCTCCAGCAGCGGGATGAGCTCGTCGATCACGTCGTCGGTCGGCTGGCCGGCCTTGACCATGACGATGACCGCACGCGGTCGCTTCAGCGAGGAGACGAAGTCGGCCATCGACTCGCTGGCCACAAACGTGCCCTCGTAGCCGTGGTCGGAGACGAGGGCCCGGGTCTTCTCCGGGGATCGGTTGTGGATGGCGACGGTGTGACCGTGCCGGGCGAGGTTTCGGGCGAGGTTTCGACCCATTACCGCCAAGCCGGTTACGCCGATGTCTGCCGTTGCTGTCATGTGGTCACCTCGTGCTCGTCATTCACCGGTCTGTGGGCTCGGTGTGGACTACGTACACGGTCTACCTCGCGTTCAGGGACTTCGGCAGGGGCGAACCGCTAAATACGTCGGACGTAACCGGACGTTGTGCCCACGGTTCTTGCATGAACGCCAGAATTCTGGGCATGGTCGACCTCATGAGCGGCGGCCAGGACATCGAGCGACTCGACCCCGAGCGGCGACGTCGACGCATCCAGCTACTCGCCGAGCTCGCGGAGGCGCGGGCGTTGCGCAACCGGGTGGCCCCCCGGCGCGCTCGCCACGAGCGCCAGCGGGACTTCATCACCAATCGCCGCCGAATGGCGTGAGAATAGCCACCTGACCGGTTTTTGGGTCCGGGGATGGGCTGGCGTCCGGAGACGCCGGGACCGATGCTGTGGACGTGTCGTATTTTGCTGCTGCCTTGGCCCGTCCACGCCAGGGATGGGTCGCCACCGAGCTCGACCTGGACGAGATCGAAGTCGCGGACGACGCCGCGGATCTGCTGCGCGAGGTCGATCCGGACGCCCCGCTGGCGCTGATGTTCGTCGAGGCCGACGACGAGTTCCTGGTCGTCTTCCGGTTGGACAACGGCGACGAGATGCGCATCTTCGCGTCGGACGCGTCGTTCGCCGAGGAGTCACGGGTCGGAGCGGTGCTGCTCGAGGAACTCGACGAGATCGACGTGGCCTCCTCTGACGACTCCGACGAACCCGAACTGGTCGGCGTGCCGGTCGGGGAGGCGGACTTGCTGGCTGATCTCGGGGTGTCGGCTCGTGATCTGTTGGCGCTGTGCGCGCACGAGGGGATGCTGCCGTCGGACGTGATGCTGGCGATCTCGCGCAAGATCGGCGGCGCCGAGGCGCTGACGAATCTCCGCGGCGAGTGAGCATGTCTCCGGGCGCCTTCTCCCGACCGACGGGCGTAGCTGCGGGGTCGGTGGGTGTCGTTCCGGGACGTGACGTGGATGCCATGCGCGCGGCGCTTGTGGTCGCCGAGGGCGCGTCGGCGTCCGGGGACGTGCCGGTGGGTGCGGTGGTGCTCGACGAGTCGGGAGCGGAGCTCTCACGGGCCTGCAACGAGCGGGAGGCGTCGGGTGACCCCACTGCCCACGCCGAGGTGCTGGCTCTGCGGCGCGCGGCCGGAGCGCGCGGCACGTGGCGGCTCGCCGGCTGCACCCTCGTCGTGACGCTGGAGCCCTGCACGATGTGCGCCGGGGCGCTGGTGCTGTCGCGGGTCGACCGCGTCGTCTTCGGCGCCTGGGACCCCAAGGCCGGCGCGGCCGGCTCCCTGTGGGACGTCGTCCGCGACCGACGTCTGAACCATCGTCCCGAGGTGCTGGGCGGCGTGCTCGAGGACGAGTGCGCCGCGCTGCTCGACTCCTTCTTCGCCGCCCACCGCCAGCCCTGATCCAGCGGCCCGGGAGGCGATTCGGACCGCCGGGCCGGATCCGGTATCGTCTTCGGCGGTGGCGTGTCCGAGCGGCCGAAGGAGCACGCCTCGAAAGCGTGTGAGGGGGCAACTCCTCCGTGGGTTCAAATCCCACCGCCACCGCCAGCAAGTCCCGCCCGGCAGGTCCACAGAGACCTGACCGGGCGTTCGTCCGTTTGCGGTCGGGCGTGCCTGGGATGGCTGATCGGTCAGTGGCGTGTGGTCAAATCATAGAAGTGCCCCCAGAGGACGAGTACCGCCGTAACGGCGAGCACTACTGTCAAAATGACAAGTTTCACCGCGTCTGAGTAAGAATTGAAGATCGAGTACCGCGTTTCAAGAAGTAGAAGGCCATAGATCGGCGCTCCAGGAAGAACTCGGAGGGCGATAAATCGAGCGGTGGTCCTGAATGCGCCTTTACATCCGGCAGAGAATTCGGACCTGTTCCCGACGGGAACAGCTATGGCGAAAGTGATCGCGGAGGTAACGATCAGAGCAATACCCACTGCGATCAGTATGGTCCGAGCGCCGGCTGATGCCAGCTGAAGGAAGTCCGCAGCCAGGCTGACCGTGGACAGCGCGAATCCCGCGACCCCGATGCCGGTCGCAGCACGTCTCCTGCCGTCTCGAGGGCCGCTCGTCGAGCGATCACTCGTCATCGTGTCTTCCACGGTTCCCCCTAAGAATGCTTCCCTGTTCCTGATTCCGAGCTTATTTGAATTGCCGCCCCACCTAGCGGTGCGAGGAAGGAGTTCGGAGCGATCGGCGGGCGAACGAGAGCCCTCGTGCTGCCGGGGACGGCGACTCGTCTTCGAGCAGCAGGCCAGCCAGATACCCGGCCGCAAATGCATCGCCGGCGCCGGTCGGGGTGACTATCTCGGCCGGTGACAAGGGCTCGTGGTCGGTGAACTGAACCCGGCCGTCGCGGAACTCATGGATGCCCTCGGGGCTTTTCACGATGGTCACGCCTGCGTTCGGGCCCAGCGCCTCGAATTCGGTCATGTTCAAGAACAGGTAATCGGCCTGGTCGATCAGGTCGCGGACTCCACGCTCCGGTCGACCCTTCGGCCCGGAACACGAACCCGTGGTCGACGCCGAGCTCGTCGAGACGCGGCCAGCGCAACCACCGTGTTGAACGCCGATCCGCCGAGGACCGGATCCCCACCCAGCATCGGCGCGATGACCTCGGCCGACGTTCGTCCCTCCGCACCACGCGCCACCGGCAGTCCGGCCGACGGAGCGCGGACGACGTGGTCGAGGTTCAGCGCCCCGATTCCGATCACGTCCACGAACCCACCGTAGGTGGCACGTTTCGGGGAGAAACCCAGGCGACAGCGCCGAAAGGATCGGACTTGTCCGCGGCGCTGCCAGTCCTCGATGTCAACGGGGGAGGGCTGACGGCGCCGCGGACGTCTGACGTCTAGCCGGTAGGGGTATATGTCCCTTAGATGCCGGTTAAGGGGTGCCGATGGTGGAGCAGGTTTTCGCGCCGAAGTCTCAGTACCGGCAGATCGCCGACCTGCTCCGGGAGCGTATTGAAACCGGCTTCTACCTGCCCGACGATCCGCTCCCCAGCGAGCCGGAGCTGGCCTCCGAGCTGGGCGTCTCGCGCGTGACCGTCAACAAGGCGATCAGCCTGCTCCGTACGGCCGGCCTGGTTCGCGTCCGGCGCGGGTCCGGCACGTACGTCCGCAGCACCCCGCGGATCACCCGCGACGCCCGCTACCGCTACGCCAACCCGCGCGCCGCCGAGCTCGAGGGCCGGGCGCTCGGCCTCTCGCCCCGCGCCGAGTGCACCGAGGTGAGCAAGGTCGAAGCGTCCACCGAGGTCGCCGTCGCGCTCGGCATCGACGCGGGTGACCCGGTCGTGGTGCGCCACCGCCGGCTGTTCGCCGACGACGAGCCGACCCGGCTCGCCGACGCCTACCTGCCCTGGGACATCGCCGAGGACTCCGGGCTCCTCGAGCCCGACGGCGCCGAACTGCTCGAGTCCGACGTCGGGAGCGGCGCCGTCTACGCGTATCTGGCCGAGCGGGGGCACGGCCCGGCCCGGTTCGACGAGGACGTGACCGTGCGGGTGGCGTCCGACGCCGAGGCCCGCGCCCTGGACCTGGAGGACGGCCAGCCGGTCATTCACATCACGCACGTCGCCCGGGACGCCGACGATCGCCCGGTCGAGGTCGCGCTGCACGTCATGCCGGCGCATCTGTGGCGGCTGCACTACGACTGGTCCGCACTGCGGGACGACGAATACGGGGCCGAAAACGACGACTAATCCTGGTTATACGAACCGCGCAGAATAAACCCGGTAAACGGTCATCCGGGCGTTTATTGAATTACTGCCTGTGAAGAGGCTGTGGCTCCGCCAGGATCGGGGCGGTCAGCAGTCGACCCTCGCTGAGCACGGAGGCTTTTATGGGACGACGCTCAGCACTGGCTGTCGTCGGGATCGCCTTAGCCGGGCTGATCTCGCCGGCGCTGGTGTCACCGGCCGTCGCAGCGCCACTCACCGCGCCACAAGCGCAGGCACCCGCCCCGATCACCTGGACGGCGTGCGCCACCGAGACCTACCCGACGCTCCAGTGCGGCAAGGTCTCCGTCCCGCTCGATTACGACAACCCGAGCGGCCGCAAGATCACTCTCGCGGTTTCTCGCATACCGCACACTGCGGCCAAGTCGCAGGGTGCCTTGCTCGTCAACCCTGGTGGTCCTGGTGGTTCCGGGCTCTCGCTCGCCGGTTTCGTCGCCAAGAACCTGCCGAAGGACGTCGCGGCCCAGTACGACGTCATCGGGTTCGACCCGCGTGGGGTCGGTAAGAGCGAACCTGCTCTGAACTGCGCGGAAGGCTTCTTCAAGCCGGTCCGGCCCGACTCGGTGCCGAAGACCAAGGCCGACATGGAAGCCAACCTCAAGCGGGTGAAGAGCCTCGCCGCCAAGTGCGGGGCGAAGTACGGCAGCCTGCTGAAGTACATCGACACGCTCAGCGCCGTGAAGGACATGGACCAGATCCGTCTGGGCCTCGGCGCGAAGACGATCAACTACTTCGGGTACTCGTACGGCACGTACCTCGGTGCGGTCTACGCGAAGCTGTTCCCGAAGAACGTCCGCCGCATGGTGCTGGACAGCGTCGTCGACCCGACCGGCGTCTGGTACGAGGACAACCTGCAGCAGGACTACGCGTTCGACGCCCGGCACGAGGCGTTCGCCGCGTGGGTGGCCAAGCACGACGCGAACTACCACCTCGGTACGTCCGAGGACGTCGTGCTGGAGAAGTGGTACGCCACGCGGGCCGCGCTGAAGGCCAAGCCGGCCGGTGGGGTCGTCGGGCCGTCGGAGTTCGAGGACACCTACATCCCCGGTGGCTACTACAACGGCTACTGGCCCTTCCTGGCCGACGCGCTCGCGGCTTACGTCAACAACAAGGACGAGGCGGCGCTCGTCGACGTCTTCGAGGCGTTCGGCGCGGTCGACGCGAGCGGGGAGAACGGCTTCAGCATCTACGCCGCGGTGCAGTGCCGCGACGCGAAGTGGCCGAAGAACTGGTCGACGTGGGTCAACGACAACTGGGAGGTGTACAAGAAGGCACCGTTCATGGCGTGGAACAACGCCTGGTACAACGCTCCCTGCGCGTTCTGGCCGGTCAAGAGCCTGCACCCGATCGACGTCTCGAACTCGAAGGTCGAGTCGGTGCTGATCTTCCAGGCGACGGACGACGCGGCGACGCCGTACCCGGGTGCCGAGGTCGTGCGGCGCAAGATCAAGAACTCGCGGCTGGTCGTCGAGCAGGACGGCGGCAACCACGGCATCACGTTGAGCGGCAACGCCTGCCTCGACAAGTACCTGGCCGACTATCTGGCGACCGGGGCACGACCGGAGGGCTCGGGCATCGTCGACGCGACGTGCGCCGCGCTGCCCGACCCGGAGCCTCCGGCGGCGACGGCGCAGGCCGGTTCCACGGCCAAGGCGGCGTCCCGGGCGGGCCGCGGCACGCTGCATGAATATGTTGCTACTCGCCCGGTAGAGTAGAAGCTTCACTTTTCGGGCATTCTGAGCACGGGCGACAATGTAGTCGCCCGTGCTCAGGGGGTCCGCATGATCTCTCACATCAACTGTGTCGTCCTCTATGTCCGTGACCAGCAGCGGTCGCTCGAGTTCTACGTCGACACGCTGGGTTGGGAACTACGCACGGACGCATGGATGGCTGACGGCACTCGCTGGATCGACGTCGCGCCGCCGCACGCGCGCACCCGGGTCGCGCTCATCGCTCCGCCCGGCGGATACGTCTTCCCCGACACCGCGGCCGCGCCGTGCACCCTGACCACCGAAGACGCCCAAGCGACGTTCCACGACCTCAAGGGGCGGGGCGTCGAGGTCACCGAGCCGGTGGTGGAGGCGTGGGCGACCTACCTGACGGTCACCGACCCGGACGGCTACGTCTACGTGGTGGGCGAGAACCACGACTGAGGCGCAGCCGCCTCGATCGCGGTGCCGCCGGGCAGTTAACGGATCGCCCGCTTGTCCGGCAGCCGCAGGACGTGGTCGCGGATGTCGCCGCCGACGCCTGTCGACAATGTCTTGCCGGCGGCGTGCAGCTCCCGCACGGCGGCCCTGATCTGGGCCGTGTCGGCGGTGCCGAACAGCCCGTCGAGCACCTCGCGCGGCCGGTCGGAGATGCGGAACTCGCCGACCCGGCGCCGAGTGGCCAGCAGGTTCTTCTTGAGGCTCTCGACGACGGCGCGCTCCTCGTGCTGCTCCGCCCCGACCGCCAGCCGCTCGGCGCTCTGCAACCCTTCGACCACCAGCTGGGCTTTCGGGGACTTCGCCGCGCCGGCCTGACGTAACGTGCGGCGCCAGCCGCGACGAGCGCGCGCCACGGCGTCGGCGAACGCCCACGCGCCGTGCGGCTGCTTGGTGATCAGGATCAGCCAGAACACCGGTTCGTCGTTCGGGTTCACCCGGACGGCGGCCGGCCAGGCGCGCCCGGGCAGGGCCGCCTCGAGTCGACGCAGATAGCCGCGCACCGCCGCTCCGGGACCACCGGAGTGGAACTCGGTGCGCCACTCCGGCCCGAAAGCGCGATCGAGCTTGTCGAGCGCGGTCTGCGACCGCCCGTTCCCGACGAGGTTCGCGGCGGCGCGCTTGATCGCGTCCGCGCGGATGAACGCGATGACGTCGCTGCTCGGCCACCGCCCGGCGCGCGGGCCGGAGAGCAGCGCGGTGAGGTCGGCCAGCGGGAGCGTTCCGGAGGTCACGTCGAGGATCAGGAGCAGTGCGGCCTGCTCGGCCTCGGTGAGCAACTCGGGGAGTGCGCCGACGACGGTGCCGCGCCGGGCGTCGAGATCGGCCGCCAGCAACGGTTTCAGCGCGGCCGGACTTTCGTCGAAATGAATGAGCTTGGCTTCGGGGAGATCGCCGACGGCGAAGGCGCCCGCAGGAGCGGTGATCACGACCGGCGGCGCGGTGACGCGACCTTTTGTGGCGGTACGTAACCAAGAATTGAGATAAGTGCCGAAGAACTGCTGCAGCAACAACGCCGAGGACTGCCGCGAGGCCACGAGCACGTCACTACTTTCCCATGGTTCACGGGAGCTGTGCTGCTCGACTCAGCGGTATTGACGCTGGGACATCAAGGCTGCAATCTCTACCGAGCAACTAGGTCTTATCTATTCTGGGGAGATGCCGTGATTTCGCGCCGCCAACTGTTGGCAGGCTCCGCTTCGCTCGGGCTGCTGGGTGCGCTCGCGGCTTGCGGCGACGACGACTCGGAGGCCAGTGGCACCGACGGCGTCGCCAGCACGCTCCGGCTGGGCCACTTCCCGAACCTCACCCACGCGACCGCGCTCGTCGGGATCCAGAACGGCCTGTTCGCCAAGGCACTCGGCAGCCAGACCAAGCTCGAGACCAAGCAGTTCAACGCCGGTCCGGCCGCGATCGAGCAGATCTTCGCCGAGGGCCTCGACGCGACCTACATCGGTCCCAACCCGACGGTCAACGCGTTCGCGAAGAGCAAGGGCGAGGTGATCCGGGTCATCGCCGGCTCGGCGTCCGGCGGTGTCGCGTTCGTCGTCAAGAAGGGCATCACCGAGGCCAACCTCAAGGGCACGAAGATCGGCACGCCGCAGCTGGGCAACACCCAGGACGTCGCGTTGCGGTACTGGCTCAAGGAGAAGGGCCTCACCGCGACGAAGGACGGCGGCGGCGACGTCAAGATCCAGCCGCAGGAGAACGCCCAGATCCTGGAGAAGTTCACCGCCGGTCAGCTCGACGGAGCCTGGGTGCCGGAGCCGTGGGTGAGCCGCCTGGTCTCCGCGGGCGGCGAGGTCCTGATCGACGAACGCGACCTGTGGCCGGGCAAGCGGTTCGTCATCACGAACCTGATCGTGCGCACCGAGTACCTGAAGAAGTACCCGAAGACGGTCAAGGCACTGCTCCAGGCGCACGTCGACGCGAACGACTCGATCAAGAGCGACGCGGCCGGCGCGCAGAAGGCCGTGTCCGAGCAGATCGGCAAGCTGACCGGCAAGCCACTCAAGCTCGACCTCATCACCAAGGCGTGGCCGACGCTGGAGTTCCTCAACGACCCGATCGCCTCGTCGCTGATCACCGGCGCGAAGCACGCCGAGGAGATCGGCCTGCTCGACAAGGTCGACCTCGACGGCCTCTACGACCTGAAGCTGCTCAACGAGGTGCTCGCCTCCAAGGGGGAGACCGCGGTGAAACAGTCGTGACGGTCGCCGTCGATCTCCGTGGCGTCTCCAAGCGCTACCCGGGCGGAACGGTCGCGCTCGACGGCGTCGACCTGGCCGTGGAGCCGGGCGAGTTCGTCTGCCTGGTCGGTGCGTCGGGCTGCGGCAAGTCCACGCTGCTCAACCTGGTCGCCGGGCTCGACTCGGCGACCGCCGGTTCGATCGAGGTCGACGGTGGACGGGCCGCGTTCATGTTCCAGGAGCCGGCGCTGTTCCCCTGGCTCAAGGTCGGACAGAACGTGGAGGTGCCGCTCAAGCTGCGCGGCGTCGGGCGGGCCGAGCGCCGGGCCCGCGCGGCCGAGCTGCTGCAGACCGTGCGGCTCGGCGACGTCGTCGACAAACGTCCGCACGAGCTTTCCGGCGGGATGCGCCAGCGCGTGGCGCTGGCCCGCACCCTGGCGCACGACGCCAGGGTGCTGCTGATGGACGAGCCGTTCGCGGCGCTGGACGCGATGACGCGCGACGCACTGCACGACGAGCTCGAGCGGGTGTGGCTGGAACGCAACCTCACGGTGCTGTTCGTCACCCACAACGTGAGCGAGGCCGTGCGGCTCGGCGACCGGGTCATCCTGCTGGCCAGCCGGCCCGGGAGGGTGATCGAGGAGTTCGAGGTCGAAGCGCCCCGGCCGCGGCGACTGGATTCGCCCGACGTCGCCGCGCTGGCCGGACGGGTGACCGAGCGGTTGAAGGAAGAGGTGCGGCGTCATGTCCACTGACGTCTCGGTTTCCGACGAACTCGCCGGGCTCGACGCGCTGGAGGCGGTGCCGGAGCGCGGCGACCGTGGCCGGCGCCTCTGGCGGAGCACGTGGCCGAAGTTGCTGGCGATCGTCATCGGCATCGCGTCCTGGCAGATCGTCGTCGAGACCGGCTGGCGGCCACGCAGCATCCTGGCGCCGCCGACCGAGGTGTTCCCTTCGCTGTGGGACATGCTCACGACGGGCACGTTCTGGGGCCAGGTGGCCACCACGATGCAGCGTGCGATCCTCGGGTTCGCCGTCGCGGTCGCGATCGGCCTGGTCATCGGGTTCGCGGTGGCCCGGTTCGCGGTGCTGCGGGCGGCGTTCGGGTCGCTGATCACCGGTCTGCAGACGATGCCGTCGATCGCCTGGTTCCCGCTGGCGATCGTGCTGTTCCAGGGCGGGGACGCGGCGATCTTCTTCGTGATCGTGCTGGGCGCCGCGCCCTCGGTCGCGAACGGCGTGCTGGCCGGCGTCGACTACGTGCCGCCGTTGCTCGTGCGCGCCGGTCGCAACATGGGCGCGAGCGGGTTCGGTCTGTACCGGACCGTGATCGGCCCGGCGTCGTTCCCGGCGATCCTGGCCGGGCTCAAACAGGGCTGGGCGTTCTCCTGGCGGAGCCTGATGGCCGGTGAGCTGATCGTCCCGATCGGTGAGGCCGGCGGGCTCGGCACGTTGCTCACCGTCACCCGGGAGTTGTCCGAGTACGCCCAGATGTTGGGCGTCATGATCGTCATCCTGGTCATCGGCATCATCGCCGACGGCGTGTTCAGCTGGGCGAACAACGCGCTCCGGCGCCGCTGGGGACTGTCCTGACCAGCGGTTGTCGCTGGCCGTAGCGGGGATCATTCCGGAGTGTTCCGGCAAATCCCATGCATTCGGTCGGGGGTGAGTGGGACGCGCGGCCCGCGAACCGGCATGATGGTCACGTGCAGATATCGGCTCGGGCGGAGTACGCGGTACGCGCGATGTTGGCGCTGGCCGCGAACGATCCCACGACGTCAACTGCCCAGGCTCTCGCGGACGAACAGGGGCTACCGCGGAAGTTCCTCGAGGCAATCCTCTCCGACCTCCGTCGGGGCGGACTGGTGCGCAGCCAGCGCGGCGCAGAAGGTGGGTACCGGCTGGCGCGTCCGGCCGACTCCATCGCCATCGGCGAAGTGCTCCGAGTAGTCGACGGGCCGCTGGCCGGTGTTCGCGGTGAGCGCCCGGAAGCCGCGGTTTACGCGGGGGCGGCGCAGAACTTGCAGACCGTGTGGGTGGCGGTGCGGGCCGCGGTGAGGAACGTGCTGGACGAGGTGACGTTGGCTGACGTGTTGTCGGGCAATTTCCCGTCGCACGTGAGCGAGATGGTGGCGGCTCCGGGGGCGTGGGCGCCGCGCTGAGCCAGTGGTCCGGGTCGTTCGCGCTGGGTGGGTGCCGTCAGGCGCCGGCGTGGTCGGCGCCGGCGAGCGCGTAAGCGGACGCGGTCTCGATGGGGCGCGGGCGCTCGACCGAGCCCTGCTCTTCCCACTCGATCCGAGCGGCCAACTCCAGGTACCGGTCGACGTCGTAAGCGCTGTCGATCGAGTTGCCGTACATGGTGACCTCCGCCGTTGGGGGATGTTCGTCGTCTGCGTCACACTTAACGGCCGCGAAAGTGCTCAAACGGGTTCGCTGGGGTTGCGAACCGGTAGCAGCCGCTTCTGTCGCGACGCGAACACTCGCTGCGTGCCCCGCACGAACGACGCGCAAGCACGAACACCGCACTCTGGTGGCAGCCGACGGGCCGGGACCCCCACCCCGACCCGACGGTGCGTCAGGGGTGGCGCAGGGTCCGGCCTTGATGCCCGGGGCCGGACCCGGCGACCCCGGATCTCCAACGCTGCTCGACGGTGTTCGCGGGCGTCCGTAATCGTCCGGACCCGCAGCTCGATCGATCCTCCGGACGTTCCCGAACTGCCATACCCGCGCGTCCAGCGGCGGCGTCTCGTCACTACCTCTCAGTCGCGCACGAACGGCCGCTTCGCCAGGCGCTGCAGGTCGGAGAACAGCGGAATCGGCCTCGGCGCTTCGCCGAACCGCCAGAGGGCCAGCGACCGCCCGCCATCGACCGACGCCACCGCCGTGTCGTCGTCCCAGATCGGCGTCTGGTTCGGGATCTCGGTGTCCGTGCGCCGGACGTCGTCGAGGTCGGCGGCGATCGTGAACAGCGCCCCGCCGTCGCTCTCCGCGTCGAGGTCGAAGAAGTACCGGCCGCTCGGCGAGAGCGTTCCGTAGCCGCTGCCCCAGGCCAGTCCCAGGTCGCAGCGCCGCGACTCCACTGACAGGTCCTCCGGGCGCAACAGCGCGAGGCAGCCGGTCCGATCGTCCACCGAACCCTGGCGCACGATCCCGAGCAACCGGGTGCCGCCGAGCACCGGCCCGTGGACCTCGACGACGGTTGTGGTCCAGCGCGGCGTGAACGCGTCGTTCACGTAGTCCCACACCGCGAAGCGGGGTGCGACGTACTCCTGGTCGTCGCCGCCGCAACACGAGCCGTCCACCTTCATCACCAGATGGTTCCCGGCGAACGTCACCGGCCTCGCGCCGTACCTGGAGCGCGCTGTGTCGCGACTGACCAGCCGTCCGTCCCGGATCGTGCCCACCGTGACGCCGTCCCCGCCGGTCAGCGCGATCCGCGTGCCAGTGGTGTCGACGACGTAGGCGTCGACGTCGGTGGCGAGCGTCTTGACGGTGCCGGACGGGTCGATGAAGCTCAGCGTCCCGGTGCGGGACGCGCGGGCGCGCGGGAGGCTCACCCATCCGCCCTTGACCTCGGTGACCTCGGCGGACGTCGCCGTCAGGTTCAGCGGCACGGTGATGTCGCGGGTCATGGTGCGCAGGTGGCGGCCTTTGACCGCGGTGAGGTCGACGGGAGCGCCGTGGCCCGCCGCGGTCGACTGCGACGCCGCCGCGGTCGATTGCGCCGCGGTCGATTGCGCCGCGGTCGACGGCGACGCCGCTGCCGTCGACTGCGACGCGGCCGGCGGCAAGGGCCGCGCGTGGTCCGACGCCGACCGGCCCAGCAGCGCACCGGCCAGGATCACGGCGACGGCGGCGACGGCGGTCGCTCCGACGGCGCCCAGCTGGCGGCGACGACGCGCCGACTCTCCTCGCTGGACCAGGTCGTCGACCTCGAACGACGAGTGTCCGGCGTCCTCCGCTCGCGCCTGGAGCGTCCTGCGCATCAGGTCCTCCATCCGGTCGCTCACCGGTGTCCTCCTCGCGTCGGCTCCGGCAGGTCGAGGTGCATCCGCATCGCGGCGAGCGCGCGGGAGGCGTGGCTCTTGACCGAGCCCGCCGACATGCCCAGCGTCCGGGCGATCTGGGCCTCGCTCAGGTCCTCGTAGAACCGCAACACCAGCACCGCCCGCTGCTTGGCCGTCAACCGGCCGAGCAGCCGCCACATCGCGTCCCGTTCGGCGTGGTCGGCCGCCGGGTCGGCGTCGTGGCGCGCGTCCGGCACCTCGTCGCTGGGGCGCTCGCCCCGCCATCGCCTGCGCCACCACGACACCGCCGTGGTGGCCATCACCTGCCGGACGTAGGCGTCCACGGCGTTCTTGTCGCGGATGCGGTCCCAGGAGACGTACGTCTTGACCAGTGCGGTCTGCAGGAGGTCTTCGGCCTGCCCGCGGTCCCCGGTCAAGAGATAGGCGGTGCGCAGCAGCGCGGCTCTCCTACCCGAGACGTAGTCCCGGAACGCCACCTGAGCGTGCGCGTCCATCGAACTCCCTCCGCGAGTGCGTCCGTGTGGTGGACGCGTCGGGAAGCACTCCCGGTTGACGTGTTCGACGACGAGTTCAGCGTTCCAGCGGAACCGCGACCACACCCGGGATCACGGGGGTCTCCGCCTCGTCGAGCATCGCCGCGCGGCTGGGCGACGCCGAGGACGACCGCGCTCCCGTCGAGAGCCGCGGCGATGGATTCCGGGTCGCGGACGTCGGCGTCCTCACGCACGAGCAGCACGGGCGCGATCGCCGCACGCATCGCACCCGCTACGCGCGTGCGGCGTCCCGGCCCGGTCGAGCCTGGCCGGTGCCGACCAGCGCGGCCGCCGGGTCGGTCTTCGCGGAGACGCGCAGCGGTTCGCCGTTGAGGAACGCGCCGCCGGCGACCGCGGTGAACGTCTCGCCGACCATCGGCGCGGGCGGGAGGGCGAGCACGGGCCGACCGTCGCGGACGAGGCTGATCCTGATGTTCCACTCGGGTATGCCGCGCACCGCGTTGACGTCGCCGCCCACCGGATCGACGACCCACCAGTTCCCGTCGGCAAAGGTCCGGTGCCGTGTTCGTCGGTGTTCCAGCCGGAGCCGGGTAACGCGGCGGCCAAGGCCGGTCGGAGCACGTCGACGGCAGCGTGGTCGTCGGCGCGGACAGCGGCGGTCAGTGCGCTCAGGTCGGCCGCCGTGCCTGCCGCGAGAAGTGAAGTGGTCATGCCACCGAGTTCTCGTCTCCGATCCTAGGCTGAGCAAGTTGCCAAGCAGGTTGGATCAGCGCTCTGGGGCGCCTCCGAGGTGGCCGACGCAGGCTCCCACAACTAAATGAGACGGAGACCGGCTCCGAGTGAACGACGAAGGCCCGGTCCATCCGTGGACCGGGCCTACGTTTTGCCTGGTCAGCCAGGCTGGCGGAGGATACGAGATTCGAACTCGTGAGGGGTTGCCCCCAACACGCTTTCCAACTCCGCGCCTGGCCGTCCGCCGGGGTTCGTCGACGTTCGCGATCAGGCAGAACGTGGCGGACGAGTCGTCGACGGACGCCGCTGAACGACGGTGAATGAGACCAGAATTGAGACCACGGAGCGTACGGCTCAGCGCCGGCTGACACGAGGAGCCGCCACGCCTAGAGTGTGCGTAGAGGCGCCCGCCGCGCGGTTGGTGAGGGGAGGGGCAGTGAGCGCAGTACCCGGTCGTCCGCTGTCTTCCGATCGACCCGAGCCTGCACACCCGTTGAGAACGATCAGGGAGATCAGGACGTCCCTGCCGGAGAAGCAGCGCGAGCACTTCGACGCCGAGCTCGCCGACACCGATCTTGATGCTCTGCCGGACGTGCTGCGACGCTGGGCTGTCATGGGTAACGACGGATTCGTGGATTTCCTGCAATCCACGCCGTTCGAGGGCCTGGAGTTCGGCGAGCGTTCGTACGACGACGCCAACAGCCAGTGAACTACTTACTCGACACCAACGTCATTGCTGAGCTCACCACACGGCCCCGTCCATCTCCGGCGGTGGTGGCCTGGGCTCGTTCTGTTCCGGCTCCGAGCCTCTACGTGAGTGTCGTCACCCTTGCCGAGATCGAACTGGGTATTGCCGCCGTCCTCGACCTAGACCGTCGTGCCATTTTCGAGCGGGCGCTCGTCGGTATCAGGCACGAATACAAAGATCGGATTGCCGAGATCGGAGAGGCGGAGGCGCTTGCCTACCTCACGATCCACAAGCGGTTGAAGAGTGCCGGGACGCCTATCGACCCGCCGGACGCGCTCATCGCCGCGACGGCACTCGCCAGGGGCTGGACGCTGGTTTCTCGCAACGTCAAGCATCTCGCCCGGACGGGCGCACTCGTGATGAATCCCTGGGATCACGACATCACCGGCCGTGAGTGACGGCATCGGCGGGACCATTCCGACGACTCGAGTTCGCCGCATCGATCGCGGAATCGCCGAAGCGCGAGAGAAGTCGCCCGCCGTCTGAGACGGAAACCGAGACGGACCTTAGCTGCCGAGAACGACGAAGGCCCGGTCCATCCGTGGACCGGGCCTACGTTTTGCCTGGTCAGCCAGGCTGGCGGAGGATACGAGATTCGAACTCGTGAGGGGTTGCCCCCAACACGCTTTCCAACTCGGCGCGTGACCGTCCGCGCACGTTCGCGGGCGTCCGTGGTGCCGGTCAAGCAGGGCGCGCGGACGTCCCCGGACGGCGTTGAACGCTGACGAACGAGACCACAACTGAGACCACAGACGGCACGTGGATCCTGCACGCGGTGCGGTTGGTACACGTGTTCGGCGGGTCGGCTTGACCATGTAGTGATCGGCGTGCAAAATTGCGCCCGTGACCCAACACCGCTCACCGGCGCTCGTGTACTACTACCAGACCCACGCTGCTGACCTGGCCGTTGTCCACGGTCTCCTGTGGGAAGCCGTCCCTCAGGCTTACCGCACGTGCAGCGACTTCGGTTCTCCACAGGAGTTGGCAGGCGGCACTCTGGGAACCATGGTGAGGGAGTACGTTCACCTGGGTGCGAAGCGACTTCAGGAGCCGGGCTTGAAGACGCTGACTCTCAGTAGCGGGCGCAATAGGAGCGTTGTCTTGGGTGACAACCGCGGGGTCGCCGTTCGCGTTCGCAAGCAGCCGATCGACTGGAAGCGTCGGACGCTGGTCGCGCTGCCCATGCTGGGACAGGAGCTGTTGCTGCCGGACGAGGAGCAGCTCAGCCTCTTCGCCAACGAGACCCCCGCCGGCGGTCAGGGCATCACAGTGCTGTGGAAGCCCAACCCCCGAAAGGTCGAACTCAGCCGTGCCGTGCTGGCGCTCGTGCACGACATCGAGAATTCGAGCAAGACCCGGGTACTCGACTTTGTCGATTTGCCCGACCCGAAGGTCGACATGCTCGGCGGCGTACAAGTTCCATCTCAACCGGAGCCCGGAGACTATGAGGAATTCTTCGGGGACGCGTCTGGAATCATTGGGCCAGACTCCGCGTAATTCGGTCTGCACATCGCTGGCGGTGAAAAACCATAATGGAAAATAGAGTCTACGGCTTCCGGGTTCGCCAGGCCCGGACACTGCGAGGTCGCCCTAGTGGTGACCTCGCTAAAGCTGTTGGGTGGTCGCCTTCAAAGCTTTCTCGTGTAGAGGGCGGCGGCATCACTGACGTTAATGATGCGGACTTCGAGGTTCTTGTAAAAGAACTTCGCTACCCACCGCAGTTCTTTATCACAGACGGATTGAACCTCCGTGGTGAAGACCTTCTGTTCCGAGCGCCAAAGTCGACTCCTAAGCGAGAACGGCAGTTCCTTGCAGATTTCGCTGCGGTCACTGGTGACATGCTGACTTGGCTAGATCAGCATCACCGTCTACCTAACGTCACAATTCCTGCGGCGGATTTGTTCTCCGGACGTTCTGGCTCGATGAGAGATTATCGAGACATCGCTGAACTCGCCCGTAGGGCGCGAGAGGCATTGCGTATTGACCCTGGCGTGCCCGCTCCGTATCTGACATACGAACTTGAGCGCGCCGGGATAGCTGTCGTGGTGAGAGGGCGTCGTCCTTCCGACGACCCAGACGCTTGGGACACCGACGCCGCTTTCTCGGAGAAGCACCTCGGCTATTCGATCTGGGTCGGAGACCATCGGGATCGCCCCGCCATTGTTGCGAGGGCATTGGATTCGTGGGAGCGAACTCGATGGACGCTAGCCCATGAACTCGGCCACCTCGTTCTACACACAGATGCATCAGCGGAATTTGTAGAAGACGAGGCGTCGCTGTTCGCATCAGAGTTTCTCGCTCCTCTGGACGTTATTAGATTTGAGCTCCCGAAGGTTCTGACGCTGAGCGGACTCATCCCTATTAAACTCAAGTGGGGCATATCGCTGTACGCCCTACTCCGGCATTTGCTCCGTGCTGATCTTGTAAGCGAAGACCGATACAAGAGCATGACGGATCAACTGCACGTGCGAAAGAACCCTGACACGGGTCGGACCTGGAGACGGGATGAACCGGGTTGGGACGCTCGTGACCCGGAGAGGCCTGCACTCATCAGAACGTGGCTTGAGCGCTGCATAGGAACTTCCGATCCGAACGCCCTCCAACTGATGTCAGAGCGGTGGCCGGCTGACTTCTTTGAGGAGGTGCTCGCTACCCAGAGGGCGACTGCTCGGCGGGTGAGCCCGGTGCCGCTCAAGCAGCCAGCGCCTACTTCGGCTCCGGTGGTCAACCTAATGGACCGGCGTCGGCGTGCTTCGGGATAGGTGCTGTGAGCCTTGCCTGCCGGTATGGGCAAGGCTCACAGCGCCCATGCGCTCACAAGCAATCGGCTATCTCCTGCATGGACCATGTGACGGCGTCTGCGCCGGATTCGATTAGAGCCTCGAACTTTCCTGCACGGTTGGCGAACCCTACAGTGCGAACTCCGGCGGCTCGCCCGGCCTCGATGTCGCTGAGTGAGTCTCCGACAAATACGCAGTCTGCGGGGTTCGCACTAAATTCGTCGGCGGCGTCCAGGACAGCGTAAGGGTGTGGCTTCATCAGCTCTGGATGGCCTTTTCGGCGTCCAATGACTGCCCAGACGTATCCGTCAAGCGACGCTTGTTTCAGGAAGACGTTAATCGCATCCGAGGAATTATTGCTTACCACTGCTAGTGGTCGCGCTAGACGATCTGCTTTTCGTAGGATTTCCACAACCCCTGGCGTAGCTTGCGCCGTTCTAACGGCCTTAGTCTCTTCAATTATCAGTGTCGACTCGACAACTGATGCGATCGAAGGATCCGCAACTGTTGCGGACCACGAAAGCACGGCCAGCGGATCTCTCTCGGACTGTATGGCCTCCGGAATTGTGGCCCCGGATGCCTCAGCCATATCTCGCAGTTGAGCCGCTACCCGCCAAGCTGAGTAATTCTCGAATACCCCACAGATCGGCCCGTCAAAGTCGAGCAGTATCGGGCCGCTAGATCCGATCGCTTCTCGCAAGGTGTCAGTCACTGTTCGTACTCGTATGCGATCGTGCTCCACACGGAGTCGAACCACTGCCGGGATGCCGCCACGAATTGCGCACCGTCGGAAGTATCATCTTCGGTAATGACATAGTGAAACAGTGGTACATCTTTACCCATGAGGTCGAATATCTCTGTCGACTCGCCCTTTAGGCTAACTGCCCGCCGAATAACCGGGTAGAAGCCGTAGAAGACTTCATGCTGGTTAAGTACGTAGAGCTTGAATAGCGGCGCTGCCCGGTGCAGGCGAACGTCGGCGCTCGCCGATTTCACCAAACCCAATTCCTGTAGCTCGCTGACCTGATCGAGAATTCCGTCGGCGGCGCGGCGAGTGATGCGGGCCGCCCGTTCACGGACCCGGGGGTCGTCGGCGCCCTCTGCGCTAGCTGGCAGTGGTCCCGGTGCGGCCATGTCCGAGAGCAACACACGGACTGCGATGGACTCGGGGGCGTGTCGGCCGGCTCGGACCTTGTCGAGCGCTTCCGCCATCGCATCGCGCAGCGTCTCGCCCGAGAACCCCGCGAAGTCGATCGACACGTGCGGCTGTTCGAACGCTGCCTCGATGTGGGGGCGCAGCTCGACTGCGCGCTGTGTTTGGGCTCGCACGAACGCGCCGCTGCCTTGCCGGGTGACGATCAGATGATCCGCTCGCAGGAGGTCAAGCGCGCGCTTGACCGTCTCCCGCGCTACCTCGTAGCGGCTGGCTAGGTCTGGCTGCGAGGGCAGGCGCTCGCCGGGCTGGAGCTTGCCCGTAAGGATGGCCGCCCGCAGCTTGTTGGCGATCTGCTGCGATGCCTGTTTGGGGTCATCTGGGTCCAGATGGCCGAGAAAGTCATAGTCGCTGGGCACGCCGCCAGCCTACAGATGACTAGCCATGTAAGGAAGGTTGAGCAAACTGCTTGACTTGGCTAGCCATGCCGCCCTACCTTTCTCTTATCGGCAACCTGACTAGCCAAGCTGGTCTACCGCCGAAAAGGAGCGAGACCCGACGCTGGCACGCCGGGTCTCGCCAAGCGGGTCACAACTGCTTGGAAGGAGCGGACCCAATGGGCATCGTCCCACTTCGCAAGCTGTCCAACGAGGGCAGCGAACAGGAACCAGCGAGACCCAACTCGCCGCGATCGAGGCCGAATGGCCGTTGATCGAGGCGGAGATGGATGTGGTCGACGCGATGGCGCGGCACGCTCGCGCCGACGGTGAGCCGACCGAGCTGGACTGGCAGGCGCTGCGCAGCGCTGAGCGTCGGGTACTGACCGAGGCTCGGAAGCTGGCCAACGCCGCCCGCCAGCCGTTCACGCCGGAGGTGGCGTGATGGCGGACCAGAAGTGCACGACCTGCAACGGCCACGGATCCACGGCGCACAGCGCGGGCGGTTCGGGCTACACCTACAAGTGCTGCACCTCGTGCAACGGCACCGGGCGGAAGTCGTGAGCGCCGCGACACCGGGCGGGCTGGCCGTCGTGTTCGTCGCCCTCTACGCCGCGCACCAGGTCGCCGACCACTGGGTACAGACCCAGCACCAGGCCGACCACAAGGGCCGCCCCGGATGGGTCGGCCGAATCGCCTGCTTCCTGCACGTGGCGACCTACACCGCTACCGCGTTGGTGGCACTGCTCGCAGCTGCGTGGCGGACCGGACTGGAGCTCTCGCCGGCCGCAACGGTCGCCGGGCTACTGGTCTCTGCGGTCACGCACTACATCGCCGACCGGCGGACACCGCTGCGGATCATCGCCGACCGAATCGGCTCCGGCCCGTTCTACCGGCTCAACACGGCCGGGATGAACGGCGCCTACCTGCTCGATCAGTCCTGGCACATCGGCTGGCTGTTCGTCGCCGCCCTGGTCATCGGGGGCGCCGCGTGACCGCCACGATGGACAGCCAGCGGTTCCGGCTGGTCCATGACGATGAAGAGGGCGGCTGGACGGCCTACGACGGCGACGCGGTGATGTTCACCGTCCGGGAGCACTACGGCGCTGACGAGACGATCCGCCTGTTCGTGGACCGCGTCGAGGAGTGGTTCGAGCACGGCGACGACGTCGTGGTCCTGCTCGACGTCACCGAGTACGGCTACGACGCCCTGATCGTCCCGTGGTCGGTGGTGAACCCATGAGCCGCATCCGCGCTGAGTACATGGACCCGGCCGGCGTCCGCCACGGCGGTCTGCCGACGGCGCACTGGGGCGGGGCGGACCCGACGGTCTACGCGACCCGGCGGCAGCTGGCCAAGGACAGGTTACAGCCCAACCGGCAGCCGATCGCCGCTCAGATTCTGTGGTGGGGCATCACCGGTTACGGCGGCTACGGCACCCGGGTGGCCTACCTCTACCGCCGCGATCTGGCCGCGCCGAAGCGTCCGGCGACCCCGGCGCAGCTGGCCGCGCTGGAGAAGGCCAACCGTGCCCGGCGCACCTGCTCGACGTGCGAGCAGGTCAAGCCCTACGTGATCCCGCGCTCGCTCGGCGAGTGCATCGACTGCCACGACGCACCGTGGATCGAGCAGGAGGCCGCGTGATGTCCAAGTTTCCGACGATGGGTGCGGGCCGCGGTTGGGCATACGTCGCGCTGGTGCTCGGTGGTGGGGTGTCGATCGCTGCGAACGTGGCGCACTCGTTCATCCCGCCGGCCGCGCCGGAGGGCACGGCCGACCCGGTGGCGTGGGCGGCGCAGTGGTCGCCGGAGCCCGGTGCGGTGCTGCTCTCGGTGGTCTGGCCGGTGTTCCTGTTCATCGCTGTTGAGGTGCTGGCCAAGCCGTCTTGGCCGTCGGGCCGGTGGTGGCGGGTGCTGCGGTTTGGCGGGATGCTGCCGGTCGCCGCGGTGGCCGCGATCGTCTCGTACCGGCACCTGTCCGGGCTCCTGGAGCACTACGGCGAGGACACCGTCACCGTGGCGCTCGGCCCCCTCGCTGTTGACGGCTTGATGGCGATGGCGACCGGTGCCCTGATCGCTACCGCGCACCGTGCCGCGGTGGTCGTCGCCGAGGCCACGGCTGCGCCGGCCGACCCGGTGACCGTCCCTGAGATGCCCGCTCCGGCGCCGGCGATCGAGACCGGGCGGGCCGTGTCCGCCGCGCCGGCTGCAGTGGAGGCGACCCCGCCGCCGCGGCCGCGCACACCGCGCAAGCCCGACACGGCCACCGCGGTGGCTCGGCTGCGGGCGAAGAACCCCGAGATTACGCAGGCCGAGGCCGCGAAGCGGCTCGGTGTCACCGACCGGACGATCCGCCGGTACTGGAACCCCGCCCCCGTCGAGCCCGCTAGCGACCCGGCCGCCGCGCCGGTCGCCGCCTGAAAGGAGACCTGGACATGACGAGCACGACGGAGCAGTACGGCCCGGACCGCCCGGAGGACCGCTACCGGGTCGACGGGGGAGCGGCGGACGTGGTCGACCTGTCCGCGGCCCGGGTCCGCCTGGCCCCGGACACCCAGCCGGACACGGCCCCGGACATTCGCCCGGACACCGTCCCGGACATCGCCGACCCGGTGCTGGAGGGCGAGGTTCTGCCCCCGCTGCCGACTCCGGCCGACGAGGGTTGGCTGCCGATCATCCCGGTGTGGATGCAGTCGAAGACCGGTATCCGGAACATGGTGCGGCTGACGCTGCGTCGCTGGTGGTACCGGATTCGGTTCACCGCTGTCCGGCTGCCGTGGGCCACGGTCAAGTGGACGGGGCGGGCGGTGCGCGGTTCGTGGCGTATCTCCGGGCGGCTGCTGGCGTGGGCGCTGGACACCCGCGCGGACGCGATGGAGCAGGAACTGGCCACGGGTGCCCGGCAGGACGCGAAGGAGTTCATCCGGGTCCGGGAGGACCGCGCCCGGCGCATCCGCGCCCGGCTGGTCGTGCTCGGTCTGGCGACGCTGGTCGGTGCCGGTGGTGGTGCGTACCTGTGGTTCTTCACGCCGCGGCTGGTGCAGGTGCTGGTGGCCATGGTGCTGGTCACGATCCTGGCCCGGGTCGGCGCGAACCCGGACACGCCGCTGATCGGCCCGGCCATGGCCACGTCGTCGGGGTACCTGCAGCTGTCCGACGCGATCCTGATGCGGGCGCTGAACGCCGCCGGTCTGGGTGGCACGGTGGCCAAGGTCGATCGCAACGGTGAGACCACCGAGGAGGGCAACCGTCCGACGCTGGCTCAGCCGCTGCAGCGGGAGAACGCCGGGTACCTGGCGATGGTCGATCTGCCGTTCGGCAAGACCGTGGCCGATGCGACCAAGGGTCAGGCCGCGCTGGCGTCCGGTCTGGACGTCGATGAGGTGCAGGTGTTCGTGGAGAACGTCCGCGGCTCGGCCCGCCGGGTGTCGATCTACGTCGCCGATGAGGACCCGTTCATGCTGCCGCCGCGCCGGTCGCCGCTGGCCCGGCTGCCTCGGGTCTCGGTGTGGAACCCCAACCCGCTCGGTGCCGACGTCCGGGGCCGGGAGGTCTGCCCGTCGCTGATCTTCAACTCGTTCCTGATCGGCGCGATCCCGCGGTCGGGTAAGACCTACGCCGGCCGGGCGCTGGTGGCCCCGGGGTTCCTCGATCCGCACTGCGACGTGACGGTGCTGGACTTCAAGGGCGGCAAGGACTGGCAGGCCGCCGAACAGCTCGCTGTGACGTTCCGGCTCGGTGACGACGACGAGGACCTCGGGTACGCCATCGGCGCGCTGCAGAACCTCAAGGGTGAGGCGCAGAACCGGTTCAAGGCGTTCCGGGCGATGTCCGATGAGCAGAACCCGGAGGGCAAGCTCACGCCGGAGCTGGCCAAGGCCGGATACCGGCCGCACCTGATCGTGCTCGATGAGGTGCAGAACCTGCTCCGGGCGCCGGAGAAGGAGATCCGCGACGAGGCCCTGGCGCTGCTGGTTTGGCTGGCCAAGACCGCCCCGGCCGCGGGGTTCACGCTGGTCATGGCCACGCAGCGGCCGGCGACCGACGTCATCCCGTCCGACCTGCGGGACAACACCAGCGTTCGGCTCGCGCTGCGGACGAAGACGTGGCAGTCCTCCGACGCGATCCTCGGGTCCGGGATCAACGCCATCGGGTTCGGCACGCAGCGGTTCCTGGAGGAGCACAAGGGCGCCGCGATCCTCGGTGGCGTCTCCAACGGGCGGGGCGGTGACCTGCAGGTCATCCGCACCGACCTGCTCAAGAACAGCGACTTCACCCAGATCTGCCAGATCGGGGCGCAGCGCCGCGCCGACGCCGGCACGCTCCGCGGCCACGCTGTGGGGCAGGCCGAGGAGATCGTCGTCACCGTGACGATCCTGTCCGATGTGGTCGCGGTCTGGCCCGGCGTTGAACCCAAGGTGCAGGCCAAGACTCTGGTGGAGCGGCTGCAGGAGGCCTACCCGAGCAAGCACGCGCACCTCGATCAGACGTCGCTGACCAAGGCGCTCAAGGACCACGGGGTGCCGGTGGTGCAGGTCTACCGGGACGGCTCCAACCGCAACGGCTACGCCCTCGCCGCGGTCCGCAAGGCCCTCGCGAAGGCCGAAGGCCCGGACATCACCAACTCCTGACACCACCCAGATTCTCTACGGAGAGTTACCGGCCGGGGGCCTAGACCCTTAGAAGGCCCCCGGCCGAAACCTAGAACCCCTCCTAGGACTAGCCGCCCACAGTGACCTGCGGCCTAGGCCCTAGACCCTGCATGCCCTGAACAGCCAAAACACGCCTCTGGAGGCCCCGTGTCCACCGCGCTGGTTCTAGCCCTAGCCCTCATCATCCTCACTCTCGGTTACCTCGGACTGTGCCGGTTCTGGCCCTACACCCACTGCCGCCGCTGCGACGGAACCGGCAAACGGCACGCACTGATCGGCCGCGGCTACCGCCACTGCCCCCGCTGCGGCGGAACCGGCGAGCGGCTGCGCATCGGCCGGCACGTCCTTAACCACCTCACCGCGCTGCACCGCGCCAGCCGCTGACCAGAAGGGAGATGCCCGCCATGCGAACCACCACCGTCACCTACGGTCCGGCCAAGCACACCACCGAGATGAGCTACCAGGCACTGCCCGCCGCCGGTCTGGCCCTGACTCCGGGGCTGAGCCCCACGGGCACGTTCAACGGCTGCTGGACCGTCCGGCACATCGGCTCCGGTCTGGTCATCAACGACCCGACTGGGTTCGACGGTCACTTCTCGACCCTGGCCGGCGCCTACGCGTTCGCTCAGGCTCTGGTCGACTACTTCCCCGACGTCGACTTCACCGCCGACGCCGAGGACGTCCGCGACCACCTCCGGCACGATTCGTTCGCATTGACCAAGGCCCTGGACGCCTCGCTCACCAGCGACCACGACGACCTGCGCTTGTCGCTCTCGCACTTCGAGGACGACGAGTGATGGCCGCCGACCTGCCGGCCGCCCCGGTGTTCGCGCTGCACTGCCCGGTCTGCCAGTGGACCCGCACCGACCCGGCCGTGGAACAGGCCGCGCTGGACATCGCGGGAGCGCACGACGACGCCCACCACCACGGTCACCCGACCACGGTGCTGGTGCTGCTGCTCACCGACCCGGCCGTGCTCGACGCCGCGGCCGGTGGCCACCAGCGGGCCGCGGCACTGATCGGCCGGACGATCACCGCCGCGGCCACCGCGCCGCTCTCCCCGGTCGCTCGCCCGGGACGGCGCGCGGCATGAACCCCGCCGAGCTGCCCGCGTGGACACCGGGACCGGGGCGCTGTAGCGCCGGGTCCGGACCGTGCGGCGCGTCGGGCGCTCGGCTCTACCCGTCCGGCTGGCGCTGCCGCGAGTGCGCGCCGGTCTCCCACCGACTGCCCGCCGGGAGCACACCACTGCTCCCGGCGGTGAAGGAGCCCACCATGACCCGCACACCCACGCTGGCCGCGGCGCTGGAGTACGCCGCCCGCGGCTGGCCGGTGTTCTTCCTCGGACGCACCACCAAACGCCCCGTCGCCAACTGCCAGCCCTGCAAGGCCGCCGGCCACGATCACAACCCGGAGGCCTGCACCTGCCTGACCTGCCACGGCTTTTACGCCGCCAGCGCCGACCCGACCCGCGTCGAGCGCATGCACGACCGCGTGCCATGCGGACTGCTCGCCATCCGCGCCGGGCGCCCACCGGGCGCCGTCGCCGGGCTGGTCATCATCGACATCGACCCGGCACACGGTGGCGCTGTCGACACGGCCCTGATGCCGCCCACCTACTGCGTGCGCACCGGTTCGGGTGGCTGGCACCTCTACTACGCCCACCCCGGCCGCCCGGTCGGCTCCCGGCCGATGCCCGGACGGCCCGGCATCGACGTCAAGGCAGACGGCGGGTACGTCGTTGCGCCGCCCTCGCAGCACCCGACCACGGGCCAGCCGTACCGGCGAGTCGGCGACCGGGAGGTCCGCCCACTTCCTGCGCGGCTGCTCGCCACCTGCCAGCCACCCGAACCTGCGCACACGCCGAGCACCGACCGGCGCCCGGACCGCGGGGGCATCACGAACCCAGACGCCCTGCTTGCCTCCCACCTCGACGCCGTGGCACGCGCCCCGGAGGGCAAGCGCCGCACGACGCTCTACGGCGCCGCCCGCGGCGTGGCGCGCATGGTCCTGGCAGGTGCGCTCTCCGAGGCCGACGCGTGGTCGGAACTGAGCCGTGTCGGGCGGCTGGCTGGTCAAACTGAGCGGGACACCCGCGCTGCTATCGAGGGTGGATTCACCGCCGAGGGCGTAACTACGGGGCGGGTGGCGGCATGACCGCGTCCGGACCGAGGCTGACCGGTGCGCAGTTGCTCGACGCCATCCGCGAAGCTCTGACCCGCTACGTCGTGCTCCCGAGCACCGAGGCCACCGACGCCGTCGTCCTCTGGATCGCCGCCACCCACGCACAGCCGGCGTGGGCGCACGCGCCGCGGCTGGTCATCCGCGCGCCCGAGAAGCGCTGCGGAAAGTCGAGGCTGCTCGACGTCGTGGAAGCCACTGCCCACGATCCGCTGATCACGGTCAACGCGACCCCGGCCGCGGTCTACCGGTCGATCACGTCCGATCCGCCGACGCTGCTGGTGGATGAGGCCGACACGATCTTCGGACCGAAGGCCGACGGCAACGAGGATCTACGCGGGCTGCTCAACGCCGGGCACCAGCGCAACCGCCCGGCCGTCCGCTACGACGCCACCGCCGGGCGCGTCGAGCACATCCCCACGTTCGCCATGGCCGCTCTCGCTGGCATCGGGGCCATGCCCGACACGATCGAGGACCGGGCCGTCGTCGTCCGCATGCGCCGCCGCGGACCCGGTGAGGCCGTGGCGCCCTACCGGCACCGCCGCGACCGGCCGGCCTTCCGGCTGCTGGCCGCTCAATTGGACGAGTGGCTTCGGTCGCAGATGACCGAGCTGCAAGAGGCCGAGCCGCCGATGCCCGTCGAGGACCGGGCCGCGGACACGTGGGAACCGCTGGTCATCGTCGCCGACATGGCAGGCGGAGACTGGCCCGGCCGCGCCCGGCAAGCCGTCGTCGCGCTCACAGCCGAGGCCGACGAGAAGGCCGGAGTGTCCACCCGGATCCGGCTTCTCACCGACGTCCGCGCCGCGTTCACGCTGCTCGGCGACCCGCCGGCCGCCATGACCTCCGACCTGCTCCAAGCACTCAACAGCGATCCCGAGGCCCCGTGGGCGACGTTCGGCCCGACCGGGCTGACCGGCAAGCGGCTCGGTGACCTGCTCCGGGAGTTCGACATCAGCTCCGACACGATTCGGTTCCCGGTCGGGCAGGCCAAGGGCTACCGCCGCGCCCGGTTCATCGACGCGTGGAACCGCTACTGCCCACTGCCTGAGATGCCCCCCGCGGACGGTGCGGAGGACGCCGGGCCAGGGGTACCCGTACCAGCCGTACCACCCTCGTTTCCGCAGGTCATCCCTGGTACGGGTACCACCCCCGTTACGGATCGATCCGTAACGGGTGACCTACCCGTACCGCCCCTGAGCAGCGGAAACGACCTTGGTACGGCTGGTACGGGTACCCCCCGCGCCGCGGGCACTGGAGGTGCCGAATGACCGACCGGCGTCACGGCGCGACCGAGAACCGACCCGCTGAGCCGACCTCTGCGGTTCGCGCCCTACCCAGCACACCGGCCACCCCAGGAGAGGCCGCCTATGACGTTCTCAACGGGCTGTCAGACGGTCATCACGGCACTGGGTCAGCGGGCGCTCTGCCGACCCGACCCGGTGCAGGACAGGAGGTGACGACGATCGAGAGCGCTGCAGGAGCCGTACCCGCGGCACCGACCGACCCGGTGCTGACGGTGGAGGAGGCCGCCCGCTATTTGCGAATCGGCAGGACGTCGATGTACGCGCTGGTCTCGTCTGGCGAAGTCGAGTCGGTGACCATCGGCCGGCTCCGCCGGATCCCCCGCTCGGCACTGGACGACTACGTCACGCGGCTCCGCTCGGCGAGGAGGGCGGCATGACGACACCGAAGAAGGCCACCCGCCGGCCGAACGGCGCGTCGAGCATCTACGAAGGGTCAGACGGCTGGTGGCACGGACGCGTCACGGTCGGCATCCGTGACAACGGAAAGCCCGACCGGCGCCACGTCCGCGGGAAGACTCAGGCCGCGGTCATCCGCAAGGTCCGAGAGCTGGAAAAGGAGCGCGATAGCGGCAGGGTCCGGAAGATCGGCACGCCGTGGACCGTCGAGGCGTGGCTGACTCACTGGCTGGAGAACGTTGCTCGGCCGACCGTCCGGCAGTCGAGCTACAGCGCTTACGAAGTCGCGGTGCGGGTGCATCTCATCCCAGGAATCGGCGCGCACCGACTCGACCGCCTGACGTCCGAACACCTCGACTCGCTTTATACGCGGATGGTGGCTAAGGGCAGTAGCGCGGGAACGGCGCACCAGGCGCACCGGACCGTCCGCACTGCCCTTGGAGTCGCCGATCGGCGCGGCTACCTGCCGCGGGGGAATCCGGCGGCTAAGGGAATGGTCAAGCCGCCCCGGATCGAAGAAGAGGAGATCGAGCCGTACACCGTCGAAGAGGTGCGCCGGCTGCTAGCCGAGGCCGGGAAGCGACCCCGGAATAGCGCCCGCTGGGCAATGGCTCTGGCGCTCGGAATGCGACAAGGGGAAGTGCTCGGCTTGAAGTGGGCAGACGTCGATCTCGACGCAGGCACGCTCCGAGTGCGCCGCGGACGCCAGCGGCCGAAGTATGAGCATGGGTGCGGCGGCACCTGCGGTCGTAAGGCGGGCTACTGCAAGCAGCGCAAGAACGTCCGATCCGAGACGGCCGACACGAAGTCGCGTGCTGGTAAGCGGCCGATCGGACTACCCACCGAATTGGTGGCGCTGCTGCGCAAGCACAAAGAGGCTCAGGAGGCCGAACGGGCCAAGGCCGCTCAACTCTGGCAGGACGAAGGTTGGCTATTTGCCACCCCGACCGGGGGAGTACTCAGCACGAATACCGACTACCACGACTGGAAAGACCTGCTGAAAGGCGCTGGTATCCGGGACGGCCGGCTGCACGACGCCCGGCACACCGCGGCCACGGTGCTGCTCCTGCTCGGGGTTCCCGACCGGGCCGTCATGGGCCTGATGGGGTGGTCGAATTCGGCGATGGCCGCCCGCTACCAGCACCTCACGGCCAAGGTCCGGCATGACATCGCGAAGCAGGTCGGTGGCCTGATCTGGCAGGCCGAGGAGGAGACCGAGAAGGCCAACTGAGACCACAACTGAGACCACAGGCCCTGTAGGGACGACGAAGGCCCGGTACCCATCCGTGGGTCCGGGCCATCGTTTTGCCTGGTCAGCCAGGCTGGCGGAGGATACGAGATTCGAACTCGTGAGGGGTTGCCCCCAACACGCTTTCCAAGCGTGCGCCCTAGGCCTCTAGGCGAATCCTCCGCCGGACAGGTTACCGGACGCAGCGCCGGGTCTCGTACGCCGGTGTACCCGGCGCACAGCGCGCTCTTGCTTGGGCACGTCAGGATCGCTGTTGACAAGGCCCCCTGGCGCGATGACCCCCAGGTCTCCGTCCGTGCTCGCACGATGACACGATGACGCCGGTGGGCTGGGCAGCCCGGGTAGCGCCCGGCAGAGTCAGGAGGACTCGTGGCGAGGGGCCAGCGTAGGCGCAACGAAAAGGGCCGGTGGGTGCTGATCGGGGTGGCGGTCGTCGCCGTCATCGCGGCCGCAGCCACCGCGGTCGTCTTCTTGCGTGACGGCGACGACGGCAAGGACGGCACCGTCACCGCGAAGACCGAGCTGGGCACCGTCTACGCGCCTTACGTCTACGTCACGCTGGCCGATCGTCCCTCGCTCACCGAGATCGCGCAGAAGACCGGCGCGAACGGTCTGCACCTCGGGTTCGCGATCACCAAGGGCGACGAGTGCGACCTCACCTGGGACGGCACGACCGCGCTCGACACGTACAAGGACGAGATCAGCGCGGCGGCGGCGAAGGGCATCGAGGTGATCGTGTCCACCGGCGGGGCGAGCGGCGGTGACGTCACCCAGGCCTGTGGAGACGCGGAGACCACGCAGGAACAGCTGCAGAAGCTCGTCGACCTCGGGGTTCGTTACCTCGACTTCGACGTCGAAGGGGAGGAGCGGGTGGCCGATACCGAGGCCAACGAAGCCCGCGCCAAGGCGATCCTGGCCCTGCAGCAGAAGAACCCCGATCTGAAGGTGTCGTTCACGCTCGCCGCGGCGTCGCCGACCGACGCGACCACCGCCGCGGGTGCGGCCAACACCGCTCCGTGGGTCGCCGCCGTCGACGCCGGCGTGGCGATCGACCGCATCAACCTGATGACGATGAACTTCGGCGGCACCGTCGCACCGCAGGACATGGCTGCGGCGACCACCGCGGCCGCCACCGGCCTGCATTCGCAGATCGAGACCATCCAGGGCATCGACTCCGCGAACGCCTGGGGCATGGTCGGTATCACGCCGATGATCGGGGTGAACGACCTCAACACCGAGACGTTCTCGCTGGACAACGCCAAGACCGTCACCGACTTCGCGGTGAAGAACAGCGTCGGGATGCTCAGCTTCTGGTCGGCCGGGCGCGACACGCAATGCGGTGCCGACGTCACGAAGCAGCCGGTCGCGAACTGCAGCGGCGTCGAGCAGGACGAGTACGCGTTCGCGTCGATCTTCAAGGGCGTGCTCCAGTGAGGGGCCGTCCCGAGTAGCCGCCCGGCTACCGGTAGACTCCACCCCAGCCCCTCGTGCGGCGCGTAACCTGTGAACCTCCCCAGGGCCGGAAGGCAGCAAGGATAAGCGGGCTCTGGCGGGTGCACGAGGGGTCCTTCATTTGTCGGACCCGCGTGGGAGGCTTGCGGCGTGGCCAACCGCGCTCTCTACCGCAAGTACCGGCCTCGCACGTTTGCCGAGGTCATCGGTCAGGAACACGTCACCGCACCGCTCATCCAGGCGCTGAAGAACGGCAAGCTCAACCACGCCTACCTCTTCTCCGGCCCCCGCGGTTGCGGCAAGACGTCAAGTGCCCGGATTCTCGCCCGGTCGCTGAACTGCGTGAACGGTCCGACGCCGGATCCCTGCGGTGTCTGCGATTCCTGCCTCGCGCTGGCTCCCGACGGGCCGGGCTCGCTCGACGTCGTCGAGATCGACGCGGCCAGCCACGGCGGTGTGGACGACGCGCGTGATCTGCGCGAGCGCGCCTTCTTCGCGCCGGTCAACAGCCGGTTCAAGGTCTACGTGATCGACGAGGCGCACATGGTCTCGTCGCAGGGCTTCAACGCGCTGCTCAAGCTCGTCGAAGAGCCGCCCGATTTCGTTAAGTTCGTGTTCGCGACCACCGAACCCGACAAGGTGCTGCAGACCATCCGGTCGCGCACCCACCACTACCCGTTCCGGCTGATCCCGCCGAGCACGATGGTCGGTCTGCTCGACCGCATCTGCACCGACGAGAACGTGCAGATCGAGAAGAGCGTGCTGCCGCTCGTCGTCCGGGCCGGTGGCGGGTCCGCGCGTGACTCGCTGTCGATCCTCGACCAGCTGCTCGCCGGCGCCGGTACCGATGGCGTCACCTACCAGCACGCGGTCGCGCTGCTCGGGGTAACCGACTCGGGGCTGCTCGACGAGGCCACCGGCGCACTCGCCGCCGACGACGGTGCCGCGCTGTACGGCGTCGTCGACCGGGTGGTGGAGGCCGGGCACGACCCCCGGCGGTTCGCGTCCGATCTGCTCGAGCGGCTCCGTGATCTGGTGATCCTCGCGACCGTGCCCGACGCCGCCGCGAAGGGCCTCGTCGACGCACCTGCCGACGAGCTGGAGCGGATGTCGCTGGTGGCCAACCAGCTCGGGGTGGCCACCGCGTCCCGGATGGCCGACGTCGTGCACAACGGGCTGGTCGAGATGCGTGGCACCACGTCGCCGCGGCTGCTGCTCGAACTGGTCTGCGCGCGGATGATCCTGCCGGCCGCCGACGAGAGCCACGCCGCGCTGTTGCAGCGGCTCGAGCGCCTGGAGCGGCGGCTCGCGATCGGCGCCGAGGGTGGGTTCCCGCCGGCGTCGGTGGCCACGGTTCGAACGCCGGTGCCGACGTCGAGCGAGCCGGCGCCGGTCGCCGAGCCGCCGCGTCCCACGCCACCCCCGGTGACGCCGCCACGGCCCGCGGCCGAGGGCGGCTCGGCGCCGGTGGCGGTCGTGCCTACGCAGACACCGGCTCCGATCTCCCGGCCGGCCCCGGCAGCTTCGGCAGCCCCGGCGGCCCCGGCAGCTTCGGCAGCTTCGGCGACCCCAGCGGCTTCGTCGGGTCCGAGGGCTTCGTCGGGTCCGGGGGAGGCGGCTTCGGCTGGGTCGGGCTCTGTGGTGTCCACCAGTCCGGTGTCCCCGGCTCCGGCCGGTTCGGTGTCCGCTGGTTCTGATTCGGCGGGCCCGGTTCCTGACGCGGCTCCGGTGTCCGGTGGCTCAGCGACGGTTGGTGCGTCCTCTGGTGGCTCGGCGACTGCCGGTGCCGCCTCGGCCGGTGTTCCCGCCCTCGCGGGTAGCCCAGCGGGTGGTTCGGCGGCGGATGGTTCGGCGGCGAGCGCCCCGGCGGGGGGTGGCCCGGCATCGGGTGGCCCGGCGGCGGGTGGCTCGGCGGCGGGTGGCCCGGCGGCGGGTGGCGCGGCATCGGGTGGTTCGGCGGCGAGCGCCCCGGCGGTGAGTGGCCCGGCGGCCGGTGGTTCTGCGGGGTCGGCGGGGCAGCCGGTTGCGGCGTACGGGGCGGCTCCGCGCCCCGGGGTGGCCGGGCCTGCGGTCGCGGCTGCGGCGGCGGCCACCAGCGGGATGGACGCGGCTCAAGTGCGTCAGGTCTGGCCCCAGATCGTCGACCAGACCAAGCAGCACAGCCGCATGGTCTGGGCTCTCGTGCAGAACGCCACCCCGCGTGAGGTGCGGGGGGACGAACTCGTCGTCGCGGTGAAGCACCAGGGTGAGGTGCGGCGGCTGTCGGACGACAAGTGCACGTCGGTGCTGCAGAAGGTGTTGCTCGACGTGCTCGGCGTGCGGTGGCGGATCAAGGCCGAGGTCGACGGCGGCTCCGGTGGGGGTGGCGCTGGTCGGCGTGGGCCCGCTCCGCCGCCCGGGCCGGTTCCGATGCCCGCGATGCCGCCGATGCCGACCGCTGCTTCCGCGTCCGCGTCTGGCGGTAGCGACTGGCCGACGATCGCACCGGTCGGTGGACTGCCACCGGCCCCTGCCGCTGGTGCGCCGGCGAGCACCACCTCCGGCTACGGCGCCGGCGACCCCGCGTCCGGCGGTCACGGCGCGCCCGGCTCCGCCTCCGGCGGCTATGGCACGCCCGGCTCTGCCCCCGGCGGTTACGGCGCGCCCGGCTCTACCTCCGGCGGTTACGGCTCGCCCAGCTCCGCCCCTGGCGGCTACGGCGCGCCCGGCTCTCCCCCTGGTGGTTATGGCGCGCCTGGCTCCGCCCCTGGTGGTTACGGCTCGGGCGGCCACGACAACGTCACCCCCGGTGGTCACGGCACGGGCGCCCCTGTGCCCGGCGCCCCCGGGGTGGGCGGCACTGCGCCCGGCGGCTACGGCAGCCCAGCGGGCGGCCACACTGGACCGGCGGGCGGCAACCCCGGCCAGGCAGGTCACAGCGGCAACTCCGGCTACGCCGGCGGCCCCGGCAACTCCGGCGGCCCCGGCAACTCCGGCGGCCCCGGCAACTCCGGCGGCTCCGGTCACAGCGGCAACTCCGGCCCCGCCGGCTACAGCGGCCAAGCTGCCAACACCGGCTACGGCGGCAACGCAGGCCCGGGCAGCGGTCACAGCGGATCGGCGTCGAGTGGCTACGGGAACTCGGCCTCCGCCAGCAACCGGGCCAACCGCCGGGGCTCGGTCGGCGTCATGGACGACGACGTGCCGCTCCCACCCGAACCCAGCGACCCCATGTACGACGGGTTCGACCCCGGTGACGAGCCGCTCGACGACGAGGACGAGGCCGGCACCGCGAAGGCGGTCGACTCCGAGAAGGACGCGATCGCGCTGCTCGAACAGCACCTGGGTGCGCGTCAGATCGACTGAAGTACGGGGCCGCTGGCCCCAGCAAGTAGTCTGGAAAACGTCGTCGTCGCCGAAGAGGGAGTTCGTCGTGCAACCCGGTGGTCAGCTCGACATGCAGGCGATTCTCGCCCAGGCGCAGCAGATGCAGCAGCACATCATGGAAGCCCAGGCCCAGCTGGCTGAGGCCGAGTTCACCGGCGTCGCCGGGGGCGGCCTGGTCACCGCGACCGTGACGGGCACCGGTGAGCTCACCGGGCTGGCCATCCAGCCCGCCGCGGTCGACCCGGAGGACACCGAGACCCTCGCCGACCTGGTGGTCGCTGCGGTCCGGGCCGCCAACGCCGAGGCGCAGAAAGCCGCCGCCGATTCGATGGGGCCGTTGGCGGGCGGATTGCCCGGCCTGCCCGGCCTGGGGATGTAGAGGTACCCGTTGTACGAAGGGGCCGTTCAGGACCTCATCGACGAGCTGGGTCGGCTGCCCGGCGTCGGCCCGAAGAGCGCCCAGCGGATCGCGTTCCACATCCTCAACGCCGACCCGGTCGACGTGAAGCGGCTCGCCGAGGTGCTCAACCGCGTCAAAGTGGAAGTCCGGTTCTGCCGGATCTGCTTCAACATCGCCGAGTCCGACGAGTGTCGAGTGTGCCGTGACGCGAGGCGGGGCGACGACGTGATCTGTGTCGTCGAGGAGCCGAAGGACGTCGTCGCGGTCGAGCGCACCCGCGAGTTCCGCGGGAAGTACCACGTGCTCGGCGGCGCGATCAATCCGCTCGAAGGGGTCGGGCCCGATCAGCTGCGTATCCGGGAGTTGATGACGCGGCTGCAGTCGGGGCTGGTCAAGGAACTGATCCTGGCGACCGACCCGAACACCGAGGGTGAGGCGACGGCGACGTACCTCGCGCTGCTCGTCAAGCCGATGGGTTTGCGTGTGACCCGGCTCGCCAGCGGGCTGCCGGTCGGCGGCGACCTCGAATACGCTGATGAAGTCACGCTGGGACGAGCATTTTCCGGGCGCCGCTCGCTGGATATCTGACCAACGAGCCAACGAGTATCACGGGTATACCTCAGCGGCTCAGATTCCCACTCTCGACTCGGTATCTCTAGTGCGCCGATACCGGAGAGAGGTGGGAGGAATGAGTGTTGCCGTGGAGTTGCATCCGGAGCCGATCAGCGAAGAGGAGTATCTCGCGCGTCCGTACACGGGCCAGCGCGAGGAACTCATCGACGGGGTGCTCGTCGTGAGCCCCGGACCGAGCCGGCCGCACCAGCGAATCTCGTTCCGGCTGGCGACGATTCTTGACCAACGGGTCACCGCAGACTTGGAGGTACAGGAGGCAGTCAATGTTCGGCTCGCCTCTGGTCGCCTCATCGTCCCCGATCTTGCCGTCCTCACGAGTGTTGGCGCTGATGATGTCGTCGCGCCGGCCGCGGAGGTGGTGATGATGGCTGAGATCTTCTCGCCGTCGACCAAGCAGATCGATCGGCTCCTGAAGCCGGGGCTGGCGGCGGAGGCGCGGATCCCGTATTTCTGGCTCGTGGACCCGGACGGGCCTACCGTCACCGTCCATAATCTTGATAACGGGTCGTATCGAGAAGTGGCCTCAGCGAGCGGAGAAAAGCTACTCACGGTCACGGAACCGTTTCAGGTGGAGTTCCGACCTGCGGAGTTGCTCGCGTCACGCCGCGGATAAGTTCCGCTGTTGCCAATACGTGACATTACGAGGCAGGCACAACCATCCTCGATGCTCCTTTTCGGCGGTAGCGTCCCCGCACGTCAAAGGATGTTGAGGGAGGGTTACGTGTACCGAGTCCGACGGGCACTCGCCGCCGCAGTGAGCGTGGGCTTAGCGGTCTCGCTGGCGGCTTGTGCGGACAGCGAGCGAGGTGAAGGCGGGGAGGGCGACAACAACGCCACCCTGACCATCGCCGGCACCGGGAAGCCGAAAAACTTCGACCCGATCTTCAACGACGACGGAGAGAGCTTCCGGCCGGCTCGTCAGATCTACGACACGCTGATCCAGAACAAGGCGGGTTCCGCCGAGCTGGAGCCGGCGCTGGCGACGAAGTGGGACGTCAGCCCGGACGGCAAGCAGATCACGTTCACGCTCCGCGAGGGCGTGAAGTTCCAGGACGGCACGGACTTCAACGCCGAGGCCGCCTGCTTCAACCTGGACCGCTGGTTCAACATGAAGGGCGCTGCCGCCCAGAGCCAGATGATCTACTACCAGGACGTCTTCGGCGGTTTCGCCAAGAACGAGACCGACGCCGGTGGCGACCCGTACTACAAGGGCTGCCAGGCGACGAACCCGACGACCGCGGTCATGAGCCTGAACAAGTTCCGGGGCGCGCTCCCGGCGGCTCTCACGCTCACCGCGTTCTCGATCTCCAGCCCCACCGCGCTGAAGAAGTACGACGCGGACAAGGTCACGCAGTCCGGCGACAGCTTCACGTACGCGGCCTACGCGACCGAGCACCCCGTCGGCACCGGCCCGTACAAGTTCGAGTCCTACGACGCCTCGAACGGCACCACGACGCTGGTCCGCAACGAGGACTACTGGGGCGAGAAGGCCAAGACGGCCAAGCTCGTCATCCGCACGATCGAGCAGGAGTCCGCGCGTAAGCAGGAGCTCGAGTCGGGTGCGGTCGACATCATCGACTTCCCGGCCGCGCAGGACTGGAAGGCGCTCGAGGGCAAGGGCATGAAGGTCGAGGTCCGCCCGGCGTTCAACGTCCTCTACCTCGGTATGAACGAGAAGAACCCGAAGCTGAAGGACCTCCGGGTCCGGCAGGCCATCGCCTACGCGATCAACCGCGAGCAGCTGGTGAAGACCAAGCTGCCCGAGGGCGCCGAGGTGGCCAAGGAGTTCATGCCGAAGACGCTCACCGGGTACGCCGACGACGTCACCGAGTACAAGTACGACCCGGCCAAGGCCAAGCAGCTGCTCGCCGCCGCCGGCGCGACCAACCTGTCGCTGAAGTTCTACTACCCGACCGAGGTCACCCGGCCGTACATGCCGGACCCCAAGGCGATCTACACCTCGATCGCCGCGGACCTGACCGCTGCGGGCATCAAGGTCGAGCCGGTGGCCCGTCCGTGGAACGGCGGCTACAAGGACGACATCCAGCAGGCCGGTAAGCACGACCTGCACCTGCTCGGCTGGACCGGCGACTTCAACGACGCCTACAACTTCGTCGGCACGTTCTTCGGGCGGGAGAAGCCCGAGTTCGGCTTCACCGACAAGGCTGCTTTCGCCGCCATCGCGGCTGCGGACGGCGAGCCGGACGCCACGAAGCGCGAGGAGGCCTACAAGCAGGTCAACCGTGACCTGCTCGGCAAGTACCTGCCGGCGCTGCCCATCTCGCACTCGCCGCCGGCGATCGCGACGGCGGGCAACATCGACGGTCTCGTCGCCAGCCCGCTGACCGACGAGCGGTTCTACACGGTCTCGAAGAGCTGAGTTCCATCGTCCCCCGGGTCGGGTGTGGGCTGATCCAGCCCGACTCGGGGGACGCTCCCGTTTAAGGACCTAAATGCTTCGGTACGTCGTGCGCCGGTTGGTCGGCGTCATCCCGACGCTGTTCGTGCTGTCGTTCCTGCTCTATGTCTGGCTGCGTTCGCTGCCGGGCGGGCCGGCGACAGCACTTCTCGGCGATAAGGCCACCCCAGAGAAGATTGCTTCTCTGAATCACACACTGGGGTTGGATCAGCCCATCTGGGTTCAGTACGCCAAGTTCGTCGGGCGGGTGTTCACCGGTGACTTCGGGTCGTCGCTGGCTAGTTCGCGCCCGGTGGGCGCCGAACTTGCCGACGCGCTGCCGGCCACGATCGAGCTGAGCGTCGCCGCGCTGCTCTTCGCCGTCCTGCTGGGTATCCCGCTGGGGTACCTGTCGGCCAAGCTCCGTGGGGGCTTCTTCGACAACGCCACGGTGATCGCGACGCTGATCGGCGTCGCCGTGCCGGTGTTCTTCCTCGGTTACATGCTCAAGTCGTGGTTCGCGGTGGACCTGGGATGGTTGCCGCCGTCCGGGCGCGTCACCGCCGGCCTGGACCAGACAAAAATCACCGGCTTCCTCATCCTCGACGGGATCCTGACCCGCGAGTGGGACGTCGTCTGGGACTCGATCAAGCACCTGATCCTGCCGGCGATCACGCTGGGCACGATCCCGCTCGCGGTCATCGTCCGGATCACCCGCGCCTCCGTGCTGGACGTGCTGAACGAGGACTACGTCCGCACCGCCGAGGCGAAGGGCCTGCGCTCGCGCACGATCCGCAACCGGCACGTCCTGCGCAACGGCCTGCTGCCGGTGTCGACGACGATCGGTCTGCAGGCCGGTCTGCTGCTCGCGGGCGCGGTGCTCACCGAGAAGGTGTTCGTCTGGGGCGGCATCGGATCGTTGCTCGCCGAAGGCATCGAGAAACGCGACTATCCGAGATTGCAGGCGCTGATCCTCGTCGCCGCGTTGACGTACGTGCTGGTCAACTTGCTGGTGGACCTCTCCTACGCACTCATTGACCCACGGGTGCGTGTGCGATGACGAGCTTGCTCACCCGTAAGAAAGACCGCATCGACGATCTCGCCGAGCGCGGCGAGAGCCTCTCCCGGGACGCGTTCCGCCGGCTCTCCCGCAACCCGGTGGCGATTCTGGGCGCGGTCATCGTGCTCCTGTTCGTGCTGGTCGCGATCTTCGCGCCGCTGCTGGCGCCGAAGGACCCCTACGTCCGCTACCTGATCGACGAGGTGCGCCAGAACTCGCCGCTGCCCGCGCGCGACGGGTTCCCGCTCGGAGCCGACCAGAACGGCCGCGACGTGCTCAGCCGCCTGATCGTCGGCGCCCGCCAGTCACTGATCGTCGGTGTCGTGGCGACGCTCGTCGGCCTGATCGTCGGCATGCTGCTCGGTGGTGTCGCCGGTGCGGTCGGCGGCTGGGTCGACACGGTGCTGATGCGCTTCGTCGACATCCTGCTTTCGGTTCCGAGCCTGCTGCTGGCGATCTCGATCGCGGCGGTGTTCAAGAGCGCGAACCAGTGGACGGTCATCGCGGCCGTCTCGATCGTGTCGGTGCCGATCTTCGCGCGTCTGTTGCGTGGCGCCATGCTCGCGCAACGACATGCCGACCACGTGCTCGCCGCGAGAGCGCTCGGCGTCCAGGAGCGGTCGATCGTGTTGCGGCACATGCTGCCCAACTCGCTGTCGGCGGTGATCGTCCAGGCCACGTTGACGCTCGCCACCTCGATCATCGACGCCGCCGCGCTCTCGTTCCTCGGCCTCGGTGACGCCGACCCGAACCGCGCCGAGTGGGGCGCGATGCTGGGTGACGCCCAGACCTACTTCGACATCCAGCCGTCGTTGGCGATCTGGCCTGCGCTCTGCATCATCGTGGTAGCGCTCGGCTTCACCTTGTTCGGTGAGTCGCTCCGCGAGGCTCTCGATCCCAAGAACCGGCGGTAACTCCATGGCTCTCCTCGAGGTCAAGGACCTGACCGTCACGTTCGGACGCCGGGGCGAGAAGCCCGTGCGTGCCGTCGACGGTGTCAGTTTCAGCGTCGAACCGGGCCAGACCGTCGGTCTGGTCGGCGAGTCCGGCTGCGGCAAGTCGGTCACGTCGCTGGCGATCATGGGCCTGCTGCCCAAGCGCGGTGTCGAGGTCGGCGGTACGGCGCAGTTCGAAGACGTCGACCTGTTGAAGTTGTCGACGAACCAGATGCGCGACCGGCGTGGCCGGGACATCGGCATGGTGTTCCAGGACCCGTTGAGCTCGCTCAACCCGGTGCTGCCGATCGGCAAGCAGGTCACCGAGGTGCTCGAGCGGCACCGCAACATGCACAAGGGCGAGGCGAAGGCCGAGGCCACCGACCTGCTCACCGCGGTCGGCATCCCCGACCCGCAGCGGCGCCTCAAGGACTACCCGCACCACCTCTCCGGCGGCATGCGCCAGCGCGCGTTGATCGCGATCGCGCTCGCCTGTCGTCCGCGTCTGCTGATCGCGGACGAGCCGACCACGGCGTTGGACGTCACCGTGCAGGCCCAGATCCTGGCCCTGCTCGAGCGTCTGGTCGACGAGGTCGGCAGCGCGTTGATCCTGATCACCCACGACCTCGGGGTGGTCGCCGGTCTCTGTGACACGGTGAACGTGCTGTACGCAGGGAAGGTCGTCGAGAACACCGACCGGTACCGGCTGTTCGCGCAGCCCCGGCACCCCTACACCTCGGGCCTGCTCGGGTCGGTGCCGCGGCTGGACGCGCCACGCGGGCAGGCGCTCACCCCGATCCGCGGTTCGGTGGCCGACGCGCTGCCGTGGTCCGAGGGGTGCGCGTTCGCTCCGCGCTGCGACAACAAGATCGACACGTGCGTGTCGTCGACCCCCCAGCTGGAGCCGGACGCCGAGAGCCGCCGGCTGCTGCGCTGCTTCAACCCGGTCGAGAAGCCGGCCGTCGTCGAGGAGGTAACTCAGTGAGCGTCCTTCTAGACGTCAAAGACCTGCAGGTGTACTTCCCGATCAAGCGCGGGGCGCTCTTCGACCGCACGGTGGGGCACGTGCACGCGGTGGACGGTGTCTCGCTGTCGATCGAGCGCGGTGAGACCTACGGCCTGGTCGGCGAGTCCGGCTGCGGCAAGACGACGTTCGGCCGGGGTCTGCTCCGGCTGGTCGAGCCCACCGGCGGTTCCGCGCTGTTCGAGGGCGAAGACCTCCGCGAGCTGAAGGGCGAGGCGCTGCGGAAGGCGCGGCGTCGGATGCAGATGGTCTTCCAGGACCCGCTGTCGAGCCTGGACCCGCGGCAGAACGTCGAGTCGACGCTGTCCGAGGGGCTCAAGGCGCACGGCCTGTGGGGCAAGGACGGCCACAAGACCCTCAAGGAGATCCTGGACGCCGTCGGTCTTCCGGCCACCGCGCTCCGGCGCTACCCGCACGAGTTCTCCGGCGGTCAGCGTCAGCGCATCGGCATCGCGCGGGCCCTGGTGCTCAAGCCCGACCTGATCGTCGCCGACGAGCCGGTGTCGGCGCTCGACGTGTCGGTGCAGGCGCAGGTGCTCAACCTCCTGGAGGACCTCCAGGAGCGGTACGGGCTCACCTACCTGCTGATCGCGCACGACCTCGCGGTCGTGCGGCACACGTCCGACCGGGTCGGCGTGATGTACCTCGGCGGCCTGGTCGAGGAGGCCACGAGCACAGAGCTGTACGAGCAGCCGCTGCACCCCTACACCCGGACGCTGCTGTCCGCGGTGCCGGTGCCGGACCCGCTGGTGGAGGACAGCCGGCAGCAGATCCTGCTCTCCGGTGACCTGCCGTCGCCGGCGAATCCGCCGAGCGGCTGCCGGTTCCACACCCGCTGCCCGTGGCGTCAGGAGACGCGCTGCGACACCGAGCGCCCGGAGATGCGTGAGCTCGCGCCGGGGCACCGGGTGGCGTGCCACTGGGCGGAGGACATCCGCGACGAGAAGATCCAGCCGCACGAGGTGCGTCCGGAGCTCGTCGAGGCGTCCGAGGCGCTGGGTTCGGCGAGCGTCCAGACGGTGACGGCGGAGATCGCCGGCACCCTTCCGCCCGGCCACTGAATCGGCGGGGCGCCCGGCACCGGGCGCCCCGACCGTCAACGGGTGGTCACGGCCAGGTAGCCGTCTTCCAGGCCCGGGTCGACCGGCTGGGCCCCGGGGTCCGGGGCGCCGGCCGCCACGACCCGGTAGCGCATGCCGTTCTCGTGCGGCAACGCGGAGACGACAGTGCCCGCGGTCGGGGGCGGGCCGTCGGTGACGACCGACCAGACCCGTCCGTCGGCCCGGCGGACGAGTTCGTCGGTCGTGCCCCGGAAGATGAGCCGCCCCTTCGCGAGCACCGCCACCTCCCGGCAGGTCTGCGCGATGTCGTCCACGATGTGCGTGCTCAGCAGCACGGTGCGACGGCCGGCGAACTGGGACAGCAGCGTCCGGAAGCGGATCCGTTCCTCCGGGTCGAGTCCGGCGGTCGGCTCGTCCACGATCAGCAGCCGCGGGTCGGCGAGCAGCGCCTGCGCGATCCCGACGCGTTGGCGCATCCCCCCGGAGAAGCCACGCAGCCGACGGTCGGCGTGCGGGGTCAGCGCGACGACCTCGAGCAGCTCCCCGACGCGTCGCCGCCGCACCGCGCGGTCGTCCATGCCCTTGAGCAGCGCCACGTAGTCCAGGAACTGCCGTGCGGTCAGGTCGGGGTAGACGCCGAGATCCTGCGGCAGGTAGCCGAGCCCACGCTGCACTGCGGTGCGCCCGGCGCCGGTCGCGAGGTCGTGGCCGCCCACCGTCACCCGGCCGGACGACGGTCGCACGACCCCGGCCAGTATGCGCATCAACGTGGTTTTGCCGGCACCGTTGGCACCGAGCAGACCGAACATGCCCGTGGGCACGGTCAGGTCGAGGCCGTCGAGGGCGGCCACGCCGCCGCGGTACGTCTTGGTCAGGCCGGAGATTTCGATCCGCACGTCAGTTCCCTTCAACGGGCTCGGCGGACGCGTAGCGCGTGGCCGCCGGCGAGGACGGCGACTGCGAGCGCCAGCAGCACGCCGATGGACAGCACCGCGACCGCAGGCGTCGGGTCGGGCCGGAGAAAGTTCAACGTCGCGCCCGACACCGGGCCGGCCAGCGTGTCCTGCCCGTCGATGCCGCGGAAGTCCAGCAGGGCGGTGAGCGCGTAACCGCCGAGCGGGTGGACGAGCGTGCCCGAGAGCGTCGGCATCGTGTCCGGGGGCACGACGTTGCCCCAGAGCCAGTAGCCGACGAACAGCACCCGGAACAGCGGAGCAGGCACGACGAGCGGCCCGGCCAGCGCGAGAGCGGCCACGAACAGCAGCCCCGGCACGAACACCACCGCGAACGCGACGAGCGCCCACCCGATCGCGCCCGCGCCCCCGCTGTCGGCCGCGTAGGCGATCGCGAAGCCGAGGTACGCGACCAGGATCGGGACGGCGGTCGCGGCGCCGGCCCTCAGGTACTTCCCGAGCAGCCGGGCGCGTGGCTCGGCCGGTGTGGCGTCCAGTATCGACGCCACGCGCAGCCGGTCGTCGCGCACCAGACGGTCGGCGAGCAGGCAGCCGAACCCGATCGATAGCAGCCCGTGGAGCTGCACCGCCAGGCCGACCACGGCGGTCCGGGCCTCGGGTGGCCGCTCGGCCGGGTCGAACAGATCACGCAGGAGGCTGCCGCCGATCAACACGAACAACACCAGGGTCAGCGCGGGCACGATCCACACCGAGCGTTTCCGGACCTGCATGCGGAACTCGTAGCGCAGGCTCGCCGCGAACGCGCTTGTCATTCATCCTCCTCGCCGATGAGGCGTTCCGAGCGGCCCAGCACGACGAGCGCGAGCGTGATCAGTGCGGCCGAGGCGCCGAGCAGGGTCAGGCGGTTGGCGGCCCAGTCGTCCGGTGCCGAACCCCGGGTCGTCGCGAACAGGTAGAGGAGCCGGCCCGCCCGATGGTCCTGCGCCGCTCCGGCGAAGAACTGCTGGATCGCCCAGAGCGTGGTCACCAGCGCGCCGGCCGCTCCCGGGCTGCGGAACACCGCGCCGGCGGCGAAGCCCAGCGCGCTCAACCCGAGCGTGGGCGCCACCCAGGTGAGCTGCCCGACCAGTGCCCCGTGGTTGGCCGGCCACCGCGCCCACCAACCGGTCACGATCAGCGCGACCGCGGTCGGGACGGCGAACGCCGCCGACCAGCCCAGCGTCACGCCGAGGCGACGCAGCAGCGTGACCCGGTACGACGTGGGTGAGGTGAGCTGCAACTCCACCGCCGGATCCCGGCCGACGAGCGAGGCGCAGGCGACGCCGGCCGCGAGCGGGACCGCCATCTCCAGCGTGCCGAGCAGGATTCGTGCCGTCGTGGTGTCGCTCGGCATCGGGTTCGCCAGTGCGGCGACGATTCCGACGGCGACGGCGATCGGTGGCCCGAGAAGCGCGGACCAGCCGGCCCGGCGCACCTCGTACTGCCAGAGGGTCAGTGGTTTCACAGTGGGTGGGTAGCGCGGCGACCGCGGTGGGGTTCACCACGTCCGGCAAGGAGTACGGCGGCCGCCGCGAGTGCGGCGCTGAGCGTCAGCACGGGTGCGTTCGTCGACCAGGCGTGCACGATCGCCCTGGCCGGCCAGCCGTCCGCGGTGAGCAGGCTGGCGGCCAGCACCCGCACGGCCCAGAGCCCGACGGCCAGGCCGAGCGCGACGTCCGGTCCGAAGCGGACCGCGCCGAGCAGGCTCAACGCGGAGAGCAGCGCCATCGGGCCGAGCCAGGCGCCCACGAGCGCGTTCAGGTCGGCGGTTCCGGCCGCGCCGGAAACGCTCAGGACGGCCGAGGCCGCCAGCGCGAGAGCCAGGTCGTAGCCGAAGACGAGCGTGAGGCGGACGAGGAGCAGGAGCCGCTCGGACGTCGGGGTCGCGGCGACCAGCTCGGTGGCCGGGTCGTGGTCCGAGCGGTACGTGCCGCTGACGCCGGCGGCGGCGACGATCGGGGCGATCAACGCGAGCATCAGGTCGGCGATCCGGTCCGGGCCGGCCTGGAACAGCACGACGACGACGCCGAGCGCCATCACCAGGGCGGAGGCGACCGGAACGGCGAGCCGGATCAGCCGGGCCTCGGCCACCAGCAGCCCGGCGAGGTGTCGCAGTCGTCGGGTCGGCGGCAACCCCACCGGCTCCTCGAACGCACTTCGCGTCAACACCTCACGCACCAGCTGCCCCGCCTCCGGTGCGTCACCGAGCCCGCCCGGGGGTTCGGCCGCGGAGGTCGCGATCGCCTGCCAGCCGGCGAGATCGGCGCGGCAGCGGGCGCAGCCGCGCAGGTGCGCGTCGACACGGGCGTGGTCGGTCGCGGACAGCGAACCGGCGGCGTAGGCGGGGAGCAACTCGTTCATTCGGGCACCTCCTGGGCGGCGAGCGCCGCGGCGACGGCGGCCCGGGCGTGGAACAGCCGGCTCTTCACGGTGCCGACGGGGATCCCGAGCACGTCGGCGACGTCCGCGAGCGGCAGCCCGGCCACGAAGACGAGCGCGATGACGTCGCGGTGGTGTCCGGGCAGCCGGTCGATCGCCGCGGCCACCGGTGTGCCACCGGCCGCCGCGATCGCCAGCTCCTCGGGTCCGGTGCTCGCGTCCGGCCGATCGGTGGTCTCCGTCGGCGCGGGCCCGGCCCGCAGGCGGAGCCGGTTGTGCGCCTGACGTCGGGCGATGCCGAAGAGCCAGGTCGTCACCCTGGCGCGGCCCTCGAACGAGCCGGCCGACTGCCAGACCGCGAGCATCGTGTCCTGCAGGATCTCCTCGGCGACCATCCGGTCACCGGCGAGCCGGTGGAGGTACCCGAACAGCCCGCCGGAGTGCCGTTCGTAGAGCAGCCGCAGCGCGGTCGCGTCCCCGGCGGCGATCGACCGCAGTAACTCGGCGTCGCTACCCACCCCGCTCACCTCCTCCGCAAGGTTGGTAGCAGTCACCGGGCCGGTTGGTTCACCGGACGACGGGTGGGTACTCGCGAGTAATGAGCGATCTGGCCGACCTGCGTCGGGTGTTCGACGGGCGGTGGGCCGAGGTGCGCGACGAGGCCCGCAAGGCCTTGCGGCGGCCCGAGTTCGGGCTCGCCGGCGACCTCGGCCGCGACGCCCACCGTCAGCACGTCTGGGAGCTGCTCCAGCAGCTGGCCACCGTCGGCCACTCCCGGCTGGGCTTCCCGACCCGCTACGGCGGTCTGGGGGACACCGGCGGGTCGGTCGCGTCGTTCGAGATGCTCGGTTACGGCGACCTGAGCCTGATGGTGAAGTCCGGCGTGCAGTGGGGCCTGTTCGGCGGTGCGATCCAGGCGCTGGGCACCGAGCGGCACCACGAGCGGTACCTCCCGCCGATCATGAGCCTGGAGCTGCCCGGCTGCTTCGCGATGACCGAGACCGGCCACGGCTCGGACGTCCAGCACCTGCGCACGACCGCGACGTACGACCCGGCGGCAGGGGAATTCGTGGTCGAGACGCCGCACGAGGCCGCGCGCAAGGACTACATCGGCGGCGCGGCCCGCGACGCCCGGCTCGCTGTCGTGTTCGCCCAGCTCGTCACCACGGAGAACCACGGCGTCCACGCGTTCCTGGTGCCGATCCGCGACCAGGACGGCAACCCCTGCCCGGGCGTCCGGATCGGCGACTGCGGCGGCAAGGCCGGCCTCGACGGCGTCGACAACGGGCGGCTCTGGTTCGACCGGGTCCGGATTCCACGGGAGAACCTGCTCAACCGCTACGGCGACGTCGCTGAGGACGGCACGTACTCCAGCCCGATCGAGAACGCCGGTCGTCGGTTCTTCACGATGCTCGGCACGCTGGTGCGCGGCCGGGTGAGCGTCGCCGGAGGGGCCGGGAGCGCCACCCAGACCGCGCTGACGATCGCCGTCCGGTACGGCGAGGTACGACGGCAGTTCGACGCGCCCGGGCGGGACCGCGAGGTGGCGCTGCTCGACTACCTCGCGCACCAGCGTGCGTTGCTGCCCGCGCTCGCGAAGACGTACGCGCTGCGGTTCGCGCAGGAAAACCTCGTGCGCACCCTGCACGAACTCCAGCCCGCCGACGGCCTCGCGGACGGTGCCGCGCCGGACGGCGTCGCGCAACGGCAGTTGGAGGCCCGCGCGGCGGGCTTGAAAGCAGTGGCGACCTGGCACGCGTCCGCGACCATCCAGGCGTGCCGGGAGGCCTGCGGCGGAGCCGGGTACCTCACCGAGAACCGGCTGCCGCAGCTGCGTGCCGACACCGACGTGTTCACGACGTTCGAGGGCGACAACCGGGTGCTGTTGCAGCTGGTCGCCAAGGGCCTGCTGACCGGGTACCGCGACCAGCTCGGTGATCTGGACGCGCTGGGCATGGTGCGCTTCATCGCCGATCAGGTGTGGGACGCGGTGACCGAGCGGACGTCCGTGCTGCGCCGGTTCGGCGAGGGCGACCTGCGCGACCGGGAGTGGCACCTGGCCTTGTTCGAGGACCGCGAGAAGCACGTCCTGGAAGGGCTCGCGAAGCGGCTCCGGAAGGCCGGCGAACCGGACGCGGACGCGTTCGCGGTGTTCAACGACGCGCAGGACCACGTGCTGCGGCTCGCGCGCGTGCACGTGGAGCGGGTGCTCCTGGAGGCGTTCACCGAGGCGGTCGCCGAAGCGCCGGACGGGCTGCGCGACGTGCTGGGCCGGGTCTGCGCGCTGTTCGCGCTGTCTACGATCGAGGCCGACCTGGCCTGGTTCCTCGGGCACGGCCGGATGACGCCGAGCCGGGCCAAGCGCGTGACGAGCACGGTGAACGAACTCTGCCGCGAACTTCGTCCGCACGCGTTGTTCCTGGTCGACGGCTTCGGAATCCCGGAAGAGTGGCTGGACGCGCCGATCGCGCAGGGCGCGGAGGAACAGCGGCAGGACGCCATGCACTCCCACGACGAAACGCTCCGGGCGGGGTGAGAAGATCCCGATCGTGACCGAGCGGGGCGCGATCGCCGAAGTTTGCCAGCGGATGGTCGCCGACCGTCTGGTCGTCGGAACAGCCGGGAACGTCTCCTCCCGGGACGGAGAGATCGTGGCGGTGACGCCCACCGGCGTGCCGTACGCCTCGCTGTGCCCGGAAGACGTCGGACTGCACGCGCTGGACGGCACCCCGGTCGACGCGCGGCTGAAGCCGACGAGCGAGCTTCCCCTGCACCTCGCGATCTACGCGGCGCGCCCGGACGTCGGCGCGGTCGTGCACACGCACTCGACGGCGGCCACGGCCCTGTCGTGCCTGGTGACGCAGATCCCGGCCGTGCACTACTACGTCGGGCTGTTCGGCGGATCGCCCCGGGTGGCGCCCTACGTCGAGTACGGCACCGACGCGCTGGCCGCCGGTGCCGTCAACGCGTTGGAGGACCGCACCGCGTGCCTGCTGGGCAACCACGGCGCGGTGGCGGTCGGGAAGTCGCTCTCCGAGGCGTACGAGCGGGCGCTGTACCTGGAATGGGTTTGCGAGGTGGCGCTGCGGGTGTTGTCATCCGGGATGATTCCGCGCCTGCTGGACGGCGTGGAGATGGACGACGCCACCGCGCGGCTCGCAACCTATGGACAGCGATGACTCACATTCGGACGTACGTCGAAATGACGTCGGCGGCGGAGCTGCGGCCCGGACGGTTCGCGGAGGCCGTCGCGCTGCTGCCGATCACCGGGCAGACCGGCCTGATCCGCGACCTGGAGACTCGGGTCGGGGAGCCGCACGGCTGGGGAGCCGGAACCCGCTCCGAGGAGGCGTGGGCCGAGGAGTTCGCCAAGACCTACCTGCAGTGGTGGGCGATCACCCACCACGACGAGCCGGTCGGGCTCGTCGAGCTCGCCGATCGGGCGCCCGAGGTCGAGATCACGACGTTCGGGCTGCTGCCCGAGGCCGTGGGGCGCGGCATCGGCGGGCACGCGCTGACGCTCGCGGTGCGGCAGGCCTGGTTGCTGCGGCCCGGCGTCACCCGTGTGTGGCTGCACACGTCGACGCAGGACCACCCGAACGCGCTGCCCAACTACCAGGCACGCGGGTTCAAGGCCTACCGCACCGAGGAGCGTCCCTAAGCCCGGTAAGCGCGGTTGACGGCGCTCACCACGGCCTTCAGCGACGACGTCACGATGTTGGTGTCGACGCCGACGCCCCAGCGCACCTGGTCCTCACCGATCGCGCACTCGATGTACGCGGCGGCCTGGGCGCCACTGTCGGCGGACATCGTGTGCTCGGTGTAGTCCAGCAGCCGCACCGGGATGCCGGCCGCGTCCAGCGCGGTCACGAACGCGTTGATCGGGCCGTTGCCCGACGCCTCGACCGTCTTCTCCACGCCGTCCAGCACGATGTCGAACGAGACCTGGTCACCGACGTTGTGGTAGCCGCGCAGCGCCAGCCGGCCCCACGCGTTGTCGGGGTTCGGCAGGTACTCGTCGCGGAACACCGACCACATCGCCTCGGGGCTGACCTCGCCGCCCTCGTTGTCGGTGATCTTCTGCACGACCTGCGAGAACTCGATCTGCAGCCGGCGCGGCAGGTCGAACTGGTGCTCGGTCTTCATGACGTAGGCGACGCCGCCCTTGCCGGACTGCGAGTTGACCCGGATGACCGCCTCGTAGGTGCGGCCGATGTCCTTGGGGTCGATCGGCAGGTAGGGCACCGCCCAGCGGAAATCGTCGACGGGCGTGTTCGCCGCCGCCGCGTCCCGCTCCATCCACTCGAAGCCCTTCTTGATCGCGTCCTGGTGCGATCCGGAGAAGGCCGTGTAGACCAGGTCGCCACCCCACGGGTGCCGCTCGTGCACCGGCAGCTGGTTGCAGTACTCGACCGTGCGGCGTACCTCGTCGATGTCGCTGAAGTCGATCATCGGGTCGATGCCCTGGCTGAACAGGTTCATGCCCAGCGTCACCAGGTCGACGTTGCCGGTGCGCTCGCCGTTGCCGAACAGGCAGCCCTCGACGCGGTCGGCACCGGCCAGCACACCGAGCTCGGCGGCGCCGACGGCCGTGCCGCGGTCGTTGTGCGGGTGCAGCGACAGGATGATGTTCTCGCGGTGCGCCAGGTGCCGGTTCATCCACTCGATCGAGTCGGCGTAGACGTTCGGCGTCGCCATCTCGACGGTGGCGGGCAGGTTCAGGATCACCGGCCGGTCGTCGGACGGCTCCCAGATGTCGCTCACCGCGTTGCAGACCTCGGCGGCGTACTCCAGCTCGGTGCCGGTGTAGGACTCGGGGGAGTACTCGAAGCGGATGAACGTGTCGCCCATCGACTCGGCCAGCTTCTGGCACAGCCGGGCGCCGTTGGTGGCGATCGCGGTGATGCCCTCGCGGTCCAGGCCGAACACGACCCGCCGCTGCAGCGTCGACGTCGAGTTGTACAGGTGGACGATGGCTTGCTTGGCGCCGCGGACGGAGTCGAACGTCCGGTGGATCAGCTCTTCGCGTGACTGCGTCAACACCTGGATCGTGACGTCGTCCGGGATCAGGTCGTCCTCGATGATCTGCCGGATGAAGTCGAAGTCGGTCTGGCTGGCCGCCGGGAAACCGACCTCGATCTCCTTGTAGCCCATGGCGACGAGCAGCTCGAACATCTTGCGCTTGCGCGCGGGGCTCATCGGGTCGATCAGAGCCTGGTTGCCGTCACGCAGGTCGACCGCGCACCACAGCGGCGCCTCGGTGGCTTGCTTCGACGGCCAGGTGCGGTCGGCCAGATCGATCGGCGTGAACGGGGTGTAGCGGTGGATCGGCATCCCGCTGGGACGCTGAGGGTTGCGGATGAAGCTCATTGCCAGGTGCTCCTGAAGTCTTGGCGAGTGCAAGCCGGCAAGCACGCCAAGCGCCGCGACGAGGAAGCCGGCTCGTTAACTGGCCTCGCCGCGGCAGAGAAGGAGGAGTCCCACCATCCGCACGCCTTTCACCATAGCAGCACGAAAGGCCGCGGCTTTTCGCCGCGGCCTCTCGTGAAGGTGGATCAGCTGCCGACGCCGGCCGGAGCCGCGCCACGCAGACGTAAAACGTACTCGACGAGCGAGATGAGCAGCGCCTTCGTCGACTCGCGGCCACGGGCGTCGCAGTTGATGATCGGTACTTCCTGGCCGATCGTCAGCGCGTCACGCACGTCCTGCGTCGTGTATGGCTGAATGCCGTCGAAGCAGTTCAGACCGACGACGTACGGCAGCCCGCGCTGCTCGAAGAAGTCGACGGCGGCGAAGCAGTCGGCCAGGCGACGAGTGTCGACCAGCACGACCGCACCGATCGCGCCACGCACGAGCTCGTCCCACATGAACCAGAACCGTGTCTGCCCGGGGGTACCGAACAGATACAGGATCAGATCCTCGTCGAGCGTGATACGGCCGAAGTCCATCGCCACCGTGGTGGTGGACTTCCCCGGGATCTTCGAGGCGTCATCGACGTCGATCGCGGCGGCAGTCATCACCGCCTCGGTCGTGAGCGGACGGATCTCCGAAACCGACCCGACGAGCGTGGTCTTGCCCACGCCGAACCCGCCCGCGATGACGATCTTGGCCGAGGTGGCGCGGCTCGCCGTCACCCGCGGCGGGCGGCCGGGGCTAGAGCTTCCGAAGTCCACTGAGCACCCTTTCCAGCAGATACGTTCCGAGCTGGTCGTCGAGCCTGCCGGGCTCGTGCACATCCAGCATTCCGGCCTCGGCCATGTCGCCGACGATCACTCGGGCAACCCCGAGAGGTGTGCCAAGATACGCCGCGATTTCCGCCAGCGACTGCACTTGCTGGCAGAGCTCCACGATCCTCTGCCACTCGTGCCGGGCAGATCCGGCCTCGCGGTCACCACGTGCGGTGGCCGTGACCAGTGCCTCCATCGCGATGTCGACCCGGGATCTGGTTCGCCCCCCGGTCATCGCGTACGGGCGCACCAGCGGCCCGCTTTGATCGACGTACTCGGTACTCATCGCGCGACGTCTCCTGTCGTCCCTCAGCGCGGAAGGCTGGCGTGGAGTTCAGAGCGTAGGGCAGGCGTGAGCACCTGTCCCACTCGCTCCACGAGCAGTGCCATCTCGTACCCGACCTGACCGATGTCACACGCACGCGATGCGAGAACGGCCAGGGAAGATCCGTCGCTGATGGACATGACCAACAGGAAGCCGGTGTCCATCTCGACGACGGTCTGGCTGACGCTGCCGCCCTCGAAGCAGAGCGCCGCGCCATGGGTAAGGCTCACCAGGCCGGAGGCGATGGCTGCCAGCTGGTCGGCCCGGTCCCGAGGCAGGCCGTCGGAGACCGCCAACAGCAGTCCGTCGGCGGACACGGCCACGGCGTGGGCGATGCCGGGGACGCGGTTGGCGAAGTTCGCCACCAGCCAGTTGAGGTTCTGGGCATCGTGGCTCAGCGAGCTCACATCTCCTCCTGCGTTTCAGGTGAGCCGGCAAGGGTCGTACCGGTCGGGGACGGGCGCCCGGCCTGACGCCCTTGCTCAAGACCGCTGCGGTAGCTGGACAGAACGCCCCGCACCGCCTCGGGAGACCGGTGGGAAGTCGGGCGAGAAGCTTTCTTCGCCGCCGTTTCCACACGGCCCGGCACGAAGTGTGCCATCGGAACACGCTTCGGTAGACCCGTCTTGGTGGTACTGCTGGGAGCCGCTTCGGCGACTGCCTGCGCAGCGCGCCATCCGGCGTCCGCCGGAGACTCCCATGCGGCCGTGGCGGGCTGGCGTGCAGCACCGACGCTGACCGGCTCTTCCTGCCGTTCCATGCCACTGGGGGTGGCCGGCTCGTCCGCGTTGCTGCCGTTGGTCCCGTTGCTGCCGTTGCTCCCGTTCGGGCGCGGGCGGCTCCAGGCGGCGGTTGCGTTCTGGGCGAAGGGCACCTCGCCGCCGACCACCGGAGAGACCGGCGCTTCGGGGAGGCGAGTGGTTTCGGGTGCCTGCTTCTCTTCCGGCTCCTCCGGCGCGGTGCTCCGGGCGGCGCCGGGAGCCTCCGGCACCCGCGGCGGCGACCACGAGGAGCCGTTGTTGCTGCTGCCGTTGCGCGGCGCCGCGGTGGTGCGTGACCGGAACCACTCCGACTCGATCGCGTCGAAGATCGGGAGCGGCATCTCGATCGTCGGGTCCGAGTTCGGCGGGTCCGACGGGCCGGCGCGGAAGATCTTCTGCGCGCCGGTCGCGTTCGACCGGTCCGACGAGGCCTCGCGTCGCAGCGCGGCCATCGCGTCGGCGGCGGAACCGCCACCGGCCCGGCTCGGCGAGGTCGGTGCGGCCTCGGGAGCCTTCTGCGCCGGAGCCTGAGCGGCCTGGGCGGCCGGGGCCGGCGGCGCGGCCGGGCTGGTCGGCGCCAGCGGACCGGTCGGCGCGATCGGCCGGGTCTGCTGCTGCGGCACCTGCGCCTCGCGGCTCGCGAACGGGTCGCGGACCGGCAGCGGCGTCGGGCCGCCCGGCGTCGGGCCGGCGGGCTTCGGAGAAGGCGCCGGGAAGCCCGGCTGGGTGGTCGCGGCGTTCGGCGAGGACTGCTCGTCGGCGACCGGACGCGGGATCCCGCCCGTGCTCCAGGTGAGGTCGGGCTCGCGGGCCTCGTTCGGCGCGGTCTCCGGTCGGAGGTCGCCGAGGATGCTGTGCGTCCCGGTGGCCGCGGCGGCGGCCGGGTCACGGATGATCGGCACCGGCCGCGTGGGCTCCGACCAGCTGGGGTCGGGCTGCTCCTCGACCGCACCCGGAGCCGTGAACGGCGGCTGGGCCGGCGTCGGCGTGGTGGGTGCGAACGGGAAGCCCTGCGCTCCGCTGTCGTCACGCTCGTCGCGCCGGGGCAGCGGCTCCGGGGTCACCGGGCCGAACAGGTCCCGGGCGCTCGGCTGGCCGTGCGACGGCGGGCCGTACTGCTCGCGCTGGTTGTCCTGCTCCTCGGCGTCCTGCCGGACCCCGCCGAACGGCGGCGCGCTGCGCTGCGCCCACGGGTCGGACGCGTTCTGCTCCGCGGCCGGAGCGAACGGCTGCTCGGGCTGCTGGTGCTGAGGCTGCTGGTGCTGGCCCGGCTGGCCGAACGAGGGCTGGTTGCCGCCGAACGGCGTCGGGGGCAGCTGCGGGGCACCGCCGAACGGCGGCTGGCCGGGCGTCGGGGCGCCGAAGTTGCCGGTGGGCGCGTAGTGGGCGTTCGCGGCCGGCAGCGCGGGCTGCTCGCCGGTGCGGTCGACCCGCTCCGACGTGACTCGCTCGACCGGACGGTCGCCGTGCTCGTCGCTCTCCGCGGCCGGCAGCGGCGCCGGGACGACGGGCTGGTCGCCGTGGAGAACACCGGACGGAAGCGTGACGATCGCGAGGACACCGCCACCGGACGCGTCCCGCAGCATGACCTTGACGCCGTGGCGGGAGGCCAGGCGGCCGACCACGAACAGGCCCATCATGCGGGAGACCGCGATGTCGAAGACCGGCGGCTTGGCCAGGCGCTCGTTGAACTCCGCGAGCTGCTCGCGGCTCATTCCGATGCCCTGGTCCTCGATCTCGATGATCACGTGGTCACCGACCCGGCGGGAGTCGACGACGACGTCGGTACGCGGGGAGGAGAACGACGTCGCGTTCTCCAGGATCTCGGCGACCAGGTGGACGAGGTCGTTCACGGCCGCGGCCGAGATCTCCACCGAGTCGTCGATCGATCCGAGCTTGACCCGGGTGTACTGCTCCACCTCGGCGGTGGCGGCCCGGAGGACGTCGACGAGCGGTGCGGGGCGGGTCCACCGGCGACCGGCGTCGGCACCGGCGAGGACCAGGAGGTTCTCGTCGTTCCGCCGCATTCGGGTGGCGAGGTGGTCGAGCTTGAACAGCTCGGAGAGGCGGTCGGGGTCGCGCTCGCCCTGCTCCAGGCCGTCGATCAGGCGGATCAGGCGGTCGACCAGGAGCTGCGAGCGGCGGGAGAGGTTGACGAACATCGTCGAAACGCTCTGCCGCAGCTGCGCCTGCTCGGACGCGACCCGGACGGCCTCGAGGTGGACCGCGTTGAACGCCTGGGCCACCTGGCCGATCTCGTCGCCGGAACGGATGTCCAGCGTGCGGGCCCTGGTCTCGGCGCTCGCCTGGGCGGCGGTCTGCTGGTCGGCGTCCTGCAGCCTGCGGACGACCTCGGGCAGCGACTGGTAGGCCACCTCGAGGGCCGAGGACCGCAGCCGGACCAGCGGGCGGACCATCGAACGGGCGACGGCCAGCGAGACCAGCAGAGCGATGACCAGGGCGGCGAGCGCCACCGTGATGACGATGATCGTCTTGCGGATCGCGTCGTCGCGGAAGTTGGCGGCGGCCTGGACGGCGTCGGCGCTCAGCTTCTCTTCGACGTTACGGAGCACCGAGTCGATCTGGGTGCTGTCGGCGACCCACTGCGTCTGCGTCGTATTGATCTCGGCGCCGATCGACGTCTTACGGATTCGGGAGGCCGCCGATCGGTACGGGCCTTCCTGGCTGACCGTGTCGTTACGGGCACCGCGCTGGGTCGGCGTCGCGGTCTCGCCGAACTCCGTGTTGAACGTCTCCTGCTCGGTGGCCGCCTGCGTGACTTCCTTGAACGACTCGTTCGTGAACTTCTTGTCCTGGTCGACGAGGACGTCGAGGACGAGCACCTGTTCCCGGCCGATCGACTCCTTGTACCGGGAGAAGACCGACACGGCGGCGAGCTGGTCGGAGAGGTCACGGTCGTCGGCGGCACCGGCGAGCCGGTCACCGATCTTCAGGAGGTCGCCGATCAGCGTCTCGTACTTCTGCGCGGCGAGGTTGACCGTCACGCCGCCGTTGCGGGCCTGGTTGAGCAGGTTGTTGCGCCCGTTGACCAGCGTGGTCGAGCCGCGGGTGACGCTCTGCAGTTCGCTCTGGATCGGCGCTTTCGTGTCGGCGTCGAGACGACCGGCCTCGGCCAGGAACTGGCGGAGGGTGGCGTCGGTCGTCGTGCCGGCCTCGATGAAGCGGCGAAGCGGCGGGTGCGTCTTCCCCTCGCCGGGGTTCGCGACGTAATAGGCGGCCGCGGACCGCTCCAGCTGGAGATCGTTGACGAGCGTCGAAGCCTGGCTGCCGAGGCGCGCGAGCTGCTGCACCTGCTGTGCCGATTGGGCCTCGTCCGTAACGATGTACGTCAGGATGCCGGCGAATAAGAACATCGCCATCAACGGGACCAAGGTGATGAGAACGACCTTGACCCGGATGGGAGCGTTACCGAGGAAGCGCTGACTGCGGGTCAGAGGCCGGTTGACCGGCTGCTCGGGGCCCGAGTTACTCCGGTCCTCGGAGGGCGTTCCGGCGTTCGGGACCCGCCTGACCGGCCCCTCTGAGGTGGCGGCCGGACGTAAGCCCTTGAGGGACGTGGGCACGACTCCTCCGTCTACTGTCGCTACTGGCGAAACGCGCCCCCGCGGCCGGTGAGTAATTCTCACCCACCGGCGGTGTTCGCTGTGGCATTGCACCACGATCCAGACGAGGTGGAAAGCGCGACGGTTCGCAGTGGGGCCAGATGTCCCGCAATGACCTGATACCGGGTGAGAATCTCGTCTACCCGGCGTTGCGGAATCCTCCGAACGTGGGAGGTGGCGCGCATGTGGTCACACCAGTCACAGGCATTCGTGACATTCCGTGATGTCTTGACGGAAGGCGACCTGACGATGGCGCGACGTGACGAGTCTCCCACGAGTGGTCAATCGGATACCACCCGGGGTGCCTGGCCGCAAAAACGGGCTGCGACCGCCGGTACCCTGGGCACGGAACTCTGCCTGGTGGGTGCGTCCTGCCGGGCCGTACGGAAGGAGCGACGTGGGACTCGTCGTACAGAAGTACGGCGGCTCCTCGGTCGCCGACGCTGAGCGGATCAAGCGGGTAGCGGAGCGCATCGTCGCTACCCGGAAAGCCGGCAGCGACGTCGTGGTCGTGGTCTCCGCGATGGGTGACACCACTGACGAGTTGCTCGACCTGGCCGGCCAGGTCGCCCCGGTTCCCCCGGGGCGCGAGCTCGACATGCTGCTGACGGCGGGTGAGCGCATCTCGATGGCGCTGCTCGCGATGGCGATCCACTCGCTCGGGTACGAGGCCCGTTCGTTCACCGGCTCACAAGCCGGTGTGCTCACCACCGCGCGGCACGGCGCCGCGCGCATCATCGACGTGACGCCCGGACGGATCCAGGGCGCGGTCGACGAGGGCGCGATCGCCATCGTCGCCGGGTTCCAGGGCGTCGCCCAGGACACCAAGGACATCACGACGTTGGGCCGCGGTGGTTCCGACACCACGGCGGTCGCGCTCGCCGCGGCGCTGAAAGCCGACGTCTGCGAGATCTACACGGACGTGGACGGCGTCTACACCGCGGATCCGCGGATCGTGAAGAACGCCAAGAAGCTCGAGACCGTCGTGTACGAGGAGATGCTGGAGCTCGCCGCCTGCGGCGCGAAGATCCTGCACCTCCGGTCGGTGGAGTACGCCAGGCGTTACGACATCCCGATTCACGTCCGCTCGTCGTATTCGAACAAGCCCGGCACGATCGTGGCCGGGTCGATGGAGGACCCTTCCGTGGAGCAGGCGATCATCTCCGGCGTCGCGCACGACCGGAGCGAAGCGAAGATCACCGTCGTGGGCGTACCCGACCAGCCCGGTATCGCCGCGTCGATCCTGCGCACGGTGGCCGACGCCGAGATCAACATCGACATGGTGGTGCAGAACATCTCGGCCGCCGCGACCGCGCGCACCGACATCTCGTTCACGCTGCCGAAGGCCGACGGCCCGGCGGCGATGGCCGCGCTGCAGAAGGTGCAGCCCACGATCGGCTTCGACCGGCTCATCTTCGACGAGCACATCGGCAAGGTCTCGGTCGTCGGCGCCGGCATGCGGTCGCACCCCGGCGTCATCGCCTCCTTCTGTGAGGCGCTGGCCAAGGTCGGCGTCAACATCGAGATCATCTCGACGTCGGAGATCCGCATCTCCGCGGTCTGCCGTGACACGGACCTGGACGCCGCGGTGCGCGCCGTGCACGAGGCGTTCGAGCTCGGCACCGACGAGGAAGCCACTGTCTATGCGGGGAGCGGACGATGAGCCGGAAGCCCACCCTCGCCGTCGTCGGAGCCACCGGTGCGGTCGGCACCGTGATGCTGTCGATCCTGTCCGAGCGCGCCGACGTCTGGGGAGAGATCCGGCTCGTCGCCTCGAAGCGGTCGGCCGGCAAGCGCCTCGTCGTCCGGGGTGAAGAGGTAGAAGTACGCCTGCTCGAGCCGTCGGTGTTCGACGGCGTCGACGTGGCGATGTTCGACGTTCCGGACGAGGTGTCCGCGCAGTGGGCGCCGATCGCGGTTTCGCGCGGCGCGGTGGCGGTCGACAACTCCGGCGCGTTCCGGATGGACCCCGACGTGCCGCTCGTCGTGCCCGAGGTCAACGGGGCCGCGGCGGCCAACCGGCCGAAGGGCATCATCGCCAACCCCAACTGCACCACGCTGACGATGATGGACGCGCTCGGCGCGCTGCACGCGAAGTGGCAGCTCACCGAGCTGGTCGTGGCGTCGTACCAGGCGGCGTCCGGGGCCGGGCAGCCCGGCGTCGACCGGCTTCACGACGAGCTCGGCGTGGTCGGCGGCCGGCGTGACCTCGGCGTTCGCGCCGGTGACGTGCGTGCGGCGCTGGCCGAGAAGCTCGGTGACCAGGCGTCCCCGTTCCCGGCCCCGCTGGCGCTCAACGTCGTTCCGTGGGCCGGGTCGCTCAAGGACGGCGGCTGGAGCAGCGAGGAGCTCAAGGTCCGCAACGAGTCGCGGAAGATCCTCGACATCCCTGACCTGCGCGTCTCGGCGACCTGCGTGCGGGTTCCGGTCGTGACGACCCACTCGCTCGCGGTGCACGCCACGTTCGCGTCGCCGGTCACCGTGGACGAGGCGCACGAGGCGCTGGCCGAGGCGCCGAACGTCGTCGTCGTCGACGACCCGGCGAAGGGCGAGTTCCCGACGCCGGCCGACACCGTGGGTGCGGACCCGACGTTCATCGGCCGGATCCGGCAGGCGCTGGACTTCCCGAACACGCTTGATCTGTTCATCACCGGCGACAACCTGCGTAAGGGTGCCGCCCTGAACACCGCGCAGATCGCCGAGCTGATCGCGGCCGAGCTCAGCTGATGCCCGTGGTGAGCGTCGACGTCACGGGGTCGGCGCTCACCAAAGCCGGATGAATGCGCATAGTCCGATCGCGGGTGGTTAGTCCACCTCTGTGCCCAAAACCGCGTTGATAGTGATCGACATGATCACCCCGTACGACTACCCGGACGCCGACCGGCTGCTGGCGTCGGCCGAGCAGGTCGTACCCGCGATCTCGACGCTCATCGAGCGCGCGGACGTGCCGGTGATCTACGTCAACGACAACTTCGGGTCGTGGACGTCGAACCGTGACTTGATCTATCAGTCGGCGCTCGACGGCAAGGCGCCGCACCTCGTCGAGCCGCTCCGGCCGGGAGACGAGACGATGTTCGTGGTGAAGGCGCGGCACTCGATCTTCTTCCAGACGCCCCTGGAGTACCTGCTGGGGTCGCTCGACGTGACCCGGCTGGTGATGACCGGGCAGGTCACCGAGCAGTGCGTGCTCTACTCCGCGCTCGACGCCCACATCCGGCACCACGAGGTCGTCATCCCGAAGGACGCGGTGGCCTGCATCCACCCGCACCTCGCCGAGGCGGCGCTGGAGATGATGGAGCTGAACATGGGTGCGCAGGTGTGCAGCGCCGAGGACGTGCGACTTCGCACGTAATAAATAGGTGGCGCGGGCCGGTAACGTCATTCCCGTGATCAGCTGACGAGCACCCACGCCGCGTGACTACTCCGCGGTCCGTCGTCCACCGTGCTCAGCTGACCGTCTCCTTTTTCGTCGCTGGGCACCCCTCTGTTCGGAGGTCGCCACATGCGTGCACTGTCTACCAACGAGCCCTCGGAGCCCGGGCTGAGCCGGGCCGAACGCCGGGCCGCAGCCAAGGGTCGGAAGGGCTCCGTCGAGTCGCCGCGGGCCGTGGAGCTGCCCGGCCGCGGCAAGAACGTCGTTCACGACCGCAGCCGCTACGCGATCCGTCGCCGCGGCTGACTTCACGCGCGCCGGCCGTCCTGCCCCCTCCCGCAGGACGGCCGGCGCAGTCTCAGACGGACTCGATGAGCGCCGAGACCAGGACGGCCAGCACGAGCGCCGTCCACATGAGCACCCGAACCACACCGGCCAATGCGCCGAGCGCCGTCGCCGCCACCCGGGCCGCGGTCACGACGACGACCGCGGCGACGGCAGCGGCTCCCGCCACGGCCCCCGCGGCCCCGGTGACGAGCCAGGGAGCCACGTCGGCGCCGGACGAGTCGGCAGGTGCGCAGCCGGACAGCACCACCAGCACGATGACCGTCGCGAAGAGAACCGCGAACACGCGAGATCCGCGCTTCGGCCCGGCGACCGCGACGATGAGGATCGCGAACACGATGAGCAGCCAGCCGGCGACCTCGTGGGCGATCGCCACCGCGCTCGCGGCGACGAGTTCGGCGGCCTTCGGAATCCGTAGCCGGGCATCCGTAAAAATGCTTACCTTGAGCATGGTGGGTCACCCCCATGAAGGCACTGCGGTGCCGGCGGAGATGACCCCGCCAGCAGGGAACACGGACACCCCTGGCCTTCGCGCCAACGGACAGCCGGGGGTGTTCGTTCACAAGTACGCCGTATGCCGCGCCGTTGCGGCGACCGACCGATTCGAGATGTGTTCGAAGAGTCGTGTCGTCTCGGCCTCCCAGGGGCCGCGGAAACAGGGACTACGTCGTCGAGCGCCGACGAGAGTCGGGCCAGCGTAGGCGCGGGCCGTCAGCTGAAACCAGAAGCTGACGTCGCCTGGCAATTGCCAATTAAGCCGGGACGATCCGCTGGTGTCAGCCGGAGCGTCGGGCCGGGTTCGAGCCCGGACGAGAATCATTTGCGGCGACGCTGCCGCAGAGAGCGGGACTAATCGTCTTATGCGGACGAATTCGGCCGGCACGTGCGCCTCAACGGTGTCGGGAGTCCCACGGCTAGCCCCCTTCGCTCACCTGACGCTCCCGCACCGGGCGGGACGTCGCCGAATACCGTTACTAACGAGTAGAGCATTCAGCTGAACGGCTGACAATAGCTGAAGCTATTGTACCCACAATATTTAGGTTGATCGGTGACGGGTGTGAACAATGAGGCTTATGGGGCGGTAAGGAGGGCTCGTGGATCGGCCTTGCGGGCTGCTCTATCGTCAGGGGGTAACTAAACTTCTCTACTTCAGTGAAGAAGGCTGAACATGTCAGCCCAGGGTCAGGACTCGGTGTCGCCACCGGTGCGTCTCGCGCGCAAGCTGCGTGACCTCCGGCGATCCGGGCTGGGGCGGCGCTTGACGCAGGAGCAGCTCGGCCAGTTGCTCGGCGGCGCCGAGCCACTCAGCGCACCGCTGATCTCGTCCTGGGAGCGGGACACCCAGCCGACGGTGCCGCCGGAAGGCCGGGTGCGCGCCTACGCCAGGGTGTTCGCGACCCAGCGCTCGCTGAGCGAGGGAATCGTCGAGGAGGACGATCTCTCCGAAGTGGAGAAAGAGCACCTCTACGAACTGGAGAGCGAGCTCGTCGGGCTGCGCGCGGCGGCGATCGGCGCGGCGGAGGCCGACTCCCCGTCCGCGGGAGCGGCGGTCGCGGAGCCACCCATCGGTCGAGCGGTCGGCTACGGCACCTGGCACTTCGGGGATCAGCGCCCGGTCGTCATCGTCGCTAGTGAGCTGCCGGTCGATGAGCGGCCGGGGTACGCCAGTTCGTCCAGTCCCGACTACGTCGAACTGTTCCGCTACGCGGACCTGGATTCGATGGTCGAGGCGTATGGGCACATCCGGGCCGCCAATCCGCAGAACAACCGGGTCCGCTTCCGTCCGGCGAGCGCGCTGACGCGAGACGACTTCGCCAGCCACCTCGTCCTCCTGGGCGGCGTCGACTGGAATCCGGTCACTCGCGACCTGCTCCGCCGGATGCACCTGCCGGTCCGCCAGGTGTCGGCCGACAACCGGGTCCAGGACGCGTACTTCGAGGTCGTCGAGGGTGACCGTCGACGTCAGTTCCGTCCGCAGGTCATCGCCGACCAGGGCGCGGCCGAGCTCATCGAAGACGTCGCGCTGTTCTACCGCGGGCCGAGCCCGCTCAACCGCCGTCGCACCGTGACGATCTGCAACGCCATGTTCGGGCGGGGCACGCTCGGCGCCGTGCGAGCGCTCACCGACGCCTGGTTCCGCGATCGGAACGAGAGTTACCTGGCTGAGCGCTTCGGGGACGCCGAGGAGTTCCTGCTGCTCATCCGGGTGCCGGTCTTCGCCGGGAACACCCTGACCCCGGACTGGACGCTGGAAGAGAATCGGCTCTTCGAGTGGTCACGCACGGCGGGCCAAACGCGGTGACGGCGCGGAACAGTTGGGTTTCCCCCCATCACCACGGGTCGCACCGCGACCTGTTGCGGCCGGTCCGAGTCTCCGCGCCGAGCAACGCGCACGTCGACATGATCGCGGTTCCGACCAGCAGGCCGGTCTCCTATCTCGCGCACGCGGTCCGGCTGGCGGAACGACTGGACTGCACGTTGTTGGTGCTTGCCAGTGGCAAGTGCTCGGCGTCCGAAGTCGTGCGACGCTACGGCGCTCGTCTCGACGACCGGCTGATCGTGATCGACGTCCCGATCGGTTACGCGCAGAGCGAGCCGATGTTCCGCTTCCGCGCCGACGCCGTGGCGCCCGAGGTCACGACGCGCCCCAGCGACACCAGCGTGAAGCGCAACCTCGCGCTGGTGCTGGCCAAGTCGCTCGGCGTCCGCGCGCTGTTCTTCCTGGACGACGACATCATCGTGCCGGACTGGGTCGACGTCTGCCGGGCCGCGGCGGTGATGGGGCGCGGCCACCGGGCAGCCGGGTTGTTCGTCGACGGATATCCCGACAACTCGGTGGTGTGTCACGCCAACCGGCTGACGGGCGGCCAGCAGGACACGTTCGTCGGCGGCGGGGCGTTGATGGTCGACGCGCAGCAGGCGACCGGGTTCTTTCCGAACGTCTACAACGAGGACTGGTTCTTCCTGCTCGACAGCGCCGCGGACCGGGCCGTCGCCACGACCGGCACTGCGGTGCAGCGGCCGTACGACCCGTTCCACAGCCCGCACCGCGCCCGCGGGGAGGAGTTCGGCGACGTCCTCGCCGAAGGTCTGTTCTGGCGCCTCGACCTGGGTGACTCCGTCCGCGGTGCCGATGCCGCCTTCTGGAAGCGGGCGTTGGACCGACGGCTCCACTTCATCGACGAGGTGCAGGAGCGGGTCGGCCGCATGCGTGACGCACCCTCGCTGCGATGGCGAATCGAGGCGTCTCTCGAGGCCGCGACGCTGGCCCATCACACGTTCACACCCTCGATCTGTGCGCACTACCTCGAGAGCTGGCTGCACGACCGGAAGGGCTGGAACAGGCGGCTGGCGCGCATGCCGTTCGGCCGCCCGCTCGGAGAGTTGCTCGCTTCGCTGCACCTGACGCTCGCCGGCACGGCCGACCCAGGTATGCGCACGATTCCGGCCCCGACCGTCGTCATGAGCCCGGATCCCCAGCCGCTCGCCGACTCGCACGGTGAACCGCTGTGGGGGCTGCGCAGTCCGCTGACGGTGGCAGCGGCCGGGCGGCGAGCGAGCGTTCCGAGCGTCGACAGCTCACTCACCGCCTGACCGGAGCTCAGCCGGGCACCTTGTCCAGGAAGCCGTAGACGCGGCGGACGCGGCCGTCCGCGAACACCGCCACGTCGAACCCGACCACGAGCGCTTCGCCTCCGGCCGGGCCCAGCTCCCACTGGAAGCGCGCCTGCTCGTGATGGGCGTCCACCGGGCCGGCGAGCCGGAAGACCAGGCCCGGGAACTGGCTCTGCACCGCACCGATCGTGGCGTCGATGGCGTCGCGCCCCTCGGCCACTGCGAGCGGGTCCGTGTACAGAGCGTCGTCCGACCACACCGCGTCGATCTCGGCGCGGCGGCGCTCGGCGTCGGTTTCGTTCCAGGTTTTGAGGTATCGAGTGACGAGTTGTTCGATGTCGCTCACGGGGCGTGCTCCCTGTTGGCGGGGGATCCGACACCAAAATCCTGGCTCGACCTGGCCTTCGCGTCGATTACCTACGAGGTAAGCGGACGGCCCACGGTTCAAACCCCCGGAATCCGCCCTGAACCATTCACGACGGTGAACCGTGTTGGTCGCATTAGTACCGAGCCCGCACGGAACCCGATACCGAGGAGGCCGGATGACTACTCCCCGTCACCGTCGTTCCCCCACTGCCCGCCGACGGAACATCACGATCTCGTCCGTCGTGGCGGGTGCCGTCGCCGCCGCGTTAGCCGCGTTCATGGCCACGGCGCCAACCGCTGGGGCGTCCGACAAGACTGGGACTGACGCGGCCCGACCGGCGGTCGAAGCCGCGGACACCGGCCCCGGCGCGTACACCGCGGAGATCCGGAAGCTGGCGGTCAGCGCTCTCGCGGCCCAACTCGGCATCTCCGAACAGGACGCGGCCGCACGACTGGACCAACTGGACAAGCGCACCAGAACCGCGGCGTCGCTGCAGAACTCGCTGGGTGACAGCGGTGCCGGCACCTGGATCAGCAAGACGACCGGTGAGCTGATGGTCGGTGTCACCGACCAGAAGGCCGCCGACGCGGTCGAGGCCGCCGGCGCGACGCCGAAGCTGGTCAGCCGCGACCTGAACGACCTGCAGCAGGTCAAGACCCAGCTCGACGCGATCGGGCGCATCCCCGGAACGTCGTGGGCGATCGACCCGTCGAACAACGCGGTGACCGTGCAGGTCTCCCGCAAGGCCGCCGCCGACCCGCGGGCCGACGCGTGGCTGGACAAGCTCGCAGGCTACGGCGACGCGGTGAACGTGCAGCGCACCACGGCTGCTTTCGCCACGCACGCCTTCTTCGGCGGGCAGGCGATCGAGGCCGAGGGCGGTGCCGGCCGGTGCTCCTCGGCGTTCAACGCGACGAGCGGCCAGAACGCGTTCATCATCACCGCGGGGCACTGCACGGCCGCGATCGACACCTGGACCGACGGCCAGGAGGTCATCGGTCAGTCCGCGCTGACCCAGTTCCCCGGCAACGACTACGGCGTCATCCGCGTCGACGACGCCCAGGCGCTCGACCCGCAGCCGGCGGTGATCAACCAGGACCAGGCCCAGCCGATCACCGGAACCGACCAGGTCCCGGTCGGTTCCCCGGTCTGCAAGACCGGTTCGACGACGGGCACCACCTGCGGCGTCGTGCTGGCGTTCGACACCACGGTCGTCTACCCCGAGGGCGCGGTACAGGGCCTCATCCAGACCGACGTCTGCAGCCAGCCCGGTGATAGCGGCGGCTCGCTGTTCGCCGGTGACCAGGGTCAGGGCATCGTCTCCGGCGGTTCGATCGGTGACTGCGAGACCCCCGGCTTCGTCTCGTTCTTCCAGCCGATCAACGAGGTACTGGAAGACACGGGCTTGCAGCTCATCCAGTAGTTTCACCAGCATGACCCGTCGGCCCGCAGTAGGAGAACTGCTGCGTGGCTGGCGGGAGCGGCGGCGGCTCACCCAGCTGAGCCTGTCGCTGCAGGCCGACGTCTCGGCCCGGCACCTGAGCTTCATCGAGACCGGTCGGTCGCGGCCGACCAGCGAGATGATCCTGCGGCTCTGCGACGAGCTGGACGTCCCGTTGCGCGAGCGCAACGCACTCCTGCTGGCCGGTGGGTACGCACCCGCGTTCCCCGACCACGGTCTCGACGATCCGTCGCTCGACGCCGTACGCAGCGCGCTGCGGCAGGTGCTCGAAGGACACGAGCCGCACCCGGCGGTGGTGATCGACAAGAACTGGAACCTCGTCGAGGCCAACAGCGGGCTCGCTCTCTTCGCCGATTCGGTCGAACCCTCGCTGCTGGAACCCCCGATCAACGTGCTCCGGCTGAGCTTGCACCCCGGCGGCATGGCGCCGCGGGTCGTCAACCTCGGCGAATGGCGAGCGCACCTGCTCACCCGGCTGGAGCGGCAGGTCGCCGGGACCGGTGACCGGGCCGCGGCCGAGCTGCTCGCGGAGCTGACCGCCTACCCCGGCGGCCTCGACCGCGAGGCGGAGCCCCAGCCGCACGACGTCGTCGTGCCGCTGCGGTACCGGCACCAGGAGCACGAACTGTCGTTCCTGAGCATGACCGCGGTGTTCGGCACCCCGCTCGACGTCACGGTCGCGGAACTCGCGATCGAGTCGTTCTACCCGGCCGACGCGGCTACCGCGAAGTTTCTGCGGTCTCTCTGACCTCGGCGCCGACGAAACGCCGCGCCCCGGCCAGCAGGCCGAACACGACCTGCGGAATCAACAGCACGATCAGCAGCCCCACCGGAACCGACCACGAGTCGGTGACGTCGTGCAGCGCGCCGACCAGCAGCGGCCCCGTCGCGGCCAGCAGGTAGCCCACGGTCTGCGCCTGGGCCGAGAGCCGGGCGGTGGCCGCCGTCGTGCGGGTACGCAGCGAGAACAACAGCAGGCCGAGGCCGAACGAGCCGCCCTGACCGATGCCGAGCAGGACCACCCAGAGATACGGCGCACCGGACGGCGCGATCATCACGCCGGTGAGCCCCGCGAGCGTCGCGACGGTGCAGGCGAGCGTGTGCAGACGTTGGTCGCGGGCGCGGGCGGCGAACGGTGGCAGGACGAGCGAGATCGGGATCTGCACGAACGCGGAGATCGAGAGCAGGAGCCCGGCGGTGGCCGGGTCGTAGCCTTCGTCGCGGTAGATCGACGGGAGCCAGGACAGCACGCTGTAGAACGACAGCGACTGCAGGCCGAAGTAGAGCGTGATGTACCAGGCGAGGCCGTCGCGCAGGAGCGAGCCGCCGCCCCGGTGCGGCGGTGCGGCGGTGGGGTTGCGGCGCGCCGGGAGCCACACCAGAAGCGTCCAGACCCCGAACGCGACGGCAGCGGGGATCGCCCAGAACCCGAGCCCACCCCGCCAGCCCTGATCGGTGGCGTCGCTGAGCGGGACCGTCACGCCGGCGGCGACCGCCGCCGCGCCGGAGAGCGACATCGTGTAGATGCCGGTCATCGTGCCGGTGTGGCCGGCGAAGTCACGCTTGATGACCGCGGGGATCAGTACGTTCGCGATCGCGATCGCACCCGCGGCGACGATCGAGCCGACGAACAGCACCACTCGTCCGTCGGTCACGCGGAGCGCGAGCGAGACCGCGATCACGGCCACGACCAGCGCGATCACTCGCTCGCTGCCCCAGCGGCGGCCGAGTGCCGGCGCGAACGCCGCGATCGCGCCGAGGCAGATCACCGGCAGCGACGTCAGCAGCGACGCGCCGACGCCGGACAGGCCGAGATCGCCACGGATGTCGGAGAGCACCGGCCCCACGCCGGCGAGCGCCGGCCGGAGGTTGGCCGCCACGAGCGCGATGGCCACACCGAGGACGAGCGTTCGCCGACTGTTCGCACTCACCTGGTGATCCTCGCACCGCGCTCAGGGCACGCCCAGCAGCCGGAGCCCGGCCGCGGTACCCGCGGCGGCGATCACCACGACTACGAACGGGGCTCTGCGCCAGGCCAGCACCCCGCCGACGAGGACGCCGGCCGGCCGGGCGACCCCGGCGAACTCGCCGCCCTCCAGCGTCGCCGTCGTCGCGACCAACGCGACGAGCAGCACCACCGTGAGCCGCCCCATCAGCGACTCGATCCGGGGCGAGAGCGTCAGCCGCTCCCGCAACAGCGGTCCGGCGAGCCGGAACCCGAGCGTGCCGACGCCGAGGACGGCGATCGCGACGAGCAGCCCGGTCATGCCGGTGTCCGATCGCGCCGGCGGATCAACCCGACGACGGCGACGCCGATCAGCGCCAGCAGCACGGGCGCGCCGGCCGGCAGTACCGGCGTGGTGGCCAGCGCGATCACGACTCCGATCAGCGCGGCCCATCGCGTTCGTGGATCGCTCAGCGACGGCAGTACCAGCGCCAGCAGCACGGCCGGGAACGCGGCGTCCAGCCCGAGGGCGTCGGTGTCGCTGATCACGGTGCCGGCCAGCCCGCCGAGTACCACTGACAGGTTCCAGCAGACGAACAGCGCGCTCCCGGTCGCCCAGTACACCGCCCGTCGTCGCCGGGGATCGTCCTCGGCCAGCGTGAACGCCACGGTTTCGTCCGTCATCAGGTGTGAGCCGATCAGCCGTCGGAGAAAGCCGACGCGCGCTATCGCGTCGCCGACCGCGAAGCCGAACGGGAGGTGGCGGGCGTTGACCAGCAGGGCGGCCGCGACCGCGGCCAGCGGACTGCCGCCGGCGGCGATCAGCCCGATGAACAGGAACTGCGCCGCGCCGGCGAAGACCACGACCGAGAGCAGAATCGGAATCCACAGTGGGAATCCGGCGCTGACCGCGATCGCCCCGAAGGACACCCCGACCAACGCGTCGGCTAGGCATACGAGGGCGATGCTCCGGATCACCTCCGGGCCCAGTGTTCGGTAAATCGAACGCATAGGAAGCTACGATGAACGCTACAGGTGCGTTCGTCAAGACGAACGATCAGACCGATGGAGCGAACCCAGTGACCGACAACACGCGGCGGGGAGCACCGCTGGACGTCATCGCGGCCTCGCTGCGGCGTGAGCGTGCCCGAGCCCGGATGTCGTTGAGCGAGGTCGCGAAACAGGCGGGCATCGCGAAGTCGACGCTGTCCCAGCTCGAATCCGGCTCCGGCAATCCGAGCGTGGAGACGCTGTGGGCGCTCAGCGTCGCCCTCGACGTTCCGTTCTCCCGGCTGGTCGAACCGGCCATCCCGAAAGTGCAGGTCATCCGGGCCGGCGAGGGGCCGACGATCTACTCGGAACACGCCGAGTACGTCGCCACGCTGCTGGCGTCCTGCCCGCCGAACGCCCGCCGGGACATCTACCTGGTTTCGGCAGAACCCGGGCGGCCGCGTGCATCGGAACCCCATTTGCCGGGAACGGTGGAACACGTGGTGATCTGTACCGGACGGGCTCTCGTGGGGCTGAGTGACGACCCCGTCGAACTGGGCCCCGGCGACTACGTGAAGTACCCGGGCGACGTCGCCCACGTGTTCGAGGCGTTGGAGGCGGGGACGCGCGCGGTGCTGCTGTCCGAGAACGTATGACGTTCGTGCTGCTCGTCGTCGCCGGTCTCGGCGCCGGATTGACCGGCACGATCGCCGGGTTGGCCTCGCTGGCCAGTTACCCGGCGCTGCTGGCCGTCGGTATACCGCCGGTCGCCGCGAACGTGACGAACTCCGTGGCGCTGCTCGCCAACACCGTCGGGGCGGTGTCCGGCTCCCGCCCGGAGCTGACCGGGCACTGGAAGCGGGCGCTGGAACTCGCGGCCGTGAGCGTGTTCGGCGGCGCGATCGGCGGTGCTCTGCTGCTGTGGACCCCGTCCGACGCCTTCGAGAAGATCGTGCCGTTCCTCATCGCGGGGGCGTCGATCGCGATCCTGGTGCGCCGTCCGGGGGAGGCGGCCGCGCTCGAACGCCGGCCCGGCTGGCCGACCCTGTTCTCGATCTTCCTGATCGGCATCTACGGCGGCTATTTCGGCGCGGCCGCGGGCGTGCTCATGCTCGCGGTGCTGCTGGCGATCGGCACCGGAACGCTGGCCAGGGCCGGTGCCTACCGCAACGTGGTGCTCGGCGCCGCGAACGGCGTCGCCGCGATCGGGTTTGCGCTCTTCGGACCGGTGGTGTGGTCGGCGGCGCTGCCGCTCGCGATCGGCTGCCTCGTCGGCGCCCGCATCGGTCCGATCGTGGTGCGGCATTCACCGTCCGACGCGCTGCGCGTCGTGATCGCGGTGGCCGGCCTCGGACTGGCCGGGTGGCTCGGCTACGACGCGTTCCGCTGAGCGGCTACTTGTAGAACGCCTCGTCGGCTTCCTGGGCGGTGGGCTTCTCGACGCTTACCGGCTGGCCCTGCGCGCTGAGCGTGGCCTCCATGCGCAGGGTCGGGCTGTCGGTCGGCGTCAACTCCATCGACACCTCGATCACCCACCCCTTCGCGTCCACCGTGACCGTGAACGGCGACACCCGCATCCCGATCGACCACAGGCTCGGCGCGCCGATCGGCAGGAACGGCTCCTTGAAGTCCTCGGTGTCCGGCTGGAACCGGCCGCTGTACGTGTTCGGCCCGGTCTTGTGCGCTTCGGTGATCGCGTCGGCGAACTGCAGGAGGCCGGTGGCGTCGGCCATCCCGAAGTGCAGTTTGCTGTCTTCTTTGAGGCGCTCCAGGTCGACGTGCACCCACCTGGCTCCGGGGTCGCGCTGGTAGTAGTCGCTGCCGATGACGACCCGGTCGAGCGTTCCGGTCGAGGAGGCATAGAGCTGTTCCGTCACGTCGAATTCGCCGCTGCCGGTGAGGTGCTCGTCCTTGGGCAGGTCGGCGTCGACGGCGAAGTGGTGCGGGACGCGCTGGGTCCGGCGTAACGCGGCGACGAGATCGACCTCGTCCTGGGTGGGCGAGGGGGCCGGTTTGGTGCTCGGGACCGGATCGGGATCGGTCGGCGAAAAGTTACAGGCGGTGACGAGCACGAGCGCGGCGGCCACGAGCGTGTGCGCGAATCCCGTCTTCATGCCCTACCCGCCTTAACTGACCAATGTGGCCGGTGAGACGGAGGATAACCGGACCGGACACCGGGTACCGAATCCGTACAGTAGACGAGTGTTCCGTATGGGCGCCGTGGTGCTGACGATGGTGCTACTCGTGGTGTCCGCGTGCACGTTCTCGCAGCGTGAGATCGAGGATCCCGGCTGGACGACGATCGCGCTCCCGGACGCGCTCCCGCGGACGCTCGCGGTCGACGGGAACCGGGTTCTGGTGGCCGGGGAGCGGGGTCGGTACGCGCCGGCGGCCTGGATCGTCGGCCGCTCGGTGACCACGGTCGTGTTGCGTCCTCACTCGCCGTACGGGCCCACCGCCGACCTGGTGGCCGCGACGCTCTCCGGTGACACGGTGGCGTTCGCCGGGCAGCGCCCCGGGGGCGCCCACGGTATACCGCGCTGGACGATCTGGGCCGGGACCGTGTCGGGCGGCGCCGACGACCTCCCGCAGACGTTCGAGACGTTCGGCGGACCCGACAGCCTGGGTCTGGTCGGGCTGCAGACGGTGGCCGGGAAGCCCTTGCTGCTGGGCAACTGGGCCGACGGTCAGCCGGGCCCGGCGTTCTGGCGTGCGTCCGGGACGCGGTGGGCGCGGGTGCCGAGCACCCTCGCCGGGTTCCTGGCCAGCGGGATGGGGGTGTCGCGCGGCCGGCCGGTGGTGGTCGGGCACTCGACGACGGGGGGTTCGCTGCGTCCGACCGTGTGGCTGGGAGCGCCGGATCTCCGGTCGTGGCGAGCGCTGCCGCTCGGGAACGCACCGGTGGCCCGTGCACTCGACCTGTCGTGCGCCGGGCCGACCTGCCTGGTCGTCGTCCGCACGCCGGGAACGGGGGTGGCGGTGTGGGAGGTCGGTGGGACCGCCCGCGAACTGCCGACCCCGAAGATGGCCCGCGACGCGGAATGGGCGCAGGTGTCGGCCGGTCCCGACGGGGGAAGGGCGGTCGCGTTCGGGTCGTCGGAGCGGTCGGTGTTCTGCTACTGGAAAGCCGACGGCTGGCGCTACGCGGTGCCTCCGGTCGGCGTCGTGCGTGACCTGGCGACCGTCGGAAACCGTTTCGTGGCGATAGTCGGCGACGGCGAGCAGGAGAGCTCTCCCCGCGCGCTCGTCACGACCTGACCGCGCGCGTCAGCGGGCCGGGCGGAACCAGCGCCGGTGCCGGCGCCGGCGCGAGACGCGCACCAGACCGAAGGCCAGCCACCCCACCGACCCCACGATCAGCAGCAGCCAGCAGATGCTCGTGATCAGCTCTCCTGTGCTCACGCAACAGGGCTACCCGTCGGCGATGCCCGCCAACCGCAGATAACACCTGACCAGCTGTTCGCCGAGGGTCGGCAGCTCGGACGGAGACTCGAACGCCCGCTCGGCGCTCCGCGCGGTCAACCCGGTCACCGCGCGGGCGAGGTCCGCCCCCGGGATCGCCGGATCGGCCAGCCCCGCCGCGACCAGCCGCTCCAGGAACCGCGCGTTGCGCCGCTCGACCCGCGCGAACATCTCGTCACGTAACGACCGCATCGCCGGATCGGCCAGCGCCTGGTGCGCGATCACCGTCAACACGCCGTAGTGCCGGGTGTAGGCGGCCAGGAACGCGGTCAAGGCCTCCCGCACGGTCCGCTCCGGCGACGACGTGTCGGCCTTCTCCTGCAGGGCCAGGAACTCCAGGCGCACCCGGTCGGCCAGCGCGCGGAACACGTCGTCCTTCGACGGGAAGTAGGCGTAGATCGTCGGCCGGGTGACGCCGGCCGCGCTCGCCAGCTCGCCGATCGTCGTTCTGGCGTATCCCAAGCGGCAGAAAACGTCCTCGGCGGAGTCCAGCAAATCGTCCCGGCGACTTGACACGAATGTAAAGTAGCGCAGGTGGGCTTACCTGAGGTACCCGAGCGGACGCTGCGAGCCGCCTACGATCGCGCGCTCGCCGAGATCCCCGACGACCTCGCCCAGATCGGGCGCGCGGCCCGGTACACGGTCGCCGAGAGCCACGACCGGTCGCTGCGCATCGCCGCCGGGCTGCGAAGCCTGGGCCTCGAGCGCCAGCAACCGGTCGCGCTGCTCACCGACAACTCACTCGACGCCGTCCACGCCTGGACCGGCGTCTCCCTCGGCAACCTGATCGAGGTGCCGATCAACTCGGCCTACAAGGGCAGCTTCCTCACCCACGTGCTCAACGACTCCGGCGCCGAGGTGCTCGTCGTCGACGACGGTTACGTCGAGCGCGTCGAACGCATCGCCGACGACCTCACCGCGCTGCGCACGCTCGTCGTCCGCGGTGACCAGGTCCCCAGCGCCCGGTTCGACGTGCGTCCGTTCGACGAACTGCTCAGCCACGAACCGGCGGCACCCACGAAACAGACCGCCGACGACCTGATGGCCTACATGTACACGTCCGGAACCACCGGGCCGTCCAAGGGCGTCCTCATCTCGCACGCCCACGCGTACACGTACGCGTCACGCGAGGATCAGGCGCGCCCGGTACGTGACGACCGCATCCTGGTCACGCTCCCGCTGTTCCACCTGGCCGGCCAGTGGTACGGCGTCTACCAGGCGTTGATCCACCGCGCGGCCTGCGTCCTCGAACCGTCGTTCTCGGTGAGCGCTTTCTGGCCGACCGTCCGGGAGCACGGCATCACGGTCACGGTGATGCTCGGCGCGATGGCCGAACTGCTGCAGCAGGCCGAGCACCGTCCCGACGACGCCGACAACCCGCTGGAGCTCGCGATCATGGCCCCACTGGCCAGCGACATCGACGGTTTCCGCACGCGGTTCGGCGTCGAACTCGCTGCGGTTTACGGGATGAGCGAGATCGGTGCGGTGCTCAACGGACCGCCGGACACCCTCGTCGGGGGCGAGTGCGGTTTTCCGCGCGACGAGTTCGAGCTGAAGCTGGTCGACGGCGAACTGCACGTGCGCCCCAGCGACCCGCTGCTGGTCATGCGCGGCTACCACAACCTGCCGGACAAGACCGCCGAGACGCTCGTCGACGGATGGGTGCACACCGGCGACGCGTTCCGCACCGACGCCGACGGGCGTTACTACTTCTCCGACCGGATGAAGGACGCCCTGCGCCGCCGCGGCGAGAACATCTCCAGCTTCGAGGTGGAGCGGGTGATCAACGAGCACCCCGACGTCTCCGAGAGCGCCGTCGTCGCGGTGCCGTCCGACCTCACCGAGGACGAGATCAAGGCCGTCGTCGTGCCCCGCGAAGGACGCACGATCGATCCGGCGGAGCTGACTCGCTTCCTCGTCGATCGAATGCCGTACTTCATGGTTCCGCGCTATCTCGCGTTCGCTTCCGAGCTTCCCAAGACGCCGACCCAGAAAGTCCACAAGCACCGGCTCCGGGACGCGGGCGTCGGCGATCGCGTCTGGGACCGGGAAGCGGCCGGGATCGTGCTCCGCCGGGGCGACCGGTGAGGCTGCTCGTCGCCAACCGCGCCGAGATCGCGGTTCGCATCTGCGCGACGGCGGCCGCGCTCGGCGTCGAAACCGTTGCCGTTCATCCCGACGACGACGCGAACTGCGCGCACGCCGCCCGCGCCGACCGGGCCGTTCGCCTGCCGAAGGCCGGCGCTGCGGCGTATCTCGACGTGGACGCGATCGTCGAAGCGGCCGTGCGTACCGGCTGCGACGCGCTGCACCCCGGCTACGGTTTCCTCTCCGAGAGCCCGGCGCTGGCCCGGGCGTGCGCCGCGGCCGGGATCACGTTCGTCGGGCCGTCGCCGGAGTCGCTGGAGTTGTTCGGCAACAAGGTCGCGGCCCGGGAACGGGCCGAGGCGTTGGGCGTCCCGGTACTCGCGAGCACCTCCGACCTGGCGTCGGCGCACGACTTCCTCGCCCGGCACGGCGCCGTGATGGTGAAGGCCCTCGCCGGTGGCGGCGGCCGGGGGATGCGGCCGGTGACGCGTCCGGAGGATCTGGACGAAGCGTTGCGCCGGTGCGCGTCCGAAGCGCGCGCGTCGTTCGGCGACGACGAGGTCTACGTCGAACAGCTCATGGTCGGTGCGCGGCACATCGAGGTGCAGGTCGTCGGCGACGGAGAGACCACGGTCGTGCTCGGCGACCGGGACTGTTCGGCGCAGCGGCGGCGGCAGAAGCTGGTCGAGATCGCGCCGGCGCCGGCACTGCCGGATCCGCTGCGCGAAGCCCTGCACGCGGCGGCGGAACGACTCGTGAGCGACTACCGGGGGCTCGCGACCGTGGAGTTCCTCGTCGCCGGGTCCGAGTTCGCGTTCCTCGAGGTCAACCCGCGGATCCAGGTGGAGCACACGGTCACCGAGGAGGTGACCGGGCTCGATCTGGTCGAGCTGTCGCTCCGGGTCGCGCAGGGTGGGCCGGTTCCCGGCCCGGTCCCCAGCCGCGGCTTCGCGGTCCAGGCCCGCGTGAACACCGAAGGAGGCGGAACGCTCACCCGGTTCCAGCCGCCGACCGGTCGCGGCGTCCGGGTCGACACGCACGGCTACGTCGGGTGGGAGATCGGCCCGCGGTACGACTCGCTGCTGGCGAAGGTGATCGGCACCGGGTCCACGCTGGAGGCGGCCGTCGCCCGCGTGTCCAGGGCCCTCGCGGAGTTCGACGTCGACGGGGTGCCGGTCAACACGGCGCAGCTGGCGAACGTGCTCGCCCACACCGACGGCACGCTCACCACGACGTTCGTCGACGAGCACGTGCCCGACCCCGCGCCCGTCGCGGTGGCCGGTGCGGTCGTCAGCCCGCTGCTCGGCGTCGTCGTCGCGGTGTCGGTTGGCGAGGGCGACCTGGTCGCCGCGGACGCCGAACTCGTCGTCCTCGAGGCGATGAAGATGGAGCACGTCGTACGCGGCGGGCGCCCGGGTCGCGTCGAGAACGTGGCCGTGAAAGTCGGCGACACGGTCGCGCTCGGTGCGCCGCTGGTGTTCCTCTCCGAGTCGGCCGAGGCCGCCGCGGCCCCGTCCGCGACCGCAGCCGCCGATCCCGACCGCATCCGCCCCGACCTGGCCGAGGTCCTCGAACGACAACAGCTCGGTTCCGACGAAGTGCGCGTGGCCGCGACGGAGCGGCGACACTCCCGCGGCCGCCGAACCGCACGGGAGAACCTCGCCGACCTGCTGGATCCAGGCAGTTTCGTGGAGTACGGCGCGCTGACGATCGCCGCGCAGCGCCGGCGCCGCGATCTGGCCGACCTGATCGCGCGCACGCCCGCCGACGGGCTGATCACCGGCACCGGAACCGTCGACGGCCGGCCGACCGCCGTGATGACCTACGACTACACAGTGCTCGCAGGCACCCAGGGCATCCACAACCATCGCAAGACCGACCGGCTGTTCCAGCTCGTCGCCCGGGAACGGCTACCGCTGGTGATCTTCGCCGAGGGCGGTGGCGGGCGCCCCGGCGACACCGACACGTCGGCCGTCGCGCAACTGGACGTGGAGACGTTCCGGCTGCTCGCGGCGCTGCGTGGGGTGGTGCCCACGCTCGCGGTGGTGGCGGGCTACTGCTTCGCGGGCAACGCCGCCCTGGCCGGGAGTTGCGACACGATCATCGCCACCGAGGGAAGCAGCCTCGGTATGGGTGGGCCGGCGATGATCGAGGGCGGCGGCCTGGGTGTGGTCGCGCCGGGTGACGTCGGCCCGATGGACGTCCACTGGGCGAACGGCGTCGTCGACTGCCTGGTACCCGACGAGGCGGCCGCGGTCGCGCACGCGCGTCGGTACCTTTCGTATTTCTCGGCTCTTACCGACTTCGCTGCCGGTGACCAGCGGATCCTGCGTAATTCGATCCCGGAGAACCGGCTGCGCGCGTATCGGATCCGACCCGTGCTCGAGGCGCTGTTCGACACCGGGAGCGTGCTGGAGCTGCGGGGCGGGTTCGGTGTCGGCGTCGTCACGGCGCTGGCGCGCATCGAGGGCCGTGCGGTCGGCGTGCTGGCGAACAACCCCGAGCACCTGGGCGGCGCCATCGACGGCGACGCGTCCGACAAGGCCGCCGCGTTCCTGGAGCTCTGCGAGGCGCACCGGCTGCCGGTGGTGTCGCTCTGCGACACCCCCGGTTTCATGGTCGGCCCCGACGCCGAGCGCACGGCCACCGTCCGCCGGTTCAGCGCCATGTTCGTCGCCGGCGCGCGGCTGACCGTGCCGCTGGTGACCGTGGTCCTGCGCAAGTGTTACGGCCTGGGCGCGATGGCCATGGCCGGTGGATCGTTGCACGCGCCCGCGCTCACCGTCTCCTGGCCGACCGGCGAGTTCGGCGGCATGGGCCTGGAGGGCGCGGTGCGCCTGGGCTTCCGCGCCGAGCTGGACGCGATCGCTGATCCCGGGGAGCGACGGGCGCGCTTCGACGCGCTGGTGGCCGACTACTACGAGCGCGGAAAGGCGCTGAACGTCGCCACCGTGTTCGAGGTGGACGACGTCATCGATCCGGCCGACACCCGCCGAGTGGTGAGCAGCGCGCTGTCCCGTTCGCTCTAGGCGGCTCGAGCTCCGGGGCGGCCCGCCCCTCGTCCGTCGCCGGCTACGTGATCACCGGCTTCGGAGTCACGGTGGGGTTCCGCCGCTATCTCACGCACGGTTCGTTCCGAGCCCGTCGGTGGTTGCGGGTGGCCCTGGCCGTCGCCGACCGTGATCTCCGGATGTTCGGCCCGTTGATCGCCGTGTCGCTGCTGCACCACGTGACCTGGCCGGTGAACTCGATCTGCCACGTCGTCGGATCCCGGCCGTTCGACCGGTGCCCGGCACGGCGTGCTGCGCGGACAACTCGATCCGTCGGCCCGCTTGATCTGGGTCTTCGAACGGCTTGGCTGGGCGTGGAACGTGCGGTGGCCCGATCAGGTCCGGCTGGCGGGCAAGCGCAACGTCCACCACTAGATGGCGACGAGCGTTTGTGCGGGCCGAATGAGGCTACCTTGTAGTAACCGAGACCCTTCGAGCGTTGGCAGTAGCGTCGGCGTCGTCTTGGACGAATGGCAACCACCGGTCGCTGACCGGGGACAGGTCGATGTCATGGACGTCACCGCCACCGCCACGCAGGTGCGACTTCGAATTGATCCGACGCTTTCCGGGAAAGGCATGCTCGACGGTGGCTGGTGGCCGCACTCCACCGATCCACTGTCCGAGCTGCCCCCGTTGATCGAAGCGTTGAACAAGCAGTTCGGTCTCGTCCACCGGATCACGTTCAACAAGGCGCTCTGGCAGAGCACACCGCGGCGGATCACCGTGGCCGGGCGCGCCATCCGGCTGGGATGGTACGGACCCAGCGACATCCATGAGATCAGCGTCTCCACCGAGGGCCGTTTCCGTCTCGACCTGCTCGTCGTCCCGCCGGACACCAGCGAAGGATCTGCGGCAGCCGCGATGGCGGCCGCCGCGTCCGGCACCAACGGCAACCACGGGGCTTCTCTCCTCGAATCGGAAGACGCCGGAAACACCGAGGGGAGCACATCGTGATCAGCCCGGTGACGATGCTGCGGCCACGCCCGGATCGCGTGACCGAGTACATCGAACCCCACACGGTGCGCGCCCCCGTGTCGCGGGCGGGCGGGACACTGCGGGCTCTCACCGCCGCGCTGGCCCCGCACCTGTCGACCACCGATCCGGAGCTGCACGGACTCGCCGCCTGCTTGCTGACCGCGCAGGAGGCTTACGCCTCGGACGCGTCCACCGACCGGGAGGAACTGCGCCGGCAGTACCACGGCGCCGCGCAGGACTACTGCGTAGCGATGGATCGGCGTGGGTTCGCCACTCCGCCCGGCCTGCGGCAAGCCGTGCGTTGGCTTGCCGATCCCGCGACGGGAGCGGACGAACCGGTGCGGGTTCCGCCCGCTGACCCGACCGAATGACGTCGGGCCTGCCGTGAGCGCCGACCCGGGCGGCGCTTTCCGGCTGGAGGAGGTCTACGAGCCGGTGGCGGCAGCTTCAGCCCGGATTCGTCACCGGCTGGGCGCTCTGCTGACCGAGTCGAATGTCGCGGCGCACGTGAGCCAGGACGCGCTGCTGGTCGTCGAGGAACTCGTCGCGAATGTCATCGATCACGCTCGCACCCCTTTTCGGCTGGTCGTACAACGCGCTGGCACGACGCTGCGCATCCAGGTCCGGGACCGCGATCGCACTCCCGCCCGGATCTCCGCGTTGGACCCGCTGGCTGTCCGTGGGCGAGGCCTTCGCCTGGTCGCGGGTATCGCCGACGACTGGGGATGTGACCACGGCGAGGACGGCAAGACCGTGTGGGCCGTTATGGCGACATGACCGCCTGAACGCTCGTCGGCGGGACGGAGGGCGGACCGGCCGGGGGGACTCGGACGACGAGGATCGCGACGTCGTCGCTGGTGATCGTTCCCCCGAAGTCCAGGACGGCGTCCATGAGGCGGGTAGCGAGGTCGGCGGCGGTGTCGCTGACCTCCGCACCGGCCAGAGTCTTCTGAAGGCGTTCGGGCCCGAACTGTTCCGTACTGCGTGGGGCGCGGGCCTCGGTGACGCCGTCGGTGTACAGGATCAGCGACTCGCCGGGGCGCAGTTGGACGCGTCGTTCGGTGAGGGTCAGGGCGGGGATCACGCCGAGCACGGGGCCGCGGGTATGGATGAGTTCGACGGTTCCGTCGCGGCGGCGGAGGGCGACCGGCTCGTGGCCGGCGGTGGCGATCCGGGCGGTGCATCCGCGTGGTGTGGCGCGGATGGTGGTGTAGGCGAGGGTGACGAACCGCCCGTAGTTGGTGCCGAACCAGTCGCGCAGCGCAGGGTTGAGCAGGCCGAGGACCTGGGCGGGCGAGGCGTGCTGCAGGGCCGCGGCGCGCAGCGTGTACCGGGCCAGCGCGGTGGTCTTCGCGGCCTCGGGGCCTTTGCCGCAGACGTCGCCGACGAAGACCGACCAGCTTCCGCGGCGGGAGGGCACGACGTCGTAGAAGTCGCCGAGGACTTCGCTGCCCCGGCCCCCGGGATGGTAGGCCGCGGCCAGGTCCAGGCCGGGAGCCACGGGGAGCGCCGGCGGGAGCAGGCTCAGCTGCAACGTCTCGGCCAGCAGCGCCGAGTCCGCCGCGGCGGTGCGGGCTTCGGCCAGGGCTGCCCGCAGCGCGATCTCTCCGGACACCGACCGGGACAGGGTTTCCAGCACTTGGACGTCGTCGTCGGTCCAGACCCGCGGCACGGTGTCGACCACGCAGAACGTGCCGAGGATCTGTCCGTCGGGGGAGTGCACGGGAAAGCCGGCCCAGGCCCGTACTCCCATTTTCTCGATCGACGGGTTGCCCGCCGTGACCGGATCGCGGGTCACGTCGCCCACGATCAGTGGTTCGCCGCTGTTCACCACGTACTGGCAGAACGATTCTCCGACCGGATTCTGCCGTTCGCCCGGGTCGGTGGCGTTGACGCCGATGCAGCTTTTCCAGAACGACCGTTGGTCGTCGACGATGGTCACGAACGCGAACGGGGTGCGGAGGAGCCGGGCGGCCAAGCCCGCGAGCCGGTCGAATGACGCCTCGGTGCCGGTGCCGATCAGCTCGGATCGGCGGACGGCCGCGAGCCGGACCGCGGAGAACACCTCATCGGCCAGCTCAACCACCAGAGGAGCGTAACCACTGTGCCCGTGACGTGCAGTGTGGGTGACCATGATGGCGTTCGTTCCGGAGTAACCGCTTCACACATCGGGTGTATCGTGATGAAGCTGGAGGAGTTTCGCGGATAGCAGGCTCGCTGTGCGCCTCCGCCGGCGAACCACAGACCGGCGTTCGCCGGATCGGACGTTTCATGGTTGCTGACGCCGCGCTTGACGATGGCCGAGTACGCCTGGTCCTGAGCGACCAGCGCGCCGGGGAGAGCGTCCTCGACGGCGCGTGGTGGCCGCGTACACGCAAACCGCTGGTCGAGTTCCCGCTGTTGATGGCTGAAGTGATCGCGGTCATCGGTGACGTGGAGCGGATGTCGCTGAGCGGATCCGGATGGCTCACCACCCCACGGGAAATTCCGTTCGACCGGCACCGAGTCGACATCTGCTGGTTCAACCCCAACGACCAGCATGAGGTCGTCGTGCTGGCGAAGAACGACCTGGTCCTGGATCTCCTTCTGATACCACCCGCCGCCGCGCCGATCGCAGCGATGGCGGCGATGGCGGCCGCGAGCCGGGGCACCAGCGCGGCCCGCGGCTCGCAGGTGCTCGTCAACCACGGGGTGCTGCTCGGCCGTTCCGCGGATCCACCGTGTCCGGACCCACGGTTCGGGTCGGCCTGATCAGACGCGCCGCGCACGCCCGGCCGGCCGCGCATGCGGACTAGCACCGGCCGAGATCGAGCGTCGGCTGCTCGGCGACGCGCATCCCGATCCGCAGGACCGCGTGTGCGTAGCCCCGGTTGCCGAGCAGGCTGTGCACGAGGGTTCGCGAGATCGGTGTCTCGACGACGTCGCCCATCGGGCTGACCTCGAGCTCGGCAACGGAACCGTCCAGCAGGATCGTGCTGGTCACCTCGCCGGCCGCCAGCCAGGACGCCGAGTCGTCGCGAGGGCTCCAGAGCACCAGGTAGCGGGCGCTGCCGTCGTGGCCAGGGCCGGGCAGCAGGAAATCCCGGTTCTCCGGGCACAGCGCCCGGAGCGGTATCAGCCGGTGCGCCGAGGCAGCTGCTTCCGCTGGATAGTCGCGCCGGCTCTGGCCCGGCTCGTCCACTCGCGCAGCGAGGACGTGGAACTCGACGAGGGACTCGGCGTGCACCTCGGTCAGGTAGACACCCCAGCCCTCGGCTAAGCGACGGAGGCGGTCGATCGTCCCGTTCGGTACCGGGGTGTGCGAAACGCGTCGCTGATGGGCGCGGCGCTCGGTGATGGCCCGCAGCAGACGAGCGTCCGATGCGGTCGGCTCGTACGTCCCGGTCGGGAGAATTCGCGCCATCAGCCCCGATACGTCGTCGGCCGGGAGACGCTCCACCGAAGCCCAGTAGCCGGATGCGGCGAGCGCGACCAACGCGTGGTCCAGTGCGATTCCGCACTCGAGCGTGAGCACGCGCCCGTGCGGGTCACCTGCGGTCAGCGCGCGGTCCCGGTCGACGCGCAGTTCCAGCTGGTGCGACACGAGTCGCCAGTGCAACGGCCGGGTGCTGAACATCGACGGTGCCCGTCCGGCGGCCTCGACCGCCAGGCGCAGACCGGTGTCCACGGCGGCGTCGGTCACGGGCTCGGAGGCCGGTGCGACGCTGAAGCGCGTCCTGCGCTGGTTCATGCTGGTCCTGTCTGGGCCGGTACCGGAGGTGCGGGTTGGTCGGCGATGAGGTCAGCGGCGATGAGTATCGTCAAACCGACGGATCGCGGATGAGTGTTGCCGAGGTCGACGCAGGGCTCCGGACGGAGATCCTCGAAGTGACCGGCTCTGAGCGGTGGTGCTCGCGGAACGCGGCAAGGTGTGCGGCGTCTCCGTCCCGGATCGGCTGACGGCTCAGCTCCTCCACGCTACATGTTGCCGTCTCAGTTCGTGAGTTCCTGACCACTGTGGGCGACCATGACATCGCATTTCGAGCGCAGAGAGGGGCGCCCGTGAAGGTCGCCATGCTGGCCCCCGTGGCCTGGCGTACTCCGCCAGAGCACTACGGGCCCTGGGAGTCGGTGACCAGCCTTCTCACCGAGGGGTTGGTCGCCCGCGGCGTGGACGTGACGCTGTTCGCGACGCTCGACTCCCGGACGTCCGCGCGGCTCGAGGGTGTGTGCCCCCATGGGTACGCCGAGGATCCGTCGATGGACGGCAGGATCTGGGAGGCCCTGCACGTCTCGCACGCGCTGGCCGCCTCGGAGCGCTTCGACCTGCTGCACAGTCATCTGGACTGGTTGCCCCTGGCGTTCGCCGCGCACGTCCGCGCTCCGCTGGTGACCACGGTCCACGGCTTCTCCGACCGGCGGATTCTCCCGGCCTACCAGCGGGCCGGTGCCGCCTACGTCGCGATCTCCGAGGCCGACCGTGCACCGGGGCTCGACTACGTCGCCACCGTCCATCACGGCGTCGATCTGGACGATCTCCCGTTCCGGCCGGACGCCGGCGAGCATCTGGTGGCGTTCGGACGCATCCATCCGGACAAAGGCACGGCCGAAGCCATCGCGATCGCCGCCGCGACCGGCCGGCGCTTGCTGATCTGCGGAATCGTCCAGGACGAGCAGTACTTCGCCGAACAGGTCGAGCCCCACGTCGACGGTGATCGAGTGACCTATCTCGGGTCCGTGGGACCAACTCGGCGCGCGGAGGTGCTCGGGTCCGCGGCGGTGCTGCTGCATCCGATCGCCTTCGCCGAGCCGTTCGGGCTGTCCGTGGTGGAGGCGATGTCGTGCGGGACGCCGGTGGTCGCCTACCCACGGGGATCGATGCCCGAGGTGGTGGACGTCGGAGTGACCGGATATCTGCCGCGTGATCGAGACGAGGCGATCACGGCGGTGACGGCGGCCGCCCGCCTCGACCGAGCCGCCGTCCGCACCAGGGCGGCCGAGCGATTCGGATCCGACCGGATGGTGGACGACTATCTCCGGGTCTACCAGCGGATCCTCAGTTGAGGGCTTCGAGAAGGTCGCCCAGCGGCGTCCATCCGACGCTGATCAGCGCGTCGCCGACTCCGTAGGGCAGCCAGAGGATCCCGTCGTGGACCAGGCCGCCGCAGGAGTAGACGACGTTCGGGACGTAACCCTCGCGCTGGTCCGCGGCCGGCTGGAGCAGAGGGCGTTCCAGCCGTCCGACGAGGCGGGTGGGATCGTCGAGGTCCAGCAGTATCGCGCCGATCGAGTAGGTGCGCATGGCCCCGACGCCATGGGTGAGCACCAACCAGCCACGTTCGGTCTCGATCGGTGGTCCGCAGTTGCCCACCTGGAGAATCTCCCAGGACGCCTGCGGGGGATGGATCAGTTGCGGGGTCTCCCAGCGATAGCCGTCGGCGGAACTGCTGACGCTGGTGCTCTCCCCGTCCGATCGGCACAGCGAGAAGTACCGTCCGCCGATCGTGCGAGGGAAGAGCGCCATCCCTTTGTTGCGTGCCGCCGGTCCGGAGAGCCGGTGGGCGCCGAACGAGCGGAGGTCCGGGCTGCGCAGGAGCCGTGGGGCGATCCGTTGGCCGTCGTAGGCGGTGTAGGTCGCCCGGTACTCGACGGTTCCGTCGGGCTCTTCGAAGCGGACGAACCGCGCGTCCTCCATCCCGTTGCTCTCATCGGCGGCAGCGGGCAGGAGGACCTGTTGCGCCAGCTCCACGCCGGCCTCGAAGCGCGTGTCGTAGGTGGAGGTGATCACCCGCCGCAACGCGTCGACGGTGGATCGTGCGCCGAGACGCGTGAGCAACTCTGGATGCACGTGTGCGAGCACCCGGTCCAGGTCGGAGACGGTGAACTCGGCCGGCAGCGCGGCGAGGACCGCGCTCGCCAACTCCTCCACGCTGTGCTCGTCGGCCAGTACCGACCGGAGGTGCTCGATCCGCCAACGACTCGGAGTCGTCGTGGCCCCTACCAAGGGACGGGCCCGGTCCTCGAAGGACCAGATCGGACCGGGCCCGGCGAGCGCGGAACAGAACCCGATGGACGAGAAATGTCCCTCGCCGATGGAACGGAGGCTGAGCGCGACCCGGACCTGTCCCGGCGCCGTGCCGCTCTGATCCGGAGCGAGGACCGCGCTCGGGTTGCACAGCGCCGCGCCCTCCACGGCGAACTCGGCGGTGAAGGCCGCGCCGAGCAGCAGAGTCCGATCGTCGCTCAGCTCGACGTCCCGACCGATGTGCGAGCGAACGACAGCGGCGTGTTCGACCAGCATCGCCCGGTATCCACGGTGCCGAGTGGAGTAATCGCTCAGCAGGTCAGCGGTGATCTGCTCGACCTCGTCGTCCGGAAGGGCCAGTACTCGGGTGACGACGGCACCGACCCGGGAACGCACCCGGGGCAACTCCTCGCCGGGGAGGAAGAGCCGGGCGACCACTCGGCTCGGATCCGGTCGGAGCCCGGCGTCGGTGCGGTGCAGAACGGGCGCGGTCACGTTCATCCCAGTACTCCGAGACGTTGAGCCTGCTGGGCCGTGGCGAGCACGGCAAGCGTCGACTCGGCGCCCTGGTTGAGATTACGTCCCCCCGGTTCCAACCCGTCGTATCCGCCGCCGGTGTGCGAGTCGAACATAGGCACGCCCGCGTCGTTGTCGCCGCGGAACCACGCCCAGGCCGCGCGGACGCCCTCGCGCCACTGCGGATCACCGGTGATCCCGTACGCCCGCGCACACGCGTCGGCCAGCGCCGCGACCTCGATCGGCTGCTGGTCGTAGCCCGGCCCGGCTTCCCCGGGGCCACGCCCGGTCGTGGGGGTGACCGACAGCCGGGCGTCATGGCTTTCGGCGTCCATCAGGAAGGTCAACAGCCGCAGGCCGGTGAGAACCGCCCGGGGCGCCGGAAGGGCGACCCCGCTGACCAGGAAGGCCTCGACCACGGCGCCGTTGGCGTAGCGCAGCCGGGGCTCCGGCCACGGCCACCCCGGCGACGGGTCGGCCGGCCCCAGGGTGTCGAGAGCGTCGTGCAGCAGGGCCCGAGCGGCCTCCTCCCGTGGATCCGCGATCAGGATCTCTCCGGCTCCGAGCGCGGCGAACGCCATGGCCCGCGCATGCGGTGAGCGTTGCTGCGCGGCGACCCGGAACCCGTCCAGCGCGCGCTTTCGAGCCTCGTTCGAGGGCGCGTGGGTGGCTGCCGCGCCCAGTCCCCACAACGCGCGCCCCCACCAGTCGCCCAGGCCTGGCTCGTCACGCCATTCGCGGTCGGTCGCCATCCGGTTGTGACACCGGCCGTCCGGCGCCAGCGCGGCGAGGGTGAAGCCGAGATAGATCGTCAGGAGCCGGTCGCTCAGGAACGACGTCTCCGGGAATCGACAGAGCACGGCCAGTCCCCGCGCGACGTCGTCGAGGCAGTATCCGTGCTCTCGCCGAGGGGCCGTGAGCAACGCGTGCTCGAACAGGCCCGCGTCGTCGGTCATGTCGGCGAGGTGGGACAGCGGGAGCCGCGACCCGCGGTTCATCCGATCAGGCTGCTCGGCAGCAGGGTCTCGGCCACCAGCCGTCGGTAACGTGTGGCCACGGTCGGCCAGTGCAGAGTCGGTGCGGTGCGGGCAGCGGCCTCGCGCATCCGGCTCGCTGCGGCGCCCTGCGTGAGGACGACGCGTAGCGCGGCGGCGATGGCGACGGAATCGCGGTGCGGGACGACTTGGCCGGCGCCTGTGGACAGGAGTTCCACCGCATGGGGGAACGGCGTCGCGACCACTGGCAGGAACGCGGCGACGGCCTCGGTCAGTACCCCGGACGTGATCTGGTCGGGGGAGTCGTAGGGCAAGAGGACGACCTCCGCGGAGGTGATCAGCCGGCTCAGCGACGCCGTGTCGTGGTAGCGACTGTCGAAGTGGACGTACTCCTTCAGCCCATTCCGGCGGACTCGGGCTTCCAGCCGGTCCCGGTATGCCTCTCCCTCGTGCGCGAGCACCTTCGGGTGGGTCTGACCGGCGACGAGGTACAACGGCGGTTGATCGAGGTCGCGTAGTTCCCGCATGGCGTCGATGCCCCACTCGATGCCTTTGCCCGGGCCGAGCAGGCCCCAGGTCAGAATGATCGGCCGACCAGGACGCGGGCCCGTCGGCACCGGGCCGACCTGGTGGGCGCCATGGGGGATGACGTGCAGCTTGCTCGGTGGTATCTGGTACTGGGACGCCAGCCGGTCCCGGGCCGCGTCGGTCAACAGCACGACGGTCTCCGACCGATCCAGAACGGACTGCAGAACCCACTGTTGCCGCCAGGTCGGGGTGATGGGCACCGTGTGCAGCACGAGTATGCGTGGCACCCGGATCGCGTCCAGCAAGGCGAGCACCTCTTCGCCGTCCGGACCTCCGTAGATGCCGTACTCGTGCTGGACGATCGTCACGTCGGTGAGGTTGATCTCGCCGGCCGCGCGCCGCAGGCTGGCCGGATCACCGGCGACCAGGTCGGCGACCACTTCGGACGGCGAGTCGTCCCGAGGTTCGTCCGTCAACCGGATGACGCGGTGCTCGGCGTCGTCGGCGGGAATCGCAGCACGCAGCGAGGCGGTGAACGTCGCCAAACCGCACTGGGTCGGGGGATAGGTGCTGACAAAGCTGTATCGGACGGTCACGCATGGCCCCTTGATGGAGACTGACCCGGCCGTCCGTCATCCGGCGCGGAGAGGCCTGCAGCAGCCGACCGGGCGGCGTGTGCGGCATGCGCGCCACGCAAAGGCGGCGGGTTGATCGGTCGCGGAGGCTCGAAGCAGGGCGGGCGGAGTCTGGGCCCGCAAAACTTTGACGACGGAAGCAGAGCATCACGTCGAGCTGAGGGGACGATAACACCAAGTCACGGTGCCGTCCGCCCCGTCAGGCGGCGCCTCGCGCCGCCGGTCCGGTCAGGTGCAGATGCAGCCGCGGGTCAGGGCGGTCGCCAGCGTGGCCGCACAGTAACGACGAGAGATGGGATCGTGCGATCCGGTCTCGTGCGGGCAGACGTCGCAGGTGCGAGGGGCGTTCTCCGCCTCGCTGGACGGAGCTCCGCGGTCTTCGACAGCAGTCATCGGACTCGACATCAAATACTCCAAAGCTGCATTGCAGCAGTCCGAACAATTCGTTCGTACCAAGTGGAAATCGGGCGTAAAATTGTCGGTTGAATTGAACGGCCGGGTGCCGCGGGCCCGCGCTCCAGCGCCGCCGAAACTCTCCGTGAACGGCGTATTGCCCATTATCTCTCGATCCTACACCGCGCGAAGTGGAAGTGCCGTTCGCGAGCACAGGACAAAGATCGCCGGCAGCGAGGGATTACCCCGGCAGGTTCGGGGTATTTGTCGAGCGTCCACCGTGCGGATATATCAACGGTGGCGGAAACCCAATTTCTCCGCCCGGGCGGCACCCGCTCTGCAGCAGCAGAGCCGATCCCGCACGCCCGGCTCCAGGCCGGCACGCACGGCTGTCTAAGAAAGGGTTCTGATGGAATCCCGCAACACAGTGATCCGATCAATGCATGACGTCGGTTTGGCCAGTTGGTTCGGTGGCTCCTTGATGGGAGCGATCGGCGTCAACGGCGCCGCGAACGAAGTCGGGGACGAGAAGGACCGGGTCAGGGTCGCCGCAGCCGGTTGGGCCCGCTGGTCCCCGATAGCGGCGGCCTCGATCGGCACGCACCTGGTCGGTGGTCTCGGACTGGTCGTCGCGAATCGCGGACGAGTCGCGGGCCAGGCCGGCGTCACCGCCAACACGGTTGCCAAGACCGCGATCACCGTCGCAGCCGTAGCCGCGACCGTTTACAGCGGCGTACTCGGAGCCCGAGTGGCGACCGCGGGGAAGGTACCGGCGGAAGGAAGCGTCGTCCCGGGTGAGCAGACCCCCGAGGACGTCGCCGCGACGCAGCGCCAACTGCGTGTCGTCCAGTGGGTGATTCCCGCGTTGACCGGTGTGCTCGTCGTCCTCGGAGCGCAGCAGGGTGAGCAGCAGAAGCCGAACCAGCGGCTGATCGGGGCGGCGAAGCGGTCCGCGCGGACCGCGCGTCGGCTGGCCAACCGGTAGTTCTTACCGCGACCGGCGTGGACGGGCCTCCCGGTGAGGCGCCGTTCAAGCCAGGCCGGGAACGCTGCTCCGGTCGGAGATCACGGCGTGGGCGACATCGGTGAGTCGCCTATTGTTGTTGCGGGCGTAGGCACGAATCCGGACGAAGGCGTCGTCAACGCTGATCTGATGAATTTGCGCGATCGCGCCCTTCGCTTGCTCGATGACGACGCGAGTATTGAGCGCACTCTGGAGTTGCTCGGTGAGGACCTCGCCGCGGTGGATCGCACGTTCCTGTAGCAGTGAGATCGCGGCGACGTCGGCGAGCGCCTGCACGATCGGAACGTCCTTCCGGTCGAAGTTGCCCTCGCTGGTGTCGCTGAACACGTTCAGCGCCCCGATGGTCTGGCTGCGCAGCCGCAGCGGGAACGCGTGGACGGACCGGAATCCGAGGGCCGAGGCCTGGGGAGCGAACCGCGGCCACCGCGACGCGGCTTCGCCCAGATCGACGTTGACCACCGGCCTGCCCGTGCGATAGGCCTCCTGGCAGGGGCCTTCCCTGTTTTGTAGCTGGAAGAGCTCGAGAAGTTTGGCTTTCTCGTCCGAACCGGCTATGAATTCCAGGTTGCCGTTCTTGTTGGCGAGGACCAGCCCCACCGCGGCCGCGCCGACGAGGTCAGCAGTCCGGCCGGTGAGCATGTGCAGGAACTCGAGCAGGTCGAATTGCTCGGTCAGGGTGTCGGCGAACTCGACGAATACCGACGCGAGCCGCTCGGCGGAAACGGTCGTCATATCTGCCTCCCGGCTTCTGAGCGTGGATTTTCTGGTGTTACGAACGGTCCTGACCGAAACTCAGGCGACCGGCGACGATATCGCGGGCGATGTCGCTCAAACTGCGGCTCTCGGCGTAGGCGCACGCGCGCATTCGGACCATGGCCTCACTGATTGTGCCGCCGATCTGCACCATCACCATCCCCTGAGCCTGGAAGAGTTCCGCCCGGTTCGACCGCGTCGGCGACGTCAAGGCGTCGGTGAGCTGCTCATCGGACAATTCCCCCTTCTGATCGCGGAAGACATCAAAAACACCGAGCCGGGCTCCGCCGATCTGCAGGGGAAACGCGAACACCGCCCGGACACCGTGGTCGTCCACGGCGGGCGTGTACATCGGCCAGCGGGCGGTGGCGTGCGTGGCGAGGTCGGCCATGAGAACCGGGCGGCGGCTCTCGAAGGCATCGATGCACGGGCCTTCCCCCAGGACGAACTGCGACTCCTCGATCAGCTCGCTCCGCGGGTCGGAGGCGGCGCACACCCCCGGACGTCATCCGGAGTGAATACGCTCATACCGGTGCCCGACGCCGCGAGCGCCTCCGCGGCTGCACGGCAGATGCGCAGCAAGCGCCCACCCGTACCTGGCCAGGACGGTCGCGCATCGATGAGACCGCTGACGACGCTTTCCCGGTCAGTCACATACCGACGCGCGGGACGGTGAATCCGGTGTCAGCCGGCGTCCGGTCTCCTGGCCCGGCGCACGGCCTCCGCGACCAGCGTCCGGGCCACCTCCGCCAGCTTGACGTGTTGGGCCTGGCTCATCGTGCGCAGCTGATCGAAAGCTTCCTCCGGCGTCGCGCCGGTGCGGCTCATGAGAATCCCCCGCGCCTGATCGATGACCGCGCGGCTGGTCAACGCCTCACCGAGCTGGGTAGCCAACTGCTGTGACCGGGCCAGCACCTGGGCGTTGTGGCCCGACACCGCTGCCGGCCGGGCGAACAACTCGCCGATCCGCTCGGCGTCGGGCCCGAAGGCGTCCTTCTCGTGCGCGTAGACGTTCAGCGCGCCGATCACCCGGTCGGGCAGCAGCAACGGCAACGACAGGACGCTGTGCACCCCCATCCGCCCCGCTCGTGGGCCGAACCGCGGCCACCGACGCTCCCCGCCCAGCGATCCCGACAGCTGTGTCTGCCGGGTCGCCACGGCGAGCAGGCAGGGGCCTTCGGCCAGCCCGTACTGCACGTCGTCGACCACGCGGACGAATTCCGCGCTGGCCACCACGGTCTGCGGTCGGTCGTCGTCGAGCATCGTCAGACCGGCGCCTTCCGCTCCGGGAATCGCCTGCACCGCGAACTGCGCGATGTGGGTCAGCGTCTCCGGTAGGGCCCGGTGTCCGGTCAGCAGACCGGCGAGACCCGTCAGGCCGGTCGCCAGGCTCTTGTCGTCCACAGTCGCTGCCTCCGACACCGGAACCGCCGACGGAGATCGACGTACCGCGAACGGTAGACCAGACCGCGGGCCACGGGGCTCCCCGCACAACGGCTGAACACGCCACCTCGGTGTAGTTTGACGATGCTGAGCCATCAGCCGACCCGGACCGGGATCGCCGCGAATCATCGCCGCGCCCCGGGAGCGCTATCACTCACGCGGGGACACCGGTGACTTCCGTTCGGAGACACCCCGCTGCCGATGCCGGCCTGCGCGCGCACGATCTGGTCAGAACCCTCGCATGGTTCAGAGCGCCGTGCATTGCCTATCCCTGTACGAAGGAACCGGCCGCCCACGAAAGAGGGAGATCAATGCAGATTCTGCTCAACACGGACAAGCACGTCCACGTGGACAACGCGATGCGGGAGCAGATCGAAGCCGAGGTCGCGTCCGTGCTCGCGCGGTTCAGCGAGCGGCTCACCCGTGTGGAGATCCATGTGAGCGACGAGAACGCCGCGAAATCCGGTGGCACCGACAAACGCTGCCTGCTGGAGGCGCGCCCCGCCGGGCAGCCGTCGGTCACGGTCACTCATGACGCGGCGTCGGTCGACGAAGCCTGTACAGGTGCTCTGCACAAACTCGCGACTCTGCTCGAGTCGAAGTACGGGCGGTGGGACAACCGCAAAGGCGGACAGTCCATCCGGCATCTGCCGGTCGCAGAAGGACTGAACTGACGATCGGCTTCGCCCGCGAGATCGAGGGACAGCGCTGACCCCTGGCCAGGGCTACTGTGAAGGTAGTTCCCCAGGGATCCGGACCGTAGCGTCCGGGACCTGCGTCCGCAGGTCAGCCGTCGCGCCTCTCGATCTCTCGGGGCAGTACCACTGTGATCGTTCCCGCGCGGTGACACCAGCCGGGCGGAGCGTCACAGGAAGCCGTTCACATGCAAGACAGACCCGCCGACGCAGTGGAGAACCTCACTGTGTCGGCCGATATCAGGACCCCGGCGCAAGCGTTCGCTGAACTAGGCCGCATCCCGATCACCGAGCCCCCGCTTCACGACCTTCTGCTGAAGATCGCCGTGCTCGCCCGCCGGACCATCGCGGCCGCGACGGAAGTGTCCGTCACCGTGGTCGCGCGCAACCAAGCGACCACTGTTGCCCATGCCGGCGACCGGGCGTTGGCCCTCGATCAGGGCCAATACCGGGCGGGCTACGGGCCGTGCCTGGATGCCGCCCGCAGCGGGCAGGTCGTGGTCGTCACCGACATGGCCAACGAGAAGCGCTGGCCCGCCTATACCCCCAGCGCCCACGAGCAGGGAGCACGCAGCTCACTGTCGATACCGCTGCCCGTGCAGCACCACACCGTCGGTGGCCTGAACCTCTACGCCACCAGCCTCGACGCTTTCGACGAACGCGCCGTCGAACTAGCCCTCGCGTTCGCCGGCTACGCCGCCGTGGCTCTCGCGAACGCCTACCGCCACACGGCCACCGCGCAGCTCATCGAAGACATGCGCGCGGCCATGCACTCCCGCGCGGTCATCGAACAAGCCAAAGGCATCCTCATCGCCCGACACGGCGGGACGCTGGAAGCAGCCCTCGGGCAGCTGACCCTCACCTCCCAATACGCCGACCGCACCTTGTGCGACACCGCCGAGGACCTGGTCCTGCACGCCCAGCTACCGCCTGCACCCTGACGTCCGGTGCCGCGCGCCCGTTGACCGGAGGCTCCGGGCCGGGCGCCGTCGACGGTCAGTCGGGAGATCCGCCGTAACCGTCACGTGTACAGCCCAGGGCATCAGGACGTCGATTCCATGACCGCGCGGCCCGATCGCCCAGTGAGTTCTGCCGGCGGCGGTCCGAGGCGGATGGGCTCTGCCGACTACACCACGGACAGTGAGGGCAGGATCCCGGTCGTGGCACCCCGGCGGAGACGCCGTGGGAGCTGCCGCCGACAGCGTTCGGGAGGCCGGCGACTCCCCACCAGGACAGCCGCCTCGACATGGCCTCCGGGTCCGGGTGCGCAGACGTCCACGTGCCGTGTGCTCCCAGCCCGAAGACCACGTCGAAGAGGGCGCCACGGCGACGAGTAGGTCTTCCTGCGTGCCCGCGGCGGACATCACCCGCGTTCGCACTTCAGCGAGCGAACACGCGACCCGCGGCCAACGGCCGCAGCAATCGGCCTCGGATGCCGGTACTGGTCGTCCGCAACCCGCCGTACCCCATGGCCCCCATGTCCGGCGGACGATCCGACGGCACAGCCGCACGTGCCGCAGAGGAGACTCGACCACCGGCGGACGCTGCGCTCGCCTCCTGGCTGCCGGTCAGGCCCGGGCTGCGCTCGAACAGAGGTCGCGGTCAGCTAGAGCAGCGCCGTCCCGATGCTCGACACGCTCCTGTAAACAGCGTCGATCCCAAAAACGGAAAAGCCGGACCTCTAGGAGGAGATCCGGCTTGCCGTTGTGGCTGGTCGGGGTGGCGGGATTCGAACCCACGGCCTCTTCGTCCCGAACGGGGCCGGCGGTCGCCTCATTCGCTGGCTGGACGTGTTATGGCTGGTGGACGGATGTGGACAGCTGTGAATGAACGAGTCTGGCCGACGCTGACCGCTGCTGCTCGCTCCCAGTTCACTCCTAACCTCGGTCGGCGTGAGTGCCTCCGTCGATCCGCCCTTAAGGCGATCGTTCGCTGGGCTGGCGATCCGAATAGCCGGTCAAACGTTCGGACTATTGAGGTGTCACCGGTAGCGGTCAGTAGCGGTGTACGACCAGACTGGTGTGCATGGGTGGGGTGAATGCTGTGGGCGGGGCAAGTCATCAGTCGAGTGTGTTCGTTTCCTACACGGCAGCGGATCGGAAGTGGGCGGAGTGGATCGCCTGGGCGATCGAGGCTGATGAGGCCTTGGAGACCCGAGCCTATTTGCAGGACTGGGACTCCGTGCCAGGCACCGCCTGGGTGGAGTGGGTCGATCAGGTGGTGCGTGAGTGCGACCAGTTGGTGGCCGTGTGCTCGCCTTCATACCCGGGCTCCTCAGCCGTAGGAACGGCGGAGTGGCAGGCGGTGTGGGCGCGGGACCCGTCTGGGAGCGATAGGCGGGTGGTGCCCGTCGTGGTGCAGCCATGCGACCTCAAGGGCTTGCTGGCGGGTCGAAGCTGGATCAACCTGGCTGGCCTGGATGTCGAAGAAGCGCGGACACAGCTTGTTGATGGCCTGCGGGCAGCACGGGACGGAAGGGCGAAACCACACAGTGAGCCGGCCTACCCGGGTACGGGCGCGGCCACCGGGCGGAGTATCGGCGTCGAACAACCGGACTTCCCGGGCGCGCTTCCAGGGGTGTTCAACGTCAGGCGAGCGAATCCCCGGTTTACCGGACGAGAAGGCCTACTTGATCGCTTGCATAAGGAGTTGTCCACCGTAGGACGGGTGACGGTGGCTGCGGTTCGTGGCTTGGGTGGGGTGGGCAAGACCGAGACAGCGGTCGAGTACTGCCATCGTCAATCATCTGCGTTTGATGTGGTGTGGTGGATCGATGCGGAGGATCCGACCGCGATCCCTGGCCAACTCGCGGAATTGGGTGCTGCCCTGGGTTTGCCCGAAGCAACAGCTGGCGATCCGCTTAACACAGCTGCTGCGGTAAAAGCGACATTGGGACGTCGGGATCGCTGGCTGTTGGTCTTCGACAATGCCGAGGATCCGTATCTGATAGAGAACTGGGTTCCCTCATCTGGCACCGGACAAGTGCTGGTGACGACGCGGCGGAGCGGATTCCGATCGCTTGGGACGGTACTGGAAATCGCAGTTTGGGACCGCGCCGAATCAATTACGTTCCTTGTGGATCGGTGCCCGCACACAGACATGGGCAGCGCAGATCGGCTTGCTCATGAACTTGGCGATCTACCTCTGGGTCTAGAACAGGCAGCGGCCTACATGGACACGGAGGACATTGGCGCTGACCGCTACCTAACTCTTTGGGAAAGCGCATCTACCCGGCTACTTGGCAAAGGTCGAGTGCGAGGACATGCGCACACAGTGGCCACAGTCTGGCAACTCTCGGTAGAGCGTATCGCCAGTGTCAATCCAGCGGCCCTACAGCTATTCCGGACTTGCTCACTGCTTGCCGCGCAGCCAATACCGCTGGAGCTTTTTACCGCGGCGGACGCCGAATGGGCCGGTGCGCTTTCTGAAATTGTCCAAAATCCGGTGGAGTTTAACGATGCCGTCGGTGCCCTAGCTTCGTATTCTTTGGTAGCACGCGAAATAGACACCGTGCGGTTGCATCGACTTGTGGCGGCCACTACCCGCGAGAAACTGGATTCAGCGGACCTGCGTCGGGTTCACGATGACCTACTACAGGTGTTGCGGCGTATCGCTCCGCAGCAAGTGCGATCCAATCCTAATGTGTGGCACTGGTGGCGCCTGTTCCTGCCCCACGTACTGGCTGCAGTAATGCCCGTGCTAGCCGAGGAGAATCCCGACAGGGATTCAGGCCCGGTAATGAACTCCCGAGTGGGTGCTGGGTTTCATTTGGGAAATCTGGCTGGCGCGTATCTGTTCGCCGTAGGGCAGAGTGCCGAATCAATATGGGTTAGCCAGCAAATTCTTACAAGCTCTGAGAAGAAGCTGGGAAATTCGGACAGGATCACCTTGGGTGCGCGTAACAATCTAGCTAGTGCATACCAGGCCGCAGGAAGAGTTGCTGATGCTATCCAACTACTTGAACAGGTTTCAACCGAGACGGTGCAGCTTCTGGGCGCGGACGATCCAGGTACCCTTACAGCCAGGAACAATCTAGCCGCAGCGTATCAATCGGCTGGTTGGATAGCTGATTCGGTAAGGCTGCTTGAGCAGGTCCTAGAGAGTCGCAGGCGAGTTCTAGGGGATCTGCACCCCGAAACGCTTCGTACGTCAAACAATCTTGCCCATGCTTATATGGAGGCGAATCAGCCCCGTAAAACGATCGCGATTCTAGAACCGATACTCTCGATGGCCCGGAATGCTCTCCCCCGCGACCACCCGGATATATTGATTTACCGAGACAATCTCGCAGCTGCATATCTGGCGATCAAACGCCCAGCCGAGTCTATTGAAATGTTCCAGGAGGTGCTCGAAGATAAAATCCGAGTTCTCGGCCGCGAGCATCCGGACACTTTTAATACGCGCAACAACCTCGCCCATGCATATAAGGCAGCCGGATTGTTTCCGGAGGCCGCCGAGATGTTCAGACTTCTACTTGCCGACCAACTGCGCGTGCTTGGTGACGAACATCCGCAGACGCTAATGGCGCGGAATAATCTCGCTGGTGTTTACCAGGACGAAGGTAAGTGGAACGATGCTGTAGTTCTGCTTGAACAGGTGGTAGATGAGCAGAGCCGGCTACTGGGTGAGCACCACCCGCATACCTTGGTCTTCCAAAGCAACTTGGGTGGCGCGTATCAAAGAGCCAGGCGATTTGATGACGCAATTCGAACATTCGAGTATGTTCTCTCGGCGCGCCAAGGGCTGCTCGGTGAGCGACACCCAAAGGTATTTCAAGCGCGGCGTAATTTGGCCGTTGCGTATCAGGCCGCTGGGAGGGTTGATGTCGCTACGACCTTATTCCAGCAGATTCTTTTTGACTGCGAGCGAAACTTCGGCATTCTTCATCCGCTAACGCGCAGGGTTCGCGAGGATTTGGCTGGCGTCCCGGACGTCTAACGAGCCAAAATTTCGGCGCCGTTCCTTCGTACGGCGTTGGCGTCGCGTCCGCGGACCGGGCCGAAGGCCCGCATGCCGCGGTCGCACGGGCGTCAGCCAAGGCAGTATCTTGTCGGACGCGATCCCGCGGCACCTCCAGGTCAATCCGGCGGCCCGGAAGCGGGGTAACGGGCGGAAGGGTGTTCGAAGGATTCAGCGGATCGAGCACGCGGAGAAAGCCTGGTCGACTCCGCTTCAGGCACTTCTGGTCGCCGAGCGGGCAGCCGTGCTCACTGGCAATCAGACCGAGTTCGTCATGCTGCTGACGATCGCTTACACGGGGATGCGGTGGAGCGAGGCGCTAGCGATTGCCCCCGGTGCGGTCCGTAAGGAAGAACTCGACATCCATTGGAAGCTGTACGAGCTCGGCGGCCGGTTCTACCGGGGCTATCCCAAGGACGGCTCGAAGCGAACCGTCGACATCCCGCCGTTTCTCCGGCAGCTGCTCGCTAACTACCTGGGCCAGGGGCGGAAACTCCGATGCCCGTGCGTCGAGCGGGAGGGCGACGACAGAGACGACATCCCCTGGTGCCACGGCGACGAGTACGTCTTTCTGGGCGCTCGGGGCGGGCATCACCAGCGCTCGCACTTCAGCGAGCGGATCATGCGACCCGCGGCCGATGGTTGGTATACCGGCCGCAGCAATCGGCCCCGGATGCCGGTGCTGGTTGATCTCAATCAGCCGTACCCGGGCGCGATCCTGCCCCCGTGGCCGGCGAACGATCCGGCGGCACCGCCGCACGTGCCGCAGAGGAGACGAGGACTTCGTCAACCGCCGGCGGACGCTGCGCTCGCCTCCTGGCTGCCGGTGCTGAACGGGCTCACTCCGCACGGCCTCAGGCACGGCCACAAGACGTGGATGGACGAAGCCAAGATCCACCGCTCGCTCTCCACGGACCGGATGGGCCACGAGGTCCCGGGCATGGATGGCATCTACGGCCACATCACCCCAGGCATGCGGCGGGAGTTACTGAGCGTGCTGGAGGACCTGTGGACCACCGCGCTCCAACAGAGGGCCGCGATCAGCCGGAGCAGCGCCGTCCCGATGCTCGACGCGCTCCTGAAAAACAGCGCCGCTCCCAACTCGCTCCCAGAAACGGAAAAGCCGGACCTCTGAAAAGAGATCCGGCTTGCCGTTGTGGCTGGTCGGGGTGGCGGGATTCGAACCCACGGCCTCTTCGTCCCGAACGAAGCGCGCTACCAAGCTGCGCCACACCCCGGCGGCACGGGCAAATACTAGCTGACTCCTGCGGCCTCCTGCGCACGGGTATCGCGTGCGCCGTGCTCGGGGCGGGGAACCAGGGTGAGCAGGCTCACCTCGGGCGGGCAGGCGAACCGGATCGGTGCGTACGGGGAAGTGCCCATACCAGCGGAAACGTGGATCCAGGTGTCGCCGTTCCAGCGGTGGGCTCCGCGAGCCAGATCACGTTCGATGCCGCAGTTGGTGACGAGCGCTCCGTAGCCGGGGACGCGGAGCTGGCCGCCGTGGGTGTGGCCGGCCAGGACCAGGTCGTAGCCGTCGGCGGCGAACTGGTCGAGTACCCGGGGCTCGGGGGCGTGCACGAGACCCAGGTGGAGGTCGGCGCCCGGGTCCAACGAGCCGGCGATCGCGGGGTAGTCGTCGAGCTTCAGGTGCGGGTCGTCGACGCCGCCTAGTTCGAGCAGCTGGCCGCCGGCCACGACCGTGGCTTTCGCGTTGGTGAGGTCGGCCCAGCCGGCCTCGGCCAGGGCGTCGCGGAGGTCCGTCCACGGCAGCGACGGGCCGTGCACACGCTTGTGGTTGCGCAGGAAGTACTTGAACGGGTTCTTCGGGACCGGCCCGTAGTAGTCGTTCGAGCCGAACACGAACGCGCCCGGGCGGCGCAGCAGCGGGCCGAGCGCGTCGAGCACGGCCGGCACGGCGTCGGGGGACGACAAATTGTCACCGGTGAGCGCGACGAAGTCGGGGTCGAGCGCTTCCAGGCTGCGGACCCAGGTCTGCTTGCTGTGCTGGCCGGCCAGCATGTGCAGATCCGAGATGTGCAGGACACGGAGCGGCTCGGCGTCCTGAGCGAGCACCGGCACGTCGAACCGGCGGAGCGTCCAGTGCCGGCGTTCGTAGGCCGACGCGTACAGCAGCGTCGCCGCACCCGCGCCGACGACACCCAGAGACAGACGGGTACCCCACTTCATGTCCGGGAGCGTACCCGCAGACGCCCGAAATCCTTCCCGCCCCGGGAGTAGCGTCGTACTCATGAGCACTACTGCGGGCGGCCTGAAGAACCGCCTCACGACCGATCTCACGACCGCGATGAAGGCGAAGGACGAAATCGTCACTTCGACCATCCGGATGGCTCTCACCGCCATCCGCAACGAGGAAGTGGCCGGGAAGGCCGCTCGTGAGCTCTCTGAGGACGAAGTGCTTCGGGTGCTTACCCGGGAAGCCAAGAAGCGCGTGGAGGCCGCTGAGGCCTTTGCGTCGGGCGGACGGGGCGATCGTGCGGAGCGCGAGCGGGCCGAGGGCGAGGTCCTCAACCGGTACCTGCCGGCTCAGCTGAGCGACGAGGAACTCGCCACCGTCGTCGCGGGCGCGCTCGCCGAGGCCGGCGTCAGCGACGTCAAGCAGATGGGCAAGGCCATGAAGGCGGTCCAGACCGCCGTGGCCGGCCGGGCCCAGGGCGGCCGGGTGGCGGCCGAGGTGAAGCGCCAACTTTCCGACTGAACACCCGAACGGGGGCCCCGAGAGGGCCCCCGTTCACGTCAGTTGTTCTGGCACATCGGCAGGTCGGGGTTGGCGGCACAGATCTGGTCGCGGATCCCGTCGCCGGGGTCCTGCCCGTCTTCCGGCTTGTCCGGCTCGGGCGCCTGCCCGTTGCTCACCGTGATCGTGACGACGCCGCCCTTGGTGCTGCTGCTGCCACCGGCCGGGTCGGTGCGGGCGACCCGACCCTCACCCTGGTCGGAGTTCTCCCGGGTGGGGGAGACCCGCACCTCGAAGCCGGCCGACCGGAGCTTGCTGGTCGCGGCGTCGACCGAGTCGCCAGTGGTGAACGGCACGGTCACCCGGACGCCGAACGCCAACTTGTTCGTCGGCGCCACGAAGTTCTTCACCGGCAGTTTCTGGAGCGCGGTGTTCAGCGCTTCGCGCGTGGCGTCGATCGGGATCTGCGTGTTCGGGACCTGGTCGCTGTACTTGTCGGGGTTCGCGAGGAAGCCCGCCGCGGAGAGGTTCGGCGTGAAGCCGACGAACCAGGCCGCGTTGTTGTCGTCGGTGGTACCGGTCTTGCCGGCCACCGGCCGGTCGATCTCCCGGCTGATGCTGGCCGCGGTGCGCACGCCGCCCGCGTGCGTGCAGTTGAGGCCGACCATCGAGTTGTCGCCGACCGGGCACCGCGCCATGTCGGCGGCCGCGTCGGCCACCTCCTGCGGAATCGTCTGCTTGCAGGTGGGGTTGGCCAGTTCGGTCAGCTGCTTACCGTCCTGGTCGGCGATCGACTTGAGCGGCAGCGGGGCGCAGTACTTGCCGCGCGCGGCGATCGTCGCGTAGGCCGTCGCCATGTCCAGCGGCGACACCTGGGCGGTGCCCAGCGTGAACGAACCCCAGGCGGTCGGGTCGGTCTGCGCCGCCTTCTTGTTGTCGACGTCGACGCTGGCCCGGAATTCGACTCCGGCCTTCTCGGCCGCGTCGACCGCCGACTTGACCGACACCTGCTCCTCCAACGGGATGAAGTAGGTGTTGGCCGACTCGCCGAAGGCGCTCGACATCGTCTGCAGGCCCTGCATCTGTTTGGACGCGTTCTTCGGGCAGTACTTGTTGCCGCCGGTCTTGCAGGAGCCGGTGTACTGCGACGTGTACCGGTCCGGTGCGTAGATCGAGTGGCTCAGCGGGATGTTCTTCTCCAGCGCCGCCACCGCGGTGAACATCTTGAACGTCGAACCGGCCTGGTAGCCCGGCGACACCTGCGAACCGGACAGCAGCGGGTTCGTCGTGTACGGGTAGGTCTTGCCACCCGGGTTCTTCTTGATGCCGAACTTGCGGTTGATCGCCATGGCCTTCACCCGGCCGGTGCCCGGCTCGACCATGACGATGCCGGTCGCGAACCGGTTGTCGGCGCCCATCCGCTGATCGATCTGCTTCTGCGCGCCGTTCTGCATCCGGACGTCGAGCGAGGAGACGATCTTGTAGCCGCCCTTGTTGAGGTTCTCCTCGCGCTCGGTGCGGGTCTTGCCGAACGCCGGGTTCGACTTCCACCAGTCGAGGAACCAGCCGCAGAAGAAGCCGAAGTTGGTGTTGCCGTTCTCGCACCGGCCCGACGACGCCTTCGGCTTGAGGCCCAACGGGGCCTTCTTCGCCGCGTCGGCCTCCGCCTGGGTGACGTACTTCAGCTTCACCATCTGGTTGAGGACGTACTCGCGGCGGTCGAGCGCCGCCTTGGTGCCGTTCTGCTTGTTGACCGGGTTGTACTGGGTCGGGTTCTGCGCCATCCCGGCGATCATCGCGGCCTCGGGCAGCGTCAGCTGCGACGGCGGCTTGCTGAAGTACGCCTGGGACGCGGCGTAGATGCCGTAGCCCTGGTTACCGAAGAAGTTGATGTTCAGGTAGTTCTCCAGGATCTGGTCCTTGGAGAGCTCCTTCTCGAGCGCGATCGCGTAGCGGATCTCACGCAGCTTCCGGCCCGCCGTGTCCTCGGTGGCCAGCTTCTTCTCCGCGTCGTTCTGCGCGCCGTACTTCAGGATCCACCGCACGTACTGCTGGGTCAGCGTCGAAGCGCCCTGGGTGGTCTCGCCGTTGCTCTGGTTCTTCACGAACGCGCGGACGATGCCTCGGGCGTCCACGCCCTGGTGCTCGTAGAAGCGGTTGTCCTCGGCCGCCACGACGGCCTGCCGCATGACCGGCGCGATGTCGGCCAGCTTGACGTTGCGGCGGTTCTCTTCGAAGAACCGGGCGATCTCCGTCTTGCCGTCGCTCGCGAGCAGCGTCGAGATCTGCGGCACCGGCGGAATCTTGAGCTCGGCCGGAAGATCGCTGAACGAGTCCGAGGCGGACTTAGCGGTTAAACCGGACACGCCGACTGCTGGGAAGGCGGCAGCGGCGATCACGACGCCGGCGAGGATTCCGCAGAGCACCAGTGAGACGACGTTGGCGACCGTGCGGTCCTGAGGCAACTTCACGGCGCCCAGAGTACGCAGCGATACCCAGAATCCTCGGCCGCGTGGTTACTCGTGAGTTGGTGTGACGGGAGGCACCGCGCCTGAGCTGCACAGCTTCCACTGTTCGGAGGAGGGCTACTGTCCATTAGTGCTGTTAAAAGATCACCCGTATGGCCGCTGCCAACCAACGCTGTCGCTTTCTTACCGTCCTGGGGCAGGCATGCCGGACCGACACGGCGTCGCCCACACGGAGATGCGTGCCTGACGAGCCTTGCCGGGACGGCGTGACGCTGAAGGGGGCCGGAGATGACGATGATCGCTGACTGGGCTGGACGTGCGGCCTGTCGTGCCAGCGATCCGGACTCGCTCTTCGTCCAAGGTGCGGCTCAAAACCGCGCCAAGACGGTCTGCATGGGTTGTCCGGTTCGGACTGAATGTTTGGCTGACGCGCTCGACAACCGCGTCGAGTTCGGTGTTTGGGGTGGTATGACCGAGCGTGAGCGCCGGGCGTTGTTACGTCGTCGCCCTGACGTGACTTCGTGGTGGAAACTGCTCGAAGCTGCACGCAAAGCGCACGAACTACAGCCCACCGGTTAGGGCCGCACCGACTCGACGCAGGCCGTCGAGGTCGTGCACGTCCTCGGCCTCGGCGGGAACCTCGACGACCGGGACGTCGGGGTGCGCGGTGGTGAACCCCGCCGCGATCCTCCGTTCCCGCTCCACCAGCCGGGAGAGCCCGGCGTGCATCCGTAGCACCTCGGCCGTGACCGAGTCCCCGAGCTTCTCCGCGGCGGCCAGCGAGGCGGCCGCCGAGAGATTCGGCACCTCGGTGGCGTGAACGCGGTTGAGCACCAGGCCGGCCAGCGGCATCCCTTCGCCGGTGAGCCGGTCGGCGAAGTACGACGCCTCCCGGACCGCGTCGGGCTCGGGGGCCGCTACCACGACGAACGCCGTGCCGGGCGTCTTCAGCAGGTCGTAGGTGCGCTGGGCGCGCTCCCGGAAGCCGCCGAACATCGAGTCGAGCGCGGACACGAACGTCGAGACGTCGTCCAGCAGCTGGGTGCCGAGAACCTTCGTGATGACGCGGCTGAACAGCGAGAACGTCCCCGACATCACCTTCAGCACGCCGCGCCCGCCGGTCTTGGCCGGCGCCAGCAGCAGCTTGAGCAGCCGTCCGTCCAGGAACCGGGCCAGGTTCTGGGGCGCGTCCAGGAAATCCAGGGCCGAACGGCTCGGCGGCGTGTCGACGATGATCAGGTCCCACTCGTCGGCGGCGCGGAGCTGGCTCAGCTTCTCCATCGCCATGTACTCCTGCGTGCCGGAGAACGACGACGACATCGCCTGGTAGAACGGGTTCGCGAAAATCTCCTCGGCCCGGTCGGGGTCGGTGTGCGCGAGCACGACTTCGTCGAACGTGCGTTTCATGTCGAGCATCATCGCGTGCAGCTCGCCGCCGTTGTCCCCGGCGTTCTTCACGCGTCGCGGCACGTTGTCGAGCTCGGAGAGCCCCATCGACTGCGCCAGCCGGCGCGCCGGGTCGATCGTCAGCACGACCGTGCGCCGGCCGGCCTCGGCGGCGCTGAGCCCCAGCGCGGCCGCGGTCGTGGTCTTGCCGACTCCACCGGAGCCGCAGCAGACGATGATGCGTGTCGCCGGGTCGGTCAGCAGCGTCTCGACGTCAAAAACGGTCACGATGCGCGCACCCCCGCTTTCCGCAGCACATCCGCCAGCTCGTACAGGCCGTCGGTGTCCATTCCCTCGGGCACGAACGGCAGGTCCACCACCGGACGACCGAGCTCGGTCAGTTCGCCCCGCAGACGCTGTTCCAGGCTCGCGCGGCGCACGTGGTCGGCGACCTCGTCGGCCAGACCCTTCACGGTCGCCCGGTCGGCGGGCAGCCCGGCCGCCGCCAGGCCCCGCTTCAGCTCGGCCTGGGTCACCTTCGCGTCGGCCAGCGACGTGCCCCGCACCGCGTTGACGAGCACGGCGCCGATCGGCAGCCCGATGCCGGCGAGTTCGGTGACCGCGTCGGCGGTCTCCTGCACCGGCATCTCCTCCAGCAGCGTGACGACGTGCACAGCGGTCATCGGCGAGCGGAGCACCGCCATCACGCCGTCGGACTGCGTCTTGATCGGCCCGACCTTCGCCAGCCCGGCGACCTCGGCGTTGACGTTCAGGAACCGCCCGACCCGGCCGGTCGGCGGAGCGTCCATCACCACCGCGTCGTAGACGCGTCGACCGCGGTCGGCCCTGGTCACGGCCTCCTTGACCTTCCCGGTCAGCAGGACGTCGCGCATGCCCGGTGCGATCGTCGTCGCGAAGTCGATGGCGCCGAGCTTCTTCAACACCCGCCCGGCGCGGCCGAGTTTGTAGAACATCTCCAGGTAGTCCAGGAGCGCTTCCTCGGCGTCGACGGCCAGCGCGCGCACCTCGCCACCTTCGGGTGCCACCGCGACCGGTCGCTCGGCGTAGGGCAGCGGGTCCAGGCCGAACATCGGTGCGATGCCCTGCCTGCCCTCCACCTCGACGAGCAGCGTGCGGCGGCCACCGGCGGCCAGGGCCAGGGCGAGCGCCGCGGCGACCGTCGTCTTCCCGGTTCCGCCCTTTCCGGTGACTATGTGCAGCCGCGCCTGGGGGAACGCGATCAAGTCCTCGGGCACATTACGAGCGTAACCACGCAACCGACCAAGTCGCCTGTCGACGCCGGTCGCGAAAGCGCCCCCAGTAGGGTGCGGCCATGACGAAGTGGGAGTACGTAACGGTTCCGCTGCTCGTGCACGCCACGAAGCAAATCCTGGACAACTGGGGTGAAGACGGCTGGGAACTGGTCGCCGTGGTGCCCGGCCCGAACGCCGAACAGCTCGTCGCGTACCTGAAGCGCCCGAAGTGAGCAAGATCGCGGAAAGGCTCGCCGAGCTGGGTCTGACGCTGCCCACCGTGCCGGCTCCGGTGGCCGCCTACGTCCCGGCGGTGCGCACGGGTTCGTACGTCTACACGTCCGGGCAGCTGCCGATCGTCGAGGGCAAGCTCGGCGTCACCGGGCTGGTGGGCGGCGAGGTCTCCGCGGAGACGGGGTACGACCTGGCCCGCATCGCCGGGCTCAACGCGCTCGCCGCGGTCGCGTCGGTCGCCGATCTGGACGACGTCGTGCGCGTCGTGAAGGCCGTGGGCTTCGTCGCGTCGGCGCCGGGCTTCACCGGTCAGCCGGGCGTCGTCAACGGTGCCAGCGAGCTGTTCGGTGCCGTCTTCGGCGACGCCGGGAAGCACGCTCGCAGTGCGGTCGGCGTGGCGGTGCTGCCGCTGAACGCGCCCGTCGAGGTGGAGCTGATCGTCGAGGTCCGCTGAGCCCGGGCTAGGGGGCGTCGGAGGGTATCCCGACGACGCCCCGCACCACCCGGCTGAGCTGCACCTCGAACGTGGCCGTGACCAGCGCCGTCGCCACTGCCGACATGCCGGCGTAGTGCTCGATCCGGCCGTTTCCGGCCGGGCGCTGGGCGAAGATGCGGTTGAACGAGTCCAGGATCTCCCGGGAGAGGTCGAACGCGGCCCGGGCCACCTGCAGCTGCAGGCGGGTGATCTCGGTCGACGGCATCCCCATCTCGCGGGCCCGCCTGCCGACCGCGACCAGCACCGGGTGCGTGCCGTGCCAGTTGCCGTCGGGACCGCGGGTGACCAGCCCGTAGGACTGCAGCGCCTCCCACGCCCCGGGCTGCGCGTGGAGGTCGGCGACGCCCTCCGGCTCCACCTGCAGTTCGGGGTCGGAGTCGTCGGTGAGCGTCGGGAAACGCATCGCGAGGCCCTCCGCGTGCCAGGCGAGCGCGAGCTCCGGGGCGTTGTGACCGGTCTGCAGCAGGGCCCGGATCGCGGCGAGCGAAAAACCGGCCTTCTGTAATCGCTGGATCAGCGCGACCCGGTCGATGTGCGAGTGGTCGTAGACGCTGCGGCGCCCGACCCGGCGCGGCGGATGGAGCAACCGGCGCGACTGGTGGGCTCGAACCAACCGGACCGTCACCCCACAGTGCTCCGCGAGCTGTTCGACGCTCAGTTCGTCGGGCAGTGTCCGGTTTTGAGCGGGCAGCTCGGAGATTGGGGTGGTGCCAGACTCTCCGTGTTCTCCGCGGTGGCGCCCCGTCACAGCTGGCACCGTACTCCAAGATGGCACCCCGGATCGCCGACAGCAGGTCGACGACCGCCCTCGACAACTTACGATGCCTTCATGGTTTCCGGAGTGCGCGACGCTGCCACCACCGTCCTTCTCCGGGACGCTCCCGGTGGCCTGGAGGCGTATCTCATGGTCCGGTCGACGCGGCTGTCCGCGTTCGCCGGGCTGACCGTTTTCCCGGGGGGCTCGGTCGACCCCGGAGACCACGTCGCGGACGAGCTCTGGCGTGGCCCCGACCCCGCCCGGTGGCCGCTCTCCGCCGACCCCGGCCTGTCCAGGGCACTCGTCACCGCCGCCGTGCGTGAGACGTTCGAGGAGATCGGCGTGCTGCTGGCCGAGGGCGCGTCGTTCCCGTCCGCGGACGAACTCCAGCGCGACCGTGCCGCGCTGGAGGACCACCGGGTCACGCTGCCCGAGCTGCTCACGGCACGCGGTCTGGTGATCCGCACGGACCTGATCCGGCCGTGGACGCACTGGATCACCCCGGAGGCCGAGAAACGCCGCTTCGACACCCGCTTCTTCGTCGCGGGCCTGCCGGCCGGGCAGGACGCGCAGCAGCCGTCCGGGGAGGCCACCCGGGGATTCTGGCAGTCGCCGGCCGGGGCGCTCGCCGCCGTCGAGCGGGGCGAGTTCGGCATGCTGCCTCCGACCGCGTCGACGCTGCTGGGGCTGGTCGAGTTCGGCACGCTCGCGGACGTCTTCGCCGCCGCCGAGAACCGGACGATCCGGCCCATCCGGCCGGTCTACCGCGGCGACGCGGAAGGCCCACGGCTGACGCTGCCGCCCGAGTCGCTCGAGTTGCTGCCGCCGGGCGTCACACCGGAGTTCATCGCGGGACTGATGTCCGGGATCGCTCGCCACGGGCGCCCGCCCGCGACCGAAAAGGGGTCGGCGTGACCCTGCCCGACTGGGTTCCGAGCTGGGCGACGCTGGTCCGCGCCGACAACCCCTCACCGATGACGCTCGAGGGCACCAACACCTGGGTGCTGCGTGCGGCGGGCTCGACCGGTTGTGTGGTCATCGACCCGGGGCCGCTGCTCGAGCCACACCTGGAGAAGGTGGCCGGCTACGGCCCGGTAGTGGCCACGCTTCTCACGCACGGCCACCCCGACCACGCCGAGGGGGCCGCCCGCTTCGCCGAGATGACCGGTTCGGACGTGCTCGCGCTGGATCCGCGGCACGGTCAGCCGCTCGTCCCGGACGGTGAGCCGCTGGAAGTCGCCGGCCTGAGTCTCCGGACGTTCGGCACGCCGGGGCACACGGCGGACTCGGTGTCGTTCGTGATCGACGACGAGGCGGTGCTCACCGGCGACACCATCCTGGGCCGGGGTACGACGGTCGTCGCCTGGCCGGACGGCATCCTCGGCGACTACCTCACCAGCCTCGAGCGGCTACGCGGGCTCGGGAACATTCCGGTGCTGCCCGGCCACGGGCCCGTGCTGCCCGACGCCCAGGCGGTCGCCGCGTACTACCTCGAGCACCGCGCCCAGCGGCTCGCCCAGGTCGAGGCCGCGGTGACCGCCGGCGCGTCGACACCGATGCAGGTCGTCGAGGCCGTCTACGCCGACGTCGACCGCTCCGTCTGGCCGGCGGCCGAGCTGTCGGTGCGGGCCCAGCTCGACTACCTGCGGGCGACTGGCCGACCATGACCTGTCCGGCCCTACCGACGGCACCGCCGCCTCCGACTGGTCACCGACCATGACCTGTCCGGTCTGCGGCACGGTCGCGGTGCCCGGTGCGCGGTACTGCCACCACTGCGGTACCCGCTTGCCGGACGTCGAGCCGACCGGGTTCGCGACCGAACGTCGCGTCGTCACCGTGCTGTTCGGTGACCTGACCGACTTCACGGCCTGGTCGGAGGACCTCGACCCGGAGCGGGTCGGGCGGCTGACCGACCGGGTGCTGGCGGCCTGCGCGCAGGCCGTCACCGCCTTCGGCGGCCACGTCGACAAACTGACCGGCGACGGCATCATGGCTGTTTTCGGCGCCCCGGTCGCTCACGAGGACGACCCGGAGCGCGCGGTCCGCTCGGCCCTGGCCATGCAGCGGGCAGTCAAGCGGGTCATTGAGGACGAGCTGGGCGGTGGGCGCCGGCTGGGCCTGCGGGTGGGGGTCAACACCGGCGAGGTCGTCGCCGGGGTGCAGGCCGCCCTCTCGTACACGGTCATCGGCGACACCGTGAACACCGCGGCCCGGCTCTCCGACGCGGCCGGCATGGGCGCGGTCTACGCCGGTGCGCGTACCCAGCGTGCGACCAGGGACCGGGCCGCGTGGCGTCGGTTGCCGCCGTTGCGGTTGAAGGGCAAGCGAGCGCCGGTCGAGGCGTACGAGCTCCTCGGGCTGCGTGACGCCGCGGGCATCCGACCCGGGCTCGGCGACGAGGCGCCGTTCGTCGGGCGCGAGGTCGAGAGCGGCCGGCTGCTCGGACGGTTCGCGGAGGTCGCCGAGGAGAACGAGCCGCGCGTCGTCGTGGTCACCGCCGAGGCCGGAGCGGGCAAGACCCGGCTCTCGGCCGAGCTCGCGCGGATGGTCGGCGACTCGTTCGGGGCGCGTGCGCTCTCCACCCGCTGCCCGGCATTCGGCGAGACCGGCCGGCTGGCGCCGCTGGCCGACCTGGTGCGTCAGGCGTGCGGCGTCGAACCGGACGAGCCCGACGAGCGGATCGCCGAACGCATCCGCCGGGTCGCCACCGACCTGCCCGACCCCGGGCTCGGCCCCGGCGGCGTCGAGGTGCTGTTCGACCTGGTCGACGTCGAATCCGACGTCGACGCGCTGACCGGCGTACCCGGGATCTCGACCGCGGCCGGGCGTCGGGCACGGGTGCCGGAGGTGATGGCCGCGCTGCTGGGCGGCCTGGCCGTCACCGAGCCGGTCCTGGTCGTGGTTGACGACGTCCACAACGCGTCGCCGGAGACGCTCGACGCGCTCGGAGGCCTCGTCGAGCGGCTGGACGGTGCGGTGCTCGTGCTGCTGCTCGGGCGTCCCGAGCTGGTGCGTACGCACGGCCTGCTCACCCGTCTGCCGGGGGCCGAGCCGATGCCGTTGCCGCCGTTGACCGGCGCCGCGGTGTCGCGGCTGCTCCGGTCGTACCTGGGCGGCCCGCTGGACCGGGCCGACGAGACACGCCTGCTCGCCACCGCCCAGGGCAACCCCTTCTACCTGGCCGAGCTGGTCTCGCTGCTGGTCGAGCAGGGCCGGCTGACCGGGGGCACGAGCGGGTGGCGGCTCGCGCCAGGCGGCTTCCGCGGCCGGCTGCTCTCGTCCGACCTGGCCGCCGTGCTGACCGCTCGCATCGACGCCCTGCCGAGCTACCCGCGGGCCGTGCTGCGTGACGCGGCCGTCGTCGGGGACCGGGTTCCGGCCGGGGCGCTGGAGGAACTGCAGGGCAGCCGCCGAGCGCCGGTGACCGTGACGGCCGACCTCGACCGCGCGCTCGGCGACCTGATCAGCCGCCGGATGCTCCGGCGCACCGCGAGCGGCGGCTACGGCTTCGTCACCGCGCTGATGCGCGAGGCGGCCTACAGCGGCATCGGCCACGCCGACCTGGCCGCCCGGCACGCCCGGATCGCGCGCTGGGCCGAGTCCGGCCCGATCCGCGGCCTGTCCGACGTGGAGCGCGACGAGTTCGTCGCGCGGCACGCCGAGCGGGCCCTGCGGCTGGCCGACCAGATGTCGCTGCCGCCTTCGCACGAGTCCAGGCGGGTGGCGACGATCGGCGTGGCGGCCCTGCACGGCCTGGCCGAACGCACGATCGCGGTCGGGGAACCGGCGCGGGCCCTCCGGCTGCTGGACCGGGCGATCGCGCTGCTGCCCGCGGGCGACCGGGGTCCGGTCTCCGACGACGATCTGCGCCTGCTCCGCTCGCGGGCACTGCTGGCCAGCGGGCGTACCGAAGAGGCGCGTGAGCTGGCGTCGTCGGTGGCCCTGGGAGAGGGCTCGGTCGCGGTGGCCGCGCTGCTGGTCAAGGGCGAGGCCTTGCGTGCGGCCGGGGAGACGCGCGCGGCGGTCGCGGCGTGGAGCCTCGCGCTGCGCAAGTCGCGCGCGGCGGAGCTGCCGAACTGCGAGAGCGAAGCGCTGCGCCGGCTCGGGATGCTCGACTACCTGGGCGGGCGGCTGCCGCTGGCCGAGCGCCGGTTCACCGCCGCCTACCGGGTCGCGTCGGCGTGCGGCGACGGACCGGGGACCGCGTGGGCGCTGCAGCACCTGGCGTGGTCGGCGACGACCCGCGGCGACTTCGGCCGGGCCGACCGGGTGCTGGAGGAGGCCAGGGCGGTGTTCGCCCGGCTGGACGACCCGGCCGGGCGCTCCTGGGTCCGCGGGACGACCGCGTTCGTCCGCCTGCTGGAGGGACGCCTGCACGAAGCACGTCGGCTGGCCGAGAAGTTCGTCCCCTACGCCGAACGGGTCGCCGACGGCTGGGCGGTGGCCGCGCTGCGGATCGTCGACGCGTTCGCGGCGGCCGAACTGGGCGACCTGACCCACGCCACCCAGCAGGCCGACCTCGCACACGCGGCGTTCCTCACCGGGCACGACCCGTGGGGCGCCAGCCTCGCGCTGACCGTCCGCGGCGTGATCGCCCGGGGCATGGACCGCCTCGACGACGCCGTCGACCTGCTCAGCGAGGCGCTGGAGACGGGGGCGCAGGTCGGGCACCCGCTCACCGCGGGCATCGCGCTGACCGTGCGGGGCTACTGCTACCTGGCGGCCGGTGAGCTGGCCGCGGCCGAGGCCGACGCGGTGCGCACGCTCGAACTCATCGAGCCGCTCGACGTCGACCCGTCGACCCGGGTGGGGCCGCTCGTCCTGCAGGCGCAGGCCCGGCGGTTGTCCGGTGACCGCGACGGGGCGCTGCAACTGCTGGGCGAGGTCGTGAACGATCCCAGCGGTCCGTCGCTGCTGTTCCCCCGCCGGCAGGCGCTGGCGCACTACGCCGGCGTGCTGCTCGAGGCGGGCAAGTCGGAGGAGTCGCTCGAGTGGGCGCGCCGGGCGTCGCGGGTGCCCGCGGAGGACGTCCGCAGCCGGGTCGTCTCGCGCCGGGCGCTGGCGGTGTCGCTGGCGGCCACCGGAGCGTTGTCCGAGGCGCTCACGGCCGCGGACGAGGCGGTCGCGCTCGCGTACGGCACCGAACAGGCTTCGGAGCGCGCCGCCAGCGACACCGTCCGTGACCGCGTTGCGCTGGCTCACGCACTGGAGCGACCGTCCGGTTAGTGACACCAGTGCTTAAGAGCACCTATGGCGAGACAGCTCACGACCCATCACTCGCGGGAACTCGGTACGGTCGTCCACGTGCGAAGTGAGGCGTCCGGAACCCAGCCGGCATCACCGGTGGCCGGTCTGTCCGATCTGACCGTTTTGGCCCGTGGTGGTTACTCGACCGTGTACCGCGCGCGCCAAGACTCGATCGGACGCGAAGTCGCGCTCAAAATCGACACCAGGGCCCTGCAATCCGAGCGTGACCGCAGGCGTTTCGTCCGCGAGGCGGAGTCGGCGGGCCGGATGTCCGGGCACCCGAACGTCGTCAACATCTACGACGCCGGTGTCACCGAGGACAACCACCCGTACCTGGTCATGGAGCTCTGCACCGGCGGCTCGTACGCCACGCGCCTGCGCCAGCACGGGCCGCTCTCCCCGGTGGAGGTCCGCGACGTCGGGGTGAAGATCGCCGACGCGCTGCAGGCCGCGCACGACAACGGCATCCTGCACCGCGACGTGAAACCCGGGAACATCCTGATCAACCGGTACGGCGTGCCCGGCCTGGCCGACTTCGGTCTGGCCGCGCTGCCCGATCCGAGCCGCGAGCTGTCGGTGACGATCGAGGCGCTGACACCGGCCTACGCGCCGCCGGAAGTGTTCCGGATGGAACCGCCGTCGCCGCTCGGTGACCAGTACGCGCTCGGCGCGTCGCTGTACGCGCTGTTGTCGGGGCGTCCGCCGCGGTGGCCGGAGACCGGAACGCCGAGCCTCGCCACGATGGTGATGATGCTCGACGAGCCGATTCCCGACATCCCGGGGATCCCGGCGAACCTCTCGGCGGTGCTGCGGCAGGCGATGGCCCCGTACGCGGAGGACCGCTACCCGACGGTGGGGGAGTTGCGTGACGCGCTGGCGGCGCTCGACCTCGACTCCGACACCGGGTCGCGGCACGGCGCGTTCGGGGGCACGCCGCCGGTGACACCGTCGTCGGGCGGTCCTTCCGGGGGTCGCCCTTCGTCCGGGGGGCCTTCGTTCGGTGCGCCCTCCTACGGGCCGCCGTCGTCGGGTGGTGGCAGTTACAGCGCGCCCGGTGCCGGCTGGCAGCAGGCGCCGCCGACGGGGCCGCCGATGGGTGGGCAGCCCCCGACGTCGGCGTTCTCCAGCAGCCCGTTCAGCCCGGTGCAGCAGGTCTCGGGAGGGTCCGGCGGCAAGCCGGCAGGCGGCCCGCCCTACGGCCCGCCGCCGCACGGCTTCCACGCCCCCCAACCGACCAAAGAGGGCCTCTCGCCCCAGACCAAGCGGCTGATGGTCATGATCATCGCGGTCGCGGTCGCACTGCTGATCTGTGGCGTCGTCGGGTCGGCCCTGCTGGCCGTCGTCGGGGATTCGGACACGACCACGGACTACGAGCCGGTGCCGGAGGAAACGACCGGGCCCGCGCCGACGGACGCGACGCCGGTCCCCAGCCCGACGCGCTCCGGCGAGCTGCCGGGCTTCCCGCTGGACGGGTTGCCGTCCGCTACCGGAACCGTCGGTGCGTTCGGGAGCGTGTGCGAGGTGGCAGTGGTCGCGGCGAGCGGCACCTCCGCGCAGGCGTCGTGCCCGGCGAAGCCCGAGTGCTGGCGCGACCGGTCGGACGGCGGTATCCGATCCCGCGGCTGCACCAACAACCACACGTGGGAGACCTACGTGATCGGGACGCTCGCGTCGAGCGCCACCGACGCCAAGGCGATCAGGAACGACCCGAACGTCCAGCTCCTGTGCTCGCCGACCGTGCTGGAGGCAGCGTTGTCGACGACCGGTCAGGACACCGCCGGGTGGCGGACGACCGTGTCGGCGTACGGCGCCACCAAATTCCGTTGCCTGGCCGGCAAGGGCACCGACGAGCTGAAGCAGGCCTACTTCGTGAAGTAGGCCTGCTTCAGGTCAGATTTTCAGCGGGCGCGGCGGGAGAGGCGCTCGGGGTCGAGGAGCACGACGCTCTTGCCCTCGAGGCGGAGCCAGCCGCGCGACGTGAAGTCGGCCAGGGCCTTGTTCACGGTCTCGCGGGACGCCCCGACCAGCTGCGCGATCTCTTCCTGCGTCAGGTCGTGGGTGAGGCGCAGCGCGCTGCCCTCCCGCGTCCCGAACCGCTTCGCGAGCTGCAGCAGGTTCTTCGCGACGCGACCAGGCACGTCGGTGAAGATCAGGTCGGCGAGTGCGTCGTTCGTGCGACGCAGACGCCGGGCCAGCACCCGGAGCAACTGCTCGGCGATCTCGGGCCGGTTGGTGATCCACGGCCGGAGCGACTGCTGCCGCATCCGCGCGACCTTGGCGTCGGTGACCGCGACCGCGCTCGCCGTCCGCGGGCCGGGGTCGAACAGAGAGAGCTCGCCGAACAGGTCCGACGGACCCATCACGGCGATCATGTTTTCGCGGCCGTCGGCAGCGCGACGACCGACCTTGATTTTCCCGGACATCACGATATACAGCGAGTCACCGAGTTCTCCTTCGGAGAAGATCGTGTGACCCTTCGGGATGTCGAGGTACTCCAGGTGGGCCGCGAGAGCCTCAGCTGACTCCGGCTCGACCCCCTGAAACAGCCCTGACCGGGCAAGTACCTCGTCCATGACCCCACCTCCAGCAGCGGCCGATTGGCCTTGAGTCTATGGGGCGCGTGGGACGGGACCGGCAATGACCCGCTCCCGACTCCCTTGATCGTTTCGGTTTCCGCACTTTAGGGCATCGGAAAAAGACGGACGGATAGCCTGAAATGGTGGTGCTGTCCGGTGTCCGACTCGTAGCGGCACCGGTGCATCGTAGGCTTTCAATCCGGTAGTCGGATGACGGGAGGCCGGGTGGAGATCGCTTTCCCGGTCCCGGGGTACACGATGCTGTCGGTGCTGGGTAGCGGCGGTTTTTCCACCGTTTACCGAGCACTGCAGGAGTCGATCGGCCGCGAGGTCGCGGTGAAAATCGACCACCGGATTCTGCTCGACGAAGCCGACCGCGCCCGGTTCCGGGCCGAGGTGCGCGCCGCCGGCCAAGTTTCCGGCCATCCGAACGTGATCGACATCCACGACGCCGGAATCACCGTCGACGGGCGTGCCTATCTGGTCATGGAACTCTGCCCGGCCGGGTCACTCGCCGACTACCTCCGTCAGCACGGCCCGCTGCCGCCCGACCGCGTGCTCGACATCGGCGTCGCGATCGCGGACGCACTCGCGGCCGCGCACCGCTACGGGGTGGTGCACCGTGACGTGAAACCCGCGAACGTTCTCTACGACCGCTACGGCCACCCCGAGCTCGCGGACTTCGGCCTGGCCGCGCGGTACGACCCGACGACCGAGTCGATGTCGACGCTGGAAGTGCTCACCCCCGCCTACGCCGCGCCCGAGATGTTCTGGTCGCGGCGGCCGACACCGGCGGTCGACGTCTACGGGCTCTCCGCGACGCTCTACGCGCTGCTGTCCGGACGTCCGCCGCGGTGGCCGCTCGCGGAAGCGAATCCCACCGACGCCGAGATCGCGGCCCTGCACTCCGCGCCGATCCCGGGAATCGAAGGCGTGCCGGACGCGGTGATCACCGTGCTGCGGGCCGGCATGGCCCGTGAGCCGGAGAAGCGCCTGCCCACGGCCGGTGCGCTCCGGGACGCGCTGCGAGCCGCGCGGGACACGGTGGGGAACTCGACCGACCGGATCTCCGACCCCGGTGCCCCTGGCGCCGATCACGATCTGGCCGATCAGCCCACCGCCCGCCTTCCCCGGCTGCGCCCTATTGTCAGAGGGGAGTCGTAGTCTCTCTGGCGTGACAGTCGCCGTCGAGAGTCCGCTGGCGTTGAAGCGCCGGGCGCGCCGAATGCATCGAATCCTCACCGAGACCCATCCCGACGCGCACTGCGAACTCGACTTCACGACGCCGCTGGAGTTGGCGGTGGCGACGATCCTGTCCGCACAGACCACCGACGTGCGGGTCAACCTGACCACGCCGACGCTGTTCGCGAAGTACCGCACGGCGGAGGACTACGCCGGTGCCGACCGCACCGAGATGGAGACGATCCTCAAGCCGACCGGTTTCTTCCGGGCCAAGACCAACTCGCTGATCGGGCTGGGTCAGGCGCTCGTCGAACGGTTCGACGGCGAGTTGCCGCACACGCTCGGCGAGTTGGTGACGCTGCCCGGCATCGGGCGCAAGACCGCGAACGTCGTGCTGGGGAACGCGTTCGACGTCCCGGGCATCACGGTCGACACGCACTTCGGGCGCCTGGTGCGCCGGTTCGGCTGGACCGCGGAGGAAGACCCGGTCAAGGTCGAGCACATCGTCGGCGACCTGTTCCCGCGCAAAGACTGGACGATGCTCAGCCACCGGCTGATCTTCCACGGCCGCCGGGTCTGCCATGCGCGCAAGCCCGCCTGCGGCGCCTGCACGCTGAAGGCGCTGTGCCCGTCGTACGGCACCGGCCCCACCGACCTACCGGCGGCGGTGAAGCTGCTCAAGGGCCCGCGTGTCGACGAACTCGCCGCGATGGTGGGTGCGTGAAGCGTTTACTGGCCGTCGCGCTCGTGGTGCTCCTCGCGGGGTGCTCTAGCAGCGGTCCGGCCGACGTCGAGCCGAAACCGACGAAGGCGGCGTTCGCGAGCAGCAAGTTCGCCGCGTGCCCGGCGGCGGCGGGCTCGGCGCCGGCCGACAGCCCGCTGCGGAGCGTCGAGCCGCTGTTGTGCATGGATCCGTCCGGGAAAAAGGTGACGATCGGCGCGCCGACCGGGCATCCGGTGGTGCTCAACCTGTGGGGCTCCTGGTGCCCGCCGTGCGGCAAGGAGATGCCGGCGTTCGTCCGGCTCGCGGCGTCGGCGGGTGATCGGGTGAGCGTCGTCGGGGTCAACACGGCCGACGACGCCTCGCGCGCGGTCGCCGCGGCCGACGAACTCGACGTCCGGTTCGCGAACGTCTTCGACCGTGGCGAGGAGGTGCGGAAGGCGCTCGGCGTCAACGCGCTCCCGGCCACCGCGTTCGTCTCCGCGGCCGGTGAAGTCGTCCACGTCCATCGCGGTACGCCGCTGACCGACGCGACGTTGAACGCTCTGGTCCGGCAACATCTCGGGGTGACGGTGGAATGACCGGGGCCGTCCGCACCGTTGCTCTGCTCGTGCGAAACCGTCGGCGACTGTGCGATCACGCGCCGCGGGGGCACTCTGGTGTGGTGACGACGCGAGAAGCGGTGCCGCAGTGAGCTTCCCGGACGTAGGCCCGGACACGCCTGGGCATCCCGAACCCGGCGCCGAGACGCTCCCGTCGTGGCTGCGCCGGCTGGTGGACGCGTTGCCGCGGGTCCGCAGCGAAGAGATCTCCCGGTTCGTGCCACCCCCCGACGGCAGCGGTCGTCCGTCCGCCGTGCTGATCCTGTTCGGCGAGGGCCCGGACGGGCCTGACGTCCTCCTGCTCCAGCGCGCCGCGACGCTACGCAAACACGCGGGCCAGCCGGCGTTCCCCGGTGGTGCCACCGACCCGGGCGACGACGGGCCGGTCGGCACCGCGTTGCGTGAGGCGAACGAGGAGGTCGGGCTCGATCCGGCCTCCGTCCACGTCATCGGCGAGCTCCCGCCCGTGCTGATCCCGGTGTCCGGCTTCGTCGTCACCGGTGTGCTCGGCTGGTGGGAACGGCCGCACGCGGTCGGCCCGGCCGACCCCGCCGAGGTCGCCACCGTCGCCCGGGTGCCGATCGCCGATCTGGTCGACCCGGCCAACCGCTTCCGGGTACGTCATCCCAGCGGCATCGCCGGTCCGGGCTTCGACGTCTGCGACATGTTCGTGTGGGGGTTCACAGCCGGTCTGATCTCGTTCGTCCTCGAGCTCGGAGGGTGGGCCGAGCCGTGGAACCGCAACTCCATGCGTGACCTGCCGGCCGAGGATCTCGCGCTGGCGATGCGGACGCGTCCGCCGGATGCCGTCCGGTGACCTGGTAGCAGTTAGCTACGGTGGCCCTGTGCATTTGTCGCGTCGTCCCGGGGCTCTGACCCCGTTGGCGGCCGTCGTCGTGCCGGTGCTCGCCGCCATGCTCTCCGTGCTCGTCGTCGGAGCATGTTCGAAGGGCGGGCCGGGCGGTGAGGCGAGTGAATCGCCGACGACGATGGCGAGCGCGACGGCCGGCACCGACGGTGTCCAGTCGATCACGATCACCGGTGACGACCAGCTCCGTTACGAGCCGTCAGTAATCAGGGCCAAGCCTGGCAAATTGCGAATAACACTCCGGACAATTGGCGGAACGCCCCACGATCTGGAGGTCCGTCCCGCCAAGATCAATACCGGCTTGGTGTCCACGGACCAGGAACGGTCGATCGAGGTCACGCTCAGTCGCGGACGCTATGACTTCGTATGCACGTTCCACCTCACGTCGAACATGGTGGGCGTCATCGACGTGAGTTGAGATATGAGTTTGACCGCGACGTAACTGCACCGGAAGGACCTCGAGTGGACGGAAGCCTCCTCGACCTCGCTTTGCTCGTCGGAATCGTGGGCTTCGCCGTGAGCGGATACCGCCAGGGGTTCGTCGTCGGGGCACTGTCGTTCGTCGGGTTCTTCGGGGGAGCGCTGTTCGGTGTCCAGTTAGCCCCGGTGATCGCGAACCAATTCGCGAGCCAGACCAGCAAAGTGGCGACCGCGCTCGCGGTCGCCTTCGGTTGTGCGCTGATCGGGCAGGTCCTCGCGGTGGCGATCGGCAGCCGGGTGCGTGCCGGCATGCGCTCGTCCAGCCTGCGGGTGGTCGATGGCTTCGGCGGGTCGATCGTTTCGGTCATCGCGTTGCTCCTCGTCGCCTGGATGGTGGCGACGCCGCTCGCGTCGTCGTCCTCGCCGTGGCTGGCCGGGCAGGTGCGCCGGTCGGTCATCATTCCCGCGGTCAACGACGCCGTGCCCGACACCGTGCGCTCGCTCTACGACCGCTTCGGCGACGTCGTCGAGCAAGGTGACTTCCCGCAGGTGCTGGGCCCGCTGACACCGACCGAGGTGCGCCCGGTCGCTCCGCCGGACAATGCGCTGGCACGCTCGGAAGTGGTCCGCGCGTCCGAGCAGTCGGTCGTCAAGGTCATCGGTCAGGCGCCGTCCTGCGATCGGCGGCTCGAGGGCACCGGCTTCGTCTACAGCGACGGCCGGGTCATGACGAACGCGCACGTGGTCGCCGGCACCGAGGACGTCCAGGTGGAGTCGCTCGGCGAGAAGTTCCAGGCGAAGGTCGTCTTCTACGACCCGAACGTCGACGTCGCGGTGCTCGACGTCGACGGTCTCGACGCCCCGGTGCTGAATTTCAACCAGCGGGCGGCCAGCGGGGACGACGCGATCGTCGTCGGTTACCCGGAGGACGGCCCGTACACCGCAACGGCCGCGCGCATCCGGGACGAGCGGACGATCAAGGGCCCGAACATCTACCAGTCCGGGCAGGTCACGCGCGAGGTCCTGATGCTGCGCTCGCAGGTCCGGAGCGGTAACTCCGGCGGTCCGCTGCTCTCCAAGGACGGCACGGTCTACGGCGTCGTGTTCGCCGCCGCCGTCGACGACAAGGAAACCGGCTTCGCGCTCAGCGTCGACCAGGTCTCCGACGCCGCCGTGCAGGGCAAGCGCGCCACCGAGGAGGTCAGCACCCAGGGCTGTGACTGACGAGCTGAGTGCCGCGCTCGCCGCGCTGCGGGACGCTGATCTCGTGGTGCCGGTACCGCCTGTCGAGCCGCTGACGTGGGCGACGGTTTCGGTATCGGGGCAGACGTGGCTACCGGCGTTCTCGTCGGCGGCGTTGGTCTCCGAGCCGTCGCGGCCGATCGCGTTCCGCCAGCTCGCCGCGTTCTGGCCCGATCCCGGGTGGGGGCTGGCCGTCGACCCGGGGCTGCCGTCGCAGTTGCTGTTGGAGGCGGGCACGGTGGCGCGGCTGGCCCGCGAGCCGATCGGCGGTGGTTTGCTGCAGATGGTGGTCACGTTCGACCAGGTGACCGCGTATCTCGGCGGCGAAGCGCTCGATATCAGTGGTTTTGCGCATGCTGTTGATGACGCTTCGTTGCCGGGGTCTCCTGGGCCGTTGCTGGAAGCTCTCGGACTTCCCGCTTCCGACGACGTCTATCTGCTGCGATGGTTCTCGGTGGGCCCGGCGCTGTACCGGATTCCGTACGGCTGGACCGACGAGGCCGGCGCAGCGGCGATGTCGGGCTGGGTCGTCGAACCGCCGCCGTTCCGGGGCACCGGCTTCGTGGCCGGCCCGGCGCTGGTGATCCGGGAGTACAAGGTGGATGGCCTGATGCCGCCGCACGGCAGCGAGATCTTCCACCTGCCGGTCGACGGGCCGGAGCGGCGTATCGCGGTGTTCGACGCCGACCACCGGCGCTGGCTGATGGTGCGCCGGTCATGAACTACCGGGCGACCTGGCGCGGCCAGACGTACGAGGCGTTCCCGGCCCCGCCGTCGCCGGAGATCCGGCTGTATTCGGACGTCGCCGTGGACGGGTTCGAGCTCGTGGGGGAGGGGCGATGGCGGCGGGTGGTGCCGCTGGACTCGGTGTCGCAACTGACGTACGTGCGGGTGGTGGGGGTGTGGCGTGGGGAGCCGGTGCTCGTGCGCTCGTTCTCCGAGGACGGTTTCGCGTGGGTCGAGTACACGGGCGGCAACGCGGTAGTGGCCGGGAGGCTGGGGTGCGAGCGGGTAGCGCGGGGGGTTTATCGGGCTCGGGTACGGGCTCTCGAGCTGGGTGACGTTCGGGAGGACGAGGTTGTCATCGACCTCGAAGAGCTGAACCGAAGTAGTGGTGCTCGACCGGCGTGACGCCGAGCCGGCCGTGCCGGACGCCGTGGTTGCTCATGACCGTGAGGGTGTCGGCGGGTGGGTGGGGTTCGGTTTTTTGGGGGAGTAGGCCGGTTTCTTCGGGGGTCAGTGGTTGCAGGAGTAGGAGATCGGCGTGGTCGACGAGGGCGGCTTCGCGGTGGGTCAGTGCTTCGCGGATGGTCAGGGTCGTCGTCCAGGGGGTGGTGGGTAGGTCGGGTGGACGTCCGTACGGCGGTGCGTCGTCGATGTAGAGCAGGGGTTGAGTTCGGCGGCCGCTTTTTGGGTGGGTGGCGATCGGCTGGCTGGTTTCCGGGGTGGTAGTGGCCTCCGGGGTGGTGGCGGCCTCCGGAGTGGTGGCGACCGGCTGGACGGGGGTGCCGTGGGCGGCAATCGGAGCCCACTTGGCCGGACGGGCCGTGCTGACGATTACGTGCGCGCCGGTGGTGAGCACGCGGAAAGCGATGAGCTGGGCACACGCGAGGGAACCGACAAAGACCGCCCGGGTCGGGGCGGGGCGGAAGAGACGGACCCCGAGCGGGACACGATGCGACTGGTGGCCGAGGACGACACCGTCACCACCGACCCGGAGCGAGAGCGCGGAGCCGGAAGTCGAGACAACCTGCGTGGGCACGGCACCAGGGGAGACTTCGGAAGGCGGCCGGTGCGCGGCCAGCGGAGGTCGACGGCGCGTCATCGGAGAAACGCACCCAACGGAAGCGTCGAAGCCACACCCCGAACATGCTCACCGTCCATCCGACGAAGCCGAAGCCCCAGCGCCGTGGCCGCCGCGATCACGGCTTGGGTCGCCCGGTCGACCTCCGACCGATCAGCGGCCACGAGCCGTATCGATGCCTCGACCTCGACCCCTCCACCGGCACGCCGGATACCGAGCGCCAGCACCGTGGGTACACCCGCCACCTCGGGCAGCCGGTCGATCATGGACAGGTCGTTGCCCCCAGCCACCGACAGGGTGACCGATGCACAGGCCGGTGTGAGCCAATGCGCCCACTCCTCACCGATCGCGTCCGGGTCGTACCCGAGCTCGTCGATGGTGCCGGCGAGCTCATCCGGCTCGAGAACATGAGTGGCGAAGCCCGACTTGCCGAGCCGCCGCTGAGTACGCCGGATCGCGCCCGTGAGCGCAGCGCGCAGCTCGTCGACATCGGGCCCGGCGCGCTCATTGGTGCGCACCGCTTGCAGAGCGACCCAGCCGTGCCGACGGGCCGGAATCGACGCGTCCGGCAGCGGCACGGTCTCCACCACGGTCTGCGCGGTGATGGGCGGCTCCCCCACCTCGGCCATCGGCAACAGGGCGAGCAGGGACGGGAGCGGAACCGGAGCGTCAACTTCCGGCCGGATTTCGAGCACGGCGGTGAGGCCACCTTCATGGGTGACGACGCCTGCGGTGCGACTCGGGTGGTCGGGCAGATCGATCTGACCGATGCGCGCACCGGGGGCGACCGCGGTGAGGATGAGGGGTTCGGGCGCATTGGTCCGCTGCCAGCGACGGCGGCGAAGTGAGTAACGGGTGACCAGACCGAGCCATTCGTAGGCCCATCGCCCGCGGAATCGGACCGCGGTGAGGGCGATGACGAGCGCCGCGAGAGCAGCCACCGAGAGGGTAAGAGGGAGGGGGCGGCTGATGGTGGCGACGACCGCGGCGGCTGTGGCCTGCCAGCAGGCGATCTGTCCTGGGCGGATGGGGTTGGTTTGGGCGGCTGGTTTGGTGGGGGTGGTTGTGACTGGGGTTGGTCTGGTCGAGATGGCTGCTGCTGCGGCGGTTGGTTTGGCTAGGGCGGTGGCGGGTGCCGCGGCGGCGGGGGTTGCTGCTGTTCTGGCGGCGGGGGTTGCTGCAGTTCTGGCAGCGGGGGTTGCGGTGTGGGGCACAGCGGCCAGGCGCGCCGCGGCGGCGTGAGATGCGGGGTGAGATGCGGCGGCGTGCGCCGCGATTGTGTGGGGGGTAGTTGCGCGTGGGGTGCCTGCGTGGGGGTTGGCAGTGTGGGACACGACCGCTTGGCGGGCAGCCGCACGCGCCGTCATTGCATTCGAGGCAGCGTGCGGTGCCACTCCAGGTGGTGCTGTGCGCGGCGCGACGGTATGTGGAGCGGTGCGCGGCGCGACGGTGTGTGGAGCGGCGTGCGGCGCGACGGTGTGTGGAGCGGCGTGCGGCGCGATGGCGTGTGGTGCGGCCTGCGGCGCGACGGCGGAGGAGGCAGCGTGCGGTGCGACTGAGCGTGGCGAGGCGTGAGGCGCCATTCCATGTGGGGCAGCGTGCGGCGCGACGGCGTGCGAAACGGCGTGCGGCGCGACGGTGTGTGAAGCGGCGTGCGGCGCGACGGTATGTGGGGCGGCGTGCTGTGGGGCGGCGTGGGGCGCCACTTCGTGTGGGGCGGAATGCGGCGTGATTGCGTCCGGCGCGGCCGCGTGGAGGGCAGTGTGCGGTGCGACCGCATGCACGGCAGCGGCACTGCGCGGAGATGTATTGGGTGGAGCTGTAGGAGCGTTGGGTGCGCCGACAGCATGCGGCGCGATCGCATGCGGGGTACTGGCGGCGCGCGCAGTCGTGGCAGCGTGTGATGTCGGGTCGGCTATGGATACCGCGGGTGTCGGAGTGACCGCCCTACCCGTTGCGACGGGTCGAGAAGTGGCACCGTCTGCACGACCCGCCGTGCCGAGCCGTGGTTGGGCTCCGACCCCAGCCACCGCCCCGGGCTGGACCACAGCACGACCCGTTGCCTCCGGGCGCGCGGTAGCACTGGGGTGAGCCGCCGGCCCTGACCCTGCTTCACCGCGGGGGTATGCCGCCAGCCCTGGATGCGCTTCGCCGTTGGGGTAGGTCGCCCGTCCTGAGCGCGTTTCGCCGTTGGGGTAGGTCGCCCGTCCTGAGCGCGTTTCGCCGTTGGGGTAGGCCGGCCGCCCTGAATGCATTTCATCGCTGGGGTAGGCCGCCTGCCCCGAACGCCCATCATCGCTGGGATAAGCCGCCGGTTCCGGACTCATTTCCACGCCAGGGTGGGGCGCCGCCGACGGACGCGCCCCGGCGACGGCGCGAGGAGCGGTATCGGGGGCGGGACCGGGCGCGTGGTCCGTGCCGGGAGTGGCCTGGCGATGGGCGGCGGGACGGGGTTGTGTCGCTGCGGGCCAGCGGGCCGCTTCGGCTGGGCGCGCGGTGGGGAGAGATCGCGGAGCGGGAGGAGCAGCGGGCACAGCGTTGGCCGGCGGGAGGTCTGCGGCGACTGGAAGGCGGCTCGGTGACCTCGACGGATTTTCGGATGAGCTCGACGAACTCTCTGGGGAGCTCGGCGGACTCTCCGAGGAGTTCGACGGACTGTCTGGGTAGTTCGATCGATGACCCGGGACGTTCGACCGACGATCCGGGGAGTTCGATCGATGACCTGAAGTGGTCGGCGATTGGCCTGGTCGGGTCGGCGGTTGGCTCGGGGCAGCGGGCGGCACGGCCCAGTTCGGCGTTCCAGCCGAAGGCGGGCAGTCGTTGGGAGACGGAGCGGGCCACACCGGCGCGGGCGGCGGGGTCTCCCAGTCCGGAGTCACCGAGCCGAGGCGGGTGGTACCGGGCGTTTCCGTCGGCGATGGAGCGGCATGGCGACCACCGCTGGAGCGAGCCGGCGAACTCGGATCGACGGTCATTGTCACTCCTTACGAGGCGGGGGCCCGGCCGAGCGCGGGCCCGGCCGGCTGGGCGGCGGGGGAAGTCGGGCGTTCGATCACCGGCGGCGCCGACTCCGCCGGAGCGAACGACTCCTCCGGCACGGAGGCCAGATCGGGACCGGTGCGGCGGACTTCCACCGCTGGACGAGTGTCAGGTGGCTGAATACCGCGCGGGGCGGCCCGCCCGGTGAGTTCCGGGGCAGACGTCGTCGCAGGGGCGGATGCCAAGGGCGGCATCGATCCGCGGCGGCCGCCGAGTGAGGGCGGAGCGGGGGAGCGCGGTGCTATCGAAGAGGCATCCGCCACCCGCTCGTGAGCCGTCGGCGGGGTGCGGTGGAACTCGGACGGCACGCTGCCGGGCGTCGACATTGGCTTGGGTGGGGCACCGACTCGGCCGGGAAGGCGTGGCGGCGCCGCCTTCGGGGGTGCCTTCTCGGTGCGGCTCACCGCGAGCGGGGCGGATCGGCCGCCGAGGCGTGGCCCAGCCATGGGCGGCACGGCTGGGCGTCCACTCGCGCGCTGAGCCGATCCGTTCCGGGGGGCACTCGGCGTCGTACGTGTACGACCGGGAAGAGCAGGCACGGCGGGCTTCGCCGGGGCTCGCCGGCCGGAGACCGGCGGCACAGCGGAACGAGTGCGGGGTCCGGTGCGTCCAGGCAGTGCCGGTAGGGCGGGTGCTGATGCCGGACGCGCGATGGGCGGACGCAGCGGTGCGGTGGGCGGTCGAGTCGCCAGGACCGGCGCGACCGGAGGCCGGGCCACCAGTGCCGGGACCGCAGGTGGCCGAGCTCCGGGAAGCGCGGGCGGTGTCGGCGGAATCGGCAGCGCGCCCGATGGCGCCTCGACCGAGGGAACCGGAACGGCCGGCGGTGCAACAACCGGAATCGTAGGCGTGGCCGGCCGCACCGGCGGCAGACCCGGGGCGCCAGGGAACGTCGGCCGAACGGACTTGAACGTGGTTGGGCCTTTGAACTTGCCCGGCAGGGTGACCCCCGTCGTCGCCGCCGACGAGAAGTGCTCAGCGAGCTTCTTGACCAGCGGAAGCGCCAGCGCGGTGTACTTCCGGTCGATCTCGTCCTGCGGCACCGAATCGCGCGCCCACCGGTACAGGAAACCGCCGTCGGCGATCGACTTGCTCTGGCTCAGCATGCCGACGAGGTCGTTCAGGTCCTGTCCGGTGAGGGCATCGGCATCCTTGTCACGCTTGGCGCGCTGGTTCGCCGACTCGGTGAGCCAGTCGCGGTAGATGCGCCGCACTTTCGGTTGCGTGGTTCGGACGTCGTCGGCGAGCCGGCCGATCGTCGCGGCGTTGGTGGACGCGGCTTCGATCCACTGGTCGAGCGAGAACAGCGAGCCGCCGACCCGCTCGAGAAAAGCCCGTGACGCCTCTCCGGTCCATTGCGGAGCAAGCCGCCCACCCGCACCGCTCAACCCGGTCTTGGCACTGGTGAGCTGCGTTGACAGAGTTCGCCAGTTCCCGGCGAGATCCGCGATCTTGGTGGCGTCGAGACCTTCGATCATCGGCCAGAGCACGCGGATGTGCGCGACCTTCACCTCGTCGGTGAAATCGGTGACACGTTGCAGGTGCGCGGTTCCCTCCGGCACGTAGGTGTCGTGCTCCGCGACGCGGACGCTGCCCGGCTCCCACGTGTAGCCGTAGTAGTCCTCCATGTCCCCTCCGGGTCAGAGTTGGAAGGGCCGGTTCTGGTAATCGGCGGACTCCGCGTCGGGAACGTCCGGACCGCCGCCCGGGAGCGGGGGACGTTCGCCCCGCTCCGGTGTTCCGGCGTGGTATCCCGTCGGATCCTGTGCCGTCTTCTTCGAATCAGCCGGCTTTTCCTCGGTCGCCTCGGCAACCGGCTGCGAATCTCCGAGCTGAGGCACGAACGCGTCGCTGACCTGTTCGATCGTGGCGCTACTCAGTGCGTCACCATCGCTGTACTGAGTAGCGATGCCCTCGGCAGCGAACCCGAGCGCGACCAGACCGAGGACGACGTCCCCCGCGAACCGCCCCGCCGCCTGGGCGTAGTCGGCCATCAAGTGACCGAAGTAGACGGCCTCACCCATCGGAGCCACCGGGTGGGTGCCGCTGCCCGTACCGGTGCCCATGAACCCCAGAACGTGCTGGGACATCGTGACCGCAAAATTGTTTCCGAGGCCGGTGACCAGGTCGTCCTGTCCGGCCGATTTCACGTCCGCGCCGAAGGTTCGCAGTGCCGGCAAGCTGGCACGGACGGTCTCATCGCGGTCAGCCATGACGCTCCCCATTCCTGCTGTCGCTGAGCGTGCGGATTTACCACGGGTGACTCACGCCGCAGGTTCACGGCGGCCATCAGCTGGACGGCGGCAGCCATCCGAGCTGGATCAGACGGGAGCCTTCTTTGCGGGTGACGAACCAGGCCCGTCCGGGAGGCAGTGCCTGCGGGCGAACGTTGCCGAGCAGGACGCCTTCGTCCCGGTCACCGGACATCACCAGACCGGGCGAGCCGAGCTCGCGCAGGCGCAAGAGGAGCGAGTCGTACAGTGCCCGGCCGGCCCCGCCACTGCGCCGGGCGACGATCAGATGCAGCCCGACGTCGCGCGCCTGTGCGAGCAGTTCGAACAGCGGGCCGAGGGGGTTGGTCGACCCGGACGACACGAGGTCGTAGTCGTCCACGAGGAAATACAGGTCAGGACCACGCCACCAGGTGCGCTCGCGAAGTTGCTCGGGGGTGACGTCCGGCCCGGGGAGCCGGTTACGCATCACGGTGGCCACCTCGTCGACGATCTGCTCGGTGACCGGCGCGGACGAGCCGTATCCGATCAGGTGGCCGGGTGAGACCTCGTTGAGCAGCGTCCGGCGGTAGTCGACGACGATCAACCGGGCCTCGTCAGGCGCATGGGCGTCGGTGATTCTCCGTGCGAGCTGACGCAGGAACGCGGTCTTGCCGGATTCGGAATCACCGAACAACAGGAAGTGCGGGTCGGCCGTGAAGTCGACGGAGACCGGACCGAGGTCGGACTCCGCGATCCCGATGAGTGTTTCCGGACCGACCAGCGACGCGTACGGCACCTCGGCCGGCAGCAGGCGGACAGGGGGAGCGGTCGGACCGGACCAGGCGTTCGCCATGTCCTGCACGAGCTTCGCCACGCCGTCACTCAGGTCGGCGGTCTCCGACCGGCTGTCCACGCGCGGAAGGACTCCGAGGAAGTGGAACTTATCGGCGGTGATGCCGCGCCCAGGCGTGCTGTCGGGAACGTTCAGAGCGGTTCGACGATCCAGATAGGAGTCGGAGGGCTCGCCGAGACGAAGCTCGAGCCGCGTACCGAGGACGTCCCGCAGCGCCGGTCGCACGTCCATCCACCGGGAGGCGCTGATAAGCACGTGGATGCCATAGGAGAGGCCGCGGTTCGCCAGGTCGGTGACCTGGGATTCGAGCTCCTCGAAGTCGTTGCGAAGCGTCAGCCAGTTGTCGACGACGAGAAAGACGTCGCCGAACGGATCGTCGCCGTACTCGCCTTGCTCCCGACGTCGTCGGTAGGTGGACATGCCGTCGATGCCTTCGCGCGCGAATCGGCGCTCCCGGTCGAGCAGCAGTGTGCGCAGTTCGGCGATGGTCCGGCGTACCTTGCCTTGCTCCAGACGGCTCGCCACCCCACCGACGTGCGGAAGGTCGCGCAGCGCGGCGAGGGCTCCGCCACCGAAGTCGAGGCAGTAGAACTGGGCTTCCCGCGGCGTCTGACCGAGCGCGAGCGCGGCGACGATCGAGCGCAACAGCGTGCTCTTGCCGCTCTGTGGGCCCCCGACCACCACCGCATGCCCCTGGCTACCGGAGAAGTCCAGCGTGAGCAGGTCGCGGCGCTGCTCGAGCGGACGGTCGACGAGGCCGACGACGGCTCGGAGCGCCCCGCGGCGGCTGGGGTCGGTGACCGTCAACCCCCGCCCGGGCTCGACCGCCAGCGGTGGGAGCAACTGGTCGAGTGTCGCGGGTTGGTCGAGCGGAGGTAGCCATACCCGGTGTGCCGGTACGCCGCGGCCCTGCAGCCGCTCGACCAGGATGTCGAGGAGGCTCTCGCCGACGCCTTCGTCCGGATCCGGAACCGGCGGTTCGCTCTCGTCCTTCAGCTCGCCGCGAAGCGGTTGGTAAGCCGTGGAGAACGGCCGCACCGGCGTGCTCTCAGCACTCGAGGTCTTGGCCCGGCGGCCGCCTTCGCGGTAGACGCCGGAGACGTACGCGCCGCGGAAACGCGTCATCTCCTCGGTGCCGAACTTCAGGTATCCGTGGCCTGGGGCGCGGGGTAGCTCGTAGGCGTCGGGGACGCCGAGAACGACCCGGCTCTCCATCGAGGAGAACGTCCGCAGGCCGATGCGGTAGGAGAGGTGCCCGTCGAGTCCGCGTAGGCGCCCTTCCTCGAGACGCTGGGACGCGAGCAACAGATGGACGCCGAGCGAGCGACCCAGGCGGCCGATCTGCACGAACATGTCGATGAAGTCGGGTTTGGCGCTGAGCAGCTCGCTGAACTCGTCGCAGATGATCAGCAGGCTCGGGAGCGGATCGAGCGGTGCCCCAGCTGCTCTGGCCTTCTCGTAGTCGCGCACCGACTCGAACTTGCCGGCGGCGCGGAGCACCTCTTGGCGACGGCGGATCTCGCCGTTGATCGCGTCGGTCATGCGGTCGACCAGGGGTAGTTCGTCCTCCAGGTTCGTGATCACCGCGCTGGTGTGCGGCAGCCGGTCGAGCTTGGTGAACGTCGCGCCGCCCTTGAAGTCGACCAAGACGAAGTTCAGCAACTCCGACGAGTGCGTGGTGGCCAGGGCGAGCACGAGTGTGCGCAGCAGCTCGCTCTTCCCCGAGCCGGTGGCGCCGATCAGCAGACCGTGCGGGCCCATGCCGTCCTGCGCCGATTCCTTCAGGTCGAGCTCGACCACGGCGCCGTTCTGCCCGACGCCGATCGGAACCCGGAGTCGCTCGCGGCTCGGCCGGGGACGCCACGCATTGGCCGGATCGAACTGCCGGGGCTCGCCGAGGCCGAGGAGCTCCGCCAGTTCCATCTCCGCGGTGAGCGGGCGTTCGCCGCGGGCGGCCGCGGAGAGCCGCAGGGGTGCGAGCTGCCGCGCCAGCGATTCGGCTTGAGCGGTGCCCAGCTCGTCAGCGGAGCCGATGTCGGCGTCGCCCTCCATGGTGGTGCTGCGGAGCCGGCCGGTGCGATCGACGTCGAGTACCAGCACCGTCGCGTCGAGCAGGCGGAGTGGAGGGGCCGCCAGATCGATCAGCGTCACGCCTTCGATGCCGTTGTCGGTCGCCAGGTGATCGGACCCGGCCGGATCAGCGCCGTCGAGGAGAACGACGAGATGCGGTGCCACCTCTTGGCCGGCACCGGTCGGGTTGAATCGAGGCCTCCCGGAGAGCAGGTCGTCGAGCATCGCCTCCGCGGCCATGACGGTAGGCGCGACCAGCCGTACGGGGCCGAGCGCATCGGTGCGCTCAGGGTGCTGCGCGTGCGGAAGCCACTTGACCCACTCCCAGCGGACCAGCCGGTCGGGTGCCGCACAGATGACCACGCGCACGTCGTCCGGAGCGTGGAAGGTAGTGACCTGGGCCAGCAACGCACGGGCCAGTCCGTGCACGTGGGCGCTGTCGCCACGTAAGTAGATCCGGGCGAAGCCGTTCAGGGCCAGAGCCACCGGCATGTCGGGGACGACGGCGTACGTGGTGACGAACCGGCGGAGAGCTTGGGCGCAGAGTGGCTCCAGATCATCGGACGCGGTGATCGCGGGAGGCACCATCGGGGTGGCCAGATCCTGCGGGCCGAGGCCGATGCGGACCACCGCGAAGTCGTCGTCAGCAGGGCGGCGTTCCCATAGGCGGTAGCTCGCCGCGGTGGTCCACAGCGTGGCGGGCTCCGGATGGCGGTAGAACATCGCTTCGCGCTGCGTCTGCACAGCCGTGCGCGTGCGGCGGCGCAGCTGAGCCAGGTGACGCATGTACTCGCGGCGCTGCGACGCCATCTGCTGCTTGTTCGGCTGCCCGGAGTACGACCCGAGTTGCGTGCTCAGCATGCCGATCGCCGAGAGGCCGAACAGGCCGCCGGTCACCCAGCGCAGCGTGCTGCCCGCGCCGCCGGTGCCGGCGAACATCAGGGCCATTGCCGCAGAACCGGCGAGCATCGGCAGCATCATCATGGCCTGACCCCACGCGCGACCGCTGGGCGGCGGGATCGCAGGAGGCGCGTCCAGGATCAGCTCGCCTTCCGGGAACCCGGGCGCGGGGCGACGCGGTGGCCGCTTGACGATGACTGTGCCCACCGATCCTCCCTCCGGGTGATTCTGGTGTCACCTATCGTAAAGAAGTGCGGTGACAGGCGTCTCGATCGTGAACAGGGTTGTGGATAAAGGAGCGTCCGGTGTCGACGACCAGCGCAGACGGGCTCGCTCGGATCACGCTCGCCGCGCCTCGCCGCCGCGTAGACCTCGCGTTGCCGGAGGCTCCGCCTCTCGCGGAGCTGCTTCCGACCGTCTTACGTCTCGCCGGCGAAGGGCTAGCCGACGACGGGCAGACGCACGGCGGCTGGTCATTGCGGCGGTCGGACGGTGAGCCGTTGGACCCGGAGAAACCACTGGGCACGCAGGGAATTCGCGACGGCGAGGTGCTGCATCTCGTGCCGCAGCGCACCGAGTGGCCCGAGCTGGACTACGACGATCTCGCTGACGCCGTGGCCACCGGCGCGCGCCGGCAGGGGCGGGCGTGGTCTCCGGCGGCGACGCGGCTCACCGGCCTGGTCTTCGCGGCGTCGCTGTTCATGTTCGGGCTGGTCGCTGTGCTCTCCGCGGGTCCGGCGTCCGCGGTAGGTGTCGTGCTGCTGGCGATGGCCGTGGCGTTCGTCGGGATCGGCGGCCTGCTGTCGCGGGTGCTCTCGGATTCGGTCGCCGGTGCGGTCGTGTCGGTCGTTGGCCTGCCCTATGGATTCGTCGGCGGTGCGGTACTCGCGGCGGGATCGACGCGGATGGGCTGGCTCACCGCTGAGCAGGTGCTCTTCGGGTCGGTGTGTCTCCTCGTGGTGGCGTCGCTCGGCTACCTGGCGGTTGGTGACGTGGGGTTCGTCTTCGTTGGCGGTTTCGTGACCGGATTGTTCGGCGTGCTGGGAGGTGGGCTGCCCGGGACGCCGGCCCGAGGAGCGGCAGCGGTGGTGGTCGGGGTGGCGCTGCTCGTCGTTCCGATGTTGCCGCTGGTGGCGATGCGGATGGGCCGGGTGCCGCTGCCGACGTTGCCGCGGTCGGCGGACGAGTTGATGGCGGACGTGTCGCCGGGCCCGAGCCGCCGGGCGGTGTACGCGGCGGTCGCTCGAGCCGACGACGTGCTGACCGGGTCGCTGCTCGGAGTGGCAGTGGTGGTCGGTGTCGGATTCTTGGTGCTGACGCGGACCCGTGACATCACGGCGGCGGTGCTCGTCGGGGTGGTCGCTTCGGCGATGGTGCTGCGGGCGCGGCTGCTGGCGACGATTCGTCAACGGGTGCCGCTGCTGGTGGCGGGGGTTGTCGGGGCGGGGTGCGTCACGCTGTTCGTGCTTGACGAGTCGGTGGCGCCGTTGGTGTTCGTGGGCGTAGGGGGAGTGGTGTTGGCGGCTGGGGTGGTTTACAGCCGACGGCCGCCGTCGCCGTATTTCGGCCGGTTGGCCGAGTTGTTGGATGTGGCCTTGGTACTAGCTGTCGTTCCGCTGATCTGCGGAGTCCTCGGCCTCTTCGGCTACGTCCAGTCCCTCACCGTTTGAGGGGGCCCGAGTAGTAGTCGGATCGATCGGGTTGCCGAGACGGTCTACGTAGTGAATCTGCCCGTCTTCGCCTACTAGCGGCAGCAGGCTACTTCGGCCCCGAATCAGTCGGACCATTGCCCAGTCGACCGACTCGGCCAACAGGTACGCTCCGCTGAAGTTAGTCAAGAAGACGCGACCATCCGATGAGAGCACAATCTCCTCGGGGTAATCGTCATCGTCGATCACGCCGATCGGTGTGATCGCCTGCGCAAGATCTTCGCCCACGAAGAGGAACGAGTCGATGTCCGGCTCGGACGGCCGGGGTTGAAAGCTTGCGGGCTTGACATGTGCGGCACCGACCGTCAGCCCGCCGAACTCGGACAGAAATCGCCTGGCGGAGCCGGTGATCGTCAGCTTGATCTCTTCATCAGCTGTAAGGGCGGACAAGCGCTCGGCGTAGCGGTCCAGGTCGGCGTCGGGAAGAGACCGGCCGGGATACCAACCGGCCTTTCGCAACAGCGCTTCCACGTCCCCTGGAAAACGCCCCGAAGGCGCCGATCGGCTCCGCGCGATGATCTCCTCCACCGGCAACGGCGGCCAGCTGGTGACCTTCCCCGTCGCCCGATCCACCACCACCCGCGCGTCCCCCACCCGATCCGGCAACACCCCCGCCGCCGTATCAGCCACCGCCCGAAAAGCCACCCACCCCTCGTCGAACTCTCGTAGTTCGACGTCGTCCCCAGGCACCCCGAGCCATCGAGACGCCAACTCCGCAGCTTCCTCGCGGCTGACGATGGCTCCTCCCTCCCTCGCGAGACCAACCACCTCAGTCTCCACCCCAGCCGATCCCTGCGATTGCCTGTTGTCCGAGAACCCCACTCTTTATGGTGATTCCACTGCACCGAGAGGAGAGCGTGCGATGGCCTCCAAGAAAGACCAGTTGCAGTCGTACCAGTTCCTCGTTCAGCGGTTCGTGTCCGCGCTGGTCATGCGCGAAACCGACCCCGCGCAGATGCCGTTTCGCCGGCTCGCAGGCGCAGCGTTCGCCAGTGTCATGGTGGCCGTCCTCGCTCTCGCCGGCGTCGGCATCTACAGTCTGCTCCGGCCCTAGCCGTTGACAGAAAGTTAGCGCTCCTGTCGATCGTGTGAACCGTTTTCCACAGCCCCGCGTGTAGCTGCGGAGGTCGCGGTGGATAGCCGCCTCCTGCGGCGGTCGATCACTACCGTCGCCGCCAGCGATCCAACGGGGTGAGGAGCAACATGCGCGCGAACACCGCCACGATGGTGAAGTCCGAGAAGGATGTCGACGACGTCGCCGACCGGCTCACTTTCACGCTGACCACTCTGATGAGTGAGCTGACGCCGCTGCAGTCAGCGTGGCTCGGTCAGGGTGGCGCGTCATTTCAGCAGGTCCGCGACCGTTTCGACCAGGACATGGGGCGCCTGAACAAGTCACTCCGCTCGATGGCCGAGGCGGTCGGCACGTCCGGTCGCAATTACAGCGTGAGCGACCAGGAGATGAAGTCCGAAATGGATGCCGCCGGCGCCACGGCCGGCTCGATCACTGCTGCGCTGCAGCTCTGAGCCGGGGAGACGCCATGCCGTACCAATCCGACGAGATCGCGGTCAATTTCGCTTCCCTCATGAAGGCCTCGGAAGACATCCAGGGTGCGATCAACAAGCTGAGCGCCGAACTGGACGCGTTGGAGCGGGGCGTCCAGCCACTGGTCGCCACGTGGGATGGGCCGGCGAAAGCCGCGTATCTCGTCCGGAAGCGGGAGTGGGACGGAGCATCCGCCGACCTGACCCAGCTGCTGACGAGCATCAAGGGCGCCGTCGTTCGTTCGGCGGAAATCATGTCAGCACAGGAAGCGAAGAACACCAGTCTCTTCAATCCGCACTGAGACTAAGCAGCCACACATGTACCACTCAGGTCATCCAACTAGGCCCGGAAAGATCATTCGGCTGCTTTCCTGATAGGGCGGGGCCGCGCACAGAAGGGCATCACGTCGTGGACACACGTGGTTTACAGGCGCGGGCCGACGAATTGATGGAAGAGTTTCATCGTCTACGCTCCGGTGTCACCGAGTTGCAGCAGCAGCTGCGGGCGATTCGAGTGGTCGTCCAGTCCGATGATCGTCTGGTTACGGCGACGGTCGGTCCGCGTGGCCAGCTCGTCAAGCTTGAGCTCGACCCGCGGATCTACCGAGATCCGAACTCGCGGAAGCTCGCCTCGACGATCACCGAGACCATCCAGCAGGGCGCTCGCCAGGTTGCCGATCGGACGCTCGAGTTGTGTCGTCCGTTCCTTCCGCAGCAGGATCTGCGGGCGCAGCTCGATGGTGACTTGGACTCGTTCTTCACCCGCCTCGACAACGAGGTGATGAGTGGAGACGCCTTCCGATGACCGACGGCAGCACTTTCCTGCGGCCGAAGCAAGCGGCGCGGGCCGCCATCCAGCTCGCCTCCATCGCCGACGATCTGAAGGCAAAGCTCGACGCGTCGGTGGCGCGCATCAAGGCGATCCAAGCCAAAGGGACGCAGGTCTGGGGTGACGACGAGCCCGGCACCCAGTTCGTGAAGAACTACAACAAGGGCGGCGACGGAGCCGCGAGTGCAACGCTCGACGCAGCAACCCGCTATGCCGACGTATTCACCGACGTCGGGCCGATCGTCACGCGAGCCATCGACGGCACCGTCGACGTCGACATGGCAGTGGGTGAGGCGATTTCCAAGCTGACGGGTCAGCTTGGAAATCCGCCGAGCGACACCTGACGAAACCGGGCGCATTGGGGGGCGCAATGACCGGAATCGAGCCGTAGCCGATGGCTGTCTGGAAGCCGGACTTCGGCGAATACGACTACGTGTGGGACTTCATCTGTGGAGTCACCGCAGGAAACCCATGGCCCGAGGGCAATGAGGACGACCTGTGGGTCCTGGCCGAGGAATGGGGTGCGGTCGCCCAAGCACTTTCCGACGCCATGCAAGACGCCGGCCCCGTCGTCAACGAACTCATGGCGGCCTGGGGAGGCGACTCCGGCTACGCGTTCCTCGGGCTGTGGGAGGTGCTGGGTCAGTCGTATGAGTCCGGTCTGGGCGCGGTCGCCGAGATGGCGAGCTCGCTCGCGGACATGAGTGACCATGCCGCGCTGGAGCTGCAGTACAACAAGCTGACGACGCTGATCACCGTCATCATCACGATCATCAGTGTCTTCACCGCTCTGATCGGTGCGTTCTTCACCGGAGGCGGCTCGGCCGTCGCCATTCAGCCGATCATGACCGGCGGCCGGATCGCGGTTCAGCAGTCGTTCCGGCAGTTGGTCCGCAACATCGCGCGGAAGGTCGTCGCGAAGGAGCTGCGCAAGGAACTGCTGAAGATGGTCGTGACCCGCGAGGGCCTTCGCAAGCTCGGCAAGGAAGCAGTCGAGGAACTCGTCGAGGAAGTGCTCGAGGAAGTCGTCCTCGTCGACGGTCTGAGCCAGGCCATTCAGATGGCCAATGGACGTCGGACCAGCTGGGACGGCTCCAAGACAGCAGCCGCGGCGATCGGAGCAACCGCCGGTGTCCCGATCGGGATGGGTGTAGCCCCCGCAGTGCGATGGGCGAAGAATCGAGCCGGGCGTCTGGTGACCGACCGGCTCTCCGACGCCACGATCGACCGGATCAACCGCGGCATCGATCGCGCGAACTCACCCTCGACGCACCTCGGCGGCCTCGGAAAACAATTCGCCGGGACGCCCGGCCAGGCGGTGTCCGTCGGACTCGTCAACGCGGTGACATCGCCGACGTCGAGCTGGATCGCGAACGGGGTCGTTTACGGCAACTGGGACTACCCGACCGACTCGATCATGAGCTCAGCGCTAGCCGGCGCGAGCCGCGCGAACACGATCTCCCCAGCGCAGTTGGCTGCCGCATATCTGACCGGCGGCCCAACCGCCTTCCGCGAAACCCTCCTCGGCTCCCATCCCGCCGCACTTGATCCAAGCGTCCCCACCGCCCATCAGCCCTTTCCCAACGCTCTCGACACCAGCACTTCAACAGTCCTGGAGGTCGGTCAAGCCGAGGAGCCGGTCCAGTCGCCGTCGGCCGTCCTTGCAGAGCAGACGCCTGCCACCACCGCGAGCGTCAACCCAAACGCGGCCAGCACCCCCATCACAGCTGCATTGTCGCCCGATGCGGAGCCAGCCTTCGCTGCAAAAGCGGTCTGGACGCCGGAGCCCGATTCCATTGCGGGCGACTCGCTTGCTGTGCCGGCGGCTCACTCGTCGCCTTCTGTTGTTCTGCTCGCTGATGGTGGCACCGATCCGGCGATATCAATAAGAGGCGGATCATCACCAGCGCCCATGGTCCCGGCAGGTTCCATCACAAGCGCTGCGACTCCAATGGCGATTCCTGGCAGAGAATCAGGTGGCTTAACGGTGAATCAGCCCACCGTGGCGCCATTGCAAACTCGATATGACTACACGACGTCACCAAATCCTTCTCATATAAGTGACCTGGCCGAACCGACTGGCTCGCTGACCTCTCCTACTCCGCCCAATGGCAATCGACTGGACGGTGAGGAGAAAAGCAGCCGTCAACCGGCACACCAGCCGCGAACGAGTCCGTTGGCCGAGTCCGCACCTGAAAATGCTGTTGGAATTCCAGCCGCCCAGGCGGCTGGTGGGCACCTCGTTCATCCAACCAGCTCGCCGGGAGCGAAAGGTCCACTGCCCGGCAGTGGGAACAACCCGGCGCGAATGCTTAGGCAGTCCACCGGTCCTACAGCGAGTGGATCGCAGTCGTACGAGCTCGCCAAACAGCAAGGCGACCCAAACGGGGATCTGGCGCAGCAGGCGATTAACGCCGCGCGGAGGCTCGCTGATGCCGTTGAATTGACACTTGCCAGCCGGATACGAAACAAGACCAAGCGCCGGCGAGCGATGCCGAAGACTGCCGGGGCGCTGATAACCCGCGATGGCGTTATCAGGACACACACGAGCATCCGCAGCGGCCTAGCAAATTCTCATCCGCAGTTGACGCCACTCCTCGACGGCATCAAGGCGGACCTGGCTGCGCGCAACCTATTGCCAGAATGGCACGGTAGTTGTGCGGAAGTGGCACTTCTCTCCGACTTTCTCTACGAGTTTGGGCAAAGCTATGCCGGACCGCCAAACGAATTTCTTGGTGCTGCCCGATTGGCGTTAGCTGGGGCGCAGATTGCTTCGGTCGGTATCGAGATGAGACACAGCCACGGCGCTCATAAAAATCCGTGCGCTTCATGCGCTAAGCTGTTAATACAACTCGATGTTAGCGCGGCTAATGCGGGGCCGGCGCCTCGTCGAGGGTTACCTCCTTCGATCCAACCGACTTTGGTGGACTCTGCGAAGGGGAGGCTAATAGGTCGGGATGGTGGTCTAGCAAGGCCCGATACAGCAGATCAGGCGGCACTGGAAGACGCTATACCGAGAGACGGCGATGGGAATCCGGTGCGCTTCCCGGACCCGTACAACCGGTGGCTCGGGTTGGTCAACGACGGGGGACCGGCTGCCACGCCGTTCCGTGCCAACAACTGTCTTGATACGGCGCTGAGTCTGCTCGGTACTTGGCAAGGAAAGCCTCAGGTATCGGCACCGCGTAACGCCGAATACCACGCAGACAAGACGCCCTCGACGGCTGGGGAGACTGATGGGCGGCAGCGGGCGGAGGAGACGCTCGGGGCCGAGTTCGAGTACCAGGGCGCTTCGGCCGATACGGCGTTTCCGGCGCTGAGTGCGCAGTTGCTCTCGGCCGGGCATGGGGCCTCTGCGGTGCTTATCACCAGCGTTGCGCCCAGTCATGGTGGTGGCTCGCACGCGTGGAATGCGGTCAACCACAACGGGACTATTCATTGGATCGATGCCCAGATCGGCGCGGTGTCGACTCGTCCACTTTTCGAGTACGCGGTCGACGGGGTCTGGTCGATCGTGCTGGATCCGAGCGGGCAGGCGGTTCGAGCTGGTGACATTCCTACGGTGGCACGCGGAATGGCGTCGATCGAGGAAAACGGAAGGTCGGAAGGCGGGTCACCGGCGGCACCATCGGTGCCACTGACGACGTTCGCGCCTGATGGACGGGCCGCCCACCTACCTGACCTCGAGCCGGGAGAATTGTTGGCCGCGGCGTCGCAGGTGCGGCCGGCGGACTTCAAGGGGCGGCTGGTCGATGCGATCGATGTCGGCGAGGTCGTGACGGTTCGTTTGCGGGACGGGCGGTCGATTCGGTTCGAAGGCGCGGTAGCGGTCGGGATGCAGGAAGTGGCGGCGACGGCGGTCGGGAGGAATCGTAATGTCGTCACAGTGAATGCGCGGGTGGCGCCGGAACATCTCGCACGCGTGTGGGTGCATGAAATTGCAGCGGCGCTGCAAGAGAAGGCTCCGCGTGGATTCTTCCGAAGGGCGCTGGACCGGATAGTGGGTCGCCGCGCGGGGGCGGACTCGCTACTCGAGGCGCGGCTCAGCGAGCGGCGGTATCTGATCCGGGCGTTGAGCCGGGGAGGCAGCGTCGAGTTGTCTCGCGAACTTGATGAGCTGGATCGGTATCTCGCGGACGCCGGAGTGCGGCGGTTGCCGCCGCGGCCGGCTTCGGCATTGGTTCCCCGAGCCGGAAATGATCGGGACCTGATCGCTGCTGCAGTTTCTTCGCGGTTGGCGCAGGTGACCTACGCCGGATTCGAGTTGCGGGTCGGGGCGGTTGATGCTGATTCGGCTCGGGTGGTCGTACGGCTCGACGTGGTCAATGGGGACGGGCGGCGGGTTGGCGTCGTGCATTTCTCGGTCAATAGAGATGCGTCCGGCGAGCTTTACGCGCGTCTGGAACAGCTCCGGATGAACGAGAGTGGCGCTGGATTTGTGACGACGTTCAATGCGGCGTTGGAAGAATGGTTGGTTGAGTCTGGGGTTTCCCGCGTCGAGGTGCGCGCCGTGGACGCGGGGGCCTATGCGTGGGCGCGCAGCGGATTCTATTGGAGTTCGCCGATGACTGCCGAATCGGTGTTCTCGCGATTGGGTGTCGAGCGTGGCCGGGCTGCTGTGCAGGCTTCGGTAGTGCGGCGATGGCTTGCCGGGGAATTGGTTCCGCAGGACGGGCTCGAGGCGGTGGCGGGCGAATATCCCGGGGTCGCGCCGGAGGCGGTGCTCGCGGATTTGGAGCGGCAAGTATCGGCCGCCGATCTGATTTTGCGTCGGAAGGGGCGGGCGGAGTTTGGTTCGCCGGGATATCCGAGTCCGGACGAAGTGGCGCTGGCCGGGTGGTCAGGGGTTGGGCGCGGTTGGGTCGGGCGGCGCGCATTGGTGGGGGCGGAGTGGGAGGGGGTGCGGTGGCTCGGCGCCTCGTATCGGCCGGATGCGCCGGCTGGGACTGAGCCGTCGGATGTCGTGGCGGTGTCACCTCGGCAGATGATGAAGCCGACCGCATCGGCGTCGGTGGGCGTACGGCCGGGCGCGCTGGCTGATCTTGGATTTGCCGACTTGGACGCAGAGACTGATGAGCTTCGTCGCGCTATTCGACAGGCGGAGCCGCTCATTCGGATGGTTGATCCCTCGGAGATCAAATTCACCCAGCGATCGATTGGTAGGAGAGCCAGGGGCAATCTGACGATCGATGAGCTTGCGGCGGCGATTTCACAAAAGTGGCAGGGGCCGCCGCTGCACGGAGTCCAGTGGGGCGATGGCTCACTCGTTAGTATCGATAACAGGCGGCTGGCTGCTGCGCGCCGAGCGGATGGTTTAGGTCTAGCTCGGGTGGCACTCGTGCCGATAGTCCCCCACTCTCCTGATGAGGCTTTGAGCGATTGGCCCAACGACTGGTCGCCAGAGCGCCGCGAGGGTGCAGCACTGGCCGCTGACATACGCGAGCTTGCGGATGGGAGCTGGGTAGTCGGCGGACATGAGGGAGTGCTAGTTCATCGCGCCGGGAAGATCCCCGAGACATTCGGCCAGTTGGCGTTGTTCCGTGCCGCTCTGGGGCGCGACCTGCTCCCTGGAGCCCTGTTCGGCACCCATACTCCGCCAGTGTCTGTCGGTCGGCCTCCCAAGCCGGCCAAATCCGCGGTCTCGGCTGACGCCCGGGCTGACCTAGAGCAAGAGGTCGAGGCCGCCGCCGCTGCGGCGCCGGATATTGAACGAGACCTGATACGTGCGGTTGCCAATGCGACGGGTGCTCCTGGCACGCAGAAGGCATTGTGGTCGCCGCCGGTGTGGAAGGTGCGGAGCGCGACTTCGCTGGTCTTCGACTACGAGGACGAGAAACACTTCTTCAACGGGCCGGCCGACTTCACAGCTGGCCGGAGCGATCTAGTGGAGTTTCGAGTAGGTCTGCCCGACGGCGCGGAGTATATGGATGCGCTGAGCGACTTCGTCGATGATCTAATCCAGATCGGATACGTTCCGACTAGGGCCATCGACTCGTGGCCATCAGGAAACGTTCATCGGCGACTTGTCGTAACTATGCGGTCGCCTGGTGGTCGGCTATTCGATCTTCATCTGCCAACGCATCAATTTGCGCGAGTAGCTTCTGCGGTCGCTGCGCTCGACAGGGTGATGGAGGCGCCGAACGAGCCGCCTGTCCGGAAAGTTCATGCGCTGCTGCGGCTGTTGGCGGCTCATAAGGACTTGGGCAATCCGGAGATGGTGGGCCGGCCACCAGTTCTGGCGTCGATCTGGTCGCTCGATGATGAGACAGTTGAATCGTGGATCGCTGAGCACCCGGTGCTGTTCGATGGTTACCTTGACTGGCTGAGGGAACAGAACCTCGCGCTTCGAGATGTGATGGTCGAGTTCGACCTCGACGACCATGACCTGTGGCTTCGATCTTCTGCCGCCGACGAGGAGTTGACATCTCGTGACACTCGCCTATTACGCGCTCTACAGGAGCAGCGCCGCCGACCCGGAGGCTTCGGGCGTCGTAGTGCTGGAGACGGAGACGCCCGACGCGCTGTTGTGGGACCACACCCAGAAGGCATGGGTTTACAACCCGGGAGCGGCTCATCGGATCCTGTTCAAGCGCAAGAACTCCGAACGGATTCGCTCGGTGAGCCGGGCGGAAGCGGAGGGGGTTACGCCGGGGATCACGGGTGGGGAGCTGTTGCCGGACGAGGAGACGATTCGGTGGCTCTTCCGGTGGAAGGGGGAGCCGCCGGGTCTGGATCCGTTGTAGAGCCGCCTGCGGAACCCGCAGGCGGGGCGCCGTACTTCGGGCCTGCCGGGCCGTTCGCTCGTGAGGATCCCGCGTTCCCCCTCGAGTTGACCCGAGGATTCGGTAAACAGCGACTACGTCGGCTCGAGAACCGGGCCTACCAGTCGGCGGTCGACAAGGTTCTGAGCTCGGTCGATGGTGCTCTGGTCGGAGCAGATCCTCGCTTCCATCCTTACGGCACCTTGATCAACGACGGTGGTCCGACCCAACCGGGACGGGACATCAACTGTCTGGACTGCTCGCTCGCCGCGATTTCGTCGTTCTACGGGCGTCCCGAGGTTTCGCTGGCGCGCTGGCCGGATGGAACGACGATGGGCGAGTTGCGTGGCATCGAGCGGGCCATGCGATGGCTCGATGCGGATACGTGGTTGCACCACGATCATCTGCCGACGATGACCGAACAGTTCTGGGCCTTGCACGACCACGTCGCTGAACTGGGTCCAGGATCTGCGGCGCTGGTGGTGAACGTCTGGCAGAACGCCGACGAGAACGGTCTGCTGTTCGACGTCGACAACCGGCCACTTCACGGGGAATCGCACGCGACGGTTGTGGTCTTCCCTCTGGGCGCGGATGGCCCGGTCTGGTGGGACCCGCAGGAAGGCACGACGTCCGATACGCCGCCGGATGATCTGGTGTTGGACGCGGTCAAGTTGTCCTACATCACGGTCGAGCTGGATGGGAGGGTCAACGGTGACGGAACCGTTGGATACGAGGGAAGCGGCGCAGGCCTACCTGGATCGCGTCTTCCGTCCAGGCTTGCGGTGGAGCATGCACCGGTTCCCGCACGGCTGGGCGCTTCGGTCGATTCCCGGGACGTTGGAGGAAGCCGAGCAGGCGCGACAGCCGGGCAAAGCGACATTGGTGCTCGAGGAGAGCACCGGCCGAATCACATCGCACGGGTCCTATCCACCGCGAGTGATCATCAACCGATATCTGGCGGCGGTGGCGGAGGGCCGGGACCCCGGAGGAGCGCAGATCTATCCGGAGCTGCCCCCGCCGGACCCACGGGCGAACGCGGAGCACTTGGCTCCCACCCCGTTGAGCGGGACGGCAGTGCATTACTACCTGGATCACTTCCAGGGCTTCGATCGTCCGGCCTCGGGAGTGACGGTTCTGGTCAGCGGTCCGAAAGGCCATCGATCGGTGACACCATTGCTCCCGCAATGGGAGTGGGAAGTCGATTCGGTCGAGTACCTGGCTCAGGACCGTTACCGGTCAATTCTCCGGCCGGTGTCCCGGGAGGAAGCGGCGGCGTTCCTCCGGGATCGCATGGCAGTGGAGTTGCCGGCCGAGGCGACTTTTCTGGGCCTGTACGACCGGAGCGCCTGAGTTCTGACTCGGGGCGGGAGGGGGCTGTTCGGGGAGCGGCGGAGGCTCATGGGTTGGGGGAGCCCGGTGAGCTCGCAGCGATTGCTTCGGCTCATGACGTCGCGACGCGGTGGACTGCTCCTTATTTGGTCGCGGCGGTGGATCGGGTTTTGCGGCGACTCAACCCCCTCGCCACGGATGATGTCCGCTTCTTGTTCGTCACTGCTGACGACGTCGTGCCGTGGATCGTCGGGCGGCTCGCGCCGGACTTCGCGCGTCGGCGTGCGTTGTGGGTGCAGTGGCCGCCTACGCCCGGTGGATGGCGGCATCTGCGGGCACAGCAGCCGGCGACGCTGGTCACCGACAATCCGGCGGCGCTTCCCGAGGCGCACCAGTTGTTGTCGCCGTCCGCGCCGGGGAGTCGGTTGGTTTCGCGGTTGCACGGCCCGGCGGCGGATGTCAGCGCGATGGCCAGAGCGCAGCGGATGGCTGCTCGGGCTGCGGTTGCGGCGGTCGTGCGCATGGCGATGCGCGCTGGGCCGGAAACGGGACGGACCGCGGTCTACGCCGCGGCCAACGAGCTCGACCGCCGGGTCGCCGAGTTCGACGCTCGGCGCGCGGTGCCAGCCGGAGTCGGGGGCCACGGTTCGCGCGATCGCGACCCGTGGGGTGACGGTGCGCGCGCCGAAGAGCAACTGCTGGCGGAGTGGCTGCAGCACTGAGAGGGGTCAGCGTGGAACGGCCGCATCCCGACGTCGTCGAGCGCATGTCCGCGCTCGCGCGTCTGCATCACGCGTGGACGCTGGAGTATGCCGCCGACGCCGAGCCGCAACCGAACGATGCCCCGGACTACCTCGTCCACCACCTCGACATCGACCCACCGCCCGGCGCCGAGAACAAGTTCGTGCGACGCGCCCGCGAGATCGAAGGGAGGGACGAACACATGGGGTAGCCTCGCCGCTACGAAAATTAGGCCCACAGAACTGGATATTGCGGTTCCGCGCGTCACGATGACCGGACGCAGCGGATGTCACACGCGTACCGTGTGCACGTGGAATCCTCCGCCGTCGACGGTCGCGTGACCGAACAGGGCAGTGACCCCGACGTCGAGCGTCTTGGTCCGCCGGAGGAGGACCCGGGTGCGACCCGGTGGTCGGCGGGACCTGCGCTACCGGCCAGCAGTTCGGAGCCGTCCTTACCGGAGGGTCCGGCGTCGCCGACGGGAATGCCCCGGGCGTTGCTGCTCGTTCACGGGGACCGCGATGGGCGGGGGCAGCGGTCGCGGTGGACCCGGTCGGATTTCCGCTTGGCGGCGGATCCGGACGTGGAGGCCGGGCCGCCCACGTTGCAGAACACGCCTGCATTGCAGGATACGACTGCGCGGATGGTCGCTGATCGGCGCCGGCGGTTTGTTGACGACCCTACGCAGCCGTACCGTATGCCCGATCCAGCCGATTTTGAGCCTGGACCTACTCCGCCGGAGTTGCTTACCCCGCCGGAGTTCGTGAGCGCTCCGGCGCCGCAGGGTTCGGCGCTGGAGGGTCGGGCGCCGCAGGGTCCGTTGTTGGACGGTCCCGCGCAGGACAGCTCGGCGCCGGAGGCTGCGCCTCCGGTGGAGCCGTCGAAGGATGCGTTGCGCGTCCCGCTCGCTCAGGCGTTTTCCGTTGATGCGAACGAAATGCAGGGTGCCGACGTGACGCAGGGTGCTCACGTGGCGCAGGGCAGGGATGAGGCGTACGGGGCGGACGAAGCGCAAGGCGCGCATGGTGCGTACGTTGCGCGTAGTGCGGACGGTGCTCATCGTGCGGACGTTGTGCGAGGTGCGGACGGTGCTCATCGTGCGGACGTTGCGCGAGGTGCGGACGGTGCTCATCGTGCAGACGTTGCGCGAGGTGCGGACGTTGCGCGAGATGCGGACGGTGCTCATCGTGCAGACGCTGCGCGAGGTGCGGATGTTGCGCACGGTGTGGACGTCACTCACGGTCCGCACGGTGCGGATTTTGCGAACGGTGCTCACCATGCGGACGGTGCGCATGGTGCGGACATCGCGCGGGATGCCGACGTGGCGCAGGGCACGGCCGAGGCGCGCAGTGCGAACGAAGCGCCGGGTGTCGATGAGGCGCGGGTGGTTGTTCCCGCTCCGCGGTCCGGTGAGCGGGCGCCGTCTTCCGCGGCGATTCCGGCGGCCGCGCCGACCACGTTGCTTCCGATTCTGTCGGATGCGTTCTTGTCCTCGCCGCAGATTCCGCGGCCTGCGCAGCCGTCCGAGCCCAAGTCTTCGCGGAGCGGCCCGGCTCCGAGCAGTCCTGCGTCGAGCGCCGACGGTGATTCGTCGGCAGCGGGATTGGATCGTCCGAAGCGGTCGGGCTCGTCGCGACGTGATTCGATCACGGCTCCACTTGGCGGCGTCCCGACCAGCCCTCTCGCGCGCGCCTTCGCTCCCGACTCGTCCGAAGACGCCACGGGCCTGGGCGCATCGACCTCGGCTAACTCCGCGTCGAGCGGCTCCGCGTCGAGCGGCTCCGCGTCGAGCGGCTCCGCGTCGAGCGGCTCCGCGTCGAGCGGCTCCGCGTTGAGTGGCCCCGCGTTGAGTGGCCCCGCGTTGAGTGGCTCCGCGCCGGCTGGCTCCGCGTCGGGTGGCTCCGCGCCGGAGGGCTTCACGGCGGGCGGTTCGCCATCGGGCAAACCGGCCCCAGGCTCCTCGACCCGGGGCAACTCGACCCCGGGCAATTCGACCCCGGGCAATTCGATTTCAGGCGGCTCGACCCTGAGCGACGCTGCGCCAGGTCGCACCGTGTCGACGGGGCCGGCCGGAGGGGCCCCTGGGTCCGCCCGCTCCGCGCCCACCAGCGCCCCCATCTCAAGCACCCCCCGCGCCTCCGCCACGGGCATTCCGGCGTCAAATCGCGCCGCCCCCACCAGCACCGCAGCGGCCGCCCCCAACTCAGCGCCGGCCGCCCGAGCTGCCACCCCCGCCCCGAGCCTCCCGTCAACGACCATTCCCGCCCCGCGCGGCCCGTCGACCACCCCCGCCCCAAGCGTCCCGCCGACCGGCTCCGCGCCGATCGCCCGTCCGTCCGGCCCGGCGTCGGCCGGCCCGGCGTCGGCCGGCCCCGCACCGGCCGGCCCCGCACAGAAAGGCCCCGCACCGACCGGCCCCGCACAGAAAGGCCCAACGACCGGCTCCGCACAGAAAGGCCCAACGACCGGCTCCGCCGAGAGCACCTCACCGCCCACCCCCGCCCCAAACACCCCCGCCGCGACACCAGACCCGCTCTTCTCCCTCCTTCATCAACCCACCCCCGACCCCCCACTCAAAAACGATCCCTTCGGGGGACAGCGGGACTACCACCAAGCCGTCGCCGATCGGCTTCCGCGCGCTATCCGCCTCCTCATGCCGCCACCCGTCCCGCCCCCGGACACCCTCCAGCGCACCCAAGCGCTCGAGTCCGGGCGTCGCCGGTCCGACGTGGAGCTTCAAGTCCAGGCCCACCGCTCCGGCCGGGACGCCATCGCGGCCGAGAATCGTGCTGACGAGCTCGGTCGACAGGCCGCACTCGCGCGCGACCACGCCTACGAGGCGCGTGCGACCTGGCAGTGGACCGCGCACCGGCGTACCGCTCTCGCCGAGGAGCTGCAGCAGATCACGGCCGAGGCCAATGCCGTTGCCGGTGAGCAGCAGAAACTGTCGCAGCAGGCGCAGGGCGCCATGCGTGACATCGCGGCCTGGGACGCGTGGATCGCGCAGCAGCCGGAAGACGGCGCCGACGAGGGGCAGGGCCAGGTCGGGCAGCTGCGCGACTGGCTGGACCGGGCCGAACAGCGGTTCCGGCAGCTGGGGGCCCACTTGCGGACCCTGGCCGACGAGCGGGACAAGCGGGTCAGCGAGTCGGTCGAACTGGCCGCCCGGCAGCAGTCGCTCGTCGATCAGTACCAGCGGCTCGGCAGCGACGCGCAGCGCATGGACCGGGAAGCCGCCGCGTGTGCCGCCGAAGCCATCGGGTCGCGGCTGGACTGCCGGGAGCAGCTGATCGACCTCGTCGGGCTGCGACCGGAGCTCTGCCGCTGGGTCAACGGCGCGGCGGTGGCGCTGGTGCACGACTACGAGATCCCGCCCGGCCACCGGCGCCCGCTGCAGGCCGAGCACAACGCGCTCGAGCAAGCGCTACCGAGCGGCACGCACCCCGAGCCGACCACCGCCTGGCTCTCCCGGCTCAACGGCGTCGGCCGGCGGGCCGACCAGAGCCGCGCCCAGAACTGCGTCGACGCCACGCTCGCGTTCTACGACACCTACGTCCGCGGACGCCCGCGCGTCGCCGTGCCGCGGATCGTCGACGCCCACCGCAGCGGAACCACGCGCCTACCGCTGCGCGGCGAACCGTCCGGACGCGAGCGCCTGGAGAAGACGCTCAACGGCCGCCTCGAGAAGCGCGAAACCTTCGAACAGATCGCCGCGGAGCTCGAAGCCAAAGGCCACGGCGCCTTCGCCGCGCTCGTCATCGGCTGGGCCGACGGCACCGCGCGCACCTCGGCCGCGGTCAACCACCAGAACACGATCCTCTGGGTGGACCCCCAACTCGGCCTCGTCTCCGACAAGCCCGTGCCGGCGGAGTGGGTCCGGTCGCTGGAAGTCCTGCTGTGATCACCCACCACGAAGCGCGCCGGATCGCCGCACGCTGGATCGCCGAGAGCAGCCCCGACCTCTCCCCGCAGCTCTACGAGTTCGACGCGGGCTTCGTGGTCTGGGGCACCTCGGACGAGCCGCAGCTCGGCGCCGGGCGCGGGGTCATCGACCGGGAGACCGGTGAGCTGTCGGTGTGGCCGGCGATGCCGGTCGAGGTCGTCGCTCAGCAGTACCGCGCCACCCAGAGGAGCTCGCAGCTCGCGCAGGTCCGCCGTGACCTGAGCCGCGTCGGCACCCCGGCCACGATCACCTATCTCCTGCTCGACGGTCCGCCGGTCACCGCGCGCAGCGTCAAGGGCGACACCCCGCCGGAGCATCACCCGCTGGTGCGTGACGCGCTCCAGCGGCTCCCGCTGGAGTTCCGGGAACGCGGTTACGAGCGCTGTTCGGAGATCAGCGCGCTCTCGGCCGCGCTCTTCGCCGAGGACGCCCGTCGCCCCCAGCCGGCCACGCTGGACGAAGCGCGCAAACGGGTCTTCCGAGGTGCGGAACTGGTGACCTACCGGGTCCGCGAGCCCGCGGACCCGCAGGACGCGGTGACGGGTGCGCCGTGCCTGTCGTGTCTGGCGATGCTTGCCTACTTCGGCTTCGACGTCGCCCCGCCGGAAGACTTCTGGAGCGAGGAGTGAGCCGGTTCACCGCCGACGTCGAGGCCGTGCTGCGAGCCAGCGGCTGGGCCGAGGGCCGTCAGGTACCGGAGTCGAGCGCGGAGGCGATCCGTATCGTCTGCGCTCAGCCGGGCGCCGACGGGTCGCGTCATGTCCCGTTCCCGGCGGCGGAGGCGGCCCTCGCCGAGTTCGGCGGCATCTTCGTCCGTCAGGACGAGCCCGGTGTCCAGCTCCGTCGCCGACCGTTCGCGCTCGACCCGACGATGGCGGCCGCGACGGCGGCGACGCTCGGGGACCTCGGCCGGTTGCTCGGTGTCCAGCTGTTCCCGCTCGGGGTGGAGGGGGACGGTGACGCGGTGCTCGCGATCGACGAGCGCGGGCGCGTCTTCGCGGTCGATCACGCCGGCGAATGGTTCCTCGGCCCCTCGCTGGATGCGGCGCTGACGACGCTGATCACCGGCCTCGAACCGCCCCGGGTCACCGACGACGGCACGTGGTGAGGACGTCCGCCATCGTCCTTCGACGACAACTCCGCCCGGCCGGGCGGAAGGGCCGAACGGTAGGGTCCACCGCATGCCCGCGTCCGCTGCACCACGTCCGCTTCCGATGACCGCGGGTGCACTGATCGTCGGTGGCACCGTGCACTCGCACACCTCGATGCGTGGTGACGTCGCCCCGAACCTGCACCCGCTCGTGTCGCGCATGCTGGACGAACTGCCGGCCGAGAAGCGGGAGCGGTACGCCGGATGGTGCGCGGAGGTCGCGCTGATCTCCGACCGGCTGCACGATGCCGAAGAGAAGGCCGGGCGGCCGATCACCGTGGCCGACGCCCGCGAGGCGCTCCAGGGTGGACAGATCCACATCTCACGCATCCGCGAGGACGGCGACCCCACCCACGGCCGATTCCAGCCACCCTGCCGGTCGTGCACGGTGCTGCTGGAGGAGTTCGGCATCACGACGGTGAGCGCATGACACGCTTCACCGACCAGGTCGAGACGGTGCTGCGCGCCTCCGGCTGGGCTCCGGGCCACAGAGACGTGCAGCGTGCCCGCCACTGGGGGCTCACGCTCAGCGCCTGGGCGTCCCCGGCCGGGCACCAGCACACGTTCTCCCCGAAAGCGTCGGTGGCGCTCGCGGAGTTCGGCGGACTCACCGTCCACCAGGACGGTCCCGGCGTCGACGTCGCCCGCACCACGTTCACGCTCGACCCCGAGCTGGCGCTGCCCACCTGGCTCACGCTGCGTGGCCTCGGCGCGGCGCTGAACGTCGGACTGTTCCCGCTCGGCGTCGAGGACGACGGCGTCTCCACCCTCGCGATCGACACCACCGGGCGCGTGTTCGCGCTCGACCACACCGCGGAGTGGCTGCTCGGCCGCACGATCGAGGAGGCACTCACCACGTTGGTCCTCGGCCGCGCACCCCGGCGTGTCCACGCGGACGGAACCGTATGAGCATCCCGGGCTTTCCCGCGCCCGCGGTCGACGTCGCCGAGCTGACCGTCGTCCGGCACGGCCAGAGCCTGTCGAACGAGCTGCTGATCGCCGCGAACCAGGCCGGCGTCGTCGACGTCACCGGGCTGCCCGCGCGCGACGCCGACGTTCCGCTGTCGGTCCGCGGCCGGCGCGAAGCGGCTGCGGTCGGGCGCTGGGCCGCGTCGCTCGACAACCCGCCCGACCTGGTCATCGCGTCGCCGTACCAGCGAGCCCAGCACACCGCGCAGGCCGCCGTCGACGCGCTCACCGCCGCCGGTCGGGCCCCCGAGTTCCGGCTCGACGACCGCGTCCGCGACCGCGAGATCGGCATCCTCACGCTGCTGACCGAGGCCCGCCTCCGTGCGGACCACCCCGAAGAAGCCGCTCGCCGCGAAGCCACCGGCTTCCTCTACTACCGCCCGCCCGGTGGCGAGGCGCACACCGACATGGCGATCCGCCTCCGCAGCTTCCTCACCGACCTGGGGGAAGCCGCCGCGGGCCGGCGTGTACTCGTCGTCGCCCACGACTCGGTCGTCGTGATGCTCCGCTACGTGATCGAAGGTCTGGTCGAAGCGGACGTGGCCGCGATCGCCGCCTCCGGCGGCATCAAGAACGGATCGGTCACCCGGTGGGAACGGCGCGGGTGGAGCCTCCGGCTGACCGTCTTCAATTCGGTGGCCCATCTCGATTGATACGCCGCCCGGCGAACCACCGTGGGAATGCCCGCTCCTGCATCAGTGGTGACCGACGTGCGCCTCGCGTCCACCTGTCACTTCAGCTAACTGTTTTCGCAGGTGAGCGGGGTCGCGCGAACCTCGCATTTAGGTACTCTGCCGGTATGGCATTACCGGTGGCTCGAACCCGGGACGAAGCCCATCTCTACATGGATATGCGGCCTTGTCCCTCCTGTGGCAAAAGCGACGTCCAATGGGACAGCGCCCTGACTTCCGACGAAGGATCTCCGGCTCGGCGTTACACCGGCTCCTGTTCGGGGTGCCGGGCTCCCCGCGAGTTCGTCTTCCGCCTCCCCGAGCGGCCGCTGCTCCCCGGCCCCGGTGACGTCGTCCTGTTCGGCGGTGACGACCCGTCGGAGCTGCTCGACGCCGGCGAATGGCTCTACGTGGCCGACGTCTGCGCGCAAGCCGCCGCGGGCGGTCCGGACCGTGAGCCGGGCCCGGTGCTCAGCGCCGAGGCCCGCGAGTCGCTGATCGTCGCGGTCGCGGCCATGGACGAGGTCCTCAAGTTCATCCCGCCCGACAAGGACGAGGTGCCGCGCGCCGGCTTCTGGTCCGACCGCGGCCGCACGCTACGGCAGTCCGAACCGGGTCGCTTCCGGCGGCCTCGGCTGCAGACGATCCGGAGCACCTACCGGGACGCGCTCGCGCGGGCCGCGAGCTGAGCGCTCGCCGCCTACCAGGGCGGCGGACGGTGATCGTCGGGGGGAATGTCCCATCCCTTCCGACGGGTCCTCGGTGGCTGGCGCACGAGGACGATTCCGACCGTCCCCAGGGCCAGCAGCAGCATGGCCGCGATCGCACCACCGAAGAGGAGCGCTCGGCTCCGGAGACTGTCGATCCGGCTCGCCAGCACTGGTTCGGCTGTCGGGGACGTCGTGGTCGCGGCCGGGCCGGGTGCCATCACCGCTGACTCGTCGGACGACGGAACGCTCGGCGCTGGTGTGGCTGACGGAGCGCTGCCGCCCTGGTTGGCCGCATGACTGGTCAGCAGGGGATTCCTGCTGACCGACGACACCTCCTCGGTGAGGGCGCCGACCGGATCGACGATGCCGTACCCGTACTGGGCGTCCCGCCCGGCCGGGCCTTTGTCGTCGGCGGTGCGGATCAGCCGGTTGACGACGTTGGCCGCGGAGAGGTCGGGGTAGCGCGAGCGGACCAGGGCGGCGGCGGCACTCACCATCGGCGCGCCGAAGCTCGTGCCCTGCACCTTCCAGTACCCGTGGTCGAGGCCGGCCGCGGTGAGCTCGGTGGCCGGGGCCGACAGCACGGTCTCCGGGCCCTGGAGCGAACCGGACCAGAACCCGCCGGTGCGCGCCAGGCCGGAGACGGCGACGACGCCGCGCTCCCGCGCGGGGTGCCAGACCTTCGCGCCCCGGTCGTTGGAGAGGTTGCCGTCGCACGCGATCACGACGACGTCCTTCGAGAACGCGTAGGCGAGCGCGTCGGTCAGCACCTTGGCGGTGTCGGCGCTGCCCAGCGACAGGTTGATCACGTCGGCGCCGTGGTCGACGCCCCAGCGCACGGCTTTCGCGATCGTCGCGGCCGAGTCGTACTCGTTGCGCGGGTCGAGCACGCGGATCGGCAGGATCTTCGCCCGGGGGGCGAGCCCGACGACGCCGTTCGTGTCGTTGAGCCCGGCGATGAACGCGGCCACCGCGGTGCCGTGCCCGACGACGTCGGTGCGCCCGTCGGTGGAGCCGTCGACGAAGTCGGTGCCGGGCAGGACCTGGCCGATCAGGTCGGGGTGGGTGGCGTCGACACCCGAGTCGACGACCGCGACCGTGACGCCCTTACCGGAGGCGTACCGCCAGGCCGCCTGAGCGTCCAGGAACGAGAGCTGCCACTGCTGGTCGCGGACCGTGTCGGCGGCGGCAGGCGAGACGGGCGCCGCGACGGCGAACAGCACGACGACGGTGAGAAACGACGCCATCGTCGTGCGGGCACGCCGGAGGAAGGGCCGTGGCCCGGTGTCCCGGTGGTGCACCAATGCGCGTCTCCGCAGTTCACTGTCGTGGCGTCGATTGACACGGTACGGCGAAACAACACCCCGTGCCCCGTCGGTCCCGGGAGGCGCACTCATCTCTTGCCGGGCAGACTGGAAGACGGAATGCGTCCAGCGCGGTGGATGGAAGAGGCTTTCGTGGGGTTCGCCGACACAGACAGGGCCGAATCGGACGGGTCGCAGGTCCTGGGGTGTGAGGAACGGCACAGTACCAACGGGCGCGCCGTCGATCGGATTCAAGCCGATCCGGTGGTCGACGACGAGCTGATCGTCCTGCTCAGCGACGACGGACGGACGATCGGAACAGCTCCCAAGCTGGCCAGTCACCATCGGGAGACGCCGCTGCACTCGGCGTTCTCGAGCTACGTCTTCGACGGCGAGGGTCGCTTCCTGCTGACCCGGCGGGCGCTCTCGAAGAAGACCTGGCCCGGCGTGTGGACCAACTCGTGCTGCGGGCATCCGGCGCCCGGGGAGGACGCGGTGTCGGCGGTACGGCGCCGGCTGAACCACGAGCTCGGCCTGTCGGTCACGGCGGAGGAGATCGTGCCGCTGCTACCCGACTTCCGGTACCGCGCCGAGCTGGACGGAATCGTCGAGAACGAGATCTGTCCGGTCTTCGGCGTACGCGTCGACGCCGAGCCGGTGCCCAACCCGGACGAGGTCGAGGAGTACCGCTGGGTCGACTGGCCGACGTTCGTCACCGAAGGGCTGGCCGGGCGGTCCGAGGTCGGCCTCTCGCCGTGGGCGCTGCTCCAACTCGCCCAGCTCGAGGATCACCCCGTCGTGGCCGCGCTCAGGAAGCCTTCGCCCAGCGGAGAAGCTCCTCGGTGACGAGGTCGGGTTGCTCGGCCTGCGGGAAGTGGCCGACGCCGTCCAGAACCTGCCACTCGTAGCCACCGGTGACGTAGCGGCTGGAGCCCTCGGCGGTGCGGGGGAGCAGGTAGGTGTCGTCGGCACCGTGCAGCTGCAGGGTCGGTGCGGTGATGTCGGCCTGCATGAGCTTCGCGTAGCGCCACCCGGTCGGCCGGGTGAGCGACCGGAGCGACCAGCGGTAGTACTCCATCGCGCAGAACGCGGCCTGCGGGATCTGGATCGCGACGCGGCACGCCCGGGTGTACTGCGCGTAGTCGTCGGTCTCCCGCCAGCGCGGACCGGCCCACTTCTCGAACAGGGACTCGACGTAGGCGGCGTCGTTCGCGGTGACCCGGTGCTCGTAGCGGGGCGTCTGGAACGTGAACAGCGTCCGGCTCGCGGCGAGCTGCCCACGGGGATCACCCGCGATCGCCGCGCGCAGCCGGAGCGGGTGCGGCGAGCCGATGACCACCATGCGCCGCACCTGGCGGGGGTGGAACGCGGCGGTGGCCCAGGCGAGCGCTCCGCCCCAGTCGTGCCCCACCAGCATCGCGTCGCGTTCGCCGAGCGCGCGGATCAGCCCGCTGACGTCGCTGGCCAGCGTGAACCCGTCGTAACCGCGCGGTGGCTTGTCGCTGGCGCCGTAACCGCGCAGGTCGACGGCGACCACGTGGTAACCGGCCTCGGCCAGCGGTTCGAGCTGGTGTCTCCAGGTCCACCAGTACTCGGGGAAGCCGTGCAGGAACAGGACGAGCGGGCCCGTTCCGACCTCGACGACATGGAATCTGCTGCCGTTGGCACTGACGAAGCGGTGACTCCACGGTCCGTCATGGAGAACGACCACGTCGTCCGGCGGGTTGGCCATAGCGGCCAGCGTAGAGCGCCCGCCGCCCAGCGCGGATCTTCCCATCGTCCGCGTGCATGTTTATTGCGCTAACGCGGCTGACAGACGCTACCTTCGACGCCGGGGAGAGGAAGGTATCCGTGATCGACGTGTACGCGCCAGCAGAGGTCCCCCGGTGCCCCGACTGGACGATGTCGTGGGACGCCGACCCGCCGGGAAGGGCCGCGTTCGCCGTGGACGACGGCGAACAAACCTTGCTGTTGGCCGCCGACGGGCGACGCATTCGAATGGTGGGGGCAGAACGCCTGGAAGACCCGGGCCAGCTGTCTCCGGACGGCACGAGGCTGGCGCTGGTCGTCGACCGGCCGGTGCCCACGGTCTCCGTGCTGGATCTGCGTGACGGTAGTCGTCGGGGGTTCCCGGCTACCGTGCGTGGCGCCGAGGTGCTGTCCTGGCTGCCGAGCGGCCGGCGCCTGCTCTACGGCAACGACGAAGGCATGTACCTGCTCGACCTGGAGACCGGTCGCAGTGACGCCTACGACCTCTCCGGCGAGGAGCCGCGCGAGGTCGCGGTCGCGCCGGAGGGCGCCCGGATCGCGGTCGACGTCGGCGCGTACGTGCGTATCGCGCCGCTGGCCGGCGGGCCGCCGGTTCGCGTCCCGCTGCCCGAGGACGCCGCGCTGGGCGCGCACGGGTGGTCACCGGACGGACGGCTGCTGGCGGTCGGGCGGGAGATCACCCCGTCGCGCGACCAGCGCGGAGGGTTCGACCTGGTCGTCACCGCGCTCGACACCGAGCGGGGCTTCCGGCCGGCCGCTCAGGTCAGCGTCGTCGGGGTCGTCGCGGGTGCGTTCGTCGGGTGGCGCTCGATGTCCTCGATCCTGCTGCTCGAGCGGCGGTTCGAGGAGCCGTTCCGGCTGGTCGTGCGGGGGCTCGACGGCTCGGAGATCGAGACGCTGGCGCACCTGCACGGCTCGGTGTGGGAGGTGCGTGCCGCGGCTGGTCTGCTCGAGGTCGTGCGTACCAACGCGGACGGCGAACCGGTCGACCTCGGTGTTCCGCCGCGCTGGCAGCGGATGACCGGTGCGATGAAGAAGGGTTTCCGCAAAGACCGCACGTCGCCGTAGCCACGGTGGTTCGCCGCATGGCGTAGTCAGGCTTTTGATTCGGAACGGCCCCGGCTACGAAGCGTAGCCGGGGCCGCTGACGTGCGGGAGCGGTCAGTCTTCCTTGCCGCCGGTGAGGCCGGCGCTGATCAGGTTCATCACGGTCGGGTCGGCGAGCGTCGTGACGTCACCCAGCGAACGGTTCTCGGCGACGTCACGCAGCAGGCGGCGCATGATCTTGCCGGAGCGGGTCTTGGGCAGCTCCGGGACGACCAGGATCTGTCGCGGCTTCGCGATCGGGCCGATCTCCCGGGCGACGTGCTGACGCAGCTCGGCGGCCGTGTCGGTGCCCTCCTTGGCTTCGCCGCGCAGGATGACGAACGCGACGATGCCCTGGCCGGTGGTCGGGTCGGTGGCGCCCACCACTGCGGCCTCGGCCACGGACGGGTGGCTGACCAGCGCCGACTCCACCTCGGTGGTGGAGATCCGGTGACCGGACACGTTCATGACGTCGTCGACGCGACCGAGCAGCCAGAGGTCGCCGTCGTCGTCCTTCTTCGCCCCGTCGCCGGCGAAGTAGTAGCCCTGTTCGGAGTAGCGCGACCAGTACGTGTCCTTGAAGCGCTCGTCGTCCCCCCAGATGCCCCGCAGCATCGACGGCCACGGCTCGGTGAGCACCAGGTAACCGCCGCCACCGTCGGGCACCGATTTGCCGCTCTCGTCGACGACGTCGGCGGAGATGCCGGGGAGGGCTTTCTGCGCGCTTCCCGGCTTCGTGGACGTGACGCCGGGGAGCGGGGAGACCATGATCGCGCCGGTCTCGGTCTGCCACCAGGTGTCGACGATCGGGGCGTTGTCGCCGCCGATGTGGTGGCGGTACCAGATCCAGGCCTCGGGGTTGATCGGCTCGCCGACGCTTCCGAGCAGGCGCAGGGAGCTCAGGTCGAACTTCGCCGGGATGTCCGCGCCCCACTTCATGAACGTGCGGATCGTGGTGGGCGCGGTGTACAGGATCGTCACCTTGTACTTCTGGATGATCTCCCAGAAGCGGCCCTGGTGCGGAGTGTCCGGGGTGCCCTCGTACATCACCTGCGTGACGCCGTTGCTCAGCGGCCCGTAGACGATGTAGCTGTGGCCGGTGACCCAGCCGATGTCGGCCGCGCACCAGTAGATGTCGGTCTCGGGCTTGAGGTCGAAGACCGCGTGGTGGGTGTAGCTCGCCTGGGTGAGGTAGCCACCGCTGGTGTGCAGGATGCCCTTGGGCTTCGCCGTCGTACCCGAGGTGTAAAGAATGAACAGGGGGTTCTCGGCGTCGAAGGTCGTGTGCTCGTGCGTGTCGGCCTGGCGGTCGACGACGTCGTGCCACCAGACGTCGCGGCCCTCGGTCCACGGCACGTCCTCGCCGGTGCGCCGCACGACGAGAACCTTCTCGACGCCGGTGCCGGCGATCGCCTCGTCGGCGGCGGGCTTGAGCGCTGACGGCTTGCCGCGCCGGTAGCCGCCGTCGGCGGTGATGACGACCTTGGCCTGCGCGTCGTCGATCCGGTTGCGGAGGCTGTCGGCGGAGAACCCGCCGAACACGACGCTGTGCGCCGCGCCCAGCCGGGCGCACGCGAGCATCGCGACCGCGGCCTCGGGGATCATCGGCAGGTAGATCATCACGCGGTCGCCGGTGCGGACGCCGAGCTCGTGCAGGGCGTTGGCAGCTTTGGAGACCTCTTTTTGCAGGTCGCTGTAGGTGATCGTGCGGGTGTCGCCCGGTTCGCCCTCCCAGTGGATCGCGACCCGGTCACCGTTGCCGGCCTCGACGTGCCGGTCGACGCAGTTGTAGGCGACGTTCAGCTTCCCGCCGACGAACCACTTCGCGAACGGCGCGTTCCATTCGAGGGCGGTGTGCCAGGGCTCGGACCAGTCGAGCCGGTTGGCGGCTTCCTCCCAGAACGAGATGCGGTCGTTCTGGGCCTTCTCGTACGCGTCGGCGTGGACGTTGGCCTGCTCGGCGAACTCGGCCGACGGCGGGAAGGTGCGCTCCTCCTTGAGCAGATTCGAGAGCGTGGCCTCTGCGGGTTCTTCGGTCATGTGCGGGGACCTCCTCGGTGAGCCGGCCTTTCTTAACGTAGTGCCGCGAACGTTGCAGCACAGTACGTGGGCAGGGGTTCCGGCGTTGAGCGGTGTTCTGTCGGCGGTCGATGGCACGCTGTCCTACGGTCGGTGGCTCTCTCCTGAAGGAAACAGCGGATGCGTAAGAGACCGGTGTTCGTGGTCTTGGCGGCGGTGCTCGTCGCCGTGCTGCTGTCGGTGGGAGCCGGGCTCGTGGCGGCGCTGCTCGTCGGAACCGGCGACGACGCGGAGGAATTCGCCACGCCCTCCTATCCCAGGAACGCGGAGTCGCTGCCGACGCTGATCTCCGACGTGTCCGAGTCCGCGCCGGGCCGCTCGATCGTGCTGGCCGAGACCACCGGTGCCTTCACCGACGGTCACGTGCTGTTCGCGGCCGACTCCGATCGCGTCCGGGACGTCTCGGCGATCGAGGACCGGGTCAACTCCGACTACGGGGCGGCGACGACACGGTTGTCGCCGGACGGCCGCCGGCTGGCCGTCGGCGATCTGAGCGGGAAGTTCGACGACATCCTGGTGCTCGATCTGGTCACCGGGGCGTCGCAGCGGTTCTCGGTCGGGGGTGGCTCCACCGAGGTCCTGGCGTGGTCGCCCGACGGTCGGCGGCTCGCGATCTCGTCGGAGGCGCTCGACGTGCTCGACCTGGACACCGGTTCGGTGAAACGGGTCGCCACCCCGAGCACGAACGCGACGCCCAAGACCGACCTGCTGCCGGGTGAGGCGCCGATGCCCACGGGCGGCGGCGTGGCGCCGAAGACCGTCGACGGGATGACCAAGATCCAGGCCGCGTTCTCGCCCGACGGGCGCTCGATCGCCTACGACGACGGGGTCGACATCGAGATCTATCCGCTGGACGGGGCCGGCCCGGTGGTGCGGCTCACCGACAAGGCGGTGTGGCTGGCCGGGGCCTCCGCCTGGTCGCCGGACGGTCGGCGCGTGCTGGTGACGCGCGAGGAGACGAACGACGTCAACGGCGCGACGTCGCTGCTCGCGATCGACGTCGCGACGCAGAACGCCACCCGGCTGGTGACGTTCGACTACATCGATTTCAGCGTGCCGATCCCGGTCGGGTGGCGCAGCGCCTCCGAGGTGCTGCTCTCCGGTACCGATGCCGACGGGGCGTTCGTCGTGCAGGCCTACGACGTCGACGCGAAGCGCCGGGGCGACCGGCTCATGACGTTCGGGTACTCGACGTACTCGGCGGAGTTCGCCAGCGGGCTGATCGGGTCCGCGGTGGGGCGCGACGGTGACTTCTCGGGCGGTCCGACGCCGACCTGGTGGCGGGCCGTGGTCGGGGTGGTCGTCGGGGCTGTCGTCGCGGTGGTGGGTGCGATCGTGGCCACGGCGGTGGGGGTGCCGATGGTGCTGCGGCGCCGGTCCGCCGCGCGGCGGGTGGCTCCGCCGCTTCCGGTTCCGGCCGGTGGGGGTTTCGTCCCGCCTGCGTACGTGCACCTGGTGCCCGGGCCCGTGCCGGTGGTGCCGCGGGTTTCCGGGCCCGGGCCTGCTTCGGCGTCGGACTGGGTGCGGCCCCGGTGACCGGATACGGTCTTAGCGTGTCGGATCCCCTCGCGCCGCTGCTCGACCTGCCCGATGTCGCCGACGCGGCGGCGGAAGCCCGCAAGCAGATCGACCAGCTCTTCGGGCACCAGCTCCTGCGTCGTGGTTCCGGGCCGGTGAGCGTCGAGGCCGCGCTGCGCGGAGCACACGCGTCGGCCGCTCTCGAGGGCGCGCGCTACGACCTGGAGTCGATCCGGGCCGGCGCGGTCACCGACCCGGTCGTGCAGGGTTCGCTGCGGGTCGCGGGTGCGCTCGGCTCGCTCGTCGACACCTGGTCCAAGGCGCCGCTCCAGGTTCTCGCGCGCCTGCACGTGCTCGCGGCGCGCGACGTGCTGCCGTCCGAGGCGCTCGGTCGTCCCCGCACCGATCCGGAGGTCGCGGCCCGCCTGTCCGCGCTCAGCGACCTGGTCACCGGGGGCACCGAGGCCCCGGCCGTGGTTCTCGCCGCGATCGTGCACGGCGAGCTCCTGGTGCTGGCGCCGTTCGACGGGCCCGGTGGGCTGGTGGCCAGGGCGGCGGCCCGCCTCACGCTGATCGCCAAGGGCCTCGACCCGAAGGCGGTCTCGGTTCCCGAAGCCGGGCACCTGGCGCGCGAGCCGGAGTACATCGGCGCCACGAACGCGTACGCCACCGGCACCGCCGACGGCGTCCGTTCCTGGTTGAAGCACTACTGCGCGGCGGTCGCGCTCGGCGCGGACGAGGGTTTCGCGATCTGCGAGGCGATGAGTTAGCGCGTCCTCTTCGCGAACATCGTGCGGACGGAGTCCGGTAGCGGCCACACCGCCGGGCCGCCGGCACCGCGGGCGATCCACACGGCTCCGGCCAACTGCACCGCCGCGGCGAGCAGCATCAGGTAACCGCCGCTGTCCAGCGAGAGCGTGGAGTCGACGATGACGCCGGCGGCGGTGAGCTGCGGACGATCGTCGCCGAACAGGACGGTCTTCGACGAGACGGCGAACGAGAACAGGATCAGGAAGCCCAGCCCGGCGAGCAGCACGCGGGCCTGTTCGACCGTGACGCCGACCATGGTGCGGTGCCCCCGCTCCAGGACCCGCAGGACGCCGAGTACGGTCACCAGCACCGCGGCCACGATCGCCACCCAGCTCAGTGGGGCCAGGAACGTGCTCGGCGACCAGGCCGTCCAGGACGTGGCGAGGTCCGCCCGGTTCTCGACCGCCACGAACCGCTCGTCGGTGTAGGAGACGAACGGCAGCATTGAGAACGCCAGGACGAGCACACCGCCGAGGATCGTGAGGACGTCGCCGAGCGTCATCGGGGAGCCGTTGTGCCGGCTGGGACGGGCGGTGCCGCGTGCGGTCGGCCGGTAGGTGGGGATCGGCTCGGTGACGTGATGTTCGGGGGGCTCCGCCGTCGGGTGGTTGGGCAGGAACGCCGGTGCGCCGCCGTAGATGGGCGGCGGGGCCGCGCTCGTGTCGTACGTCGGCGGATGCGGGGCGGGGACGTCGTCCACGTCCGGGGGCGGCCAGGAGGGGCCGCCGGACTGGAAAGCCGGGCCGTGCCAGGTCGCGTGCCCTAAGTGCTGGGTGGTGGGGCGCTGGTGGTCGGTCACGGCCGACCACGGGGGAGCCATCGTCCGGCGGGGCTCGTCCTGCGAATTCACCGTGGTGCTCCCCTCGACGCTGGCCGCAGCATAGTCGCCGGGCATCACGAGAGAACTCCGGTCAATCGGACCTCGCGGGCGACGACGACATCAGCAGTGTCGAGTATGTACGGAAGTGACAAATTCGCTGCCGACATGACGACGGCGCCCCTTGAAGAGGCGCCGTCAGGCACAGAACTTCCGGGCTACCAAGCGTGCACCTGTATCGACGAACGCGGATCCCGTCGAATCCGCCTCGACGCGCCTCGCGCGGCTGGTCGCGCGTGGGTACCCGGAGCTGTGCCCGAGCTTCGTCCGCCGGATGTGCCGACCGGGCGGAGCCCGTGACCTCTTTCTACGCTCGTTCCGCCGCCCACGGAAGGGGGCCTGAGCAGTACGTTCATACTCCGGCGGACACCCGAGGGGCCAGCTTCGCGCGGTGCCGCCCGTACCAGACCATGCCCGCGAGCGCGGCCGCGCCGACGCCGAAGCCCACCGCGGCGGTGGCCAGGATCGGCGTCGACGGCCGGACGAAACGGGTGGGCAGCGTCACCGGCCGGCGGAACACCAGCACCGGCCAGTCGTGCTCGAGGGCGGCCTTGCGCAGACCGCGGTCGGGGTTGACGGCAAAAGGGTGGCCGACCGTCTGGAGCATCGGCACGTCGCTGATCGAGTCGGAGTAGGCGTAACAGTCGGCGAGGTCGTATCCCTCGCTGACCGCGAGCTCGCGGATCGCGGCGGCCTTGGCCGGACCGGCGGCGTAATACTCGATCTCGCCGGTGTAATGGCCGTCGACGACGGCCATCCGGGTGGCGACCACCCGGTCGACGCCGAGAAGCGCGCCGATCGGAGCGACTACTTCTTCGCCCGACGTACTGACTATGACCACATCCCGGCCGGCGGCGCGGTGTTCACCGATCAGTGCCGCGGCTTCTGCGTAAATCGTCGGTTCGATCAGTTCATGCAGTGTCTCGGCGACGATTTGACGCACTTGACTGACGTTCCACCCAGTGATCATCGCGGTCACCGAGTCACGGATACGCGCCATCTGCGCTTCGTCGGCACCGGCCCGCTGAAACATCAACTGTGCGTAAGCGCTTCGTAGCATCGCGCGACGAGTGATGAGTCCGCCCTGGTAGAACGGTTTACCGAAGGCCAAAGCACTCGACTTCGCGATAACCGTTTTGTCCAAATCGAAGAAGGCGGCGCTTCGAGCGGTGGCCGGCGTGACGGTGCTGGGGGCGCCGGGGGCCACCGGATCCGCCGCGCGCGGGAGGTCACTGTCCACATGCGGCCGGCGCTCGGCGGGTCGCTCGTCGCCTACGTTGGCGCTCACGCTCATGGCTCGAAGTCTAGGACCCTCCCGACGCCGGAGCGTGTTTCCGGCACCCATGGCCGGGTACGCATGCGTTAGGGGCTGCGCGTGAGCTTAAGAAAACACTTACGGATCTTCTTTCCGCGCCCACTCGGTTGCAGATCTGCGGTCCGTTGCTAGACAATGTATTGGGTTCTGGGGCCGAGTGTGCGGAGGGGGATTACACTTACCAGTCTCGGCTGCCCTAAATTTGACGGCCCGGTTGACCGCACCCCCCCCGCGGTCATCTGGGCGGGTTCGGCTCGGCCCCCCCGGAGCCGGACCCCGGACGGTCACCGCCCACCCCCCCGGCGGTGACCGTCCCCTTTTGTGTGGGTGCCATTTCTCGTTAGTTCTCACCCTCGTACCAGAGCGCCGAATATCCACCCTCGGCGAAATAGCGCGAGACACACCTGGTGAACAGTTCGTCCACAGGTCGAAGGTCGTCCCTGGCCGCCCTGTGGAGAACGTTCTCGCGGGCGTCGGAGTCGGCGACGGTGATCGGGTCGATATCGCGATCACCCGCCGGAGGAAGTCATGTCGCCGCCCGAGGCGTGCCCGCTCGTCTGCGTCCGAGACCCGGAACTGACCGACAACCTGCTGCGCCTGGCCGCGGCGGCGGGCGCGGACGTCGAGGTCCCGGTCGATCCGATCGGCGCTCGCCCACTGTGGACCGACGCGCCGCTGGTCATCGTCGGCACCGACGTCGTCGCCGAGTACGTGTCGGCGCGGTTGCCGTACCGGCCCGGGGTTGTGCTCGCCGCCGACGAGCGCCACGTCCGGCCCGGGGATTCGGCCGTCTGGCGGGTGGCGTCCGACCTGGGAGCCGAGCACGTCGCCTTCCTGCCCACCGCGGAGGCGTGGCTGGTCGACCGCCTCACCGAGGCGGTCAGCGGGCCGCGGCGCGCCGGTCGGGTGGTCGCGGTGATCGGAGGGCGCGGCGGGGCGGGCGCGAGCGTCCTCTCGGCCGCGTTGGCCGTCACCGCGGCGCGGAACGGGTCACGCACGATGCTTGTCGATGCCGATCCGTTGGGCGGTGGCCTCGACCTGTTGCTCGGCCGCGAGAACACCGGCGGGCTCCGGTGGCCCGACCTCGTCGACACCGCCGGTCGGGTGAGCCCACCCGCGCTACACGACGCCCTGCCTCGCGTCGGCGAGCTCAGCGTCCTCTCCTGGGACCGCGGTGACGTTCTCGCCGTGCCCCCCGAGGCGGCCGAAGCCGCACTGGACGCCGGGCGTCGCTTCTCGGATCTGCTCGTGGTCGATCTGCCGCGCCGTCCCGACGACGCGGCAGTGCGGGTACTGCAGGCCGCCGACGTGACGCTCCTGGTCGTGCCGGCCGAGGTCCGGGCCTGCGCGGCGGCCTCGCGGGTGGTCCGGGCGGTGCGTCCGCACTGCGCTCAGCTCTCGTGCGTCGTCCGCGGCCCGGCTCCGGCGGGGCTGCGGTCGGCCGACCTCGCGACCGCGCTGGAGCTGCCGCTGGCCGGCGTGCTCCGGGCCGAGCCCCGCCTCGCCGGTGCGCTCGAGCGCGGCGACGTACCCGCTGCTACCGGGCGGGGCCCGCTGGCCGGTTTCTGCCGGAGCTTCCTGGCGGAGTTGGAGGCGGCGGAATGACCGCGTCCGCGACGGATCCGGAGGCTCTGGCCGAGCGCGTCCGCAGCCGGCTGATCACGCTCGGGCATCCGCCGACGCCGGCCGCCGTGGCCACCGCGGTCCGGGCGGAGTACGGCTCGCCGATCGGAGACCGGACGCTGTTCACGCTCACCGCGCGGCTGCACGCCGAACTGGTGGGAGCCGGTCCGCTGACCGCCCTGCTGGCCGAGCCGACCGTCACCGACGTCCTGGTGAACGGGCCGCAGGAGGTCTGGGTCGACCGGGGCGCCGGCCTCCAGCGGGTGCACTGCGATCTCGGTGACGACACCGCGGTGCGCCGGCTGGCCCAGCGGCTCGCGGCGGCGTGCGGGCGCCGGTTGGACGACGCGTCGCCGTTCGTGGACGCCAAGCTCCCCGACGGCACGCGGCTCCACGCGGCCTTACCGCCGGTGGCGGCCACCGCGGTCCACCTCTCGCTGCGCACCTTCCGGCCGCAGGGCTTCACGGTGGACGACCTGGTGGCGGCGGGAACGTTCACGCCGGAGTCGGCGGCGATCGCGCGTGCGGTGCTGGCGGCTCGGCTGGCCTTCCTGGTCAGCGGGGGAACCGGTAGCGGCAAGACGACGCTGTTGTCCGCGCTGCTGGGCGAGGTGCCCGCGGACGAGCGGCTGGTGATCGTCGAGGACGCGACCGAGCTCCGCCCGGTCCACCCGCACGTCGTCTCGCTGGAGGCCCGGCCGGCCAACGCCGAAGGCGCGGGGGAGATCGTGGTGCGCACGCTCGTGCGCGAAGCGCTCCGGATGCGTCCGGACCGGATCGTCGTCGGCGAGTGCCGCGGGCCGGAGATCGCGGAACTGCTCGCCGCGCTCAACACCGGGCACGACGGCGGCGCCGGGACGCTCCACGCGAACACCCCCGACGCGGTGCCGGCGAGGATCGAGGCGCTCGGCCTGCTCGCGGGTCTCAGCCGTGACGCGGTGCACGCCCAACTGGCCGGCGCGCTGCACGTGGTGTTCCACGTGGTCCGGCGGATGCCGGGGGGTGGGCGGCCGGGCTTGCGGATGGTCACCGCTATCGGCGTTTTCGGCGTCGGCCCGGACGGCCGCGTGGTCGTCCGGCCGGCGTGGCGCCGTGATGGCGGGCCGACGCCCGGGCTCGCCTCGCTGCACGCGCTGCTGGACGCCCGGGGTGGTCGGCGATGACCGCGGTGGTTGCGGCGCTGGCGTTGCTCGGGGCGGCGGCGTTGCTGGCCGTGCCCGGTTCGGTGCGTGGACGGCTGCGGGTGGTGGCCCGACCGGCCGGGCCGTCACCGCGGACCCGGTTGTTGGGAGCCGGTCGTCGCCCTGTGGTGCCTACGCGGTGGCGTGCGCATCTCACGGTGCCACTTCTCGTCCTCACCGCGGTGCCGACGGCCGCGGCGGTCGGGCCGGTCATCGCCGGGGCGGCGCTGGCCTACGGTCTCGCTGGGCGGCGCGCGTTGCGTCAGCGGGCCGCAGCCAAGGCCGACGATGCGCTCCGTGCGCTCGGCGCGGTGGCGCTGGCCGGTCTGGCCGACGATCTCCGCGCCGGCCGGACGCCGTCTGCGGCACTGCACGCGGCGATCGTCACGGTCGAGGACGGGCCGGTGACGGCGCCGGCCGCGACCGCGCTGGCCACCGCCCGGATCGCGGTGGTGCGACACCCGTTCGGCGACGTTCCGGCGTTGTTGCGAGCGGTGCCGGGCCCGCTCGAGCCCGCGTTCCGCCGATTGGCCGCCGCGTGGACACTTGCCGACTGCGGCATCCCGCTCGCCGATGTGGTCGGGCAGCTCGACGTCGAGTTGCGGCGGCTCCGTCGGCTGAGCGAGCGGGCCGCCGTGCACACCGCCTCGGCGCGGACGACTGCGCGGTTGGTCGCGGGGCTGCCGGTTCTGGGGCTCGGGATCGGTCAGCTGCTCGGCGCTTCGCCGGTCGCCGTGCTCACCCGGACGCCAGGCGGCGCGGCGTGCGCTGGTGCCGCAGTGGCGCTGCATTTGATCGGGTTCGCGCTCGCGCGCCGGTTGAGCCGGGTGGTGCTGACGTGAACGGGTTGTCGGTCGCTGCGGGGTCGATGCTGCTCATCGTCGCCTTTCTCGTGGCCCGTCCCACCGCTCGCCGACGACTGAAGCGCTCGACGAGGGTGGGTGCGGCGGATGGCTCGGCGGGCGAGGGAGTGGTCGGGTCCGGCGTTCATCCGGGGGCTTCGGGCGGGCCGGCCGGTTCTGGCGGGTCGGTGGCGTTGCGGTGGGTGGTGCCCTGTTCGGTCGGGCTCGCGGTGGCCGGGCTGGTCGGGACCTGGTGGGGGCTGATCGTCGGTGCGGCCGTCGGAGTGGGCGTCCATCGGCTCGTGCGACGAATGCCGTCACCGGCGATCAACCGGGAGCGCGAAGCAGCGGCGGCCGAGCTGCCGTACGCGGTCGACCTCCTCGCCGCCGTGCTGAAGTCCGGCGCCCCGCTGGATCGTGCGGTGGCCGTGGTGGGGGCGGCGATCGGCGGCCCGCTGGGGGAGCGGCTCGCGCTCGTCGGCCGGGCACTACGCCTCGGCGTGGTGGGTGAACCGGGCTGGCGCGCTCTGGACGACGTCCCCGGCGCGGAGGGTTTTGTCCCCGCGGCGGTCCGCGCGGCCGACAGCGGGGCGGCGCTGGCAGCGGCGTGCACCCGGTGCGCAGCCGACCTCCGAGAAGGCCGCGAAGCGAGAGCGGAGGCCGCGGCGCACCGCGCTGCCGTCTGGGTGGTGCTGCCGCTCGGATTCTGCTTCTTGCCGGCGTTCGTCCTGGTCGGCGTGGTGCCGATCGTGCTGGGGGTGCTCGATGAGCTGCTCACCTGAGCGCGGTCGCCGGAGCGCGGCGGGCGTCGGCGGAGAGTTGCCGGGGACGTCCCGGCCGATGAGAGGAGATGCCGATGAACTCGGGCCTTCGGGGCGCGATGCGACGGATCCGGCTGGCGGGAGAGGCCGGAATGAGCACCGCCGAGTACGCCGTCGGAACGATCGCCGCGGTGGCGTTCGCCGGAGTGCTGTTGAAGGTCGTGACCTCGCCGACGGTGCAGTCGGCGCTGACCGCGATTCTCGCGAAGGCGCTGAAGGGGTAGAACGCGGGTCGGTGACCGCGGAGCTGGCGGCCGCGCTGCCGATCGTGGTGCTGCTGTTGACCGCCGGCCTGACGGTGCTGGCCGCGACCACCACGCACCTCCGTTGCGTCGACGCTGCGCGGGAGGCCGCCCGCGCAGCGTCACGCGGCGACCCGACGGCGGCGGACATCGGCCGGCGTGTGGCACCGCCGGGCGCGACGGTCCGGGTCATGCGGGAAGGGGATCTGGTGCGGGTCACTGTCACGGCGCCGCTGCCGGCGATCGGTCGGTCGTGGCCGGGGGAGCTGACAGCCACCGCAGTAGCCGAGCCCGAGCCCGGCTCGGAGTCCCAGCCGGGGTTCAAGTCCCAGCCGGGGTTCGAGTCCCAGCCGGGGTTCGGGTCCCAGCCGGGGTTCGGGTCCCAGCCTGGGGCCGGGTCCCAGCCTGGGGCCGGGTCCCAGCCTGGGGCCGGGTCCCAGCCTGGGGCCGGGTCCGGGGCTGAGCCCGAGTCCTCTTCGCGGTCCCGGCCACAATTCGGATCCGGCTCTGGGTCGGTGTCCGGGGCCGGGTCGGTGTCTGGGCGCGCGCCGGTGTCTGGGGCAGAGGCTGGGGTTGGGGCTGTCCCTGGGCTTGAGTCCGGGTCTGGGGGTGAGGTCTCATCCGGGGGCGAGCCTCGATCTGTATCCGAACGCGGCCTGCTGTCTGAGTCCGGGGCCGAGTCCGGACTCCGGCGCGGGCCTCAGCGCAAGGCGGTGCCGTGACCGACTCGCGGGGGAGTGCCTCGGTGCTGGCCCTCGGCGTTGGACTGGCGCTGCTGCTGGTCGGGCTGGGATTCCAAAGCGTCGGAGCCGCTGCGGTCGCCCGTCATCGTGCCGGACTAGCGGCCGATCTAGCCGCACTCTCCGGCGCCTTGCACGTCGCGGAAGGCGCCTCGGCAGCCTGCGTCCGGGCTGCCGCACTCGCCGCCGAGAACGGCGCGACGCTCACCGAATGCACGACAACCGGCACGCACGTGATCGTCACCACGGCCGTCCCGCCAACCGGCCCGGCCGCCCTGATCGGTCGAGCCACCGCCACTGCCCACGCCGGCCCAGTGATTCCGCCCGTCCGGCCGCCGTGAAGCCGATCGGGTCAGCCTTACCACCCGCTCCCGGCAACTCGCTCGTTCGACCCGCGAAGGCGCGAAGTGGCAGTGGTACCGAACATGTCAGCTCGCGTGCAAGCCAGCACGTGGCGCATGCGGCGGCCGAGACCGGGATCGACAGGTGTTGATCACGGTGTCGAAGCGGGCCGGCCGGACCCGGCGTGTCAGGACCGAGCACGTCATCTTCGGTGGCCCCTCACTCAGCTGCGTAAAGCCCGGCGCGCAGGAGTCCGCTGAGTTGGTGGGGCGCTGAGTTGGAGGGGCGCTGAGTTGGAGGGGCGCTGAGTTGGAGGGGCGCCGAGGCGGAAGACCGGCGAGTTGGACGGCTGACGAGTCGGTAGGCCGGTCAGCCGGTGGAAGGCAGTGAGTCGGGAGGCGATGAGTCAGGGGGTCCATGGGGTCAGAGAGCTCAATAAGTCGAAGGCTCGGCGAAATATGAGGTCCGGCGGCTCAGGAGTCTGTGCTGTCCGGATGCCCGACACCGATGCTCCTGCTCGCTGAGCACGAATGCACCAGTCGCATCCGGCCCGACCCTTTGAAGCCTGGGCAGTGCGGCGCGCCGGAGGGCGGCAGGTCAAGAGATGCAGCGCTTGAGAGGGTGTCGCAACCCAGGCGGTATGGCGGAGCAGAAGGTGTGGAGGTGCGGCGGAGCGGGAGGTGTGGCGACCTGGGAGGTGCGGCGCGCTAGGAAGTGCGGAGGCCGGAAAGTACGACGGCCCGCGAAGCGCGGCGGCTGGTAAGTGCGGAGACCCGGAAGCTCGAGGGCCTAGCAAGCGGAGCCCAGCGAACGGAGCCCGGGAGGTGCGGCGCGCTGGGAACTGCGGCGGTCCGGAAAGTGCGGCGGCCCGGAAAGTGCGGAGCCTGGAGGTGTGGCGCGCTGGGGATTGCGGCGGCCCGGATGCCCCGCGGCCCGGATGCCCCACGACCCAGGACGCCCCAACAACCAGATGAGACATCAAGACCCGAGGCGGCCGCCGAAGTACACCTGCGTCTCCACCAGCTGCCCATCCCTCACCCGGGAAACCTCGGCATTCCGGTACCGCCCACTCTCCACCACGTACTCGTACAACAGAAAAACCTCACCACCCCCGAGATCGACCACGTGTACGACCTCCTGTTCAGCGAACCGATCCGCTGTCGGAAAGCACCTCTCGAGGAAGGTCGCCTTGTCGATCCCGGCATCCTGCGGACTGAAGAACACATAATCCGACGCCAACAGCGCCGACGCTGCGTCCAGGTCCTGCGCCCGATACGCCGCCATCGAGGCTCGCACTACCTCGACCGGGGTCATGACGCCGGCGAGACACTGCTCATGTTGAAGTCCGGCACCCGGAGGGCCGGCATCGCGGTGCGGTGGAAGTAGTCGCCCCACTCCCGGGAGAACGCGGGACTCGTCACCGAGGCACCCGCGAACCGGGACAGCAGATCAACCGGCGACTCGTTGAAGCGGAAGTTGTTCACCGCTCCGACCACCTCCCCGCCCTCGACCAGGTACACCCCGTCCCGGGTGAGGCCGGTCAGCAGCAGCGTCTGGGGGTCCACCTCGCGGATGTACCAGAGGCACGTGAGCAGCAGCCCGCGGTCGACTCCGGCGACCAGATCGTCGAGACCGCCGGACGCGCCGCCGACCTCCATCACCAGGTTGCCGATGACCGGTGTCACGGGCAGGCCGGTGATCTCCGCCGAGCGGCGGGTCTGCAGCAGCGCGGCGAGCGAACCGTCACGTATCCAGTCGGTCGGCTCCAGCGGCAATCCGTTGTCGAACACGCTGCTCGTCCCGGAGGACGCCTGGGCCAGGACGAACGGCGCGGAGGACAGCCCGGCCGCGCCGGGGTCGGAGCGCAGGGTCACGGGGTGAGGCGTCAGGCGTTCGCCGACGCGGGTGCCGCCGCCGGGGCGGGAGAACACCGTGCGTCCCTCGTGGGCCGAGCGGGCGCTCATGTTCCAGTACGCGTAGATCATCAGGTCGGCTACGGCGGTCGGCGGCAGCACCGTGTCGTAGCGCCCTGGCTCCAGGTCGATCCGGCGCGCGGACCACGCCAGCCGCTGCGCGAGTTCGGCGTCCAGCGACGCGATCGACACGTCGGAGAAGTCGCGGGTCGCCTGACCCACCCAGGCGGAGCGGCTCAGGTCGGACCCGACCTTGCCGGTGATGCCGATGTGCCCCTGCGGCTGGGCGTGGCGCAGCCGCAGGCCGGTCGAGGTGCCCAGGTAGTACGTGTCGACCTCGTGCTCCACGAACCCGTACAGCAGCCGGTCGGCCCCGCGGGCGGCGCCGAACGCGTCGCCGAGAGCCGGAGCCACGGACGAGAACACGTCGATCGACGTCTCGGTGGGCGGCAGGTCCCAGTCGGCGGCGGCGCCACCCGGCACCAGCGGCTGGGCGTCGTCGGCCGCGCCGTTGCCCCGCGCGGTCTCCTCCGCGGCCCGCACGAGCGACTCCAGCTCGTCCGTGGCCACCGTGGTGCGCGACACGGCGCCGCTCGCGACCCCGGTGCCGGTTCCGACCGTCGCGATGACGGTGATCGACCGTGAACGCATGACGCCGTTCGTCGTCAGCGTGTTCGTCGCCCAGCGGAGGTTCGCGCTCGTCGACTCGCCGGCGATGACGATGCACCCGTCGCTCTTCGAGAGGGCCAGCGCCCGCTCGACCAGATCCTGCGCGCTGGTGGTCATCGCCCGCCCTCCTGCACCGTGTTGAGGATCGCGACGTCGCGGAACAGCGCGCTCGGGCAGCCGTGCGACACCGGCGCCACCTGGCCCGGCTGGGCCTTGCCGCAGTTGAACGCGCCGCCGAGAACCCAGGTCGACGGGCCGCCGACGGCCTCCATCGATCCCCAGAAATCCAGCGTGTTGCTCTGGTAGGCCACGTCACGCAGCTGCCCGGCCAGGCGGCCGTTGCGGATCTCGAAGAAGCGCTGGCCGGTGAACTGGAAGTTGTAGCGCTGCATGTCGATCGACCAGGACTTGTCGCCGACCACGTAGATCCCGCGCTCGACCCCGCTGATCAGGTCCGCGGTCGACACGTCCGACGACGCAGGGGCCAGCGACACGTTCGCCATCCGCTGGATCGGCACGTGCCCGGGCGAGTCCGCGAACGCGCACCCGTTGGACCGGGACACCCCGAGCTGCGCCCCCAGCAGCGCGGCCATCCGCCGGTCCAACTGGTAACCCACCAGGGTGCCGGAGCGCACGATGTCCCACGACTGCCCGGCCACGCCCTCGTCGTCCCAGCCGACCGTGGCCAGGCCGTGCTCGACGGTGCGGTCGCCGGTGACGTCCATGACGCCGGAGCCGTACCGCAGCGTGCCGATCTGGTCGGGGGTCGCGAACGAGGTGCCGGCGTAGTTGGCCTCGTAGCCGAGCGCGCGGTCGAGTTCGGTGGCGTGGCCGACCGACTCGTGGATCGTCAGCCACAGGTTCGACGGGTCGACCACCAGGTCGTAACGGCCCGGCTCGACGCTGGGCGCCGCCATCTTCTCGGCCAGCAGGGAGGGCAGCGAAGCCAGCTCGGTGTCCCAGTCCCAGCCGGTGCCGGTGAGGTACTCCCAGCCGCGGCCGACGGGCGGCGCGATGCTGTCCATCGTCTCGAACCGGCCGCTCTCGGCGTCCACCGACAGCGCCTGGATGCTCGGATTCACGCGCACTCGCTGCTGGGTGACGACCGTCCCCGCGGTGTCGGCGTAGAACTTGCCCTCGAGCACCTGGGAGAGCCCGGCGGTCACGTGGCTGATGCCGGCTGCCCCCAGCAGGCGCTGGGAGTACTCCGCCAGCAGCGCGACCTTCTCGGTCTCCGGCACGTCGAACGGGTTCACGAGATACGACGAGATCCACTGCGCGTCCTGGTACACCGGCTCGGCGGCCAGCTCGATCCGCTCGGTGCTCATCCGGGCGCTGACTTTCGCCACCTGTACTGCCGTCGAAGCCGCCGCGACGACCGCGTCCACGGTCAGGTCGACGCCGGCCGCGAAGCCCCAGGCGCCGTCGTGCACGACACGCACGGCGAAGCCGACGTCTTCGCCGTCGTGGCTGCCTTCGAGGCGTCCGTCGCGCAGCGACAGCCCCTGCGAACGCAGTCGTTCGAGGCGGAAGTCCGCATGGCTCGCACCGAGGTCACGAGCCCTCTGCAGGGCTGCGTCGGCTAGTGCCGTGCGGGGTAGGGCGAGGAAACGCTGATCGATCTCGTGCGCCACCCGACCGACATTAGCCTCTTCCGAGCTATTAGTACGGACGGTGCTGCGGAGGCTGCTGGGGGCCGTTGCCGTACGGGTCGTTGTCGGGGAACGAGTGGCCACCCGACTGGTAGACCGTTCCGGTGCTGCGCGGCGGCTCGTCCCGATAGGGGTCGACCGTCGGGTACTCCTCGGTCTTGTGCTCGCCCATCGTCGGGTACGCGTCGGTGGGGGAGTTGTCGCCGCGGTAGGGCTCCGGCGGCCGGTGGCCCGGGTAGGAGTCGGGCGACGCCGGTGGGTACGGATCGGGCTGGCCCGGCGGGTACGGGTCGGGCTGGTGGTTCTCGGAGCGCGCCCGCAGCGCGGCCTCCTCCTGCCGTGCGGCTTCCTCCCGGCGAGCCGCTTCGGCCCGCTCCCAGGCGGCCACTTCCTCCCGGCGGGCGGCCTCGTGGTCGGGCTCGGGCTCGGGCTCGCGCGCGTCGGCCGGGGCCTCGATCGGGGTGCCGATCGAGGCCCGCTTCGCTGCCTTCCGCTCCCGACGCCGGCGACGCGCGATCGCGAAGCCCCACCGGATGAACGAGACGCCGATCATGAACAGGATGCCGATCGCGATCCCGACCAGGATCAACGTGCGGCCGTTGAGGTTCGGGATGTTCAGACCGAAGAAGTGGACGTTGGCTGTGTCTCCCGGCTGCAATGCCAGCCCCACCCCGAGGGCGATCGCCACTGCGGCGAGCAGCAGGCCCAGCAGAACCATGGTCCGCGTCCTCTCCGAATCAGCCCGGTCCCCACCGGCAACCGACCCGTCGGTCACCGAGGGTGTGACCCCCCGACCTGGACGCCAAACGTACTCTGTCGGGGCGCGGCGCGCCGCACGCGGTCGACTACTGCTGTCAGCAACCTGACAGCACCGGCTTTGTCCAGCGGATCGTTGCCGTTGCCGCATTTCGGCGAGTAAACGCACGACGGGCACCCGGTCGAGCACTCGCATCCGACGATGGCATCGCGGGTGGCCGTGAGCCACTCGACGGCCGCGTCGAACCCGCGCTCGGCGAACCCGGCGCCGCCCGGATGGCCGTCGTAGACGAACACGGTCGCCAGGCCGGTGTCCTGATGGGACGCGGTCGAGAGGCCGCCGATGTCCCACCGGTCGCAGCTGGCGACGAGCGGCAGCAGGCCGATCGCGGCGTGTTCGGCGGCGTGGGCGGCGCCCCCGACGTCGGGCAGGTCGAGCTCGGCGAGGGCCAGCACCGACTCCTCGACCGTGTACCAGACCGCCCGCGTGCGCAGCTGCTGCGCAGGTAGGTCGAGCGGCTGCTCGTCCAGCACCTCGCCGGAGAGGATGCGCTTGCGCTGGAACGACACGACCTGGTTGGTGACGTCGACGGTGCCGAAGCACAGCTGCACGCCGTCGGCCTCGACCTGGTGCTCCACCGAGACGATGTCGAGCTCGGTGACGTCCTGGGACTGGGTGTACCAGTCCGGTTCCGCCCGCCGGACCAGCGCCACCAGGTCGTCCAGGTCCAGTTCCTCGACGACGAACGTCTCGCCGCGGTGGAGGTGGACGGCGCCCGTGTGCACGCTCGACGGCGCCGAGCCGGCGTCCACGGTGCCGAGCAGCCGCCCGGTCGAGGCCTCGACGATCGAGACCGGCTCCCCTCCGGTGCCACGCAGATCGGCGTCCGGCCGGCCGCGGGACGTCCAGTACCAACCGGCCGGGCGGCGCCGGAGGACACCGGCGGCGACCAGGCCGTCCAGCGCGTACCGGGCCGCGTCGCCGCCGAACAGCGGCAGGTCGGCCTCGGTCAGCGGCAGTTCCGCCGCCGCGCACGCCAGCTGCGGCCCCAGCACGTACGGGTTCGACGGGTCCAGCACGGTCGCCTCGACCGGCCGCCCGAACACCGCCGACGGGTGGTGCACGAGGTAGCTGTCGAGCGGGTCGTCGCGGGCCACCAGCACCGCGAGCGCGTCCCGGCTACCGCGTCCGGCGCGGCCGGCCTGCTGCCAGAGCGACGCGATCCGACCCGGGTACCCGGTGAGCACGACCGCGTCCAGCCCGGTCACGTCGACGCCGAGCTCCAGCGCGTTCGTGGACGCCAGGCCGAGCAACGCTCCCGAGCGCAGCGCGTTCTCCAGCTCGCGCCGGTCGTCGGCCAGGTAGCCGGCGCGATACGCGGCCACCTGCTCGACCAGCTCCGGCACCGCCTCGGCCAGCGCGCGCTTCGCTCCGAGCGCCACCGCCTCCGCGCCCCGGCGGGACCGGACGAACGCCAGCGTCCGCGCGCCCTCCGCGACCAGGTCGGCCAGCAGATCGGCGGCCTCGGCTGTCGCGGACCGCCTGGTCGGTACACCCCGTTCACCCACCAGCGGAGACACCGGAGGCTCCCAGAGCGCGAACGTCGTCGCACCGCGTGGCGACCCGTCGTCGGTCACCGTCCGCACCGGCAGGCCCACGAGAGAGAACGCCGAAGCCCCCGGGTCGGACACGGTCGCCGACGCGCACACGAACACCGGCGAGGACCGGTACCGCGCGCAGACCCGACGCAACCGGCGCAGGACGTGCGCCACGTGCGAGCCGAACACCCCGCGGTAGGAGTGGCACTCGTCGATGACGACGTACCGCAGCCGCCGGAAGAACGACGCCCACGCCTCGTGCCGGGGCAGGATCCCGCGGTGCAGCATGTCGGGGTTGGTGAGCACGAGGCGGCTGTGCGCCCGGACCCATTCACGCTCGGTGTCGGCGGTGTCGCCGTCGTAGAGCGCCGGCCGGACTCCTCCGTTCACCGCTTCGGCGACGTCGAGCAGGCCGCGCAGCTGGTCGGCGGCGAGCGCCTTGGTGGGCGAGAGGTACAGCGCGGTCGCCCGCGGGTCCGACAGCAGCGCGCTCAGCGTCGGCAGCTGGTACGCCAGCGACTTGCCGGACGCCGTACCGGTCGCGACCACCACCGACTCGCCGGAGAACGCGGCCTCCGCGGCCTCGACCTGGTGCGACCACGGCCGCGACACGCCCCGGGCGGCGTAGGCGTCGCGAAGAGACGGCGGAACCCAGGCCGGCCAGTCGACATGAACCGCGGCTCGAGCGGGAAGATGTTCCACATGTGTCACGGGATCGCTCGTGCGGCCCCGGCGTACCCGCTGCAACCAGAGGTCTGGAGAGGTCTCGGCGGACAGCTGCGTGGACACGGAAGAACTGTGCCACGTATGTACGAACGCGCCCAACGCCCAATTAGCACTCTTCGTAATTGGATAATGACACTGTGAGGCGTGGTTGAATCAGGGCCGAGCTGGCCTTGGGCATCCTGGAGGGTCTTCGTGGAGCTGTCGTTGACGACCCGGGCCGTGGGACGTCACACGGTCCTCGCGGTCGGCGGTGAAATCGACGTCTACACCGCGCCGCAGCTGCGTTCGGAGCTGATCCGCCTCGCCGACGCCGGGTTCGCCCACATCGTCGTCGACATGGAACGAGTGGACTTCCTCGACTCGACCGGGCTCGGTGTTCTGGTCGGTGCGTTGAAGCGGGCCCGTGCGGCCGGCGGCTCGGTCGAGCTGGTCTCGTCCCAGCCGAAGATCCTGAAGATCTTCAACGTGACCGGTCTGGAGAAGGTCTTCAACATCCATGCCTCGGTCGATGAGGCGGTTGCGGCCGGTTGATGCGCACCGTGAGGTTGGCGTTCTCCCCGACCCCCGCGCATGTCCGTACTGCGCGCCTGGTGGCCGTCGCGACCGCGCGTAACGCCGGTGTGGCCGAGGGGATCCTGGACGAGATCCGGCTCGCCGTGGGTGAGGCCTGCTCCCGGGCGGTGAGCCTGCACGTCCAGCACAAACGATCCGAGCTGGTCGAGGTCGAGTTCACCGACGGGCCGCGGTTCGAAGTGGTCGTGCGCGACTCCGCCCCCGCCGACCAGGCGCTGCACGCCGATCTCGCGGTGACCAGCCCGTTCGTCGCCGGTCCGGCGTTCGCGGAGACCGAGTCGGAGGAGGAGGTCGCGGCCGGGGTCGGCCTCGCGCTCCTCACCGGTCTGGTCGACGACGTGACGGTCACTCCCGCGACCGACCGGGACGGAACGGTCGTCCGCATGACGTGGGAATCCTCCACCCGCTAACCGGACAGTAGGTCCTTTAGCACGCACGCGTCACTTGATGCGCATGCGCCCCATGGGTAACAAGAGCCCCATGTGGGCGGCCTCATGCTCACCCTGCGTGGACGGATCTGCGCGAACCGGATCGATTCCGACGCTTCGACCTTCCGGACGTTAATGCCGGTCACGGTCGATGTGACTCATCTCGCACCGCAGGTCGCGATGCCAGCTGTGGTTAACGTCACCTAGACTCCCCGAATCCCGGCGGAGAGATCCCCTGTTCCTGTTCGTTACCGCCGGGCCCTCAGCGCAGGCTTCTGGGGAGCGTTTCACCGCGCTCGCCCGTTCAGGAGGACGCATGGAAGGGCTCAACTCCGCCATCGACGGCGGAGGCGTAAACATCAGCGGCGACAACATCACGTACGTAGTGATCGCCGCGGCCATTGCCCTACTCGCGCTCGGCGTAGCCGCGGCCTTGGTGCGCGCGGTACTCGCCGCGGGCCAGGGCACCGCGAAGATGCAGGAGATCGCCGCGGCGGTTCAGGAAGGAGCCTCCGCCTACCTGGCCCGTCAGTTCAAGACGCTCGGGATCTTCGTCGTCGTCGCGGTCGTGCTTCTGTTCGTCCTCCCCGTTCCGGGTGACGACATCGGAGTGAGGATCGGACGTTCGGTCTTCTTCGTCGTCGGCGCGTTGTTCTCGGCGTTCATCGGCTACATCGGCATGTGGCTGGCCACCCGAGCGAACGTCCGCGTGGCCGCGGCGGCCCGGGAGAAGGACGGCGCGCCCACCGCGGTGCGGATCGCCTTCCGTACCGGTGGCGTCGTCGGCTTCTTCACGGTCGGCCTCGGCCTGCTCGGCGCCTCGGTCGTCGTCCTGATCTACAAGGGCGACGCGCCGACCGTGCTCGAGGGCTTCGGCTTCGGCGCGGCGCTGCTCGCGATGTTCATGCGGGTCGGCGGCGGCATCTTCACCAAGGCCGCCGACGTCGGCGCCGACCTCGTCGGCAAGGTCGAGCAGGGCATCCCCGAGGACGACCCGCGCAACGCCGCGACGATCGCCGACAACGTGGGCGACAACGTGGGTGACTGCGCCGGTATGGCCGCGGACCTGTTCGAGTCCTACGCCGTCACGCTCGTCGCGTCGCTGATCCTGGGTCGCGTCGCGTTCGGCGAGGAGGGCCTGGTCTTCCCGCTCATCGTGCCCGCGATCGGCGTCGTCACCGCGATCATCGGTGTCTTCATCACCCGCCTGCGAGCGAGCGACAAGAACGGCATGACCGCGATCAACCGGGCGTTCTTCATCTCCGCGCTCATCTCCGCGGTGCTGTGCTCGATCGCCGCGTTCCTCTACCTGCCGTCGTCCTTCGACGGCTTCACCGGCGTCAGCGAGTCGATCGCCGCCCACGACGGCGACCCGCGCCTGATCGCGGTCGTGGCGGTGCTCATCGGCATCGTGCTGGCCGCGGCCATCCAGCTGCTCACCGGCTACTTCACCGCGGTCGGCAGCCGGCCGGTGCGCGACATCGGCAAGACCGCGCTCACCGGCCCGGCCACGGTCGTGCTGTCGGGCATCACCGTCGGTCTCGAGTCGGCCGTCTACACCGCTCTGGTCATCAGCGCCGGCGTCTTCGGCGCGTACCTGCTCGGTGGTGGCGTCACGGTGATCTCGCTGTTCGCGGTGGCGCTCGCCGGTACCGGTCTGCTCACCACGGTCGGTGTCATCGTCGCCATGGACACGTTCGGCCCGATCTCCGACAACGCTCAGGGCATCGCCGAGATGTCCGGCGACATCGACGAGGCCGGCGCCCGGATCCTCACCGACCTGGACGCCGTCGGCAACACCACGAAGGCCATCACCAAGGGCATCGCGATCGCCACCGCGGTGCTCGCGGCGACCGCGCTGTTCGGCTCGTACACCGATGCGGTGCGCACCGCGGCCACGGAGGCCGGGCAGCGGATCACCGGCGAGTACGCGGGCGTGCTCGACGTCGCCAACCCGAAGAACCTCGTCGGGCTGATCATCGGCGCGTCGGTCGTGTTCCTGTTCTCCGGTCTGGCGATCAACGCCGTGACCCGGGCGGCCGGCGCGATCGTGTTCGAGGTCCGGCGCCAGTTCCGGGAGATCCCCGGGATCATGGAGGGCACCGGCAAGCCGGAGTACGGCAAGGTCGTCGACATCTGCACGAAGGACTCGCTGCGCGAGCTGGCGACGCCGGGTCTGCTGGCGGTGCTCGCGCCGGTGGCGGTCGGGTTCGGGCTCGGGGTCGGGCCGCTCGGCGCCTACCTGGCCGGTGCGATCGCTACCGGCACGCTGATGGCGGTGTTCCTGGCCAACTCCGGTGGGGCCTGGGACAACGCGAAGAAGATGGTCGAGGACGGGGCGTTCGGCGGCAAGGGTTCCGCCGCCCACGACGCCACGGTGATCGGTGACACGGTCGGTGACCCGTTCAAGGACACCGCAGGCCCGGCGATCAACCCGCTGATCAAGGTGATGAACCTGGTCTCGCTGATCGTCGCGCCCGCCGTCGTCACGCTGTCGGTCGGTGCGGACGAGAACGTCGGCGTCCGGGTGGCCATCGCGCTCGTGGCCACCGCGGTCATCGTCGGCGCGGTCATCGTCTCCCGCCGCCGCCCGATCTCGATCGCCGAGGACGAGGAAGAGCCCGCGAAGGTGCCCACGCAGCCAGTGGGGGTGTAACCACGGTCGGAGGGCCCGCCGCGCTGCGGCGGGCCCTTCGTCATGCCGGGGGCAGGCGAACCACCGTCAGGAAGAACTCGTCGACCTGGCGGACGACGTTCACGAACTGCTCGAAGTCCACGGGCTTCGTCACGTAGGCGTTCGCATGCAGGTTGTAGCTGCGCAGGACGTCCTCTTCGGCCTCCGAGGTGGTCAGCACCACCACCGGGATCCTCCGGAGCGTCTCGTCGGCCTTGATCTCCGCGAGTACCTCGCGGCCGTCCATCCGCGGCAGGTTGAGGTCCAGCAGCACCAGGTCGGGCGTCGGAACGCCGGCGAACTCGCCCTGCTTGCGGAGGAAGAGCAGCGCGTCGGCGCCGTTGTTCACCACGTGCAGCGAATTGCGCAGCTTGTGGTCCTCGAACGCTTCCCGGGTCATCAGGACGTCGCCCGGATCGTCCTCGACCAGCAGGACCTCGATGGGTAGCGGCTCAGTCACGCGTTGCTCTCCGTTCGCACCGCGCCCACCCCGGTCGTCGCGGCCTCGAGTTCCGACGGTACCGGCAGCGTCCAGCGGAACGTCGTTCCCCCTCCGGCCGCGGACTCGGTGTCGAGCCAGATCCGGCCGCCGTGGTGCTCGATGATCTTGCGCACCATCGCCAGCCCGATCCCGGTGCCGTCGTACTGCTCCTTGCCGTGCAACCGCTGGAAGATCACGAACACCCGCTCGGCGTACTGCGGCTCGATGCCGATGCCGTTGTCGCTGCAGACGAACTCGAACGTGTCGTCCTTCTGCTCGACGGTGATCCGCACCCGCGGCGCGGCCATGCCATGGAACTTGATCGCGTTGCCGATCAGGTTCTGGAACACCTGGGTCAGCAGGATCGGGTTGCCGTTCACGTGCGGCAGCACGTCGGCCTGGACGTCGGCGTCGCTCTCCTCGATCGTGCTGCCCAGGCTGGTGAGCGCCCGGTCGAGCACGCTGTCGAGCGCGACGTCCTCGAACTCACCGGTGGTGCGGCCGACCCGGGAGAACGCCAGCAGGTCGTTGATCAGCCGCTGCATTCGTTTCGCGCCGTCCACGGCGAAGTCGATGTACTGCTGGCCGCGCTCGTCGAGCTGCCCGGAGTAGCGCCGCGACAGCATCTGGCAGAAGCTGGCGACCTTGCGCAGCGGCTCCTGCAGGTCGTGCGAGGCGACGTACGCGAACTGCTCCAGCTCGGTGTTGGAGCGCTGCAGGTCGGCGGTCTGGGCTGCCAGCTGGTCGGTCTGCTCCTTGAGCCGGTCCTGCGCGGCGACCGCGGTGGACAGGGCCGCCACCAGCGAGTGCCGCATCGCGTCGACATCGGCGGCCACCGCGGTGATCTCCTGCGGGCCGTCCACCGTGACCTTGTGGGTGAGCGAGCCGCCGACGACCTGCTTGGTCTCCGCGCCGATCCGTTCCAGCGGCTGCAAGACCCAGCGGCCGAGCGCCCGCCACAGGACGAACCCGGCGATCAGGATGCCGAGCAACGCCACGACCGCCACCGCGATGAGCGTCCTGATCGCGGACTGGAGGTCGTCGTAGATGCCGTTGCGGATGTCGGTGAGGTCGTTCTGGAACGTGGCGATCGCTTTCCGGACCGCGTCGAACAGCGCCTTGCCCTCGTCGTCGACGGTCGTCGTCGCGGTCCGACCGGTGCGGGCGGCGGCGATCGCCGGATCGGCGTACCGGCTGCGCCACGCGTTTATCGCGCCGTCGACCCGGTCCAGGTCGTCGTGCAGCCCGTCGTCCTCGGGAATCGAGTCCCGGATCGTCCGCAGGTGGGCCCGCTGGTCGTTCAGGCCCTCGTCGTAGGGCTCCAGGAACGTCGCCTGCTTGGTCAGTACGTAGCCGCGGACGCCGGTCTCCTGGTCGAGGAGCGCGGACTCCAGCTGGTAGCCCGACAGCCGGGCCGGCCCGATGCGGCCGAGCAGGTCGTTGTTGCGGTCGATGACCCGCCCCAGCGCGGTGGCCGCGAGCCCGGCGATGACCGCGGTCATCGCTCCGACCACGATGAACGTGGTGAGCAGACGCCGTCGTAGCGTCCATTCACCGGTGCCGGAGTTCATCGGACCTCTTCCTCGGCGGCGTGCGAGAGCACGACCAGCGCGGCGTCGTCGGCCAACGCGCCGCCGTTCTGCTCCTCGACGGCGTCGAGAAGCGTTTCCGGCCAGCTGATGCCGACCGGGAAGCCGGGGTGGTGCCGGGCGATCAGATCCACGAGGCCCTCCTCACCGAGCCGATCCGGCCCGTTCCCGGTGCGGGCTTCGAACAAACCGTCGGTGAACAGCAGTAGCGCCCAGGACGGCGGCAGCGGCACCGGAACCGCGGGCCAGTGCCCCTCGGGCAGGAACCCGAGCGCCGGGCCGCGCGGCCCCATCGGTAGTTGACCCACTCCGCCGGCGACGAGACCGGGCTCGCTGACCAGAATGGGCGAGGGGTGCCCGGCCAGATACATGTCGGCCGAACCGCGGTCGGGGCTGATCACGACCATGCAGACGGTCGCGAACGCGAACGGGCTGTGCCGCTCGCGGACCACGAGCATGTCGAGCACCGGCAGCATCCCGTCGGCCGGAACGCCGGAGAGCACGAGCGTCCGCCAGGCGATGCGCAGGCAGACGCCGAGCGCGGCCTCGTCCGGGCCGTGGCCGCTGACGTCGCCGATCAACGCGAACACCGAGCCGTCACGCTCGATCACGTCGAAGAAGTCGCCGCCGAGCAGCGCCATCCGGCGGCCGGGCCGGTACGCGTGGGCGAAGTGGACCCGGTCGTCGTGCAGCAGCGGCGTGGGCAGCAGTGCCCGCTCCATGCGCGCGTTCTCGCTCGCCAGCATCTCGGCCTCGCGCAAACGCAACGCGGCCGAGTCGGCCCGCTTGCGCTCGACCGCGAAGCGGATCGCCCGGGCGAGCAGCTCGCCGTCGACCTGCCCCTTCACCAGGTAGTCCTCGGCGCCCGCGGCGACCGCCTCCACGCCGCGGTGCTCGTCAGCCAGGCCTGTGAGCACGATCACAGCGGCCTGCGGCGCGAGCTCGAGCACCTTGGTCAGGCCCTCCATGCCGGTGGCGTCCGGCAGGTTGAGGTCGAGCAGCACGCACCGCACACCGGAATCGAGGGCCGACGTGGCGTCGGCGAGGTTCTGCACCCAGGTGAGCTCGAACGCCACCCGCGCACCGGCGAGTAGTTCCTCCACCAGGAACGCGTCACCGTGGTCGTCCTCGACCAGGATGACCCGGACCGGACCGGCGTCAGCCGGGTCGACCGGGCGCCCGCTCAGCCCGTGCGTGGGCGGGTAGGTGGCAGCGCTCACCCCAACTCCTTCATTCGGCGTCACCGAGGATAGGTCGGCGCCGGGTATACCGGGTCGGCCGGGCGCTCGGCGGGTACTCGCCGGGTTTCACGGCCTCATATCCATAAGCGTTCGCCGCGGCTGAAACGTAACTGCTCGGCGCGAGCTGGTTTGCGCCCTCCGTTTTCTGGATAGAGGAGCCCAGACGGTAGTCGTCATGGCGGAGGTTCGCGTGTCGTTGCAGGTGAGTGTGGAGCACGTCGACGGTGTCGCGCGCTGCGAGATCGTCGGTGAGGTGGACATGGCCACCACACCGCAGCTGCGGGACGAGCTGCTCGGTCTGGTGGACGCGGGACACAAGTACCTCGTGCTCGATGTGTCCGGAGTGCCGTTCCTGGACTCCACGGGTCTCGGTGTGCTGATGGAGGTGCACCGCCGGCTGCGTGACAACTCCGGAGCGGCGGCGCTCGTCGGTGCGCGGCCGGCGCTCGTGCGTCTGCTGACGATCACCAATCTGTCCCGCGCGCTGCCGGTGTACCGGTCGGTGGAGGACGCCTCGGCGGCGGTGACGGGTTCCCCGGCGGCCGAGGTCACGGGGTGACTGGACGCTCACCCATCGCACAAGACGAATCCACCGGATGGGACAGCGCCGGACAGCTCCGGTGCGAACCGTCCCGGTTCGGATACCGGATCGTTCTGGTCGGCGAAGTCGACCTCACGATGTCCCAGGAGTGGGAGCCGATCTTCGGTGTGCTGTCCGACGGTGAGCCGTCGGACGTCACCGTTGATCTCTCGGCGGCCACGTTCATTGACTCCAGCGTGCTCGGCGCATTCGTCCGGCTGCATCGGACGGTTTCCGCGCGCGGAGCCGAGCTGACGATGACCGGCGCGGAGGGAAGTGTCCTGCGCACGATCTCGCTGGCGGGAATCGATCGGTTGATTCCGATAGTTCCGGTATTAGAAACGTGAGTCGTTAAGGGCGAATGTCCCTTTAGGGATGTTAAGTTCCGGCCGTGCAGGCGGATGCCGCGTATGCGCGGTTGCGGGAGGCCATCGTCGACGGTCAGTACCCCGCGGGTGCTCGTCTGACCGAGGTGGAGATCGCCGAGACGCTCGGCATGTCACGCACCCCGGTCCGGGAAGCGCTGCGGCGGTTGGCCGGGGACGGGTTGGTCCGTGCCTCCGATCGGGGGGTCATCGTGGATCTGATGGACGAGGAAGAGGCGTGGCACGCCCGGACGGTGCGCGCCGCGCTCGACGTCCTGGTGGCCGAGCTCGCGGCGCGGCGGCAGAAGGCCGGTGAGGTCTCGCCGGCCGCACTGCGCGCCGCCGAGGAGGCGGCGGCCTCCGCCCGGACCTACTTGGAGCGTGGCGACACCGACGAGGCCTACCGCCACGACCAGCGCCTGCACCGCCAGATCGCGGAGATCGCCGGCAACCCCGTCGCGCTGCAGATGCTCGATCGGCTCGCCGACCGGCTGGAAGTCGCTCGGCTCGCCGCCGCGTCCCGCGCCGAGCGCGCGAAGAACATCGAGAAGAAGGTGGACGGCATCCACCTGGTGACGAAGGTCCCGGCCGCGGTCGGCGCCGGTTTCGACGGCGACGTCAGGAGCGGTCTCGACCTGAACGGGCACGCCGTCAACGGTGCGAACGGGAGTCACGGCGCCGGTGCCGACAAACCGGGCGCCGAGGGTGCGACCGGCTCGGCGTCGATGAAAAAGAACGGAACGCGGTCCGGCGGGACGGTCGGCGACGACGGGATGGGACGGCTGGCGGTGCCCGTGCTCTCGCCCGACCTGGCCGAAGAGCACCGGCGGCTGCTGGACGCGATCGCCGCCGGTCAGCCCGCGGCGGCCTGGCTCGCAGCGCGTGAACACGCTCACGGGTAGACGGGAACCCCCATCGGTTGTGAGCCGTTCATCCGGCGACAACCGGAGAGGTCGACGCCTTTCCTACGGTTCGGTAACCTACGTGTCCGTAGTAACCGAGGAGCAGAGGGCGCTGTATGGCCGAAATCGTGTACCCGCCGGTGATCACCCTCGCCAAGGCAGCCTTTGCCGGAATTCGGGTGAAGGTGGACGAGGTGGGTGGCGAGCACATACCGCGCACTGGTGGCGCGGTCCTGGCCAGCAACCACGTCAGCTACCTGGACTTCTTGTTCTGTGGCCTGGCCGCGCAGCCCTCGAAGCGGCTGGTGCGGTTCATGGCGAAAGAGTCGGTGTTCCGACACAAGATCTCCGGGCCGCTGATGCGCGGGATGAAGCACATCTCGGTCGACCGGGCGGCCGGTGCCGGAGCGTTCGCCGCGGCCGTGAAGGCGCTGCGCGACGGCGAGGTCGTCGGGGTGTTCCCGGAGGCCACGGTCAGCCGGTCGTTCCTACTCAAGGACTTCAAGTTCGGCGCGGCGCGGATGGCCGCCGAGGCCGAGGTGCCGCTGGTGCCGATGATCGTGTGGGGTACCCAGCGGTACTGGTCGAAGGAGAATCCCCGCGACCTCACCCGCCGCAACAACCCGGTGCTCCTCCGGGTGGGCGAGCCGTTGAACCCGACGAAGTCGGACGACCCGGCCGAGGTCACCGCCGAGATGAAGAGCCGGATGGCGGTGCTGCTCGAGGAAGCGATCGAGTCCGACCCGTACCGGCCGAAGGGCCAGGACGACAAGTGGTGGCTGCCGGCGTCCAAGGGCGGCACCGCGCCGACCCCGGAAGATGCCGCCATCCTCGAGAAAGCCGAGGTCGAGGAGCGGATCAAGCAGGCTCGCGCGCAGGCCCGAGTGGTCGCGGAAGCCCGGGTGAAGGCCCGGGCGAAGGCCAAGGCGAAAGCGGCGGCCAAGAAGAAAGCCTGACGGCGCGACATGGCATAAGTCGGACGACTGTCGGGTACGCAGCAGGATTGACCCTGTGGATATGAGGGATTTCGGCGCGGCGTAGTGCCACTCTGGGAAACCTGTGCGCTGCGTCGCTCGTGCCCGATCGGACGCAGCGGAGTACCCGACCGACGGATGGGCGGACATCGAACGGCCACGTCCGCGCGTTACGTTTGACAGCGGACGCCTGCTGGGTTGCACACTGCCCAGCGGCTGTGTCCGACCGAGCCATGTTGACCTTGGAGATTCGTGAGCGCTCCCACCACCACCGCTGCCGCCGCCAAGCGGGGCCGGCGTACCGGCACCGCCGCCGGCGACGACGGCCTGCGTCTGGTGATCGTCGAGTCGCCGGCCAAGGCGAAGAAGATCGCCGATTACCTCGGCCCCGGCTACGTCGTCGAGGCGAGCATCGGCCACATCCGTGACCTGCCCCGCAACGCCGAAGACGTGCCCGCCAAGTACAAGGGCGAGTCCTGGGCCCGGCTCGGCGTCGACGTCGACCGGGAGTTCGCACCGCTCTACGTGGTGAGCCCGGACCGCAGGGCGCAGGTCACGAAGCTCAAACAGCTGGTCAAGGACGCCACTGAGCTCTACCTCGCCACCGATGAGGACCGCGAGGGCGAGGCCATCGCCTGGCACCTGGTCGAGGAGCTCCGCCCCCGGGTTCCGGTGCGGCGGATGGTGTTCCACGAGATCACCCGGCCGGCCATCCTCGCGGCGGTCGCCAACACCCGCGAGCTGAACCTCTCGCTCGTCGACGCGCAGGAGACCCGCCGCATCCTCGACCGTCTCTACGGGTACGAGGTCTCGCCGGTCCTCTGGAAGAAGGTCATGCCCCGGCTGTCGGCCGGGCGGGTCCAGTCGGTCGCCACACGGATCGTGGTGGAGCGCGAGCGCGCTCGGATGAAGTTCCGGTCGGCGGAGTACTGGGACATCCGCGGCCACTTCGCGGTCTCCGAGTCGGTTCCCGGCGAGCCGGGCGACTTCCTCGCGACGCTGGTGGGCCTCGACGGCGACCGGGTCGCGACGGGCCGTGACTTCGAGCCGACGACCGGCCAGCTCAAGACCGAGGTGCGCGGCGACGTCATCCAGCTCGACGAGGCGGGGGCCCGTGGCCTGGCCGCCCGGCTCGAGGGCGCTGCGTTCAAGGTCGTCCGCGTCGAGGAGAAGCCGTACCGGCGCAAGCCGTACGCGCCGTTCATGACCTCCACGCTGCAGCAGGAGGCCAGCCGCAAGCTGCGTTTCGCCGCCGAGCAGACGATGCGTGTCGCGCAGCGGCTGTACGAGAACGGCTACATCACCTACATGCGTACCGACTCGACGAACCTGTCGGAGACCGCGCTCACCGCGGCCCGCCAGCAGGTCCGGGAGCTGTACGGAGACCGGTACGTGCCCACCGAGCCGCGCCGGTACGCCCGCAAGGTGAAGAACGCCCAGGAGGCGCACGAGGCGATCCGGCCGTCCGGTGAGCACTTCCGGACGCCGGGCGAGCTGGCCCGCGAGCTGTCCAGCGACGAGTTCCGCCTCTACGAGCTGATCTGGAAGCGGACGATCGCGTCCCAGATGATCGACGCCGTGGGGCAGTCGGTCTCGGTCCGGCTGTCGGGAACGTCGAGCACCAACGAGGTGGCCGACTTCGCCGCCTCCGGTCGCACGATCACCGAGCCGGGCTTCCTGCGCGCCTACGTCGAGGACATCGACGAATCGCACGAGGGCGACGACCAGACCGACGACTCCGAGCGCCGGCTGCCGCGGCTGACCAAGGACGACCCGCTGACCGCGCACGACCTGCTCGCGGAAGGTCACAACACCCAGCCCCCGCCGCGCTACACCGAGGCGAGCCTGGTGAAGGCGCTGGAGGAGCTCGGCATCGGGCGCCCGTCGACGTACGCGTCGATCATGCGCACGATCCAGGACCGCGGGTACGTGTGGAAGAAGGGCGCCGCGCTGGTGCCGTCCTTCATCGCGTTCGCCGTGGTGCAGCTGCTCGAGCAGTACTTCCCGCGGCTGGTCGACTACAAGTTCACCGCGAACGTCGAGGAGGACCTGGACGACATCGCGGCCGGTGAGCGCCGGCGGGTCGACTGGCTCACCCGGTTCTACTTCGGGGCGTCGGACGATGCGAACGTCCGCGAGGAGAGCGTCTCCCGGGCCGGTGGGTTGAAGCACCTGGTCGCGCTGAACCTGGGCGACATCGACGCGCGCGGGGTGAACTCGATCCCGCTGTTCACCGACGAGACCGGCCGCACCGTCGTGGTGCGGGTCGGCCGCTACGGGCCGTACCTGCAGCGGACCTCCGGGCCCGACGACGAGGGCGACCGGGCGTCGCTGCCCGACGACCTCGAGCCCGACACGCTGACCCCGGAGCGGGCCGAGGAGCTGCTGTCGGCGCCGCAGGGCGGCCGGGAGCTGGGGACCTCGCCGGTGACCGGGGAACCGGTGGTGGCCAAGGCGGGGCGGTTCGGGCCGTACGTGCAGAGCGGCGAGACGACGTCGTCGCTGTTCAGCTCGATGTCGTTGGAGACGTTGACGCTCGACGACGCGTTGAAGCTGCTGTCGCTCCCGCGCACGCTGGGGGCGCACCCCGGGGACGGGGAGCCGGTCACCGCGCAGAACGGGCGGTACGGGCCGTACGTGAAGCACGGCACCGAGTCGCGGTCCCTCGGCTCCGAGGACGAGTTGTTCACGGTGTCGCTGGAAGCCGCGTTGGCGTTGCTGGCCCAGCCGAAGCAGCGCGGGCGGCGGGCGGCACCGGCCGCTCCGCTCCGCGAGATGAACGCCAACGACCCGGTGAGCGGTCAGCCGATGGTGATCAAGGACGGGCGGTTCGGCCCGTACGTCACCGACGGCGAGACCAATGCGAGCCTGCGCAAGGGCGACGAGGTGGCCGAGCTGACGCCGGAGCGGGCGGCCGAGCTGCTGGCCGACCGGCGGGCGCGCGGACCGGCGAAGAAGACCACCCGCAAGAAGGCGGCGGCGAAGAAGGCCCCCGCGAAGGCGGAGACCGCGGCCAAGAAAACCGCGGCCAAGAAGACGACGAAGAAGGCCCCGGCCAAGAAGAAGGCCCCGGCCAAGGCCACCAAGGAGTAGGGACCGGGCTCCGCTTACCGGCGGGGCTCGTGCACGGCCAGCGTGGCCGGGAGCACCACGTCGTTCGGTGGTGCCTCCGGTGTGCGGATGCGGTCGAGCAGCGCGGTCGCGGCCCGCTTCCCGAGCTCGTAGGTCGGCTGGGTGACGAGCGTCAGCGGGGGCAGCAGCCCGGTCTGCCAGGTCTGGTCGTCGAACCCCACGAGCGCGATGTCGTGCGGGTGGCGCAGGCCGGCGTCGTCGAGGGCGGTGATCGCGCCGATCGTCATCAGGTTGTTGGAGACGAAGAGGGCGTCCGGGCTCAGCTGGAGCAGGTGCTTGGACGCGGTGCGCCCGCCGTCGATCCGGTAGTCGCCGTGGGCGACCAGGTCGGGGTCGAACGGCAGGCCGGCCTCGGCGAGTCCTTCGCGGTACCCGGCCAGGCGGTCCGCGGCCGTGGTGGTGGCCAGTGGGCCACCGACGAACCCGATCCGCCGACAGCCGGTACCGACCAGATACAGGGTGGCCTCGCGTGCCGCCGCCAGGTTGTCGACCGTGACGCTGTCCACCGGGTGCCCGAGCAGCCGCCGGTCGACGGTCACCACCGGGATGCCCCGGCTCCGGAGCACGCCGATGTCGGTCTCCGCGCTGGACGCCGGCGCCAGGACCACGCCGGCCATCCGCTCTGCCGCCGCCACCTCCAGGTAGCGCTGCTCTTTCGCGAGGTCCTCGTCGGTGTTCGCGAGCACGACCGAGAACCCGGCCGCGTGGGCGGCGTCCTCGACCCCGCGCGCGATCTCCGGGAAGAACGGGTTCGTGATGTCGGAGATGATCAGCCCCAGCACGCTCGTGGCGCGGGTCCGCAGGCTGCGTGCCTGGCTGTTGGGCTGGTACCCCAGCTGATCGACGGCGGCCACCACCCGCTGACGCAACTCGTCGGCGACGCCCTGGTTGGCGTTGAGGACCCGCGAGACGGTCGCGGGGGAGACCCCGGCCGCCTTGGCCACATCGCCGATCGTCACGTTCTGCACGCGTTTCCCCCTGCACCGGTTCAGCCCCGGACGAGGCGTCGTCTGAGCCTAGTGAGCCTTGACACAGCACCGGGTCAGCCTTAATTTCTGAGAAATCGATTTCAAGAAATCGATTTCAAGCACCATATCTTCCTTTCGTCCGATCTGGCAATGGACCTGACCGGTTGGTCGAGAAAACGATTTCAGGAGGTGGCGCCGTGGCGAGGATCGGGCTGTTGACGATGTCCGACGGCCGCGACTACGTCGCGAACGACATCCGCGAGTTCGTCCAGAACGCGGAAAAGGCGCTGGTCGCGGCGCTGGAGGCCGACGGGCACGAAGTCGTCGTCGGCGTCGAGGAGATCTGGACCAACCAGCTGGCGACGTCCGAGGCCCGGCGGGTGGCCGCGGCTCGACCCGACTTGACGATCTTCCACTACCCGGTCTGGGCGTTCCCGCACTTCACGATGCTGGCCGCGGCGTCGACCAACGGCCCCCTGCTGCTGCTGGCCAGCCTCGACCCGGTGCAGCCGGGCATGGTCGGCATGCTCGCCGGCGGTGGCGCGCTCGACCAGATCGGCCGGGTGCACAGCCGGGCGTGGGGCGGGCTCACCGAGGAGGTGGCGGCGCAGATCCGGGCGGCCACGGCGGTCAGCCGGCTGTGCGGCTCGACGTTCGGCAAGATCGGCGGCCGCCCGATGGGGATGAACACCGCGACCGCGAACACCGACCAGTGGATGGCGACGTTCGGCATCGACGTCGAGGAGATCGACCAGTGGGAGATCGTCCGGCGTTCCGAGCACGTCGAGCAGTCGCGGGTGACCGCCGGGCGGGAGTGGCTCGAGCGGCACGCGGCCGGCGTGCACTACGACGGCAAGCAGCTGACGCCCGAGCTGCTCGAGCGCCAGATCCGCTCGTACTACGCGATGCGCGAGCTGATCGACGAGTGGAACCTCGACTTCTCCGGCATCAAGGGCCAGCCCGAGCTGACCAGCCACTTCACCACGATGGACATCACCGAGGCGTTCCTCAACGACCCCTACGACTGGGAGGGGCCGAAGGAAACCCACGTCACCGCGACCGAAGCCGACATGGACGGCGCGTTGACGATGCAGATCCTCAAGCTCCTCTCGGGCGACCCGGTGCTCTTCGCCGACGTCCGCCACTACCACTCCGACCTGGACATCTGGGACCTGGCCAACTCCGGCCAGCACGCCACCTGGTACGCGGCCCGCAGCGCGGATCCGCTGGAGAACCTCGCGAAGACGCACTTCTACCCGGAGGTGTTCTTCTTCCCGGCCGGCGGGGCGTCGGTGCACCACATCGCCGCGCCCGGCGACGCCACGTTCGCGCGGCTGACCCGGCTCAACGGTCGCTACCGCCTGCACGTGGCCCGCGGTGCGTTCGAGAGCTACTCCGACGCGGAGAACGAGCGGCTGGCCCGGCTCTCGACGTTCGAGTGGCCGCACGCGTTCACCCGCCTGCAGGTCGACGCGTCGGAGTTCCTCTCGACGTTCGGCGCGAACCACATCCACGCCGTTCCGGGTGACCGCGTGGCTGAACTGCGGGCGGTCGCCCGGCTGCTCGACATCGACTGGGCCGGCCTCGGCCCTCTGGCCTGACAACCCTTCAACGTTGAGGAGAACCATGGTCACCAGACGGGACCTGCTGCGCGCCTCCGGCTTCGGCGCGCTCGCAGTCGCCGCCGCCCCGTTGCTCGCGGCCTGCGGCGACGGCGGCTCCGGCGCCAGCAGTTCCGATCTCACCCTCAGCTACCTCGGAACCGCCGACCAGCAGCAGGTCTGGAACAAACTGTTCGCCGAGTTCCAGCGCAAGAACCCCGACATCAAGCTCAAGGCCACCGGTTCGCCGGTCGACAACTGGGCCGCCTACTTCGACAAGGTCTCGACGCAGCTGGCCGGTGGGGTCAGGTACGACCTGATCCAGGTGGCCACCGAGGGTATGCAGCTGTTCGCGGCGAAAGGGTTGCTGCAGCCGCTCGACGACCTGGTGAAGGCCAACAAGACCGACCTCGACGACTTCCTGGCCGACGCCCACCCGAACCTGCCGAAGTGGAACCAGCAGTACGGGTCACCGGACGGCAAGACCTACTTCCTGCCGGGCGACTTCAACACGATGTGCCTCTGGTTCAACAAGGAGGTCTTCCAGAAGGCGGGGGTGGAGGCGCCCACGAACGAGTGGACCTGGGACGACTTCCTCAAGGCCGGGCGGACGATCAAGCAGAAGACCGGTGCGTTCCTGTACCCGGCCACCGCGGAGTACTTCATCGGCGTGATGCCGTGGCTGCTGACGAACGGCGCCAGCACGCTCTCCGACGACTGGAAGAAAGCCACGTGCGACACCCCGGCCGCGATCGAAGCGGCGGAGTTCGCGCGGCAGCTCGTGGCGGAGAAGCTCAGCCCGCCGCCCGGTGGGTCGTTCGACCGCTTCACGCTCGCGACGCAGGGCAAGCTCGCGACCTTCGGCGGTGGGCGTTGGCCGATCGTCAACATCCGCCAGGCGAACGCGGTGGAGAAGTTCGGCATCGTGGCCTGGCCGAAGAAGGTCAAGCAGGGATCGCCGGTCGGGTGGAACGGCATCCCGATCATGAAGAACTCGAACAAGCCCGACCAGGCCTTCGAGTTCCTCAAGTTCCTGATCTCGAAAGAGGGCGACGCGTTCTTCGCGCAGCTCGGCGGCACGATCGTGCCGGCGCGTAAGTCGGTCGCGGAGAGCACGGCGTACCTCGACAACTCGCCGACCGGCACCGAGAACCTGTACGCGGCCCTGGACTACGCGACGGTGATCCCGGCGCCGGCCAAGGGCAACCTGATCCAGCGCGACATCGAGGACACCTGGGGCCAGATCCTGGCCGGCAACACGTCGCCGGCGGACGGCATGAAGAAGATGCAGGAAAAGGTCGCGGCGAATGTCTGAAGTCGCATCTCCCCCGTCGGCCGCGAAACGGCCGGCGGGGGAGCGGGTAGCGCCGTACCTGTTTCTCAGCCCGGCGCTCGTGCTGTTCCTGATCTTCGTGCTCGGGCCGATGGTCGGGACGCTCGTGCTGAGCCTGTTCAACTGGGACCTGCTCGGCGAGCCCACGTTCGCCGGCGGCGACAACTACACGAAGCTCGTCGGCGACGAGACGCTCCGCAAGGCACTCGGCAACACGTTCGAGTTCACGTTCTGGTCGATCGTGTTGCACGTCGGCCTCGGGCTGCTGCTCGCGCTCGGCGTCACCCGCAAGATGTGGCGGGTCACCCGCTACTTCCTGCGCACCGCGTACTTCTTCCCGTTCCTGATCTCGTGGGCGGCCACCGCGTTGATCTGGAAGTACGCCTACGACCCGGCGTTCGGCGTGTTCACCTACTACGGCGACAAGATCGGGCTCCCCGGCGGCGTCCTGGTCGACGCGCACTGGGCGATGCCCGCGCTGATCCTCGTCGACCTGTGGCACACGATCGGGTTCTCGTTCGTCGTGATCCTCGCCGGGCTCCAGGCGATCCCGGCCCATCTCTACGAGGCCGCGCTGCTCGACGGCGCCAGCGCGTGGCGACGGTTCTGGCACGTCACCCTGCCGATGCTCTCGCCCACGCTGTTCTTCGTGACCGTGATCAGCTTCATCGGCGCGTTCCAGATCTTCGAACCGATGTTCCTGATGACGCGCGGCGGGCCGGACGGCGCCACGATCAGCGTCGTCCAGTACCTGTACGAGACCGCGTTCCGGAACTTCCAGGTCGGTTACGCGTCGGCGATCGCGCTGCTGGTGTTCGCGATCGTGCTGCTGGCCACGCTCGTCCAGTTCCGGCTCCGACGCAGGTGGGTGCACGAATGATCATCCGTCGTCTGTTGACCACGACGTTGCTGTGCGCGTTCGCCGTGCTGATGGTGGCGCCGGTGTTCTGGCTCTTCGTCACCGCGATCCTTCCGGCGGACGACCGCTTCTCGCTGCCACCGCACTGGATCCCGACGTCGTTCGACTTCAGCCCGTTCAGCCGGGTGTCGGAGCTGGTGCCGCTCGGGCGGATGGCGTGGAACAGCGTCAAGGTGACGTCGTTGATCACGGTCGGGGCGACGCTCACGTCGGTGCTGGCGGCGTACGCGTTCGCCCGGCTGGAGTTCCGCGGCCGGGAGTTCTTCTTCCTGCTGTTCCTCTCCGGGCTGATGATCCCGCCGCAGATCACCGTGATCCCGGTGTTCCTGCTCATGCGTGAGCTGCAGCTCGTCGACACGCACGCGTCGGTGTACCTGCCCGGGATGGTGAACGCGTTGGGGATCTTCCTGCTGCGGCAGTACTTCCTGTCAATCCCGCGTGATCTGGACGAGGCGGCACGCATCGACGGGGCCGGGCATCTGACGATCCTGCGGCGGGTGATCCTGCCGCTCGGGGCGCCGGCGATCTCGGCGCTCGCGATCTATCTGTTCCAGATGTACTGGAACGACTTCTTCTGGCCCAACGTGTTCCTCTCCTCGCCGGAGAAGCTGACGCTGCCGCTCGGGCTGGCGTCGCTGCAGGGGGCGCAGGGTGAGGGACAGGCCGCGGTGGTGTTCGCGGCGATCACGCTCGTCGTCGCGCCGCTGTTGCTGATCTTCCTGGTGTTCCAGCGGACGCTCGTGGACAGCATCGCCAGCTCGGGCCTGAAGGACTGATCGCCGTGTCGACGTTCACTTCGCCGCGCGTGCCGGTGGTGCCGCTCGCGCTGCTGGCCCGGGAGGCCGGTCCGCGGCTGTGGCGCGGGCTGCCGGTGCTGGTGGTGGCCTCGCTGCCGATGGCGGTCGCGGTCGCGGTCACGGCGGTGTTCACCCTCGGTGGTGGCGTGCTGCTCGCCCCCGCGGTGGCCGCTCTCACGATCGGACCCGCTTTCCAGCTCCTCACCGCCCTGGCCGGAGGGACCGTGGCGGTCCGGGCCGTGCCCGGGATCGCGGTGCGTGCCTTCGGCCCCGGGGTCGTGCGGGCGCTGCCGGTGGCGGGCGTGGCCACGCTGGCGTGCGCCGGCCTGGTCGCCCGCGCCGCCGGTCCGATCTTCGCCGCCTCGCTCGCGGTGAACCTCGTCGTGCTGGGCGCCGCGCTGCTCATCGCACCGTTCGCGTACGCGTGCGGCGGCTGGCGCCGGGGCGCCGGGCTCACCGCGGCCAGCCCGGCCCTCGTCCTCGCGCTGCTGACGCTCGTCGCGCTCGCGTCCGGGGTCGCCAAGCTCGTCGGCCCGCCGTTCCTGCTGCTCCTCCCGGCCGTGATCGCCGTCGCCACGGCCACTCAGGTGCACCTGCTGACCAAGGAGTTCCCGAAGTGAGGACCTACACCGGTGACGAGCGGCGCGCCGTCGCGTTCCCCCTCGGCGGGCTCGGCGCCGGGCACGTCGCCCTCGGCGCGGACGGCGCGCTGCGTCAGTGGCAGCTGCGTTCCACACCGAACCACCGGGGCTTCCTGCCCGACAGCTTCTTCGCGCTGCGCGTCAGCTCGATCGAACCGCCCGACGACGTGTGCCGTCTGCTGCGCTCCGCGCCGATCGCCCCGCATCCCGATCCGGCGCCCAACGTCGACGACGACCACGTGCCCGACGCGGGGAACCTTCCGCCGTGGCCACCGGTGACCGGGACGACGTTCACCGCCGCCTATCCGTTCGCAAACGTCACGTATCACGACGAAACGCTTCCGGTTGACGTCCGCCTGAGCGCTCATACGCCGTTCGTTCCGCTCGACGCGGACGCGTCGGGGCTGCCGCTGGTCAGCTACGCGTTCACGATTCACAACCGTTCGCGCGAGCTCCGCCACGGCTGGTTGATCGCGAGCCTGCAGAACGGCGTCGGCTGGGACGGGGTCGCGCCGATCGATGGCGTGCGCTCGTCGGGGTACGGCGGCAACGTGAACCGCCGGTACCGGCGTCAGGGCGTCGTCATGGACAACCCGACGCTCCCGGACGACGACCCCCGTGCGGGCGAGATGCTGCTCTGGGCCGACCGGCCGGCCGCGGTGCTGCCCCGCTCCGGCGGCGCCGCCGAGACCCTCCGGTTCGCCGAGGCCGTCAAGCTCGTCACGCCCGTGCAGCTCTGGGACTTCTCCCGGGCCAGGATCGACGAAGCCCTGAAGTCGATCCCGCCGACCCTGACCGGCGGCGAGGGCCCCAGCCCCGCGGGTCAGACCTGGGACGCCGTCCTCGCGATCCCGTTCGCGCTGGCCCCGGGCGAGGACACCACGATCGAGGTCGTCCACGCCTGGTACTTCCCGAACCGCTACGTCGACTGGGACCAGTTCGGACCGGAGCGCCCGTACGGAAAGTCGAAGCTCTGGCTCGGCACCCACTACGCGACCCGGTTCGGCGGGGTCCTCGACGTGCTCGACCACTACCGCGCGAACCCGGTCGCGTCGCGGGCCTGGTCCGACGCGGTCGAGACGCTTCCCGAGCCGCTCGCCGACGTGATCTCGGCGCAGGGCACCCTGGTCCGGTCGCCCACGATCTTCCGCACCGAGGACGGCGTCGTGCACGGCTTCGAGGGTGGCCTCGGAGCGTCCACCCGCAACTTCAACGGTGACGTCGGCGGCTCCTGCCCGGTCGACTGCAACCACGTCTACAACTACGAGCAGGCCCTGTCGCGCCTGTTTCCGCAGCTGGGCGCCACCATGCGGGACACCGAATGGTCGATCGCCGCCGCGGAGGGCTACCTGCCGCACCGGGCGGTGCTGCCGACCTGGCTGCCGCAGCTGCACGGCGTCGAGATCGGTGGACCGGCGAAGCCTGCGCTCGACGGCATGCTCGGCGCGGTACTCAAGACGTACCGCTCGGTGCGCGACGGCGCCGGCCTGGACTGGCTCCGCGGCCACTGGCCGGCACTGCGCACGCTGCTCGCCTACGTCCGCGACACCTGGGACGCCGACGGGGACGGCGTCCTGCAGGGCGAACAGCCGGTCACCTACGACATCGCGCTGCACGGACCGAACATGTTCGTCGGCTGTCTCTGGCTGGCCGCACTGCGCGCGGCCGAGGACATGGGTCGGTTGCTGGGTGAAAACGCGGTGGCCGACGCCGACCGCGCGCTCTTCGAACTGGCGAGCACGGGCTACGACGAGCTGCTCTGGAACGGCGAGTACTACGCCCAGCCCCCGAGCGGCGAGGCCTACGACTTCGGCGCGGGATGCCTCTCCGACCAGCTGTTCGGCCAGTGGTGGGCGAACCAGCTCGACCTCGGTCACCTGCTCCCGGCCGAGCGGGTCCGCACGGCGCTGGCCGCGATCGTCCGTCACAACCTCCGCACCGGCTTCGAGGACCACGGCTATCGCGTGTTCGCCGACGGCGACGAGACCGGTCTGGTCGTCTGCTCCTGGCCGCGCGGCGGGCGCCCCGAGGTACCACTGCGCTACTGCGACGAGGTGTGGACCGGCGTCGAGTACACGGTGGCCGCGCTGTGCCTGGCCGAGGGTCTGCACACCGAAGGGGGAAACGTGCTCGCCGCACTCCGGCGGCGCCACGACGGATCCCGTCGCAACCCGTTCAACGAGGTCGAATGCGGGGACCACTACGCCAGGGCCATGGCCGGCTGGTCGGTGCTCGACGCGGTCACCGGGTTCCGCTACAACGCCGCGACGCGTGCCCTGCGCGTCGGCGCGCACGACGGCACGTATCCGTTCGTCGCCGGCACCGGCTGGGGCACGTTCACCGTCGACGGTGAACACGTCACCCTCGACGTCCGGGGCGGCACGCTGCCGACGAGTTCGGTCGAGGTGGTGCGCTGATGCTGCTCGGCATCGACATCGGAACGTCGAGCTCCAAGGGCGTGCTGGTGCGGCCGGACGGCACGCTCGTCGCGTCCGCGACCCGGGAGCACGGTGTCTCGACCCCGCAGCCGGGCTGGGTGGAACACGACGCGGCCGACGTGTGGTGGGCGGATCTGGCGAGCCTGGTGGCGGAACTGCTGCCCGCCGCCGACGAGGTGACCGGCGTCGGCATCTCCGGAATCGGGCCGTGCGTCCTGGTCGCCGACGCCGACGGGCGGCCGCTGCGCCCGGCGATCCTGTACGGCGTCGACACCAGGGCGACGGCCGAGATCACCGAGCTCACCGAACGCTACGGCGCGGAGAAGATCCTGGCCCGGGGCGGCTCGCCGCTCACCACCCAGGCGGTCGGGCCGAAGCTGGCCTGGCTGCGACGCCACGAGCCGGCCACGTGGGCCGCCACGCGCCGGCTCTTCATGGCCAGCTCGTGGCTCGTGCACGAGCTCACCGGCGAGTACGTCCTCGACCACCACTCGGCCAGCCAGTCGAGCCCGCTCTACGACGCCGGAACCCTCTCCTGGGCCGAGGACTGGGCGGACGACATCGCGCCGGGCCTCGAGCGGCCGCGGCTGGCCTGGCCCGGCGAGGTGGTCGGCCGGGTCACCGCGCGGGCGGCGGCCCGGACCGGTCTCCCCGAGGGTGTCCCGGTCGTCGCCGGCACCGTCGACGCCTGGGCCGAGGCGGTGAGCGTCGGCGTCCGCGACCCCGGTGACGTCATGCTGATGTACGGCACGACGATGTTCCTGGTCGAGGTGCTGCCCGAACGGCGCAGTTCGGAGCGGCTCTGGGGCACGGTCGGCGCGTTCCCCGGCACGTACACGCTGGCCGGCGGCATGGCGACGTCGGGCGCGATCACCGGCTGGCTCCGCGGGCTGACCGGCCGTTCGTACGGAGACCTCACCGAGGCCGCCCGCGACGCCGGGCCGGGCGCCTGCGGGCTGCTGATGCTGCCGTACTTCGCCGGGGAGCGGACGCCGCTCTTCGACCCCGACGCGCGCGGCGTGCTGGTGGGGCTGACGCTGCGCCACGGCCCCGGCCACCTGTACCGCGCGGCGCTGGAAGGCACCGCGTTCGGCGTCCGCCACAACCTCGAAGCGATGGGGGAGAACGCCGGTCGGCGCCTGGTCGCGGTGGGCGGTGGGCTCCGCGGCGGTCTGTGGACGCAGATCGTCTCGGACGTGCTGCAGGAGCCGCAGGACCTACCGACCTACGCGATCGGCGCCAGCTACGGCGACGCGTTGCTGGCCGGCCTCGGCACCGGGCTGGTCACCGACGCGAGCGGGTGGAACCCGATCGCGTCGGTGGTGCGGCCCGATCCGGAGGCTGCGGCCGGCTACGACGAGCTCTACCGGCTCTACCGCGACCTGTACCCGGCCACCCGGGACACCGCCCACGCGCTGGCCGCTCTCAACGCCAGGGGATAGCCGGCGCACACGGGGGCTTCAGCCCGTACCCGTAGACGACCGTGCCGTTCGGATCGACGTAGCACCTCGGATCGCTGTCGCGTCCGGGCTCTCCGACGACCTTGCCGTTCGCGTCGATGGCCCGGATGCGGACGTGCGGTGCGGCCTCGTTGTAGGTCTCGTAGTCCAGGGTCACCGCGTAGGTGCGGTTGACCACGTCGACCGTGACCGAGGCTTCCTTGTCGGTGTCCGGGTTGGCGACGACCTGGATCTTCGTCGCTTCGCTGTTCACCCGGCCCATCAACTGGAGGTACTGCTCCTTGCCGCTGTCCAGGCTGCTCGCGTGGTCCCTGGCCACGACTCCGGGCATCCACTGCGCGTGTTCGGTGAAGTTGGCGTAGTCGAAGCCCCCCGTCGGCGGCATCGAGGGCCGGTAGTTCTTCGAGCCCCAACTGCAGGCGACGAGTTCGCTGCCGTTGCCGAGCAGCGCGACCGTGCTGTGCCTACGGCTGGTCGCGTTGAGCAGGCGCATGTCGTCGAGGCGGACGTGGTCTCTGGCCAACGGCAGGTCGCCGCGGCCCGGCAAGTCGCGCTTCTCCGTCTTCGTGGCCGCGACGCACGAGTCACGCAGAGCGCTCCGCTGGGCGTCGGTGAAGCCGGGGACCGGGGTCACGACGCGCGGAGGCGCGGACGTCGGCGGGAGCGAGGCGGCCGGCTCGGGCTTCTCGTCCGGCCGTGTGACGGCGATGACGCCCACCGACACGCATATCACCGCGAGCACTCCGGCCGCGGCGAGGATCGGGAGGAAGTGGCGGCGGACGTCGAACGCGCGCGGACCTCGGGACGGACGGTGCCGTTCGGAGGCGATGCCGCGGAGGATCTCGGTGCGCATGGTGTCGTGCCGGCCGGGCGGGAGGTCACGCTCGGGCGGCGGCTGAAGAGTGATCATCGGTCCCTCCCGGAGAGGCTGAAGGTCCTGGCGAGCCGGGATTTCGCCCTGCTGACCCGCGAACGGACGCTCACCTCGGCGATCCCGAGCACCTCGGCTGCGTCGGCGTAGGAAACGCCGGACCAGACGCAGAGGGCCAGGGCCTCGCGCTCGGCCGGCGGGAGGTCGCGTGCGGCCGCGAGCACCTCGGCCATGCGTTGCTCGTCGTCGAGGCGTTCGGCGACGGCGTCGGCATGATCGGGGGCGGGAGCGGGCGTCGGGATGCGCTCGAGCAGCGACAGCCGGCGGCGCAACGACCGGCGCTCGTCGCGCACGGTGTTCGTGGCCACGGTGAGCAGCCAGGGCAGCGCGGAGTCGTGGACGAGCGTCACCGCGGAGCGGCGGCGCCAGGCCGCCAGGAATGTCGCGGAGGTCGCGTCGTCGGCGGACGACCAGTTACCGGTCAGGCGGAAGCAGTGGTTGTACACCGCTTTCGCGTGCCGGTCGAAGATCGCCCCGAAGGCGTTGTCGTCGCCGGCAGCTGCGGCGTTCCACAGCTGCCGGTCGGTGAGCGGGGTACTCGTCACATTGTCTGAGTGGCCGGCACCCCACGGTGTGTTGCGTTACTTGACGGTGGCCGCGGCCATCGCCGCGCCGACGATGCCGGCGTTGTTCTGCAGAGTGGCCGGCACGATCTCGGCGTTGACCTTGACCTCCGGCAGCCACTTCTCGGCCTTCTTGCTGACGCCGCCGCCAACGATGATCAGGTCGGGCGAGAACAGCATCTCGAGGTGGCTGAGGTACTCGTTGACGCGGCCGGCCCACTTGCTCCAGCTCATGTCGTACTCTTCGCGGATCCGGTCGGAGGCACGCAGCTCGGCGTCCTTGCCGTGCAGCTCGACGTGACCGAGCTCGGTGTTGGGCACCAGGTCGCCGTCGCGGAAGAGCGCGCTGCCGATTCCGGTGCCGAACGTGAACAGCAGTACCGTGCCCTTCCGGTCGCGGCCGGCGCCGAACGCCATCTCGGCCACGCCGGCGGCGTCCGCGTCGTTCAGAACGGTCACCGGCCGGTGCGTCAGCTCGGTGAAGACCGTGCCCGCGTCGACGCCGATCCAGTCTTTGTTCAGGTTGGCGGCGGTCTTGACGACGCCGCGAACGACAACGCCCGGGAACGTGACGCCGATCGGGCCGTCGCCGGGGAACTGCTTCGCGACCTCGGCGATGACCGGCATCATGTCGTCCGGCGCGCCGCCCTTCGGCGTCTCCAGCCGGTACCTCTCGGCGGTCAGAGCGCCGGTGTCGAGGTCGACCGGTGCGCCTTTGATGCCCGACCCGCCGATGTCGATGCCCAGGATGGTCATTGCCCGCCTCCAGCGTTCCGCTTCCCTACGGGATCTACCAAGATCGCCCGCTGCGGAAACGTACCGGGTCAGTCCGACGAGCGTCCTAGCGCGTCCGCGAGGAGCGCGTCGACGGCGGTGAGCGTCGGGCAGGCTCCCTGACGACCGCAGGCGGCGCACCGTCCGTTGGCGTCGGGTTGATGGGCTTGCCAGAGTTGGACGCAGCCACGCCAGTAGGTGCGGACCCGCGCCTGCGGCGGGGGGTCAATCGGTGGCGGTTGCTTTCGGCTGTAACCGCTGTACGTCACGACTATCTCCCGGTGTTCTCGATAGTCACTCTTAGTCGTGCAGGGACTACCTCTGGCGACCGTCTCAGACTGATCACCAGTAACGCAAGTCGCGAACGGGGCTTACAGGTCTTATCGGTTGCTGAATTCTAAAAGGGATGGTCCGGTTACTGTTGGACAGTGGACGATCGGATCATCGGTACCTTGCTGGCCGCCGCCTGTGCGGACGCGCTCGGCGTCGCGTACGAGCCGGAGCAGCGCGGCCCGGCCGACGGCAAGCCGGAGATGCTCGGGGGCGGGTACGGCGGATACGCGCCGGGGGAGTACAGCGACGACACCCAGATGGCCGTGGTCGTCGCCAGGGTCGCCGCCGACGGGTTCGACCTGCGCACGGAGGAAGCGCTCGACCGGATCGCGACCGGGTTCGTCGAGGACTGGTTCGGCGGAGGAGCGACCGACGTCGGCGCGCAGACGCGCGCGCTGCTCTCGCAGGCGGCCGGGCGTGGCGGCGGCGCGGCGCGGCTCCGGGAGATCGGGGCGCAACTGCACGCGCGCTCCGGGCGGACGGCCGGGAACGGTTCGCTGATGCGGACGGCGCCGGTCGCGCTGGCCCACCTCGGTGACGCCGAGGCCATTGTCGACGCCGCCCGCGCGGTGAGCGCGCTGACCCACCACGACCCGGTGGCCGCGGATGCGTGCGCGCTCTGGTGCCTGGCGATCGACAACGCGATCGGCACCGGGGAGCTCGACGTCCGGGTCGGGCTGCCGCGGGTCGACCCGGACGGGTACTGGGCGGAGCGGATCGCCGAGGCCGAGGCGCGGCCGCCGTCGGCGTTCGCGTCGTCGTCGGGCTGGGTGGTCGGAGCGTTGCAGGGGGCCTGGTCGGCGATCGTGCGTGGCGAGGGTCTCCGGGGCGGGATCGAGGCCGCCGTGAACGGCGGGGGAGACACCGACACGGTGGCCGCGATCGCCGGGGCGCTGCTGGGTGCGGCGCACGGCGCGTCCGCGGTGCCGGCCGAGTGGCGCACGGTCGTCCACGGCTGGCCCGGGTTGGACGCCGACGGGCTGGCGCAGCTGGCCCTGCGGTGCGCCCGACGGGACTGATTTGGAGGATATGCCGCATTAGTCTGCTCAGGTGGTGAGCAGACGGGCGGTACTGGGCACGGGAGTCGCCGGACTCGGGCTGCTCGCCGCCGGAGGTGTCGGCCTGGTCGGTACCGGTGTCGTGCCCGGTGAGTCCCAGCTCCGCCGTGCGCTGGGAGCCTGCGACGTGTACGCGCCGGACCCGGAGGCGCAGCCCGGTGACGTCATCGGCGGGGAGTTCCGGTCGGCGCATCGCCGCGCCGCGGTGCGGTACCGGATCGCGTACCCGCCGGGGTTCGCGGTCGGCAGCTCGCTCCCGGTCTGCCTGGTGCTGCACGGCCACGGCGGCGACGAGCGCGTCCTCGGCCCGGAGATCGCCCTGCCCGGCTACCTCGCCGACGTCGTCGCCGACGGCGTTCCGGCGTTCGCGCTGGCCGCGGTCGACGGCGGTCCCCGCTACTGGCACCCCCGCGCCGACGGCGACGACCCGCTCGGCATGCTCACCGACGAGTTCCTCCCGCTGCTGGCCGGTCGAGGGCTGCAGACCGGGGCCGGCCGCCGGATCGGACTGCTCGGCTACTCGATGGGTGGGTACGGCGCGCTGCTGTTCGCCGAGCTCAACGCGGCCCGGGTGGCGGCCTGCGCGGTCGGCGGCCCGGCGATCTGGCGCAGTTATGCCGACGCGCGGCGCGAGAGCGCGTCGGCGTTCGACTCGGCCGCGGACTGGAGCCGGTACGACGTGCTGGCGCACGGGGCGGCGCTGGCGGGGGTGCCGGTGCGGGTCGACTACGGCACCCACGACCCGAACGCGGCGGTCATGCCCGCGGTGAAGGCCGCGATGCCCGAGGCCCGGGTGCGGGAGTCGCCGGGCTGCCACGACGCGACGTTCTGGCGGGCGAAGGCGCCGGGTGCGCTGACGTTCATCGGGCGGGCCTTCGCCCAGGTGCCGCTCAGCGGATGAGGTGCGGTGGCGGCGCCGGCGGTACCAGCGGCGACTCGTCGGTCGTCACCACCGCGCCGGCCGTGAACTTCTCCAGGTCCGGGCCTTCCAGCACGCGGGTCGGCGCGACCGAACGGGCCAGCAGCCGAGCCAGGTCGCCGGTGGGCAGCGGCGACGGCGAGGCCATCAGCACCAGGTTGCCGTACCGACGTCCCTTCAGGACCGGCGTCTCCGAAACCAGCGCGACGTGCTCGAACGTCCTCCTCGCCGTCGCCACCTCGGCCCTGGCCAGCGCCAGCGGCGGCCCGTCGGTGACGTTGGCCAGGTAGAGGCCGGTCGGGCGCAGCACCCGGGCGACGTCGGTCATGAACTCCGTCGTGGTGAGGTGCGGCGGCACGACCGGCCCGACGAACGCGTCACGCACGACGACGTCCGCTGAGGCGCTGTGCTGGCCGGCCAGCACGTCCCGGCCGTCGCCGGCCCGGATGCGCAGACCGGGTCCGGTACGGATGCCGAACACCTCGCGGATCAGCGCGATCAGCTCGGGGTTGTACTCGGCCACCAGCTGGCGAGCGCCGGGCCGGGTCGCAGCCACGTACCGCGGGAACGCGCACGCGCCGCCGCCGATGTGCACGAAGCTCAGGACGTCGGCCTCGGGCGCGTGCACGTCGACCGCGCGGCCCATCCACTGCTGGTACTCGAACTCCAGGTGGGTGGGGTCGTCCAGATCCAGGTACGAGTTCGGGACGCCGTCGAGCAGGAGCATCCACCCCGCCTCCGTGTCCAGGTCGCGGACGATCTCGGCGGTGACGTCGGTCAGCTGGTGGGTGCCGGGCTGCGGGCCGGTCGCCTTGTTCTTACGACCCCGGTTTGCCATGCCCTAGTTCTAGCTGGTGGCGTTCCAGGCCGACGCGCGGACCGTGCTCTGGCCGTTGGCGCTGGGCGCGGTGATGACGAGCACGACCATCTTCTGCGTGATGTCCTCACCGATCGCCTTGTCCGACGACGTGAGCACGCAGACCACCTTGGTGCCGTCGATGGCGATCGGGTTGTCGGCCGGCGCGTTCTTGATGCTCGTGGCGCACTGCGCCGGCCGGATCGTCGGACGGGTCACCACCGCGGCGGTCACCCCGCTGACGAAGTGCAGCTGCGGGGTGCCGTAGCAACCCATCCGTGGCTTGTAGAACAGGTCGGCGCGGGAGGCGTCGGCGTCGACCCTCGGCTCGTCCAGGTCGACGTAGCGGGTCATCGTGGAGCCGCAGGGCGGCAGCGTGAGCTGCAGCGCCTGGCCGCGGTAGGCCTGGGAGTAGCCGGTGACGCCGAGCGTCGGGCCCGCGAACTGATCGTCCGGAAGCGGCTGTCCCGGCAGCGGGGCGACGGCCTGTCCGGAGGGCGCCGGCTGCTGGCCGGTGTCCGACTGGTCCGCCTCCGACATCGCGACGATCGTCTGCAGGTCGGACATGCTCAGCCAGGTCAGCACCGCGACGCCGAGCGCCACGGTGGCGAACAGGGCCGCGACCCCGGCCAGCGCCAACGCGATCGGGTCGCGCCCGGAGGGCTCCGGTGGGGCCTGGCGCTCTTCGGTGGGTTCGGCGAGCAGGTCGAGCAGCGGCGTGCCGGGCAGGGGAGGGTGCGGCCGGACCAGCCCGGGGTTGTGGTGCCCGTGGATCGGGTCGGTGGGCATCGCTCCCCCGTGCAAATAGGCGCAAACTACGCTTAAGTAACGTTACCAAATCGGCTGGCTTCGGCGCTGTGCTGACCGGCGTAGTGGACGCTCAGCCGGCTCAGGGCTCCGGAGGTGAGCAGTGCGAGGCCGGCTCCGGCGGTGGCCCAGCGTCCGATCGCCGGGCGGCGGCCGGTGGCGAAGCCACCGAGCACGGCCAGGGCGGCGCCGACCGTGGTGAGCGTGGCCGCGGCGGTCAGCAGACGTCCGGCGGTGCCGCCGCGGAACGAGACGCCGGCGGAACCCGGTGCGGCCCGCAGCCGTGCCGTGGCGGCCAACTCCATCGCCGCTCCCGCCACCGCCAGCCGCCGGGCCGGGGCGGGATCCCCACTCAGCGTCGCGATCAGCGCGATGCCGGCCGCGCCGCTGATGCCGCTGCCGGCGAACAGGAACGGAAGCTCCCGATAGGCCTCGTGCCAGGCCGGCACCTCGGTGTCGACGAGCGCCACCGCGGTATACGTGCACACCGCGGGCCCCAGCACGCCGGCCGCGGCGCCGGTCACACCGGCCGCCAGCCGCCAGCCGGCCCGCTCCGCCCCGGCCGTGACGATCGCGAGCCCCGCGAACGGCAGCACCAGCCACGTCCCGAGGCTGAGCGGGAAGCTCGGGTCGGGCGCGCGCAGCCCGGCCAGGAACCGCTGCGGTCGGCGGAGGTCACGGGCCGTGGCGGCCACCGCGGCCAGAGCGCAGCCCGCGGTCGCGTACCGGGACGCCGCCGCCAGCCGCCGCTCACCGGTCAGCTCGGCCAGCGCGGCGAGCCCGGCCGACGCCCCGGCGATGCCGCCGAAGTACAGGTAGGCCGGGATGTCGGGAGCCTGGCGGGCGGGCGTCACCCGGATCGATCGGTGGACGTAGTGACTGGGGACCGTCGACGGTTCGCCGGCCATTGCCCGCCTCCAGAGCGTCGGTATCAACTCCAGATAGCCAATCGGAAGCATTGGCCGGAATTGCAGTGGAAATGCCGCGATAAGCGGCATACCTGCACGTCACTGGTCTGATCGGCCGATCGGGCGGAGCGCGATAACCATCTGGCGCCAATGACTGACCAGTCACCGCAGACCCTTCCGTCCCAGCCGTCACGGAGGGTCGCGACCACGGCAGAATGGCGGAGACGAGCGCCGGGGCGGGCGCGACCGTCGTTCCGTTGCGTAGAGGAGTCCGAATGTCGTACAGCCCGCGTCAGGTTTTCCACAGCCTCGGGAGCGCTTGGACGTAAAACCGCTCGGGCTACCTGGGCTTGGTTACGCTTTGACCGCCGGCCAACCCCACGTAGCCAGGAGTAGCAGCCATCAGTGCGGACCCGGGCCCACCCGGCCCTCCCGAACCCAGGCCGCTCGCGACCGATTCGTCGCAGATCAAAGCGGTCCTGCGTAACCGGCCCTTCCGCCGGTTGTGGCTCACGTTCGGCCTGTCCAGCTTCGGTGACTGGCTCGGACTGCTCGCCACCAGCCTGTTCGCGGCCGGCCAGGTGAGCGGCCCGACCGCGAAGGGGCTCGCGTTCGGCGGCGTCGTCATCGCGCGGCTGTTACCCACGATCGTGCTCGGCCCGCTGGCCGGTGCGTTCGCCGACCGGTTCGACCGGCGGCTGACGATGGTCGTCTGCGACCTGGTGCGGTTCGTGCTGTTCGCCTCGATCCCGCTGGTGGCCGTCGTGGGGTCGGCGCCGGTCGCGGTCGGGTGGGCGCTCGTCGCGACGTTCGTGATCGAGGTCGTCGGGATGTTCTGGAACCCGGCGAAAGAGGCGTCGGTTCCGAATCTCGTCCCGCGTGATCAGCTGGAGGCGGCCAACCAGCTCAGCCTCATCGTCACTTACGGTGTCACACCGCTGCTCGCGGTGTTCATCGGCGCCGGGCTCAACCGGCTGCTGCTGTCGCTCGTCCGCGACGATCCGTCCCGGCTGCGCCTGGATCCCAACGACGCCGCGCTGTACCTGAACGCGTTCACGTTCCTGGTCGCCGCGGTGGTCGTCTTCACCATCCGCGAGATCAGCACCGGCGAGGGCCGGCTGCGCCGGTCCGGCCCGGCCGGGGTGCCCGAGCCGAGCCTGCCCACCGCTCTCCTCGACGGGTGGAAGTACGCCGGGCGGACGCCGCTCGTGCGCGGGCTGGTGCTCGGCATCCTCGGCGCGTTCGCCGCCGGTGGCGTGGTCGTCGGGGTCGGGCAGTTCTTCGCCCGTGGCCTCGGCGGTGGCGACGCGACGTTCTACCTGCTGTTCGGGTCGCTGTTCGTGGGCCTGGCCGGTGGGATGGGGCTCGGGCCGTCGCTGGTGCGGGGCCTGTCCCGGCGGCGCTGGTTCTGCGCGAGCATCGGGCTGTCCGGGCTGGCGGTCGCGGTGCTGCCGTTCTCGCTGCACCTCTCGATGGCGATTCCGCTGACCGTGTTGGCCGGTGCCGGCGCCGGCATGGCGTACCTGGCCGGAACCACGTTGCTCGGCGCCGAGGTGCCCGACGCGATGCGCGGGCGGGTGTTCGCGTTCGTCCAGTCCACCGTGCGGGTGGTGCTGCTGCTCGCGATCGCGGTCTCGTCACTGCTCGTCGGGGTCGGCGGCGGGCGGAAGATTCCGATCGGCGCCTTCGACCTGGATTTTTCGGCCGCGCGCGTGCTGCTGTTCGTGAGCGGCCTGTTGGCGATCATCGCGAGTGTGCTCTCATTCCGGGCAATGGATGACAAACCAGGTGTTCCGCTGCTACGGGACCTGTACTCGACGCTCCGAGGGCACTCGCTGCCCGTCGCGGGGGACCGCTCCGGTGACGGGCTGTTCATCGTGTTCGAGGGCGGCGAAGGGGCCGGGAAATCGACCCAGTCACGCGCTCTCACCGACTGGCTGACCGGGCGCGGCTTCGAGGTCGTGTCCACGCGTGAACCCGGCGCGACACCGCTCGGGCGGGAGATCCGCTCGTTGATCCTCGATCACCGGGACGACGCGCCGTCGTCCCGCTCGGAAGCGCTGCTGTACGCGGCGGACCGGGCACATCACGTCGCCACCGTGATCCGGCCGGCGCTGGCGCGCGGTGCGGTGGTGGTGTGCGACCGCTACGTGGACTCGTCGCTGGCCTACCAGGGCGCCGGGCGCGACCTGGCCACCGAGGACGTCGAGTGGCTCTCCCGGTGGGCGACGGCCGGGCTCGTCCCCGACCTGGTGATCCTGCTCGACGTCGATCCGTCGATCGGGCTGACGCGGGTCGGCAACCGGGGCGTGGCCGACCGGCTGGAGGCGGAGTCGATGGACTTCCACCAGCGGGTGCGGCGGGCCTTCCTCGACCGGGCGGCCGCTGATCAGCGGCGGTACCTGGTGCTCGACGCCGGGAGCTCGGCCGGGATGCTCGCCGACCGCATCAAGGTGCGCGTCGCGCCGCTGCTGAAGGTCCACCCCGACATCAACGAGCCGCTGCCGCAAGCTCCCGCGGTGCCGGCTTCGGTGGGCGCCTCGAGCAGCGTCGCGGCTGACGCACCAGGCGCGGCCCCCGCGTCGGCCAGCGGGTCGACGGCCGAGGCCGGCCCGGCCGCCGGGCCGACGGCCGGGCTGGCCGATGGGTTGGCTGCGGGGCCGGAGGCTGGGCCGGTTGCGGGGCCGGCCACCGGGCCGGCTGCGGAGGCTCGGCCGGACGAAGGTGGGGGCGACATAGGATCGAAGACCGATCCTGGTTCTTCGGCGGAGGCGCGATGACCGTCGCTCTGGTGCCCGGCGTCTTCACGGACGTCATCGGGCAGGACGAAGCCGTCACGGTGCTGGCCCGGGCTGCGGCCGCCGCCGGGCGCATCGTCGCGGGCGAGCCCGTTGCGGCCGGCGAGATGACCCACGCCTGGCTGTTCACCGGCCCGCCCGGCTCCGGGCGATCCGTCGCCGCCCGCGCGTTCGCCGCCGCGCTGCAGTGCCCCCGCGGCGGCTGCGGCGAGTGCAACGAGTGCCACACCACGCTCGCCGGCACGCACGCCGATGTGCGCGTCGTCGCCCCCGAAGGCGTCTGGATCAGCGTCAACGAGATGCGGTCGCTGGTGCTGCGCGCGGCCAGCGCACCGTCGGGAGGCCGCTGGCAGATCGTCCTCATCGAAGACGCGGACCGGTTGCACGAGCGGGCTTCCAACGCGCTGCTGAAGGCGATCGAGGAACCGACCGACCGCACGGTCTTCCTCCTGTGCGCGCCCTCGGCGCATCCCGACGACGTGTCGGTCACGATCCGCTCCCGCAGCCGGGTCGTCCCGCTGCGGGTGCCGTCGGCGGAAGCGGTCGCCGGCCTGCTGACGCGCCGCAACGACGTCGACGAGACGACCGCGCGGTGGGCCGCGTCCGTCGCCCAGGGCCACGTGGGCCGCGCGCTACGGCTGGCGCGTGACCCCGACGCGCAAGCCAGGCGCCGAGCCGTGCTGGCGATCCCGCGCTCCCTCACCGGCATCGCGGCCTGCTACAACGCGGCCGCCGCGCTGATCGCGGCGTCCAACGAGGAAGCCGCGGCGGCCACCGAGACGCAGAACGCCGACGAGAAAGCCGCACTCGAGCGCGCGCTCGGCGCCGGCGGCACCGGCAAAGGCGCCGCAGCGGCCACGCGCGGCACCGTCGGGCAGATCAAAGACCTGGAGAAAAAGCAGAAGTCCCGGACGACGCGGGTGCAGCGGGACGCGCTCGACCGCGCGCTCGTCGACCTGGCGGCGTTCTACCGCGACGTCCTCATGGTGCGGCTCGGCGCGTCGGTCCCGCTCGTGCACATCGACGTCGAGGAGATGGTGCGAGCCGCGGCGGCCCGCTGGGAGCCGGAGTCGATCCTGCGGCGTATCGAGGCCGTGCTGAAGTGCCGCACGGCGCTCGACGAGAACGTGAAGCCGCTGATCGCGATCGAAGCGCTGATGGTGACGCTGTTCGAAGGCTGAGCGGTGCACGTTCTCGTCGAGCGCCGGTTCCGGTGGTCAGGCTCGGCGACGAACGGCCCGGACGACGATCCAGCCGACGATCAGCAGCGCGAGACCGATTGCGGCGATGAGCGGGAGGCTGGCGCCGGTGCGGGGCAGGGCCTCCTGCGGGGTGGCCGCCTCGGACGGGCTGGGCGCGATCGGCTGCGGTGACGCGGCCTCCGAAGCGATGTCCTCGCGGGGAGTCAGTGCACCGGGGATGACTATCTCCTCCTGCGGCTCGACGACGGGCTCGTCGGTTTCGACGGGCTCGTCGGTGTCGCACGGCCGGCACGGGGTGCGCGTCTCGCCCTGGCCTCCGATCGGTACGTGGGCCGACTGGCCCAGGCCGCCGTTCGGTACGTGGGCCGACACGTCCAGGTCGCCGATCGTGGCGTCGAGGAGGCGGTCCTCCGCGCCGATGATCTGCAGGCGCACGGCCGCGGCGGTGGCGTCGACGCTGGTGTGGCCGACCCGCTCGCGGACGGTGCCGAGTCGGACGCGTACGACGCGGTTGCAGCACCCGGGGCCGTCCAGCGGCACCTCGATGCTCTCGCCGGCCTCGTCCAACCGGTAGCTACGACCTTGAGACGCGGTCACCGCGACGACCGGCGGCACGTACCGGACGTCGGTGCGCTCGGTCCCGGCCGCGACGGCCATCAGCGACGGTGCGCGGAGGAACCGGATCGTCATCTCGGTGGCGGTGCCGCGGAAGAGCGTGACCGCAGACAGCTCGGCCTTGGCCGTGGTGCGCAGGCCCAGCGTCGACTGTCCGGCGACCGCCACCAGCTGCGTCTGCGTGCGGGTCTGGCTGCCCCGCCAGACCTGCATCAAGGCTTCGTCGTCCTCCGGGCGCAACACCAGCTCGCCGGGGCGGGCGAGTGCGGAGCTCAGCGCGATCGGACTGTCCGGTCGGCCCCAGTTCGCGGTCGCGGTCAGGCGGCTGGCGCCCAGCGTCAGAAAGGGCAGTTCAACGCCCGAGTTCGACCGGGTGACCGTTCCCGACTCCTCGTCGTTGTCACCGGCTCGGCGCGTGGCCGCGGTCAGCGGCGCCCCGGGTGGTCCGATGAGTTGGGTGGCCGAAGCGGTCGACTGATCCGTGTCGACGCTGGCGGTCGACGTGCCCAGCCGCAGTCCGTTGAGTGCGGTGGCGTGCGGCCCGGCGTCAGAATTCGCAAGACGCAGGACGTTCGCGGACGCGTGGGCAGAAAACGACGTCTTTTCGACGTGGGCGACATTGGTGCTCATGGTGCTTTGTCCGCCGGTATTAATCGTGACTACCCAGACGGCCGTGAGAGCCAATCCTGCCGCTCTGCGGGACCACTGGCGCATAAGAGACCCTGTTCTCCGGAGGGGACAGTACGGGCAAATTAACGACGGCTTCTGGCGCGTCGTCACGGTCGGTGGGCGATAAGTGGCGTACTGTCTACTCTTTGCTGTCCGAATAGCCCCACCTGAGGGGTAGCGCCCGGTACTGTGCGCGCATGGGGATGCTGTGCGCGGTGACCTTCGCCCGGTACGGCCGTCTCTACTACGCGGACCCGGGAGCGTTCGCTCCCGCGGTGGGCGACCACGTTCTGGTGTCGACGGACGACGGGCCCGAGGTCGCCCAATGCGTGTGGGCACCCACCTGGGTTTCGGAAGAGACCTCCGGGTTCCCGGTGCTCGTCGGGATGGCCTCCGATTCGGACCTTTCCCGCGACAAAATCCTGCGCCGGAAGAAGGCGCAGGGGAAGGTGGCCGCGAAGCGGCTGATCCGGGAGCACGAGCTGCCGATGAAAGTGGTCGCGGTCGACCACGCCTTGGACGCCAACCGCACCACCATCTACTTCACCGCGCCGCAGCGGGTGGACTTCCGATCACTGGTTCGCGACCTGGGGGCGACGCTGTCGGCGCGGGTCGAGTTACGCCAGCTGAGCCCGCGTGACGCCGCGAAGGCGCAGGGTGGAATCGGGTCGTGTGGGCGTGACCTGTGCTGCTCGACGTTCCTGACCGACTTCGAGCCGGTGACGATCAAGATGGCGAAGGATCAGGACCTGCCGCTGAATCCCATGCGGATCTCCGGGGCGTGCGGGCGTCTGATGTGCTGCCTGAAGTACGAGCACCCGCTCTACCAGGCGTTTTCTGCGTCAGCACCGGCGGTCGGGGCCCGGGTTTCCACGCCTTCCGGTGACGGGCGGGTCGTCGGCCGGTCGGTGCCCAGCGACTCGTTGGCCGTGCGGTTGGACGAGGACGGATCGCGCTGTTCGTGCAGCCGGGCCGAGGTGTGTGAGTCGCGACAGGCCTACGAGGGATAATTGCTCGTATGGAGCAGGTCGATACCCGCGTCGCCTATCAGAACCCTTGGCTGAGCGTCCGGGAAGACACGGTGCGCTGGCCGGACGGCTCGACCGGCATCTATGGGGTCATCGACAAGCGCGATTTCGCGCTCGTGGTGCCGTGGGACGGTGCGGGGTTCCACCTGGTCGAGCAGTTCCGTTATCCCGTGCAGGAGCGCTGCTGGGAGTTCCCGCAAGGCGGCTGGCCGCCGGGGTCTTCGGGAGGCTCGGGTTTGGCGCTCGCTCAGGCGGAGCTGGCCGAGGAAACGGGGTTCACTGCTCGTACCTGGACGCGGTTGGGGTTCTTGCAGGCGGCACCGGGCGTGATGAGCCAGTACTTCGACGTGTATCTGGCGTCCGATCTGGTGGCGGGCGCCCCGTCGCGAGAAGTGTCTGAACAGGACATGCGTCAGAAGTGGGTGTCGGCGTCGTCACTCGAGCAGATGATCCGCTCCGGGGAGCTGCGCGACGCCCACTCGATTGCGGCCTACGGCCTGTTCTCACTCGCGATGGCGGGACCGCGAGACGAGCACGATCGCGACGATCAGCACAGCGATGATTCCTAACGCGGCGATGATGCCCTCGACCGGCATGATCTGCTCCTCCTAGAAGATCCGGTGCGTGCCACCGCACCGGGTCGCGAACGGCGTGCCGTCGGCGTCGAGCGCGTACACCTCGTACCGGTCGCCGATACGGAAGTCGACGCCACACGCGTCCCCGCTGTTGTTGGTACTCACGCTCAGCGTCGGCCCGGCCTCGCCTTTGAGGACGCGCTCGACCGAGAAGCGGTAGGTGACCGGGTCGGGTGAGCCTTCGTCGGGCTGACCCAGCCGCTGGGTCGGCGTGCCGACGAAGACGACGCTCGCCTCCGCAGCGGCCTCGCGCGGCGTGAGCGGCACGCAGTCGCAGGCGTGAGCCGGCAGAGCGCTCGCCGCGAGGAGCGCGAGTGCCGTCACTGCGGTGGTGGTGACTCCGCGCAGCCCTGATCGTGCCCACGACCCCCGTCGCAACCCCGTGTGTCCTTTCGTGCTGTTCGGTTCCTGCGCTGGCGCTGGCTTTCCCGAGCGCCGGTGGCCCGGCGTCGGGTGATCCGGCGTCGGGTGTTCCGGCGTCGGCTTTCTGGCGCTGGCTTCTGGCGCCTGGTGCTACGGGCGGCGGTAGCGGCCGGCCGCGTAGGCCGGTAGGACTACCGCTTGGGCCACCAGCATGTGTTCACCGTCGAACGTGATCGCCGGCGATCCGTACAACTCGTAGCCTTCGTCGAGAGCCTCGCTCACTCGTGCCGCCAGCTCGTCCCCGTTAGGGGCGGTCAACAGAATGTAGCGGAGGCGTTCCGTAGTGTGGTCCATCCGGCAGCTCCTGGCGGCTCCTGGCCATGACGGGGATACGTCCACCGTACGGGGTGCGAGCCGGAGGGCCTACCGATTCGGTGGCTGCAGCAGGACCCGCTACACTGGTGTCGCACGTTGCCGCCTTAGCTCAGTCGGCCAGAGCGACGCACTCGTAATGCGTAGGTCCCGGGTTCGATTCCCGGAGGCGGCTCCCTTGTGAGCAGCGCGAATGCCCCGTAGCCGATGGCCGCGGGGCTTTCTCAGTTGCAAGGCTGGTGCCGGTCGATCCGTTGGAGCCAGGCTCGAGACTCGTGTTCGGATGACTCCCGCAGTCGGTGGCCGCGGGCTACCCCGCGCAGGCGCCGAGTCGACTCGCGCCCCATCTTCCCGAAGGCATTTCGTGCTGGAACGAGGGGACGGGCCTGGGTGCGGTCTAAATTCTGAGCTGATTTTGAATCGCGCATATGGATCCAGTGATCAACAAGATCCTCGGAGCGAAAGCTGGTCGACATAAAGAACTGGCAATTGATCGCTGCGAAATGAGGATGAACAAATCAAGCGTAGCGACTATTGCTACAGGATGTTCGATTGAGCGGACGAGAGTGCGGCCCATGTGGCCGACCTTGATCAGCGGGAGAAGCTTCGGCGCGCCGTCAGTTCAGCGTATCGGGTGAGTAGGGCTGCTTGTCGCGCTCGGTCGTTCGGCTCGGTCACGCCGAAGAGGTGGTCTACCAGGGCATCCAGTTTTTGATGGGCGCAGAGCAGACGCGCCGAAATTGTGTCTGGGGCGTACTGGGACGCGAGTGATGCGTTCGGCTTCCGCGCAGAGAGCACGCCTTTACCCGCAGCGGTGACTCGGTGTCGTGCCTCCGGAGGGACCGGAGGGAGCGGAAGGGTGTTCCAAACCACCGTGTTCGTGAAGCTCGGGTCGGATTTCATGCGACCACCGACAGTCTTCTGCCACGCTAGAAACGCGGCCGAGGAGATGAGCGCGAACAAGAAGCCGTCCGGATCCGGAGCCGTGAACAGTTTGATCGAGGCGATTACCTCTGGTGGGAGATAGGCGGCGGTCGCATAAGCGCGGTTGTCGGTGAAGGTCTGGGGGATGCCCAGGTACGGCACCGAGGGCTGGCGGCGCTCGTGGAACAAATGTGGGGTCACGGCGGCGGCTCGGGTGGCGGCTTTGGGGCTGGACAGGCGGAGGTCACGCACTGCGTTGAGCCGTGTTGCCAGCAGCGGCGAACGATACAGCAGATCTAGCGGTGCGCCGTCGAACCAGAGGCACCAGCGGTCCAGCGCATTTATCAATTCCTCGCCGCCACAATAGCGACGCAGAAACGACGACGCGATCGGGTCGGCGGCCACCTCGGCGTAGTCGGTGGGGGAGACGGTCAGGTAACCCCAGTCGACCGCTTTGGAGCCGGCTCGCACCGGCGGCAGGTCGGGGGCGAGGGGTGTGCGGCGCGGCGTCACCAGGACGTCGGGGCCGTCGACCAGATACGCGTTGAGGGGCGTCGAGACCGGCCTTCGGGTGAAGCCGACGATCACGCAATGAACTGCGGCTGCGGGCCAGGTGAACGGGCGATGGGCGAAGTCGATTCGCCAGCCGGCGTCGAACATCGCTCCGAACAGCGTCGGGACGCCTTGGCCCTGGACGATCGAGTTCGTCGCTACGAAAGCCCAGTCACTTTCGCAATATGCCGCGGCCTTCGCGAACCATCCGCTCACGTAGTCGAGCAGCCCGGAGTAGCGGGGACCCCAGACCGCACGGAGATCGGCGGTCTGGTTGGCGCTTCGTTCCTTCGTCCCGATGAAAGGTGGATTCCCGGCCACGAACAGCGAAGACGACGGTGCGCAGACCGACGCCCAGTCGAGGGTCAGCGCGTTCCCGACGACGATCGTCGCGGGGGACCCGGGCGGCACCTCGACGCCGAAGCGGTCGGAGAATTCACGATTGCAGTCGCGCTCGACGAGACGCAGCGCCTCGGACGCGATACGCGCCGCGCCGGCGTCGACTTCGATGCCGTAAAGGTTTTCGAGCCGCACCCGCGGCAGAACGGGAGCGGTGCCGGACCGGGAAAGGATCTCGAGTTCGAGCCGACGCAGCTCGCGGTAGGCGACGACGAGGAAGTTGCCGCAGCCGCAGGCGGGATCCAGGAACCGCACCGCCGCGATCCGATCCAGGTCGCTCGCAGCTCGCAGCGAGTCGAGAAACAGCGGACCCAGCGTGCGGAGCACCACTGATTCCGGCGTGTAATGCTCGCCGAACGCGCGGCGCACCACAGGATCACGCGAAGCCTGGTACGCCTCGCCCAGCGTCAGCGGATCCACGCTGACCAGGTTAAGCAGCTAGCGGCAACTGCACGGTGACGACGAGCCCACCCGATTGCCCCGGCGACGCCGTGACGCGGCCTCCATGAGCGCGCACCACCGCGTGCACGATCGACAGTCCGAGGCCGGCGCCGGAGCCGGTGCGGTCCGCCAGCCGTCGGAACGGCTGGAACAGGCCGGGCACCTCGTACCGCGGCACGGCCGGCCCGGTGTTGCGCACCTCCAGGAACGCCGCCCCCGACGCCACACCGGTGCACACCTCTACCGTTCCGCCGTCCGGGAGGTTGTAGCGCAGCCCGTTTTCGACCAGGTTCTGCACCAGGCGCTCCAGCAGCACCGGGTTGCCGTTGGTGGGGGCTTCGGCCAGCTTCGGCACGACCGTTACCGGTCCGGGCGGCAACGAGTCGACGAGGTGGTCGGCCAGATCCGCCAGGTCGACGTGGAACCGCTCACCGATGTCGCGCTCGGACCGCGCCAGCAGCAGCAGTCCGTCGACGAGGCGCTCGTGCCGTTCGTTCACGGCCAGCAGAGTTTCGGCGAGGGTCCGCACCTCGGGCGTCGGTTCGCGGCGGTACAAGGCCACCTCCAGCAACGCCCGGTTGACGGTCAGCGGCGTCCGCAATTCGTGGGACGCGTTCGCGATGAACTTTCGCTCGCCGTCGAAAGCGTGATCGAGGCGCTCCAACATGGCATCGAACGTGTCGGCGAGCTCCTTGACCTCGTCCTGCGGGCCGTCCATTTCGATCCGTTCGTGCAGGCTGTTCGGTGCGTCCGCTATTCGCCGCGCGGTTTCGGTGACGCGATGCAGCGGCTGCAGCATGCGTCCGGCGATCAGCCAGCCCAGAACGGTGGCGGCCAGACCGACGATGCCGAGCGCGATCCCGCCCTGAGTGAGCAGTACGGAGAGTGCGTCGTCCGCGGTTTCTTTGACCAGTTCGATTGCCGGGCCCTCACCAGTGGGGCTGGCGGCGCGTACCGCCTCACCGCCCGCCGGAAGACGTTGCGCGACCAGCACGTACGTCACGCACAGCAGCAGGGTGCCCGACAGCATGAACAGCCCGCCATAGACCAGCGAGAGCCGCAGCCGGATCGTCAGCCGGTTCATGGGATGCGGTACCCGACACCAGCCTCGGTGAGCACCACCGGCGGCTCGCCGAGCTTGCGACGGAGCTTCAGAATCGTGAGCCGCACCGCGTTCGTGAACGGGTCCGCGTTCTCGTCCCAGGCCTTCTCCAGCAGCTGTTCGGCCGAGACCGGCGTGCCGTCGGCTCGTAGCAACTCGGTCAGCACCGCGAACTCCTTCCGGGACAGCGGCACGTACCGGCCGTCCCGGAACACCTCGCGGCGGTGCGGATCGAGCCGGATGCCTGCTCGCTGCAGCACCGCCGGCGCGGCCGGACGCGCGCGTCGCCCGAGGGCGATGACTCGCGCGGCGAGCTCGCGGAAAGCGAACGGTTTCGGTAGGTAGTCGTCCGCGCCGAGGGCGAGGCCGGTGACCCGGTCGTCGATCTCCGCGGCCGCGGTCAACATCAATATTCGGACGTCGGGGTGCTGCGCCGCGACCACGCGGCAGACGTCGTCACCGTGGACTTTCGGCAGGTCACGATCGAGGACGACGACGTCGTAGTCGTTGACGCCGACGCGCTCCAGTGCGGTGGCGCCATCGAGCGCGATGTCGACCGCGTGCGCCTCACCGCGTAACCACACCGCGACGGCGTCGGCCAGCAGCGATTCATCCTCGGCCACCAGGATCCGCATCTCCCCATAGTGACCTCCCGGCGCATTTCCTCGCCGTTTCCAATTGTGGAAACGACCAGGAAGCACGCTGATCGCTCCAATTCGACCTGCGGACGCCGCACGACGTCCGCAGGCCGATTCCAGAAGGAGAGAAGATGCGGCTCAAACTCGGGGTGTTTGTCGGTGCGATGACGGTGCTGGTGCTGGCCGGCGGTGGGAGCGCGGCGATGGCGTCCGACGGCGGGGGCCAGACGCACCCGACCTCGCCGTCGATCGAAATCGCGAGCGAAAGGCCGACCTCGTCGGTGGACGTGGAGAAGTTCACGAAGTGCATGCGAGCTAACGGCATTCCGGACTTCGAGGCGCCGACGGTGACTCCGCCGAGCGGCGACGAGCCGGGGAGGATCGAGTCGGTGCTCCCGAAGGACGTCGATCCGGAGGTGGCTCGGAAGGCCACTGAGAAGTGCGCTCCGGGTAGCCTGCCGACCAAGGGCCGGATTTCGGCGGCCGAGGTGACGAAGCTCAAGCGGTACGCGAAGTGCCTGCGTGAGAACGGGGTCGAGCATTTTCCGACGCCCAGCGCTGACGGATCGTTGCGGCTGAGTAAGGACGAGGTCGACCCGGAGAGCGACGAGTTCGAGGCCGCCGAGGAGGCCTGCAAGAAGTACGCGCCGGCTCGTGGGGCGAAGGAGCGTCACCGTTCGAGCGACCGTGGGCCGATTCTCTACTCGCGCGCCGGGGCCGCCTAGGGCCTGTTTGAAAAGCTGGTCACCGTAGCCATTCGTTGATCGCGGCGATGTGCAGCGTCGTGAGAAAGCGGACGGCGAGTTTGTCGTAGCGAGTCGCGACCGCCCGGTAGCGCTTGAGGCGGTTGATCCCGCACTCGACCGCGTGGCGCTGCTTGTAGGTCTCGGCGTTGAACGTCGGTGGGCGGCCGCCGGCGCTGCCGCGACGTCGGCGGTGGGCCAACCGGTCGGCTGGTTCGGGGATGGTGGCGCGGATTCCGCGTCGGCGCAGGTAGACGCGGTTGGCGCGGGATCCGTAGGCCTTATCGGCTAGGACCCGCGCCGGCCGTGTCCTGGGCCTGCCGACTCGACCGGGGACACCGATCGCGTCGATCACCGGCTGGAACTGCGGCGCGTCTCCGGCCTGCCCGGCGGTGACCAGCAGCGACAGCGGACGCTGTCCGCCCTCGGCCGCGAGATGGATCTTGGTGCTCAACCCGCCGCGTGACCGTCCCAGACCATGGTCGTTGGGCTCTGCGGTGCACCCTCCCGGCGGTTGTTTCTGATCGACCCCCTTTTACGGGCGCCCGCGGCGTGCTGGTGAGCCCGGACCACGGTGGAGTCGACGGACACGTCCCAGGTGATCAGCCCCCGGGCCTGGGCGCGGGACTGCAGATCGGACACGATGCGCGCCCAGGTCCCGTCCCGCTGCCAGTCCCGGAACAGCGCATACGCGGTCTCCCACGGCCCATACCGTTCGGGCAGGTCCCGCCACGGCGCCCCGGTCCTCACCCGCCACCGGATCCCATCAATGACCTGCCGCCGCGAACGCGGCGGCCGACCACCCGGCTTAGCCGACGGCAACACCGCCGACAAGACTTCCCACTCCGCATTCGTCAGATCACCACGAGCCACGCATCACCCAACGAACGAAGCGCTTTTCAAACACGCCCTAGGAGGCCTCGAGTTGGTCTCCACACGCGTCGTGGAGACCAACTCGGCGTCAGAAGTTCCAGGCCGGTGGCAGCACCGGTTCGGTGCGGAGCTCGGCCTTCGCGATCGACCGCAGGTGCACCTCGTCGGGCCCGTCGAACAGGCGCATCGCCCGGTGCCACGCGTACATCCAGGCCAGCGGCGTGGTTTCGCTGACGCCGGCGCCCCCGTGCACCTGGATCGCGCGGTCGATCACGTTTGTCGCGGCACGGGGCACAGCTACCTTGGCCAGCGATACCAGGTTTCGCGCGGCCTTGTTGCCTTCGGCGTCGATCGTCGCGCAGGCCAGATGACAGATCACCCGGGCCTGCTCGATCTCCAGCCGGGACTCGGCGATCTGCTGCTGTACGACGCCCTGCTCGGCCAGCGGGCGGCCGAACGCCACCCGCGACTGGGCCCGCGCGACCATCAGGGCCAGCGCCCGCTCGGCCGCGCCCAGCGCACGCATGCAGTGGTGGATACGGCCCGGGCCGAGGCGCGCCTGAGCCGCGGCGAACCCGCCGCCTTCCTCACCGATCACGTTCGTCACCGGCACCCGCACGTCGACGAACTCGACCTCGGGGTGACCGTGCTGATCCCAGTGGCCGAGTACGGAGTGGTCACGCACGATCCGGACGCCGGGCATTTCTCGCGGTACGAGCACCATCGTTTGCTGCCGATGACTCGGCGCGTCCGGGTCGGTCTTGCCCATCAGGATGAAGAACGCACAGCGCGAATCGGCCGCCCCGCTGGTCCACCACTTGCGCCCGTTGATGACGTACTCGTCGCCGTCGCGGACGATGCGCGTGCTGATGTTCGTGGCGTCGCTGCTGGCGACATCGGGCTCGGTCATCGCGAACGCGGACCGGATCTGCCCGGCGAGCAGCGGCTCGAGCCACTGCTTCTTCTGCTCGTCGGTGCCCAGCAGGTGCAGCAACTCCATGTTGCCCGTATCGGGTGCTTGGCAGTTGATCGCTTCCGGCGCGAGGTCGTTGACCCAGCCGGACAGCTCGGCGATCGGCGCGTACTCCAGCTGAGTGAGGCCGGACTCGGCCGGCAGGAAGAGGTTCCAGAGGCCGAGCCTCTTCGCGGTCTCCTTCAGTTCCTCGACGACCGGTGGCACCTCGTGGTCGTCGGGGCCGGCGCCGCGACGCGCCTCGACGTATCGGGCCTCGGCGGGCAGCACGTGGTCACGAAGGAAGTCGACCATGCGTTCGCGCAGTTCCACCGCGCGCTCGGAGGGGGCCGGCAGGGCCGTGGCGGTCATCGTTGGCCTCCTGAACAGACCGATCGCTTGTTAAGCTGAACATAGGCGGGCAGCGCTACGCGCGTCAACGGCTGGCGCGAACGAGATCGAGGGCGAACTCGACGTACTGCGCCGCGACCGTCGCGGGCGGCGTGGGCCCGTTCGGCGACCACCAACTGGGCAGGGCGGTGCACATGGTGACGACGGCCCGGGAGGCCTCGTGTGGCAGCGGCGTCGTGAACAGGCCTCGGCGTACGGCCTCACGAACCTCGGCGTCGACCATCCGCTGCAGGCCGACACGGACTGCGGCGATCCGGCTGCGGTCGGGCTCGTCGATGCTGCGCATCTCGCTGGCGCCGATGAAGCCCAGTTCCCGTCGGTGCGTGTGGAACAGCGCCAGGAATTCGATGAGCAACTTGAACCGTTCGACCGGCCCGTCGCCCTCGGCTCGGGCCGCTTCGGCGCGGGTGATCAGCTCGTCCATCGTGCGGTCCATCAGCGCGACCAGCAGGTGCTGCTTGGTGGGCCAATGGTGGTAGAGGCCCGGCACCGACAGATCGGCCCGCTGTGCGATGTCGCGGATCGTGGCGCCGTGATAGCCCAGCTCGACGAACGCGCTGAGCGCGCCGCGGAGCGGTGCGGGCAGATCGAGCGGCGGGAAATCGCGCCAGGTGTGATGCGGCGATGCGGGTGGCCGGTGGGCCGTCACGAGGATCTCGACGTCGGTGCCGAACAGGCTCGCGGCGGCGCTCACGCGGTCGGTGGTGATGCGTGTGCGGCCGTTCTCCACCGCGCTCCACGTGCCCACGCTGACGCCGAGAGCCTCCGCCGCCGCGCGCAGCGTGATGCCGGCGCTCTGCCGGGCCTCGCGCAGGCGGGCGCCGACGACTTCGCGGTCCGCGGTTTCCACACGGCCTCCTTCGGTCTTGACAGCGTCACGCTACACCCGGCATGTTCATCTGAACAGATCGAACGATCGCTCGTGATCAGGAGATTCTATGGCTGCCGTGCCGGGTGTCGAGGTCTCTTCGCTGGAGGCCTACCTGCGAAAGAGGCTGCCCGGCTTGCTCGCCGGGCCGCTGAGCGTCGAGTTGGTCGCTGGTGGCCGGTCGAACCTCACGTATCTGCTCAGCGACGGGGTCGGGCGCTGGGTGCTGCGTCGGCCGCCGCTCGGGCACGTGCTCGAGACCGCGCACGACATGGGCCGCGAATACCGGCTGCTCAGCGCCTTGCACCCCACCGATGTTCCAGTGCCGGAACCGCTGCTCCTCGGTGATGCCGAGGTGATCGGTGCGCCCTTCTACGTGATGACGTTCGCCGAGGGCGCCGTGCTGCGCACCCGTGACCAGCTCGAAGCGTTCGATCCGGTCCGAGCCGCCGCAGTCGCCGACGGGCTGATCGACGTGCTGGCGCGTCTCCACCGGCTCGATCCGGCGGCGGTCGGGCTCGGTGAGCTCGGTCGTCCGGTCGGCTACCTGGAGCGGCAGCTACGCCGGTGGTCCCGGCAGTTGGAGGCGTCCCGTACCCGGGAGCTGCCGGAGCTCGATCGCTTGCACGAGCGGCTCGCTGCCGAGCTGCCCGAGCACCAGGGCGCCGCCATCGTCCACGGCGACTACCGGCTCGACAACGTGGTGGTCGATGCCGGCACCGGAGCGGTCAACGCGGTGCTCGACTGGGAGATGGCCACGCTTGGCGATCCGCTCACCGATCTGGCGTCGACCGTCATGTGGTGGGACGGCATGCAAGGGCTCGACATCCCGGTCGCGGCGTTGCCCGGTGACGTCCCGGCGTTTCCCAGCGGGGCGCACCTCGTCGAGAGCTATCAGAAGTTGACCGGCGCGGATCTCGGCGACCTGCCCTGGTATCTCGGGTTCGCGCACTACAAGATGGCGGCGATCTTCGAGGGCATCCACTATCGGTCTCTGCAGGGCATGACCGTCGGTGAAGGGTTCGACCTGTTGGGCCCGCTCGTGGCCCCGCTCGCTGAACGGGGCCACGATGCGCTCACTGGTTGACGAGCTCCCGCACGCGTGCGCTCACGGCGTCGAGGGGGACGCTTTCGGTCTCGCGGGTCGCGCGGTGGGTCAGCTCCAGGGCGCCGGCCTTGACGCCCCGCGAACCCACCGTGACCCGGAACGGGATACCGATCAGCTCGACGTCGGCGAACTTCACGCCTGGTCGCTCGGCCCGGTCGTCGAGGATCACGTCCACGCCGGCGGCCTGCAGTTCGGCGTAGAGCCGCTCGGCCGCGGCCACGGTCTCCTCGTCCTTACCGACGACGACCACCGCCACCGCGAACGGAGCGATGCTCACCGGCCAGACGATGCCCGCATCGTCGTGGTGCGTCTCGACCGCGGCGGCCAGCGCGCGCTCCACCCCGATGCCGTAGGAGCCCATGATCGGCGTCACCCGCGTGCCGTCCGCGCCCAGCACGGTCAGGTCCAGCGCCTCGCTGTACTTGTAGCCGAGCTTGAAGATGTGCCCGACCTCGATCGTGCGCAGCACCTCCAGCCCGGTGCCACAGTTCGCGCAGGGTTCGCCGGCCACGACCTCGCGCAGGTCGGCCCAGGACCCGACCGCGATGTCCCGGCTGACGTCGACGCCCCGCAGGTGCACCTCGTCGACGTTGGCGCCGGTGAACATGTTGCGGCGTCCACGCAGCGCCTCGTCGGCGACGATGCGCGGCCCCGAAACCCCAACCGCACCGAGGCTGCCGGGGAGCGCGCCCAGGGCCTCACGAATCTCCTCCGGGTGCGCCGGCCGCACGGATCGCGCGCCCGTGGCGTCCAACAGCTTCTGCTCGACCAGGCCGTGGTCGCCCCGCATCAGCACCAGCGTGAGCTCGTCGTCGAGCAGGTAGACGAGCGTCTTGATCTGCCGGTCGGCCGGCGCGCCGAAACCGTCGGCGAGGTCGGCGATCGTGCGGACGCCGGGCGTCGGGAACTGCTCGGGTGCGTCGGGGCCGGCCTCGTCCGCGGCGGCCTCCACCCGGGATGTCGCCTTCTCCACGTTGGCCGCGTAGCCGCACGACGGGCAGCGGACGATCAGGTCCTCACCGGCCGTCGACGGGCACATGAACTCCACCGACGCGCTCCCGCCCATGCTGCCGCTGGACGCCTGCACGGCCACGGCCGGGATGCCCAGCCGCTCGAAGATCCGCACGTAAGCGGCCTGCTGCGCGTCGAATGCGGTGTCCAACCCGGTGGCGTCCACATCGAAGCTGTACGCGTCTTTCATCGTGAACTCGCGCACCCGGATCAGCCCACTCTTCGGGCGGGGCTCGTCCCGGAACTTGGTCTGGAACTGGTACCACATCTGCGGCAGGTCGCGGTACGAGCGCAGCTCGAGCGCCAGCGTCGTGAAGATCTCTTCGTGGGTCATGCCGAGGGCGATGTCAGCGCCCTTGCGGTCACGCAGCCGGAACATCTCGTCGCCCATGACGTCCCACCGGCCGGTCTTCTGCCAGATCTCGGCCGGGTGCATCGCCGGCAGGGAGAACTCCTGCGCGCCGATCCGGCTCATCTCCTCACGGATGATGTCGACAATCTTCGTGCGGACGCGCACCGCCAACGGCAGCAATGTGTAATGGCCCGCCATCAGCTGGCGGACGTATCCCGCGCGCAGCAGCAGCCGGTGGCTGACCGCATCCGCGTCCGCCGGGTCCTGACGCAACGTCGGCACGTACAACCGTGACCAGCGCACCGGGGTTCTCACCTTCACTCGGGCCTATCCGTGACCACAGGCTATTCAGTTCCGGCCCGCCAGGTCGATTCGGACGCCGTCACCGAGGGCGACGAGGTAGACGGCATCGCCACGGCGCCAGCGTTCGGGCAGCAGCAGGTAGCCGTCCGGTGTTCGCGCCAGCAGACGAAGCCCCTGATAGCGGTACTGATAGGCGGAGTCGGCCGGGGTCTTCGTCGCCTCGGTCCAGGTGGCGCCGGGCAGGACCAGGAGCTTGTCGCTGTAGACGGTCACCGCGGGTCGGCTCGGTAACTCGTCGTAGAACGTGCGCGCGGCTTGGCGTCCAGCCTGGGCGCCGTAGAGCGTGAAGGCCCAGAGCAGTCCGATGGCCGCTAGCACCATGAGGGCGGCGCCCGCCAACGCATCGGTCAGTCGCCCCGGCGTCGGGGTGTGTCGGGCGCCCGCGGCGGCGCCGGCCGCGAGGGTCAGCAGGAGAGGGAGGCCCACGCCGAGTCGGCTGCCCCAGTCCTCATAGCGCACATACAGAACAACTACGGCGGCCGACGTCACGCCGGTGACCGACCAGAGGGCGATGCGCAGTCGACGTCGGTTGATCGTCGCCAGGCGGTCGCCGAGGCCTGTGCGGTACAGCTCGATCGCGGCGACCGCGAGGAGGTTGAGCACGACGATTATCGGGATGGCGGTTGGAGGGCTGCGCAGCACGTAGTCGGCGGAGGAGAGGCCAAGGATGCCGACGTCGACGCCGAAGTAGCGGAAGGTTTCGGCGGCGCGGATCCAGCCGAGGTAGTAGAGCACCGCGGTGATCGCGGCTAGTTCGGCCAGAACGGCCTGTATCACCGACCAGGGTTTGTGCACGGTCGCTGGCGTGGGTTCGGCGGGGTGGCTGGTGGGTGCGGACGCGGTGCGGATGGTGGCATTGGCGGTTGCGGCCGGAGAGGCTGCGCGCTTGTTGCTCGGGGTGGGGCCGGCGGGAGATCGATGTCGGCGACGGCTCATTGGGTCGGGCTCGGTTCGACGGGTGCTGGTTCGGAGGTAGTGGCCGGCGAGGTAGCGGCCGGCGTGGTGGGACTCGGGGATGGTGGGTCAGATGCTGGGACGCCCGGTGGTGGGGACGACGGTGCCGGCTGGCTCGGTGCTGGAGGGCTGGAGAAGGGTGAGTTCGGCTCGGTCGGAGTCGGTGTGGAGGCGCCCGGGTCGGATGGGGTCGGTTCGCCGGGGTCTGATGCGGAGGAGCGCGACTGGATCGGGGACGGCGTTGGTTGGGGTGGGGCAGACGTTGGCCCCTCGAGCGTGGGCGAAGCGCGTTGTGCGTCGGCCGATGGCTCGTCCGGCGGTAGGGGCGGGATCACCGGGTCGGTGCCGAACAGCCAGTCGCCGGGCACGATCGGCTGTGGGAAAGGCGCTGGTGCAGCCTCCGAAAAGGACGGGCGGTCTGCAGGTGACGGAAATACCTGCGGTTCGCTGTCCGGCGTCGGTGACGACAGGGCCGGTGGTGGCGTCGACCGCACGGCGTCGGGTGGCCGCGACTTCCCGCACCCCATTAACGCCGCGCTGACCGCGACGACTATCGCCCACTTGCGAATTCCACCCATTACTCACCCCAGAGGGGAGTATGCCGTCTTTACTATCTTTCGATCATGAATGAGTATTGACGTGAATATCATTCGCGAATTCACGGGCGGACGGTTGTTCGCTGCTCTGCGGCTCGACGGTGAAAAGCCGACGGGACCGACGGGGGCGTGGGTGCTGGAGACGAACCTCTAGGGCTGAGTCCGGACGCGGGTTCGGTCCGGGGAGCTAACGTGTGGCACTTGAGGTCTCAGGGATCACGGGGGTCCCGGCGGACAGTGGAAGAAGGATCAGTCACGTGCGAGCCGTACTTTCGGCGTTATCGCTGCTCGTCATCGGGTTGGGATTCCTGGGATTCGGTGGGTGGAATTACTACGCCGGTACCACCGGGGAGAAAACCACCGCGGTTGTCGACCAGTGCACGAAGAGCTACGGCCGCAAAGGCCGGACACGGACGACCTGCTACGGCACGTGGCAGGAGAACGGCGTGAGCAAGCGTGGCCAGATCGACGGGGTTGGGGACGACGACCAGGGCAAGTCGGTCGAGGTTCGCATCCACGACGGTGAGGCCTACGCCTTCAGTTGGGTGGGCGTGCTGATTCCGGCCGGAGTCGGTGGCTTCATGCTTGTCGCGGCCGTGTTCTGGGCGGCTTCGGCGTTCAAGGGCGGCAAGAACCAGCCGGCGGCTCCGGCCTGGCAGGGGCCGCCGCATCCGCAGGCGGCGCGGCCTCCGCAGCCCGCGTATCCGTATGCAGGGCAGCCGGGGTATCCGCCGCCGGGGTATCCGCCTGCCGGGTACCCGCCGGCTGCCTACCCGGCGCCCGGGTATCCGCAGCAGGCGTACGCACCACCCCCCGGCTACGCGTCGCAGCCCGGTGCTTACCGCCCCGCGCCGCCTCCGGCCGCCGGGTACCCGCCCCCGGGCTATCCGCCCGCCCAGTACCCACCGGCCCAGTACCCGCCCGCCGGCTACCCACCACGCTGACGCCCCGGCGCGCCTAGCCGTCTCCTGCCTGCGCGGTCAGCCGCCTCGCACCTGCGCGGCTTAGCCGTCTCGTGACCGCTCCACGCCGACGCCTGTCTCGCACCTGCGCGCGACTATGCGCGCGACGCCTGCGCGACTATCCGCGCGACGCCTGCGTAGCTTCTCGTGTTGTGAACGCGCGACGCGCGCGGGCCTGCCGTCACGCACGGGGACCTGTGTCACGCCGGGGCGATACAGCTGCCTCGTACCTGTGTGGCCAGCCGCGCCGCTCCTCGCGTCGCGTCCGCGCGGCTACTCGCGTCGCACGCGCGGCGACACCCCGAAGGCTGCCCGCGTTGCGCCTGTGTGGGTACCGGCCTCGCGCCTGTGTGGGTACCGGCCTCGCGCCTGTGTGGGTACCGGCCTCGCGCCTGTGTGGGTACCGGCCTCGCGCCTGTGTGGGTACCGGCCTCGCGCCTGCGTGGGCACCCGGGACCACGACCCGCAACGGGCACTCGTACCAAGCTCGCATGGCTACCTCTGTCGCGCCTGCATGGCCACTGTCGCGCCCGCGCAGCCGACGGTGTCGCGCCCGTCCGCCCTGCTAGCTGCGCAGCTCCATGCATCGCGTCAGCGCGGCCACCTGCGCTACTACGCGCCAAGTTCGCGCGGTTTCCCGCGTTGCGCCCGCGCGGTTTCCGCGTTGCGCCCGCGCGGTTGCCCGTCTCGCGTCGGCACCCCGATCCGTGTCGGGCGGCCTCCTCCGCTACTCACCGTCTCGCCCTCGCTACCCCCAACCCGCCCCCCACGAGCCCGACGGACATCGCTCTGTCCGTGCGACCCCGGCGGTGAGACGATCACCTCCCCACCAGGTGAAGCAAGGGGCAGTCGATGTCCGATGCAGCGTTGAGCGTCGAGGCCAATGGCATCAATCAGATCGCTGAGAATGAGCGGAAAGGGACACCGCGGGACCTGTTCTGGCCGTGGTTCGCGGCGAACGTCTCCGTGCTCGGGGTCGCTTACGGGTCCTACGTGCTCGGGTTCGCGATCTCGTTCTGGCAGGCGGCGCTCGTCGGCGTCCTCGGCATCGTTTTGTCGTTCCTGCTCGTCGGCATCATCTCGATCGCCGGTAAGCGGGGCTCCGCGCCGACGATGACGCTCACGCGGGCGGCGTTCGGGGTTCGCGGAGGGCGGTTGCCGTCCTTCATCTCCTGGCTGCTCACCGTCGGGTGGGAGACGTCGCTCGTCGTCGTCGCGGTGCTGGCCACGGCGACGATCCTCGACCGGCTCGGGGCCGGTGGTGGTACGGCGACGAAGGTCGTCGCGCTCATCGTGATCGTCGCGCTGGTCGCGCTCGGCGGTGCGCTCGGCTTCAACCTGATCATGCGGGCGCAGCGGTGGATCACCTGGATCGCCGGTGCGCTCACCGTCGTCTACCTGGTGTTCGCCGCCGACCACGTCGACTTCGCGACCGTGAGTGGCCTTCCCGGCGGGTCCACCGCCGCGGTGATCGGCGCGCTCGTGTTCACGATGACGGGATTCGGTCTGGGCTGGGTGAACGCGGCCGCCGACTACTCGCGTTACCTGCCGCGGTCGGCGTCGACCCGCGGGGTCGTGCTGTGGACGACGCTCGGATCGTCGCTCCCGCCGGTTATTCTGCTGGTGTTCGGCATTCTGCTGGCCGGCTCGTCGAAGGACCTCAACTCGGCCATCGGCCTCGACCCCGTCGGCGCGCTCACCACGATTCTGCCGACGTGGTTCCTGGTGCCGTTCGCGGTGGTGACGATCCTCGGGCTCGTCTCCGGCGCGATCATGGACGTGTACTCGTCGGGGTTGGCGCTGCTCAACGTGGGGTTGAAGGCACCACGCTGGGTGGCCGTGTGCATCGACTCGACGCTGATGCTCATCGGTGCGATCTACGTGGTGTTCGTCGCCAACGACTTCCTCGGGCCGTTCCAGGGCTTCCTGATCACGCTCGGGGTCCCGATCGCCGCCTGGTGCGGCATCTTCGTGGCCGACATCCTGCTGCGGAAGGCCGACTACGCCGAGGCGGAGCTCTTCACCCCCGGCGGGCGGTACGGCGACGTGCGGTGGACGTCGGTCGGGCTGGTCGTGGTGGGCTCGGCGGTCGGCTGGGGACTGGTCACGAACACGATGGCGTCCTGGCTCGACTGGCAGGGCTACCTGCTCGGGCCGATCGGCGGCAAGGACGGCGACTGGGCGTTCGCGAACCTCGGCGTCATCGTGTCGCTGGCGATCGGGTTCATCGGATACCTGCTGCTGGGACGGGGTGCGGTGCGCGCGCAGGAGCGCATTCCCGCTGTGACAGGCTCGGTAGTGACAAATGCGCAGACCGAAGGTGTGAGTTGATGGTTTACGAGGCTGACGCTGCTCGCTACGAGCAGCAGCCGTATCGCCGGGTGGGCCGGAGCGGGCTGAAGCTGCCGGAGGTCTCGCTCGGACTCTGGCAGAACTTCGGTGACGTCAACCCGCTGTCGACGCAGCGCGCGATCCTTCGCCGGGCGTTCGATCTCGGCGTCACCCATTTCGACCTGGCCAACAACTACGGCCCGCCGTACGGCTCCGCGGAGATCAACTTCGGGCGGATCTTCGCCGAGGACTTCCGTCCGTACCGCGACGAGCTGGTGATCTCGACCAAGGCCGGGTACGACATGTGGCCCGGGCCGTACGGGGAGTGGGGGTCGCGCAAGTACGTGCTCGCGAGCCTCGACCAGTCGCTGGCGCGGATGGGGCTCGACTACGTCGACATCTTCTACTCGCACCGGTTCGACCCGGAGACGCCCCTCGAGGAGACGATGGGCGCGTTGCACACCGCGGTCGTGTCCGGTCGGGCGCTGTACGCGGGTATCTCCAGCTACTCGCCGGAGCGCACCGCGGAGGCCGCGCAGATCCTGCGTGACCTCGGGACGCCGCTGCTGATCCACCAGCCGTCGTACTCGATGTTCAACCGCTGGATCGAGGCCGGGCTGCTCGACACGCTCGGTCAGCTGGGCGTCGGCTGCATCCCGTTCTCGCCGCTGGCGCAGGGGCTGCTCACGGCCCGCTACCTCGACGGCATCCCGGAGGACTCCCGGGTGGCGCGCGAAGGGTCGGCGACGTCGTCGATGCTCACCGACGACGTGCTCTCGCGGATCCGTTCGCTCAACGAGATCGCCGCCGGGCGCGGACAGACGCTGGCCCAGCTGGCGTTGGCCTGGGGCCTCCGTGACCAGCGCATCTCGTCGGTGCTGATCGGCGCGTCGAGCGTCGCGCAGCTCGAAGACAGCCTCGCGGCGACGAAGAACACCACGTTCAGCGACGCCGAGCTGGCCGAGATCGACAAGCACGCCGTGGAGTCCGGCATCGACCTCTGGAAGCGGTCGTCCGAGGGATGAGCTGAGGTCGCCCCCTCCCGGCGCCGGAGGGGGCGACCGCTCATCTCAGCTCCGGGAGAGGGAGCTGGGCCACCAGAACTTCTTGTCCAGCAGCACGACCAGCGCGGGCACCAGCACGGTGCGCACGAGGAGCGTGTCGAGCAGCACGCCCAGACCGACGATCACGCCGATCTCGGTGAGCGTGATCAGCGGCAGCACCCCCAGCACCGCGAACACCGCCGCCAGCAGGATCCCGGCGCTGGTGATCACTCCGCCGGTCACGGCCACCGCGGTGACGATGCCTTCGCGGGTGCCGTGGTGCAGCGCCTCTTCCCGCGCCCGCGTGACGAGGAAGATGTTGTAGTCGACGCCCAGCGCGACCAGGAACAGGAACGCGAGCAACGGCACTCCGGTGTCCAACGCCGGATAGCCGAGCACGTGCGTGAACAGGAACGTGCTCGCTCCCAGCGCGGCGAAGAACGTCGCCACCACGGTGAGCATCAGCAGCAGAGGCGCCACGATCGCCCCGCGCAGGAGCACGATCAACACGATCAGCACCACGCCGAGCACCAGCGGGACGATCACTTCCAGGTCGCGGATCGCGGCCTCGCGGGTGTCGAGTTCGGTGGCGACCGACCCGCCGACGAGAGCTCCGGTGGGATCCAGCCGGTCGCGTAGCGCGCGGATCGCGTCGTAGCTCTCCGCCGTGGCCGGCGCGGCGTCCAGGACGACGTCGACCTCGGCGAGATCCCCGGTCTTCTCGCCCGGCCGCACCGACGCGACACCCGGAGAGTCCTGCGCGAGACGCGTCACCTCGGCCACGCGGTCCGGGGTGGTCATCACCGCGACGGGGTCGGTCGCTCCGGCGGGGTAGTAGCGCGCCAGCGCCTTCAGCCCGTCGACGGACTCGGCCTTCACCCGGAACTGTTCGGACTGGCTGAGGCCGAGCCGGGCGTCGACCAGCCCCGCGGACAGGACGCCGAGCAACACCACCGAGAACGCGATCACCGCCACCGGTCGTCGCGCGACACCGCTCGCGACCCGCGCCCAGGCGCCGGTGCGGGCCTTGTCCTGGTCGCCGACCTTCGGCACGAACGGCCAGAACAGCCCGCGCCCGCACACCACGAGCGCGGCCGGGAGCACGACCAGCCCGAACACGGCGGCGACGAGGATGCCGATCGCGCCGGCGAGACCGATCGCCCGATCGTTCTCCAGGATCGCCAGCGCGAGCGTGAGCAGGCTCAACGTCACCGTGACCGCGCTGGCGACGATCGCCCCGCCGCCGGAGCGCAGGGCCTTCCGCATCGCTTCGCGACGATCCTCGGTGAGGCGCAGCTCCTCGCGGTAGCGGGCGATCAGCAGCAGCGCGTAGTCGGTGCCGGCGCCGAACACCAGCACGTCGACGATGCCGGTGGTGGACGGGTCGATGTTCAGACCGGTCGCGCGCGACATCAGCGCGATCACCGACCCGGCGACGACGTCGGCCGTACCGACCACCGCGAGCGGGACGAGCCAGAGGATCGGGCTGCGATAGGTGATGAGAAGCAGCAACGCGACGACACCGGCGGTGACGGCGAGCAGCTTGAAGTTCGCGCCGCTGAACGACGACGCGATGTCGGCTCGGAAGCCGGCACCGCCGGTGACCTGCGCGGTGAGCCCGTCGGGCAGGTCCGCTTTCGCCTTCTCACGCAGATCGGTGACGCGGTCGATGACCACGTCGTTCTCGAGGTCGGCCGCGAACGGCACCGCGAGCAGCGCGGCGGTGCGGTCGGGCGAGTAGATCGGGGGAGATCCCCGGAAGGCCTTGGCGTCCGCCTCGATCGTGGTGGTGTCCGCCTGGGTCAGGGGCGCGCCGTCCCGGGCGTACAGGATCAGCGCCGGGTTGGTCTCCCCGCTCGGCAGCTGTTTCTGCAGCTCGGCGACCTTCGAAGAGTCGGCGGACGACGGGAGGGCAGCGGTCGGCTCGTTGCTGTTCTCCGCAGTGCCGCCGAACGCGATCACCAGACCCGACAGCAGCACTGCCAACAGGAGCACCAGCCAGGCGGATCGGCGGCCGGTCACTATCTCGGGCATCGCTCTTCTCTCGATCGTGAAGTCTCTCGACCATCGAGAGTTTTCTGGATGCCGCGCTAGTCTGCAACTCGTGGACAGGCGGGAGCGCACCCGAGAGTTGGGGCGGGAACTACGGCGGTACTTCGTGGAAGCCCGGCTCGTCACCCATGCGTTCGCCGAGCTGCACGGTCTGCACGCCACCGACCTGCACGCGCTGATCGAGATCATGGACGCGGAAGGGCGGGGCGAACCGACCACGCCCGGCCGGTTGGGCGAGGCGCTGGGGCTCTCGTCCGGCGCGACGACGGCAGTGGTCGATCGTCTGGAGCGGCTCGGTCACATTCGGCGGGAACGGCCCGCCGGCGACCGGCGGCGCGTGCACCTGCACTACGACGAAGGCGGCAGGGAGCTCGCGCTCGAGTTCTTCGGGCCGCTGCACGAGCGGATCTACCGGGTCGTCGGCGAGTTCACCGAGGAGGAGGTGGCGGTCGCGCACCGGTTCCTCACCGCGGTGACCGACGCTGCCGCGGACCATCGACGCGCGGTACGCGACAACTCGGACCGGTCAGGTCAGGCTGACGGCGACGCTGCCGGCCGCGGCGGCCGACCGCAGGCGGACGGAGTCCAGGCGTGAGCCCTTGGGCATGTCGAACGCGATTTTTCCGCTGACGCGAGCGCCTGGGCCGATCGGTGTCAAGAACGTGCGTTCGGCGCCGTTCGCGTAGCGGGTCGCTTTCGCGCTGCCCAGGTAGCGCCCGCCCGCGGTGGTGTAGGCGATCTGGTCCGACGCGGTGAACACCATCGCGCTGCGACCCAGGTTGCGGACGTCGAGCGTGACCACGCAGAAGTGCCCCCGGGTGGGCTGGCCGGCCTCACCGGCGTCTTCGCCCACCTCGGGGACGCCGCACCGCTGCTCGGTGACGCGGTACTCGAGTGCACCGTGCCGGATCCGGGTGCCGAGTTGGGGGACCCCGCTGCCGAGGGTCTCGACGACGTGGTCGTTCGGGGGCGACTGGCTGGGGGGTGCGGCCACGAGGGTGGGTTCGGCGGAGGTGGCGGTCGGCTTCGGGTCGTTGGCCGGGCCACCGTCGGCGATCCAGAGCCCGACGCCACACACCCCGAACAGGACCACGCCGCAGACACCTAGGGCGAGCGCAACGAGGTTGTTGCGGCGCTCCTGGGGCGGGGTCCAGTCGAAGGTGGGTGGATCAGGCTTTTCCATGAAATTAACGGTATGCGATCGAGGTTAGAGGGGCTTATGTGACTCCAGTGAAATCGATCGCGTCAACCCGGCTGGGTCACAGTTGCGGACGCTCAGTCGGTTTCGGAAGTGGGTCGGGCCTGGTTCGGCTCGGTCGTCGCGGCCCTGGAAGCGGGTCGAGGGGCGTTGCTCTTCTTCGCGCGTGGCGCCGCGGGGCCGGGCTTTCTGGCCCCGTTCGGCTTCTTGGTGCCGCTCGGCTTGTCCGCGGTGCGAGGCGCGGTCGAGCGCGGCGCCTTCGCGGTTCGTGGCGCGTCCGAGAGCGGTTTGTCCGCAGTGCGTGGCGCGGTCGGGTGTGGTTTCTCCGCGGTGCGTGGCGCGTCCGAGAGTGGTTTGCTCGCGGTGCGTGGCGCGGTCGGGAGCGGTTCGTCCGGGGTTCGGGGTGTTGTGCGGGGCGCGGTGGAGCGTGGCTTCTTCGGGGTTGGTGGCGCCGTCGAGCGTGGCTCTTGGGCGTTCACCGCCGGGTGCTCTGCGGCCGGGATGTCGGTGGAACCGGCTGGGAGAGTCTGCTCCCACTCTCCCTCCGCCAACCCGGTGAGCGGCGCCTGAAGCGGTTCGGTGTTCACCTCTGTTACCGGAGTGACGGCTGGGAGGGCCGCATCTGTCGACTCGACAGCGCCGAGCGTCTCGTTGGCAACGGTGTGGGTGGGTTCGGGAGCCACTTCGGCGTCCACCAGCGTCTCGACGGCGGAGTGGGCGTCCGTGAGCGTCAACTCGGCGACAACCGCACCGCCGGCAGTCCTCAGCGGCGCCTCGACAACAGCGTGCTCGGACGCCACGGCGGCGGCCATCCCCGACGTCGCCCCGCCTGCCACGGTGCCGGCCGCGACGGTGCCGCCTGCGACGGTGCCGCCTGCGACGGTGCCGCCTGCGACGGTGCCGCCTGCGACGGTGCCGCCTGCGACGGTGCCGCCTGCGACGGTGCCGCCTGCGACGGTGCCGCCTGCGACGGTGCCGGCCGGCGCGCCAACGGCTTCCCGGCCCTCCACCGGCGCCGCAGCACCCCCAGCCCTGGGCGCCACCCCGGCGCCACCCGGCTCTGCCCCGCCCGCGCCATCAGCCTTCACCTCGGCCCGATGCGCCACTCCAGCACCGCCGGACCGCACCCCAGCACCACCCGGCATCCCACGGCCAGACTTCGCCCCAGCACCACCCGACCCCACTCCAGCGCCATCCGGCCGAGCCCCGGAACCGTCCGGCCGCGTCCCGGCACCGCCTGGATGTGCTCCGGCACCGCCTGGATGTGACCCGGCACTGCCTGGTTTCGCCGGGGCGCTACCAGGCTTTCCCCCGGCCCCAACCCGTGCCGAAGAAACCCCAGACCGAGAAAGAACCCTCGTCGACACCCCTCGGCGCGCCACCGTGCGCACGACCACCCATCCCAGCAACACACCACTCAGAACCGTGAGCAACAGACGCCCCGGTACGCCGTGCACACCTTCCCAAAGCGCGTGCAGCGCCACGACCCCCGTGATCGCCAGCACCAGACGGCGCAGCGACCGCCCGTTCCAGTGCTCCTGCGCCGCGAGCCACAGCGCCAACGCCGTGATCGCACCCCACGCCAACTGTGCGGCCGGTGCCAACAGCCCCCGCACCAGCACGTCGTGCGCAGCCGGCCCCACCACGCTCGGCAGGGTCACCAGATACCCGACGGTCTGCGCGACCGCGAACCCCCCGCCGGCCGCGGCGCCCACCAGCAGACCGTCGGAAGCCCGCCGTGTCGGCAGCGCGAACAGTGCGGCCAGCGGCACGAGCAGCGTCACCGACTCCTCGACCAGCGACACCGCCACCGTCGCGACCGGACCCAGGTCGGCCAGCGCGTAGTACCCGAGCAGCCCGCTCATCACCGACCCGAGCGCGGCGGCGATCGCCATCGAGGCGACCACCACCCACGTCGGCACGGTGAAATGCAGGCCGCGGCACGCCGCGTAGAACGCCATCGGTGCGGTCATGGCCCCGATCACCAGCACGGGGGTGACCAGGCCCGGTTCGTCCGACGTCGACAGGATGCGTTCTCCCACGACAAAAGCGACCGTGCCGATCGTGAGGATCGCCAACCATAGGTCTCGACGCCATTGCATGGCTCAAATACTGACAAAAATGCTGGAACTTCGCCTTCCCTGACGTGCGAGTGTCACCGACTCTGAATGCGTTCCGGCAAATGAGCGCCGAGGTCGGTGCCTGCCAACAGCTCGAGGGTCAGATTGGCCTGCGAGCCGGAATACCAACCCAGGATCCAGTCCGCGTAGAGCCGGCCGGCCGAGTAGTACGGCTTCAATCCGAAGTCGGTCGGCACCAGGCGGACGTCCGGTGCCTGCCCGGTCGTGATCCGTACCGAGTCCTCGTCGCAGACCGGAACGCGGCGCGGCATGCTCTCGCCCGGCGTCCAGGTGACTTCCGCGGTGGCCGGTCCGTGCATCGGGTTGAACAGGCAGGGCGGTCGGCCGGTCGGCGCGATCAACCGGCCTGCTTCGGCCATCGCCTCGGTGGCCCGGAACAGGTGCCGACCTCCGGCGAAGCCGGCCGAACCGAACGCCTCGACGTTCTGCGCGGCCCGTAACAACACGGTGTTCATCGGTCCCGTGCCTGCGTGTACCCGTAACCGTTCGAGGTCGGCGCGTAGCACGCTGTTGACCCGCAGCAGTTCGTTGCGGCCGGCCTCGACGTCGGTCTTCAGGGCGGCGTCGGCCACGCCGACGATGGTGTTGTCAACAAAGGATCTGCCACCGAAAATGCTCTTCCACCAAGCCACCACGCGCCCCTCTCGCCGCACTTCCGACGCTAGGCGGCGCGTGGTGGCACTTCTGTCGGATTACTTACCGGCGCGGGTAGCGTTCGCGTGAATCGCGTCGCGGACATAGGTGGCGAGTCCCGGCTTTTCCGTGTCGTAGTGGCGCGTGAAACGCTCGTCCTCGACGTACATCGTGCCGAGACCGCGGTGGATGTCGTAACCGCAGTCGTAGAACCACCGGGTGATGTGCTGGCGGTGCGCTTCGGCCACGTCCATCGCGTCCGGTGAATCGGCGGGAACGCCGGCGAGGAACAACCGCTGGAAATCGGCGAGGTTTCCGGCCGCCTCCTCCTTGATCGCCAGCCAGTCGTCTTTCGTGTACGTCGCGGTCCGGCGCTGCGACTGCCGGTACGCGTCGGTGTCGCCCCAGCGGTCGCGTACCTCGTCCTCGTACTGGGTGGGGTCGTTCTCGCCGAACACCTCGAACATCTCCTGCGGATTGAGCGAAACGCCCATTTTCCTGGCCTCCATCGTTTTCTCGACGGCGGCGACCATCTGTTGCAGCTCCTCGATCTTTCCGGTCAGCAGCGCGTGCTGCCGCCGGAGGTGATCGATCGGATCCACGGAGCTGTCGTCCAGGATCGCCGCGATTTCCTCCAGTCCGAACCCGAGCTGGCGGTAGGCGAGAATGCGTTGCAGTCGCTCCAGGTCCACGTACGAGTACCGGCGGTAACCGGTGTTCGTGCGCTCGCTGGGGGTGAGAAGTCCGATCTCGTCGTAGTGGTGCAGGGTCCGCACCGTGACGCCGGCTTCCTTGGCGACCTGTCCTACCGACCAACTCATGACAAGGACGCTAAGGACTCACGCCGCGTGAGGGTCAAGGGCTGATCTGGCCGATCTCGGAAGATCCTGCCTACTATCCAGGTAGGAGAAGGGGGCGTGATGACCAAACGACTCGTCGTGGTCGGCGCCGGTCCCGGCGCGACCGGCCTGCTCGAACGCCTCATCGCCAGCGCGCCCGGCGTCCTCGAGGAACCGCTCCTGATCACGTTCGTCGATCCGCACCCGCCGGGCGCGGGCCGCGTCTGGCGCGCCGATCAGTCCCCGCTGCTGCTGATGAACTCGATGGCCGAGGACGTCACGATGTTCCCCGACGAGTCCGTGCAGGTGGAAGGCCCGCTCGCCCCCGGCCCCGCGCTGCACGAGTGGGCCGGCGAGGCCGGCGCGCCCGACGTCGAGGGCCGCTCGTTCGTCAGCCGCACCGTGCAGAGCGGTTATCTCACCTGGGTGTTCGACCGGGTCCGCGCGTCGGCGCCCGCGAACGTCCGCATCGAGGTCCGACGGGACCGCGCCATCCGCGTCGAGGACGGCCCGAGCGGTCAGATCGTCCACCTCGCGAGCCGGCAGCGACTCGAAGCCGACGTGGTCGTGCTCGCGCTCGGCCACCTCGACGCCCGGCCGACCGGCGAGTCGGCCCGGCTCGCCGCCTACGCGGACGCGCACGGGCTCACCTACGTCCCCCCGGCCTACACCGCCGACCTGGACCTCAGCGCGTTGAAGCCCGGCCAGGACGTGCTGGTGCGCGGCCTCGGCCTGGCCTTCGTCGACCTCGTCGTGCTCCTCACCGAGGGGCGCGGCGGCCGATTCGAGAACGGCGGTTACGTCCCGTCGGGCCACGAGCCGAGAATCCACGTCGGCTCCGGGCGAGGCGTCCCGTACCACGCCAAAACCGGCTATCGCCTGGTCGGACCGCCGCCACCGCTCCCGAGACACTTCGGCCAGGAGCAGATCGACGCGCTCCCCGACGGCCCGCTCGAGTTCCGTCGTGACGTCTGGCCGTTGATCGCCAAGGAGATCGGCTGGGGCTACTACCACGAGCTCTTCGCCGGGCACCCCGAACGCACCGCGCTCCCCTGGGACGATTTCGCCGCCGCGTACACGGACGCAGCCTGGTACAGCGCCGCGCGCGTCGACCTGGTGGCTTCGGCCGTTCCGGCCGAGGAGGACCGGCTCGACCTCGACCGGCTCGACCGCCCGTTCACGAACACCACCTTCGCCGACGACGACGCCGTGCAGGTCGCGTTACGGACCTACATCGAGGCCGACGTCGCGCGGCGGAACGACGCTGCCCACAGCGCGGATCTGGGCGCGTTCCTCGCGCTGCTGTCGATCTACGGCCAGCTGCCCCGCGTGCTGGCCCAGAAGCAGCTGACCGGCCGCAGCCAGGTCGAGGAGCTGGACGGGTGGTGGCACGGGTTCTTCAGTTTCCTCGCCAGCGGCCCGCCCGGTTTCCGGCTCGACCAGTTGCTCGCGCTCTCCCGTGCAGGCGTCGTGCGCTTCCTCGGACCCGACGTGCGGTTCGACGGCGTCGACGGGCAGTTCCGGGCCTGCTCCCCGGCCGTACCCGGCGAGACAGAGGCCGACGCGCTCGTCGAGGCCCGGCTGCCGAGGCCGACGATCGCCGCCACCGCCGACGAGTTGCTGCGTGATCTGCTGGCGACCGGCCAGGGCGTCGAGGAAGTCGTCGACACCGTCTCCACCGGGCGCCTGCGCACGAACCGGAGCTACCAGGTCGTCGACGACCACGGTCGCGAGCATCCACGTCGGTTCGCGCTCGGCTGGTACACCAGCTCGCGCGGTGCGGCCGCGTTCGCCCGGCCCCGCACCAACGCCGCACCGTTCCGGATGGCCGACCACGCCGCCCGCGCCGTGTTGTCCGCGCTGCGGGAGAGTGTGGGCAGCGCCACCGACGAGTGCTAGCGGAAGTGCTTGCTACTAGCTAGCACTCGACCTAGGCTGGGTGACGTCGGAGAAGATCGAGCCGGTGAGGGGGCGAGGTCATGACTTCGCTCAAGTCGCCGCAGGACGCGGTCCGCTCGCTCGGCGAGTTCATTCGTGAGCAGCGGAACGGGTCGCAGATCTCGCTCCGGCAGCTGGCGAAACAGGCCGGCATCAGTAACCCGTACCTCAGCCAGATCGAACGCGGGCTCCGCAAGCCGTCGGCCGAGATCCTGCAGCAGATCGCGAAAGCGCTGCGGATCTCCGCGGAAACCCTGTACGTCCACGCGGGGCTGCTCGAGAGCCCCGACGGGGTGCGCACCGACGCGGCTCCGGGGGTAACGGCGTCCGCGATCGATGCGGACGAGCACCTCACCGACCGGCAGAAGCAAATCCTGCTCGAGATCTACCACTCGTTCCGGCGCGAGAACGAAGCCAGCGCGCCGACTGCCTGAGCGCAGCTCTCTTGCCCGGAACATTCCTTCCAGGGAGAAGTCGTCATGGCTACTGCCAAGACCCAGACCACCAAGACCGGCAACACCGTCGAGGCCACCGGCGACGTGAAGTTCGCGCTCCCGGACGCCAAGCGCGGCCTCTACAGCGCGGTCGGTGCCGCCGACTACGCCGTGGCGCAGCTCCGGGCGATCCCGCGCTACCAGGGCGCGGTCGTCGAGGCGCTCCGCAGCCAGGTCGCCGACCTGCAGAAGCTGCCGCAGAACCTGCGCGCGCAGCTGAACGACCTGCAGGGCAAGGTCAACGAGACCTACGGCGAGTTCGCCGACCGGGGCGAGAAGCTCGTCTCCGGCATCCGCAAGGACCCGGCGACCCAGGCTGCGGTCGAGCAGACCAAGACCGCCAAGTCGCAGGTCAAGGCCGCTCGCACGTCGGTGAAGAAGGCGGCGGCCGGCACCGGTGCCGCCACCGAGGCTGCCGGCGACAAGATCGGCTGAGCCGGGATCAGGGCAGGCGCTCGCCTGCCCTGATCCGTTCGAGCCCGAGCCAGAGGAACTCCACGGCCATCGTCTCGGCCCGCTCGCGAGCCACCTCGGGATGGTCGAGCCACCACGAGATCAGCGACATCAACCCGCCGGTCACGATCGGCGCGAACAGCGTCACCACCGGCTCCGCCGCGGCCAGCCGCGTCGGGTTGTTCCGCCGGTTCAACAGCATCAGGTCGACGATGATCGCGCCCAGATCGTCGCGGACGCCCTGCAGTTCGTCGCCGACCTCGGGTTTGTCGAAGTGCCGGATCATCACCGCCCACGCGCTCGGCTGGTCGGTCGCGAAGTCGAACAGCGTCCTCACCAGCACACGCATGCGCTCCAACCCCGGGTCACCGGGCTTGGTGGCCTCGTGCAGCTGGACCGAAAGACCCTCCACGATCGACGACGTGACCGCCGAGAACAGCTCTTCCTTCGACTCGAAGTGCTGGTACAGCAGTCCCTTCGAGACGCCGGCCGCGGCGGCGACGTGCTCCATCTGGGTCAGGTGGAAGCCGCGCCGCCCGAACTCGTCGAGTGCGACCGACAGGAGCTGTTCCCGGCGCGAAGCCGAGGTGAGCCGCCGCCTCACTTGCCCAGGTAGGGGGCCAGTTCGGTACGCGCGACCGACATGATGTGCACCTCGTCCGGGCCGTCGGCAAGGCGGAGCGTCCGCAGGCCCGCGTACGACCGGGCCAGCGGGAAGTCGCCGCTGACGCCGCCACCGCCGTGGACCTGGATCGCCTTGTCGAGCACCGAGACCGCCATCTGCGGCACCACGACCTTGATCGCGGCCACCTCCGTGCGCGCGGCCTGGAAGCCCTTCTTGTCGATCAGCCAGGCGGTCTTGAGCGTGAGCAGGCGGGCCTGTTCGATCGCCATCCGCGACTCGGCGATCCACTGCTGAACGACACCCTGCCGGGCCAGTTCCTTGCCGAACGCGACCCGCGAGACGGCGCGGCGGCACATGGCGTCCAGAGCGCGCTCGGCCATACCGATCGCCCGCATGCAGTGGTGGATCCGGCCGGGCCCCAGCCGCTTCTGGGCCAGCGCGAACGCGCCGTTCTCCTCGCCGAGCAGGTTCGTGACCGGAACCCGCACGTCGGTCAGCCTGATCTCGCAATGCCCGTGCTGGTCGTGGTAGCCGAAGACCGACAGGTCGCGGACGACCTCCAGACCGGGGGAGTCCATCGGGACCAGGATCATCGACTGCTGGGCGTAGGTCGGGCCGTCCGGGTCGGTCTTGCCCATCAGGATCATGACCTTGCAGCGCGGGTCGGCGGCGCCGCTGGTCCACCACTTGCGACCGTTGATCACGTAGTCGTCGCCGTCGCGGACGACGCTCGTGCTGATGTTGCGGGCATCCGAGCTGGCGACGTCGGGCTCGGTCATCCCGAAGCAGCTGCGGATCTCGCCGTCGAGCAGAGGTTCGAGCCACTGCTTCTTCTGCTCGTCGGTGCCGAACAGGTGCAGCAGCTCCATGTTGCCGGTGTCGGGCGCGGCGCAGTTGATCGCCTCGGGGGCGAGCTGCGGCGAGCGCCCGGTGATCTCGGCCAGCGGCGCGTACTCCAGCTGGGTGAGGCCGGAGACGTCGGGCAGGAACAGGTTCCAGAGGCCACGGGCCCGCGCCTCGCGTTTGAGGTCCTCGACGATCGGCGGGAGCGCGTGCGGCTGCCCGGCGGCGATCAGCTCTTCACGCTGGGACTCGTAGACGGGTTCGGCCGGGTGGACGTGCGAGTCCATGAACGCGGTCAGGCGGTCGATGTACTCCTGCGCTTTCGGGCTGGGCTCGAAATCCATCAGAACTCCCGATCCTCGAAGTGGCTCTAAAGTAACCGACGAGTCAGTAAGTTAATAGGGGACGCCGACCAAGGGAGGCTCGTATGGCCAAGGCGGCCTGGGTGACCGGTGGAGCGAGCGGCATCGGTGCCGCGGTCTCGCGGCGGTTGGCTTCGCAGGGGTACCGGGTGTTGGTCACCGACGTCGACGAATCCGGCGGTTCGGCCGTGGCGTCCGAGATCGGCGGGCTGTTCAAGCGCTGCGACGTGACGTCGCCGTCGGACAGCCTGGACGCCGTCGCCGCGGCCACCGAGGCGTTCGGCGGCCTCGACCTGGCGTTCCTCAACGCCGGTGTCGCGACCGGATTCGCGCTCGAAGAGGGGTTCTCGCCCGAGGCCTACCGGCGGGTGATGTCGATAAACCTGGACGGTGTCGTCTACGGCGCGCACGCCGCGCTCCCCGCGCTGAAGGCCCGCGGTGGTGGCGACATCGTCGCGACCGCGAGCCTGGCCGGCCTCACCGCGGTGCCGTTCGACCCCATCTACGGCGCCAACAAGGCCGCGGTCGTCGGGCTGGTGCGGGCGCTCGGCCCGCTCTACACCGCCGACAACATCCGGGTGAACGCGCTCTGCCCGTCGTTCGCCGAGACAGCGATCATCACGAACGTGCGTGACGCGCTGATCGGCGCGGGCGTGCCGCTGCTCGACGTCGCCGACGTCGTGGCCGCGTTCGACTCGATCCTGGCCGGCGACGGCACCGGCGAGGCCTGGTACGTGCAGGTGGGACGCCCGGCTGAGCCGTTCGCGTTCCGGAACGTGCCGGGGCCGCGTACGCCGGCCGGCGACAAAGCGCCGTCCGCGGACGCGTCGGTGCAGACGAGCTTGGGAGAGGCCTGACATGCGCGCAATCCGGATCACGTCGTTCGGCGGCCCCGAGGTGCTGGTTCCGGCCGAGCTGCCCGACCCCGTCGCGTCGGGTAACGCCCAGCTCCTGGACGTCTCCAGGGCCGGCGTGAACTACGCCGACACGCACCAGGCCGAGAACTCGTACCTGGCCGCGTCGTCGCTGCCGATGGTGCCAGGAGCCGAGGTCGTGGGGCGGCTGGCCGACGGACGCCGAATCGTGTCGCTGCTCGCCGGCGGCGGCGGATACGCCGAGAAGGCGCTCGTCGAGCCCGGGCTCTCGTTCGACGTGCCGGAAGGCATCGACGACACGACCGCGCTGGCGATGGTGGTGCAGGGCGCGTCGGCGTGGTTGCTGCTGCGTCGCAGTGCCGTGCTGAACCCCGGCGAGTCGGTCGTGGTGCACGCGGCGGCCGGTGGCGTCGGGTCGCTGGCCGTGCAGCTGGCCAAGGCCTGGGGAGCCGGGCGCGTGATCGCCACCGCGTCCAGCGACGAGAAGCGTGAGCTCGCCCGGGAACTCGGCGCCGACGTGGCGATCGATTCCCGGTCCGAGGACATGACCGCTGCGCTGCGCGAGGCGAACGGCGGACAGCGGGTCGACGTCGTGCTCGACATGACCGGGGGACGGGTCACCGACCAGAGCCTCCGCGCGCTCGCGCCGTTCGGCCGGCTGGCGTTCTACGGCATGGCTAGCCGGGAGCAGCCGAGCCCGATCGAGTTGCGCAACCTGCTCGGGCACTCCACGACCGTCGCCGGTATGTGGCTCGCGCACGCGTTCCTGCTGCCCGGCGACGTGCTGCGCCCGGCGATCGCCGAGCTGTTCGAGATGGTCGCGAAGGGCACGCTGCGCGCCGTTCCCGGCGGGGAGTTCGCTCTCTCGGAGGCTCGGAAAGCACACGAAGCTCTGCGTTCGCGCAGCACCGTCGGCAAGCTCGTTCTCGACCCGTCCCGCTAATGAGGAGCCCCGTGGACATCAACCTGGAAGGGCGCGTGGCCGTCGTCACCGGCGCCTCCCGCGGCATCGGTGCCGCGATCGCCAAGACCTACGTCGACGCCGGCGCGAAGGTCGTCATCACCGCGCGCAGGCCCGAGGGGCTGGAGAAGGCGGCCGCGGAGATCGGCGCGCCCGAGTCGGTGCACGCGATCGCCGCCCACGCCGGCAAGGCGGAGGACGCCGAGCGTGTCGTCGCCGAGACGATCGAGCGGTTCGGCCGGCTCGACGTCCTGGTGAACAACGCGGCGACCAACCCGTACATGGGGCCGGTCATCGACGCCGAGATCCGGGCCTGGGACAAGACGTTCGAGGTGAACCTGCGCGGCCCGCTGGTGTGGACGCAGGCCGCGTACCGGGGCTGGATGAAGGAGCACGGCGGCTCGGTCATCAACATCTCGAGCATCGACGGGCTGCGTCCGGGCGGGCCGCTCGCGATCTACGGCGTCACGAAGTCGGCGCTGGTGTTCCTGTCGCAGCAGCTGGCGACCGAGGTGGGGCCGAACGTCCGGGTCAACGTGCTGGCGCCCGGCCTGGTGAAGACCGACTTCGCGCGAGCGCTCTGGGAGGGCGCCGGGGACGACGCCAAGTACCCGTGGCCGCTGCAGCGACTCGGCCAGCCCACGGACATCGCGAACGCCGCCCTGTTCCTGGCCAGCGACGCCAGCTCCTGGACCACCGGCGCCGTGCTCGTCGTCGACGGCGGCGGCACCCTAGGCGGCCCCTTCAGCTCTTAGTGGGCGGCCCGCCCAGAACAACGCTGCCAGGCGAGCGCGAACCCTTGAGTACGCATGTGTACGCGGCGGATTCGCGCTCGACTGGCAGCGTTGCCCTGGGCGGGCTCCAGGTCAGAACCCAAAGCGCTAGCCCGCTCGTAACGGGCGGCGCATGGCGCAGCGGGGGGACAGCTCGTCGAGGCCCATGGCGATCTCGTGGTCGCGGGCCTCGCGCAGGCCCGGCGTGAGGTCGGCCTCGTCGAGTTCGACGAACCCGTACCGCCGGTAGAACGGGCCGTTCCACGGAACGTCGCGGAACGTCGTCAACGTGACCGCCGGGAACCCGCCGCGGCGGGCCCAGCCGATCACCGCGGCGAGCAACCCGCGCCCGTGGCCCTGGCGACCGTAGGCCGCGTCCACGGATAACTGCGACAGGTGCGCCGCGCCGTCCACGGCGTCGACCGCCGCGAATCCGACCGGCGCACCCGACGGGCCCGGAGCCACCAGGACGATCGCGCATTTGCGCAGCTCGTCCTGGGACATGTATTCGGGAGGCAGGGCGATGCCCGCCTCGATGAAAGGCGCCTCGGAGGCCTTCTCGACCTCCGCGAGGCCCGCCAGTTCGTCATCACCGGCCGGTCGTACAGCGTCGAAAGTCACCGGGGCATCATCCCCTAAGCGGAGTTACTCCGACGGCGGGTGCTCGTCACCGGTGCCGGTGAAGGCGTCGTGGCCGGCGTCGGCGGCGCGCTTGCGGGACAGCTCGATCTCGCGCTCGGCCTCGGCCCGCCCGACCCACTGCGCACCCTCGACGGACTTACCGGGCTCGAGGTCCTTGTACACCGTGAAGAAGTGCTGGATCTCGAGCCGGTCGAACTCCGGCAGGTGGTGGATGTCGCGCAGGTGCTCCTGGCGCGGGTCGTTCGCGTGGACGCAGAGGACCTTGTCGTCCGGGCCCTTCTCGTCCTTCATCCGGAACATGCCGATCGCGCGGGCGCGGATCAGGCAACCGGGGAACGTCGGCTCCTGCAGGAGGACCAGCGCGTCCAGCGGGTCGCCGTCCTGGCCGAGCGTCTCCTCGATGAACCCGTAGTCAGCGGGGTACTGGGTCGCCGTGAAGAGAATCCGGTCCAGGCGGATGCGCCCGGTCTCGTGGTCGACCTCGTACTTGTTTCGCTGACCCTTCGGGATCTCGATCGTGACGTCGAACTCCACGGGATGGACTCCTCACCGGGTCGGGCACTGATTACGACTAGTGTCTCGCAGGTCGGGAACCAGTCCTTGGGGAGGATATGCGGATCGGCCGCCACTCTGTGCTGTGGCTCACCCTCTGCTGGGTCCTCGCCACCGTGCTGGTGACAGACCTGCTGTGGTTCGCGCGCGGTGGCGCGAGCGAGGTGAACAGTGGGCGCGACGGGGTACTCGTCCCCGCCGTCGCCGCCGGACCGGTATTTACCGATCCACCAGCAGTTTTGACCCCGGACGACGACTCCGCGGAGCCACCTACCGAGGCCGGACTCACCACTGCGCTGTCCGCCCTGCTCACGGACTCCCGGCTGGGCTCCAGCGTAGCCGTGTCCGTGCGTGACGCGGAAAACGGGACCACTCTGTTCAGCAGAAATGCTGACACACCGGTCACTCCGGCCTCAACGACAAAGACCGTCACTGCGGCCGGGGTGCTGTTGGCGTACGGCCCGGCGCACCGGTTGACCACGAAGGTGGTCAAGGGCGCTACGGAGGGTGAGATCGTGATCGTCGGCGGCGGCGATCCGACGCTCGCGTTCGGCGAGAAGATGAGTTACCCCGGTTCGGCGCGGCTCGACGTGCTCGCGAAAGACGTCAAGACCGCGCTCAACGGAGCGCCGGTCACCAGGATCGTCGTCGACGGCACGCTGTTCAGCGGTCCGACCGTCGGCCCCGGCTGGGACGACGACATCATCTCGGGCAACTACTCGGCCCACGTGAACGCGCTCACTGCGAACGGCGCGCGGGTCGAGCCGACCCCCGACCACGAGGGCGACCGCACGCTCACCCCCGACCTGTTCGTCGGTCAGCGGTTCGCCGGCCTGCTGGGCGCCGGCGACGCCGAGGTCGTCCAGGGCACGGCCCCGGAGGGTGCCGAGTCGGTCGCCGAACTGCAGTCGCCGCCGCTCTCGCACATCGTCGACGCGATGCTCACCGAGTCCGACAACGTGATCGCCGAGGCGATGCTGCGTCTGACCGCCGTCAAGAAGGGCCTCCCGGCGACGTTCGACGGCGGCACCCAGGCGCGGAAGGCCGTGCTCGACGAGGCCGGCATCGACACGGCCGGGTACGGACTGCGTGACGGCAGCGGGCTCTCCCGACTCAACCGCCTCACCCCCAACCTGCTGACGTCGCTGCTGGCCAAGGCCGTCGGCACCGAGCACCCCCAGTTGCGGACGCTGCTGGCGGGGCTGCCGGTGGCGTCCTACAGCGGCACGCTCGCCGACCGCTTCGGTGGCAACTCGGCCACGGCCGGCGTCGGCATCGTCCGGGCCAAGACCGGGACGCTCTCCGGCGTGAGTTCGCTGGCCGGGATGACCATCACGGTCGAAGGCCGGATCCTGACGTTCGCCGCGGTGGCCAACGGCGTGCCGAACGGCGGTACCGACAGCGCGGAGGCCGCGCTCGACCAGATCGCGGCGACCCTCGCCAAGTGCGGCTGCAAGTAGGGGTGGGCGCAGATGACCGTTGGGCGGTACGTGCGATTCACCCGTACCGTGAAGAGATGACGCAGATGGTGGACTGGGATCTGGCGGTCTCCACCGCCGCGACGCTTACCGGTGGTGGCCCGCGGGTGAGCGTCACCGAAGCCGCGGACGTGGTGCTCGAACTACGGCGCCTCACCGACGTCGCGGAGCAGCACGTCGCGAACTACACCGGGCTGTCGGCCCGGGTGGACCACCCGCCGGTGCAGGTCGTCGACCGCACCGACTGGGTGCGGACGAACGTCGAGGGCCTGCAGGTCGTGATGGACCCGGTCATCGAGAAGCTCCAGGCCGCGTCCCCGCCGAAGCCGACGGCGTTCGGGCCGGTCGGCACCGCGGTGAAGGTCGTCGGGCAGAAGGCCACCGGCGTCCAGGTCGGCACCATCCTCGGGTTCTTCTCCAGCAAGGTGCTCGGTCAGTACGAGGTCTTCTCCGGCGCTCCGGGGCGGCTGCTGCTCGTCGCACCGAACGTGGTCGAGATCGAGCGCAAGCTCGGCGTCGACCCGACCGACTTCCGCCTCTGGGTCTGCCTGCACGAGGTGACCCACCGGACCCAGTTCACCGCCGTCCCGTGGCTGCGCGACCACTTCCTCTCCGAGGTCAGCGCGTTCGTCGACGCCACCGACCTCGACCCCGAAGCGCTCGCGGACCGCGTCCGCAACGGCATTTCGGCGCTCGCGGACTCGGTACGCAACCCCGACTCGAAGGCGTCGGTGCTCGACCTCGTGCAGACGCCGGCGCAGCGTGCCGTCGTCGACCGGCTCACCGCGCTGATGACGCTCGTCGAGGGCCACGCCGAGTTCGTGATGGACGGCGTCGGGCCCGACGTCGTGCCGACCGTGGAGAGCATCCGGGCCCGGTTCAACCAGCGCCGCGCGGCCCGCAACCCGCTCGACAAGCTGGTCCGGCGCCTGCTCGGCATCGAGGTCAAGATGCGCCAGTACGCCGAGGGCCGGAAGTTCGTGGCCGAGGTGGTCGAGCGGGTCGGCATGGGCGGCTTCAACCTGATCTGGACGTCGCCGGAGACGCTGCCGCGCCCGGGGGAGATCGCCGACCCGGACGCCTGGGTGGCTCGGGTGGTCGGCCCCACCGTGTCCCCGAACTAGGTCGCCGTGGTCGGGCCACCGCCGGCGGTCGCAGCCGTCCGGGTGGCGGTCCGGGGCGCGCTGCGTGCTCTGCCGGTCGGGTCGTTGGCGCTGGTCGCGTGCTCGGGTGGCCCCGACTCGGCCGCGCTGGCCGCGGCCGCGGCGTTCGAGGCGCCGCGGGCGGGCCTGCGGGCCGGGCTGGTGACGGTCGACCACGCGCTGCAGGCCGGGTCGGCCGAGCGGGCCGCCGAGGTCGCGACCTGGGGGACGGAGCTGGGGCTCGAGCCCTCGGTGGCGGTGCGGGTGGCGGTCGGCACCGCGGGCGGCCCGGAGGCCGCGGCCCGGCACGCCCGGTACGAGGCCCTCGGCGCCGTGGCCGCCGAGCACGGAGCGGCCGCGGTGCTGCTCGGCCACACCGCCGACGACCAGGCCGAGACCGTGCTGCTCGGGCTCGCCCGGGGGTCCGGGGCCCGCTCGGCGGCCGGAATGGCGCCGGTACGCGGCGTCTACCGGCGTCCGCTGCTGGACCTGCCCCGGGCCCTCGTCCACGGGGCCGCCGAGGACCTCCCGGTCTGGCACGACCCCCACAACGTCGACCCGGCCTACGCCCGGTCCCGCGTGCGGGCGCTGCTCCCCACGCTCGAGGAGGCCGCCGGCGGCGGCCTGGTGGCGGGTCTTGCCCGTACCGCCGCCCTTCTCCGCGCCGACGCTGAGCTGCTCGATTCGCTCGCGGCCGAGCTCCACGAGGACGCGTCCGCCGACGGCGGGCTCACCGTCCGAGCCCTCGCCGACGCCCATCGGGCCCTGCGTGGCCGGGTGCTCCGCCGCTGGGCGATCGAACTGGGCGCGCCGCCCGGAACGCTGTCCGCCGCCCACGTCGACGCGCTGGACGCGCTCGTCACCCGCTGGCGCGGACAGGGGTCGGTGCACCTCCCCGGCGGTATCCGGATCGCCCGGGTGCGGGGTGCCCTGCGCCGGGATGACCGGCTTCCGTAGGCTGCGAACGTGACGAGCCCAGAGTCAGACGGCCCGTACGCGGCCGACATCGAGCGGGTGGTCGTCTCGGCCGCCGACATCCAGGAAAAGATCGCCGAGCTGGCCCGGAAGGTCGAGGCCGACTACCAGGCCGACACCGACAGCCCGCTGCTGCTGGTCGGCGTGCTCAAGGGTGCGTTCGTCTTCATGGCCGACTTCGCCCGCGAGCTACGGCACCCGGCCGAGGTCGAGTTCATGGCGGTCTCCTCGTACGGATCCTCGACCACGTCCTCCGGCGTGGTGCGCATCCTCAAGGACCTCGACCGCGACATCGCCGGACGCCACGTCCTGGTCGTCGAGGACATCATCGACTCCGGCCTGACGCTGTCGTGGCTGCTGCGCAACCTGGCCAGCCGCAATCCGGCCTCGGTCCGCGTGGTCGCGCTGCTGCGCAAACCCGACGCGGTGAAGGTCCCGGTGGAGGTGGCTCACGTCGGATTCGACATCCCGAACGAATTCGTCGTCGGCTATGGCCTCGACTACGACGAGCGGTACCGCGGATTGCCATTTGTCGGGGTGTTGAAGCCCGAGGTTTACGGCGCTGCCTGACCGGACACGGGAACGGTCACACGGGTTCACCCGTTGTCTCGGAGGCGGCTACCAGCCACCTGCACCGTCGGTGGGTGCGGAGTACGCTTCTCCAACCGGGTGAGCAACAAGTATTACGCCCGTCGAACCACCTGAACTGCACACCGACACGCGCCAAATAGCCTGAGAATCGGGAGGGGCCGGGACTCTGCTTTTCGGAGCACCCCGCACGCAGCATGGAACGTACCCGCTTCATCCGCAGGCCCCTGGTCTGGATCATCCTGATGATCCTGGTCGCGCTCCTGTTGGGCTCACTGTTCACCGGCGACGGCGACTACAAGAAGGTCGACACCTCCGTTGCCCTGGCACAGGTGCGAGAGGGCAACTACAACAAAGCCCAGCTCCAGGACAAGGAACAGATCCTTCGCCTGGAACTGAAGAACGACTACCGCGGCGATAAGAAGATCGAAGCGTCGTTCCCGTCGCAGTCCGCTGACGACGTGTTCTCGCTTCTCTCGGAGAAGTCCGAGGCCAACGGTGGACCGGCGTTCGACACGAAGGTCACCCAGGAGTCGATCTTCGTCACGCTGCTGATCACCGTGCTTCCGATCCTGGTGGTCGTCGTCCTGCTCTTCCTCTTCATGAGCCAGATGCAGGGTGGCGGCAGCCGCGTCATGAACTTCGGCAAGTCGAAGGCGAAGCTGGTCAGCAAGGACACCCCGAAAACGACGTTCGCCGACGTCGCCGGGGCGGACGAGGCGATCGAGGAACTCCACGAGATCAAGGAGTTCCTGCAGAACCCGGCCAAGTTCCAGGCGATCGGCGCGAAGATCCCGAAGGGCGTCCTGCTCTACGGCCCGCCCGGTACCGGTAAGACGCTGCTGGCCCGTGCGGTCGCCGGCGAGGCCGGGGTGCCGTTCTACTCGATCTCCGGTTCCGACTTCGTCGAGATGTTCGTCGGTGTCGGTGCCAGCCGCGTCCGCGACCTGTTCGAGCAGGCCAAGCAGAACGCTCCGGCGATCATCTTCGTCGACGAGATCGACGCGGTCGGCCGCCACCGCGGCGCCGGCCTCGGCGGTGGGCACGACGAGCGCGAGCAGACGCTGAACCAGATGCTCGTCGAGATGGACGGCTTCGACGTCAAGGGCGGCATCATCATGATCGCCGCGACGAACCGGCCCGACATCCTCGACCCGGCGCTGCTGCGTCCCGGCCGGTTCGACCGGCAGATCGCGGTCGACCGCCCCGACCTGGAGGGCCGCAAGGCCGTCCTGCGGGTGCACGCCAAGGGCAAGCCGTTCTCACCCGACGTCGACCTCGACACGACCGCTCGGCGCACGCCCGGCTTCACCGGTGCCGACCTGGCGAACGTCATCAACGAGGCGGCCCTGCTCACCGCCCGGCTGGACCGCAAGGCGATCACCAACGAATCGCTCGAAGAGGCGATCGACCGGGTCATCGCCGGTCCGGAGCGCAAGACCCGGGCGATGAGCCCGAAGGAACTGAAGGTCACCGCGTACCACGAGGGTGGGCACGCGCTCGTGGCCTGGGCACTGCCGCACTCCGCGCCGGTGCACAAGCTGACGATCGTGCCGCGTGGCCGCTCGCTGGGCCACACGCTGATCCTGCCGACCGAGGACAAGTACACCCAGACGCGATCGGAAATGATCGACACGCTGGCGTACGCGCTCGGTGGCCGGGCCGCGGAGGAACTCGTCTACCACGAGCCCACCACCGGCGCCGGAAACGACATCGAGAAGGCCACCGGCATGGCCAGGGCGATGGTCACCGAGTACGGCATGAGCGCCAAACTCGGGGCGATCAAGTACGGCACCAGCGACTCGGAGCCGTTCCTCGGTCGCGACATGGGCCACCAGCGCGACTACTCCGACTCCATCGCGGCGGAGATCGACGCCGAGGTGCGGGCTCTGATCGAGCTCGCGCACGACGAGGCCTACGAGATCCTCTCGGAGTACCGCGACGTGCTCGACACGATGGTGCTCGAGCTCCTGGAGAAGGAGACGCTGAGCAAGGACGACATGGCCCGGATCTGCGCGCGGGTGCAGAAGCGGCCGCCGATGTCGCCCTTCAATGGGTTCGGCAAGCGGGCGCCGAGCGACAAGCCGCCGGTCATGACGGCCGCCGAGGTGGCCGAGCTGCAGAAGAAGGCCGCCGACGAGGCGACCGCGCGGCTGGCCAACGGCTCGAACGGTCTCCGGGCCAACGGCGGTGGCGCGCACGCCGCGCCGGACGACGAGCCCGGGGTGTCGATCAACCCGGGTAGCGACGCGTCGGTGCCGGCACCGGGAGACCCGCTCAACGACCCGCTGCCGCCGCAGAGCGACACGCTCGGCGGTCCGCAGCACCCGGGTCAGCCGGGCTGGCCGGGCACGGGCCACTCGGGCTCGTCGGGGCCGGGAGACCTGCGCTGAGCACGGAAGCGGTCGCGTCCGACGCGTTGACGCCCGCTGGTGAAGGTGGCACGTCGGCGGCGGAGGCCGTCGACCTGCCGCGGATCCAGCGGGCCGTCCGGGAGATCCTCACCGCGGTCGGGGAAGACCCCGACCGCGAGGGGCTCCGGGAGACGCCGGCCCGCGTCGCACGTGCCTACGCGGAGATCTTCTCCGGTCTGCACGTCGACCCGTCGACGGTGCTCACGACCGTCTTCGAGGAAGACCACGAGGAGCTCGTCCTGGTCAAGGACATCGAGCTCTACTCGACCTGCGAACACCACCTGGTGCCCTTCCACGGGGTCGCGCACGTGGGGTACATCCCGGGTGAGGACGGCCGCATCACCGGGCTGTCGAAGCTCGCGCGGTTGGTCGAGGCGTACGCCCGGCGGCCGCAGGTGCAGGAGCGGCTGACGTCGCAGATCGCCGACACGCTGATGGCCAAGCTCGAGCCGCGCGGGGTCATCGTCGTGGTCGAGTGCGAGCATCTGTGCATGTCGATGCGTGGCGTCCGCAAGCCCGGCGCCCGCACGGTCACCTCCGCGGTCCGCGGTTGGTTCCAGCGGTCCCAGGCCGCCCGGGCGGAGGCGATGAGCCTGATCCTCGGATCAGGTCGGTGACCGGGTCCAAGTCAGTGACGGGGCCGGGTCGATGCCGGGTGATGGGCGTCCTCAACGTGACGCCCGACTCGTTCTCCGACGGCGGGCGCTACGAGAACCTCGACGCCGCCGTCTCGCACGCGATGGAACTCGCCGGGCAGGGTGCCGAGTACATCGACGTCGGCGGTGAGTCCACCCGGCCGGGTGCCGAGCGGGTCGACGCTGACGTCGAGATCGAACGGGTCGTGCCGGTAATCCGCGAGCTCGCTTCGGCGGGCGTCGCGGTCAGCATCGACACGACCCGCGCCGCGGTCGCGGAAGCCTCGCTGAGGGCCGGCGCGAGCATCGTCAACGACGTCTCCGGCGGTCTGGCCGACGCCCGGATGGGCGCCGTGGTCGCCGACGCCGGCTGCCCGTGGATCCTGATGCACTGGCGCGGGCACAGTCGGCGGATGCAGTCGCTGGCCCGGTACGGCGACGTGGTCACCGAGGTCAGGGACGAGCTGTCGGCACGCGTCGACGCGGCGCTGGCGGCCGGAGTCTCGTCCGACGCCCTGATCCTCGATCCGGGGCTCGGGTTCGCGAAGACCGGCGTCCACAACTGGGAGCTGCTGGCCCGCCTGGACGTGCTGCAGGCGCTCGGGTTCCCGGTGCTGATCGGGGCGAGCCGCAAATCGTTCCTGGGCCGCCTGCTCGCCGACGACGAGGACAAGCCCCGGCCGGTGGACGAGCGGGAGGACGCCACGCTGGCGATCACCGTGCTCTCCGCGCAGGCCGGTGCCTGGGGTGTGCGCGTGCACGAAGTCCGGGCGAGCGTCGACGCGATCGCGGTGCTGGAGGCGTACCGGAGGGCTCGCGGGTGACCAACGACCGGATCGTGCTGACCGGGCTCACGGTGACCGGCTACCACGGCGTCTTCGACTTCGAGCGCCGCGAAGGACAGCCGTTCGTCGTCGACGTCGCGCTCGAGCTCGACACGCGGAAGGCCGCCGAGACCGACGAGGTCACCGACACCGTGCACTACGGCGAACTGGCTCAGAAGCTGGCCGCGGTGGTGCAGGGCGAGCCGGTGAACCTGCTGGAGAAACTGGTGGCCCGGCTCGCCGACGTCTGCCTGGACGATTCCCGGGTGAGCGCCGCCGAGGTCACCGTGCACAAGCCGAAGGCACCGATCCCGCTGGAGTTCGGCGACGTGGCCGTGACGATCCGGCGGTCCCGATGACCCGCGCGGTGCTTTCGATCGGGTCCAACCTGGGCGATCGGCTGGCGAACCTGGCCGGTGTGATCACCGCGTTGCCCGGCGCCCGCGTGTCACCGGTTTACGAAACCGATCCGTGGGGACCGGTGCCCCAGGATGATTACTTGAACGCCATCGTGGTGGCCGAAGACGCCGGCCGCGACGCGGCCGGCTGGCTGTCCTTCGTCCGGGAGGCCGAGCGGGCCGCCGGTCGGGTGCGTGACGTGCGATGGGGCCCTCGAACGCTCGATGTGGACGTCGTGCAGGTGCACGACGTCCGCGGCGAAGCCGTGCTCTCCGAGGACCCGTCGTTGACGTTGCCGCATCCGCTGGCGTCGCAGCGGGCCTTCGTCCTGGTGCCCTGGCTCGCGGTCGAACCCGACGCGGTGCTCGCCGGGCACGGAGCGGTGCGTGAGCTCGTCGACGCACTGCCGGATGATGACCGGGGTACCGTCCGCCGCCGCGATGACCTGAGCCTGGAGAGGTGACCAGGAGTGACTCCGCCCCCCAGCCCGCCGACGCCGACCCCGCGGTTGACCCCGACCCGACCCGGCAGCCTGGCGCTGGTCGTGCTGGTCGCGTGCGTGGCGGCGTGGGCGCTGGCCAATCGGTTCTACGGCGACCTGCCGATGTTCACCTGGTTCCCGGCGCTGACGCTGGCCCTGCTGGCGATCTTCGAACTGATCGCGGCGCGGGCCACCCGGGCCCGGATCGACCGGCAGGAAGGCGCGGGCCCGGTCGAGCCGCTGGCCGTCGCGCGGTTCGCCGCGCTGGCCAAGGCGTCCTCGCTCGGCGGTGCGCTGTTCGTGGGCCTCTACGCCGGGCTGCTGCTGTTCCTGCTCAGCGAGCGGGAGCGCCTCGCCGCCGCCGCTGACGACGTACCGGAGTGCACCGGTGGGCTGATCGCCGCCGTGCTGTTGGTCGGCGCCGCTCTCTGGCTCGAGCGGTCCTGCCGCATCCCGGATCCACCCGACGACGAAGAGTCCTGATCGAAGGATGTATCGATGAGCGATCTGGCCACCCTGGACGCGCTGTCGACCGAGGAGTTGCGCGAGCGCGCGTTCTCCCGGGCGCGCAGGCGCGGGGACGTCGGCTTCTTCTGGGACTTGATCCAGCGCCTGCCCAGCGCGCGGGAGACCGAGTCGAACGACGAGAGCCTCGGGACGATCGGCAGCACGATCGAAGAGGCCGTCGGTCTCTGGCGCGAGCTGACCGGTCACGAGTACGGCGACTCCGAGCCGCTGATCCGCGCCGCGTTCATCGACTATCTGCTGGAACACCCGGAATAGGAGACTCCGTCTACCCTCGGGGACGACGGGGGTCGGGGCGCAGTACTGCGACCGAGGAGGTAGACGGTGCGAAAGCAGCACGAGGACGATCCGGGTGTCGACGACCGCGACGGCGGAACGCTGACGCTGCCCGGCCAGTACGAGGACGCGCCGGACTACGACTTCCGCGTGGCCAACCAGGACACCCCGACCGAGATGCTGGGTGGCAACACGCCGCCGTACGGGGTTCCGGTCGTCGCGGACGTCCCGGAGCCGCCCGCGCCGCCGCCGCCCTACGAGCCGCCGACGTTCACCGCGCCGGCGGCCGTGCCGGAGCCGCCCGTCCGTGACCGGCTCTGGCCGCACCTGATCTGGGAGATCGTGCTGGCGGCCGCGGTCGTCACCGAGGTGTTGCTCGTCCTCGCCCAGGACGACCAGGTCTTCCGCGGTGACGCCGGCCCCGCCCTGATGCTCTGGGTCGCCACCGCGATCCTGCTCGGCAGCGCGGCGGCGCTCTCGCTGCGCGGCGGCATGCCGAACGTCGCGATCGGGGCGATCGCGATCGCGGCCGGCGCCGACTACGCCTGGCTGGTCGGTGCCGAGGGGCACCCGTTCGGTGAGGCGCTGGCGATGGCGCTGGCCGGTGGTGCGCTCGCCGGCCTGGTCATCGCGCTGATCAGCACCACGTTCGGCGTCCCGAGCTGGGCGGCGAGCCTCGGGGTGGCCGGCGTGCTCTCCGGGGTCGTTCCGGCGCTCGTCGGTTACGCCGCCCGCCCGGTCGGCGGCGAGACGCCGAACGTCCACGTGTCGGCGGAGTGGTGGCTGATCGGCGCCGCCGTGATCTCGGTGCTGGGTGGCCTGCTGCTCGCGCAGCCCGCGTTCCGGCGGTTCGTCGGCCGCTCCCGTCCGACCGGCGACCCGGCGAAGCGGGCCGGGTTCGTGGCGTCGATCGCGGCTGCCGGTGCGCTCGCCGGGTCGGGTGCGCTGGCCGCGGCCGCCGGCCTGCTCGACGCGGCGAACCGGGGCACCAGCGCCGGTGGTTACACCGGCATGGCCGAGCTCGCGATGGTGGGCTTCAGCGTCGCGCTTCTCGGCGGGGTCAGCGCGCACGGCCGCCGCGGCGGGATCTTCGGCGTCGTGCTGGCCGCGACGCTGCTCGGGCTGGTGCGCCTGCACCTCGATCTGGTCGGGGCCGACAAGTGGCTCGGCGCCGTGATCTCGGGCGCCGCGATCATTCTCGGGCTGGTCGTGACCCGGGTGATGGAGCGTCTGGGGCGGCGTCCGGTTTGACCCCGACTGGTGACTGGACCATGTCTTGCAAGTGATGTGACGGTTACCACATACTCGGCAGCTGACGGTTCGTCGCCTCCGAGGGGGACCGGATGCCTGTGACGTCATCTTCCCTAGTACTTCAGTTATCCGGCGTCCGGACGCGGGCCGGTCGAGCGGGCGCGCTCGACGACGTGTCGCTGAGCGTCGAGCCCGGACAGGTCGTCGCGGTGGTGGGGGGAGCGGGCTCCACGCTCTTCGACACCGTCTGCGGCTTCGTCCGGCCGGAGGCCGGCGAGATCACCTGGCGGGGCTCGGCGCTGCGCCCGCGTCCGCACCGCCTGACGACGCTCGGCGGCCTGGCCCGGACGCTGCAGGGCGTCGGCCTCTACGGCGGGCTGACCGTGCTGGAGAACGTGCTCGTCGGCGCGGCCGGGGTGCCGCCGGTCGCCGCGGTTCCCGCCGGGCGGCACGGTGGTGTGGGCGTCGCGTTGCTCGGCGGGGCCCAGCTCCGACCGCGCGGCGAGGAACTGCGCCAACTCGCCCGCGACGCGCTGACCCGGCTCGGAGCGGGGGAGTACCTCGACGCGGAGCTGGCGGCCGTGCCCACGTCGCTGCACATCCGGGTCGTGCTGGCGCGGGCGCTGCTCGTCGGCCCCGAGTTGCTCGTCCTGGACGACCCGACCGCCGGGCTGGAGGCCGCTGAGGCGGCGGCGCTGGCCGGGATGCTGCGACCGCAGGCCGGATCCGACCACGCGGTTCTGATCACGACCACGGACGCGGAATTCGCCGCGCTGTCCGCCGATCGGGTCGTGACGCTCGACCCGTGAGCCCAGCGTGGCGACGGTCACTAAATCCGTCGGCGACCTTCGGATGTCCGGCTGAATTACCCGGAAGTTAACCGCAAAGGGGAAATTATTAATCACGCATAGTGAGGTTTACGGTCGTTGACGGCCCACTGTAGTGGGTTGGGCGGGTTACCGTGGCGTTGTGAATCCGCAGAGTGCACGGTCTTCGGAGCCGGTCAGACCGGTTACGGACGGTGCTCCCTCGTCGACCGACGAGGCAAAGTCGGGCGAACCGTCTGGTGTGGACGCGAACGCATCCGACAAGAAGGACGAAACGGCCCCACAGCGGCCGTCCGAATCACCCAGAACTCGGACGCCGGGCGAGCGACTCGCTAACCTCGATCACATGCCGCCGCCTCATCTACCGCCCCCGGAGCGTGGGGAGAGCGAAAGCGCACCCTCCACCCCGGGATTCCGCCGACACGTCGGCAAGCTGTTCTGGGTCGGCGTGGCCATCGCTCCGCTCGCGGCATTGCTCCTCGTTCTCGGCAGCGGCGTCGGCCCGCTGCGTGCGGCCGCGGTGCTCGCGGTGTTCTCCGTCGTCATCATCGGTCTGAGCGTCGTGCTCCGCGACGACGCCGCGATGGTCAAGGACGACGTCGAAGAGCAGCTGCGCACCGAGGTCACCCAGCTGCGCAACGACATCGACTCGCTGCGCCGAGGCGTCGAGGTCTCGGTCCACCGCGAGCTCGAGCGGGTCCACCGCGAGCTGGAGGCAACCCGGCGCGAGGGCGTGCTCCGCGCGGAGTCCACGCGGCTCAATCGCTTAACCGGGGCCTTACCGGCCGGTGAGGACGACTACCCGGTCGATTCCCGTGGCCGCGGCGACCGTCCGATGCGGGCGATCGCCGCCGGCGGGGAGATTCCGGACGCCGAGCCGGGCTACGACTGGTTCGGCAGCGACGAGACCGGCGCCGGCCAGCGGCAGGAACCGATTCGCTACGGGGCGGGTACGTACGGCAGCGCCCGCCCGGCCGGTTCGTCCGACACCGGTGACAACCCCGGCAACTGGCCCCGCCGTCCCGCCGAGCCCGAGCCGGCCGCGTCGGGGCGCCGCGCGGGCGGCAACGAGTACGGCGGTACCGAGTACGGGCGGCGCCGTCCCGACGCGGACGACAGCGCCGGGCGCTACCAGTCGTACCAGGCGAGCACGTACGGATCGGGCACCGGCGGCGACGCGCCGAAGGAGCAGCGCAGCGGTCGGCGTCGGGCTCCGGAGGAAGACTCGGCCGGGTACCCGGTGATCGATTACGACGACGCTCCGCCGGCTTACACCCCGCAGCGCATCGATGCCGGCGTCTACGGATCTCGTTCGACCGACGACCGGTCGAAGGACAACTCCGGCGAGAACGGCACGATCGACTACGCCGAGTTCTGGGACCGTTCGGGCAACTCGTCCGAGGGCGCCCGCAACGAGTCGAACCGGAACGAGTCGAACCGGCGCGAGGCCCCGCGGCGGGACGCCGAGCCCCGGAACGCCGACGCGCGCAACGCGGATCCCCGCAGCGCGGACTCGCGGAACGGCGACCCGCGGAACGGCGCTCCCCGCAATGCCGCCCCCCGCAACGCCGACCCCCGCGGCGCCGACCCCCGTAACGCCGGCCCGCGGTCGGAGAGCTCGCGCGACCCCGACCGGAGCTCGGCCAGCGAGTGGTCGTCGTGGCGCGAGAACACGAACGGCTGGGATTCCGGGAGCTACGGCTGGGACACCGGGTCGCAGCGCTTCAACCAGGAAGACCCGCAGGTCATCACGGGCGCCATCACCGGTGACGTCTTCGACGTGCCGTACAGCGTCGGTGGCCAGGCGCTCTCCGAGCCGGCGTTCGGTTCGGGCAACGGCTTCGGCGCCGGGGCGGGCTTCGGTTCGGGCAACGGCTTCGGCGCCCAGCAGCGCTGGGACGAGCTGCCCGATGTCGCGCCCGCGCCCGAGTGGCAGTCGGCGTCGCACCGCTCGGGGCCCAACTCCACGGTCGCCGAGCCGTCGGCGGAGTTCGAACTGCCGAGCCTCGAGCACCTTCCGCAGGCTCCGTCCGGTGGCTCCGACGACAACTCCGCCGAACGTCGCGCCCGGCACGCTTCGATCGACGAGGACAGCGGCCGCTACAAGAGCTGGTAGCTCACTTGTCGACGTCGCCGACGACGAAGAACATCGATCCGAGGATCGCCACCAGGTCGGGCAGCAGCGTGCCCGGCAGCAGCGTCGCCAGCGCCTGGACGTTCGCGTAGGACGCGGTGCGCAGCTTCAGCCGCCACGGCGTCTTCTCGCCGCGCGAGACCAGGTAGTAGCCGTTGATGCCGAGCGGGTTCTCGGTCCACGCGTAGGTGTGCCCCTCGGGCGCCCGTACGACCTTCGGCAGCCGGACGTTGACCGGGCCGCCGACCGTGCTCAACCGGTCGAGGCAGGCGTCGGCCAGGTTCAGCGACACGTACACCTGGTCCAGCAGGATCTCGAAGCGCGCGTGGCAGTCCCCGGCGGTGCGGGTGACGACCTCGAGCACGTCGGCGAGCTCGTCGTAGGCCAAGTACGGCTCGTCGCGACGCAGGTCGAAGTCGAGCCCGGACGCACGGGCGACCGGCCCACTCGCCCCGTACGCGGCGGCCACGTCGGGCTCCAGGACACCGATGCCCACCGTGCGCGCGAGGAAGATGTCGTTCGTCCGGATGATCTTCTCGATGTCGACCATGCGGCGACGGACGTCCGCCACGGCCTGGCGGGCCCGGGTGGTCCAGCCGGCCGGGACCTCCTCCTTGACGCCGCCGACCCGGTTGAACATGTAGTGCATCCGGCCGCCGGAGGCCTCCTCCATCACCGCCTGCAGCGTCTCGCGCTCCCGGAACGCGTAGAACATCGGCGTGATCGCGCCGATCTCCAGCGGGTACGAGCCGAGGAACATCAGGTGGTTGAGCACGCGGTTGAGCTCGGCGAGCAGCGTCCGCAGCCAGGTGGCCCGCTCCGGTACCTCGATGCCCATCATCCGTTCGACGGCCAGCGCCACCCCGAGTTCGTTCGAGAAGGCCGACAGCCAGTCGTGCCGGTTGGCCAGCATCAGGATCTGCCGGTAGTCGCGGACCTCGAACAGCTTCTCGGCCCCGCGGTGCATGTAGCCGATGATCGGTTCGGCCGAGATCACGCGCTCGCCGTCGACCACCAGGCGCAGCCGCAGGACACCGTGCGTGGAGGGGTGCTGGGGACCGATGTTGAGCACCATGTCGGCGGTCGCCAGTTGATCCGCGCCACTACCGACGCCTACGGTGAGCTCCACTCGTTCATCGTTCCAGAACGCGGGTTAGCGTGGGCGGATGACCGGTTCCCTGGCTTCTGCTCCCGCGTTCGACCCGTGGTCGCCGGAGTTCGTCGCTTGGCCCTACGACGTGTTCGCCGATCTGCGTGAGAACGCGCCGGTCTGGCGGTTCGAACGCACCGGGCAGTGGGTGATCTCCCGCCACGCCGATGTCGACGCGCTGCTGCGCGATCGCCGCCTCGGCCGGTCCTACCTCCACGTAGCCACGCACGAGGAGATGGGCCACGAGCCACCGGCCGACCACCTCGAGCCGTTCTGGACGCTGAACAACAACGGGATGCTCGACCGGGAGCCGCCGGACCACACCCGGCTGCGGCGGCTGGTCTCGAAGGCGTTCACGCCGCGAACCGTGGAGCGGCTCGCCCCGTGGGTGCGTTCGTACACCGAAGGGCTGGTGTCCCAGCTGCTCGACGCGGGCTCGGACGGGTCACCGGTCGACCTGATCCAGACGGTCGCCGAGCCGCTGCCGGTGGCGGTGATCGCCGAGATGCTCGGGATCCCCGAGGCCGACCGGCATCTCCTGCGGCCCTGGTCGGCGGACATCTGCGGCATGTACGAGCTGCGTCCTTCGGCGCAAGCGCAGGACAAGGCGGTGCGTGCGAGCATCGAGTTCACCGACTACCTGGTCGCGCTGGCCGCCGAGCGTCGCCAGAACCCCGGCGACGACCTGATCAGCGCGCTGGCGACCGTGGTGGACGCCGGTGACCAGCTGACCGACCCCGAGCTGGTCGGAACGTGCGTCCTGCTGCTCAACGCCGGGCACGAGGCGACGGTGAACGTCACCGGCAACGGGTGGTGGGCGCTGTTCCGCAACCCGTCCGAGCTGGCCCGGCTGCGTGACGGCGAGGTGGGGGTGGGCAGCGCGATCGAGGAGCTGATGCGGTGGGACACGCCGCTTCAGCTGTTCGAGCGCTGGGTGCTCGAGGACATCGAGGTGCACGGGGTCCGGATCCCGCGCGGCGACGAGGTGGCGCTGCTGTTCGGGTCGGCCAACCGGGATTCGGCGGTGTTCCCCGACGCTTCCCGGCTCGATCTCGGGCGGACCCCGAACCCGCACATCTCGTTCAGCGCCGGCATTCACTACTGCCTGGGTGCGCCGCTGGCCCGGCTGGAGCTCGGCACGTCGTTCGAGACGATGTTGCGCCGTGTGCCGGGGCTGTCACTGGCCGAGGAGCCCCGCTGGAAAGGCGGGTTCGTCATCCGCGGACTGGACGCTCTGCAGGTCACGGTGTGACCGGTGTGTCCGGTGTGTAGTCAGGCGATGGCTGCGCATCGTCCGGTTCCGCCACGAACGAGCGCGCGCACATCGTAGGGTGTCTGCCAACTCGGTTTGCCCCGGTGCTGCTTCGGAGCAGAAGATGTCCGCACCGGACGGAGCGTGGCCACGCCGAGGTGGCCCGAGGGGCGCGCAGACGGGTCAGGGAACGAGTCTCGAGAATCGCTGGGACGGTTGGGCGTGAGCTTCGGAGTGACCGACGATGTGGGTGCGAACGGCCGGCACCGAGCGCGCGAGGCTGCGGATCATCCCGAAACTTCTCGGCGTCGTTCGCGGCGGGAATCGTGGGACAGCCCGCCGTCGGTGAGCGAGCCTCGGCGGCGTCCGGACCCGCTGACCGATCCGCTCGGGGCGTTGGAATCGCCGGATCCGCTCGGCGGTGAGCGGCCTTCCCGGCGCGAGCGGCGGGCGTCGTTCGGTGATCCCGACGAGATCACGCCGGGCCGGGCGGTGGCGCGGCGCGAGGACCCGTCGCGGGGCGCGGCCCGAGAAGGACGCCGGAGCCACTCCGACGAGCTCGAGCGGCCCCGGCGTGTGCCGCAGCAGCGCCGCCCCGAGCCCGCCGACGACGAGTACGACGGCCGGGTCCTGCCCCGCCGCCCCGACCGCCCCCGCGGTGCCGACGACTCCCTGCGTCGCAGCGGCGAGATCACCGACCGGCCGCGGAGCGCCCCCGACCCGGGCGAGCGCCCGCGCCGGAGCATCGACGCGCCCGACCGCCCCCGCGGCGTCGCCGACACCGGGGACCGCATGCGTCGCAGCGGCGAGATCACCGACCGGCCGCGCGGCTCGGCCGACACGGGTGACCACCTGCGTCGCAGCGGCGAGATCACGGATCGCCCGCGTGGGGTCAGCGACACCGGTGAGCGCGCCCGGACGGCGGCTCGCGCGTCGGTGCCGGTGGCCGGTCGGGCGGTCGTCGGGGAGCCGATGCGCCCCGACGCCGCCCAGCGCACGTCGGGTCGGATCGTGTCGGTGCCGGAGCGCGCCCGTTCGGCGCGCAGCGCTCCCGCCGTGAGCCGGACCCCGACCGGTGAACCCGAGGCCATCCGCCGCATCAACCCGTTCGACCTGCCCGCGCCGCGCGGCTACTCGCACGCGACGATCGCGACCGGCCAACTCGTCTTCCTGGCCGCGCAGTGCGGCGTCGACCTCGACGGCCGGATCGTCGACGGCGGGCTGGTCAGCCAGTTCGACCGCGCGGTCCAGAACCTGCTCTCCGCGCTCGCCGCCGCCGGGGGTTCGGCCGAGCACCTGGTCAGCATCACCGTCCAGGTCACCTCGATCGACGACTACAAGGCCAGCTCGCGTCCGATCGGGCACGTCTGGCGCGCCCGCCTAGGCGGGCTCATGCCGGCCCTCTCGGTCAGCGAGGTTCGCCGCTTCTGGGACGCCGAGGCCGAGATCCAGATCGCGGCCCAGGCCGTGCTCCCCTAGCAGCCAGTAGAACGATCCCAGGCCGTCGGGCGCCAGCAGCTCGGCGGCCCGGGACGCCGAGCCGAGCGCACGCAGGTACCGCGCCGGGTCGGCGCTCGCCAGCTCGCGTGGCGGCAACCCACCGGAGACGCCGAGCGCGCGCAGCACGTCACGCTGGCGCCGCAGCACCGCACCGGGTGCGAGCGAATCCATCGCCACGTGCGCGGTGAGGTCGCAGCTCCCGTCGGGCACCGGCGGCACCTGCCGCCCGTCGCGGTACCCGGTGAGCGTCCCGCCGGCCGGCCGCGCACCGGCCACGTGCCCGTAGTCGACGGCGACGGCCAGCCCGCGCCGTACCCGCCCCGCAGCCGCGGCCCAGGCGGCGTCGCGCGCCGACCCGATCTCGGCCCGGTCTCCGGGTGACCGCAGCGGCCACCACCGGGCGAGCCAGGCCGCGTCGTCCCCCGAGACGACGTCCCCGAGCGATTCGTCGCCCGACGGCGACACCAGCACCAGCCGGTCGGCCCCGGACTCGTCCCGGCACGCCACGTCCACCGGCACGTTGTCGAGCCACTCGTTCGCCACGAGCAGCCCGGTCACCGGGGGAATCTCCGGGCCCCACCGGTATCCGACGCCCGGCGGGCGCGGTCCGCGCTCCACCGCGGTCAGCCGCAGCCGCCGCGCCATCCCCGAGGGCACCGAGAGCGCGGAGAGCAACTCTCCACCGCCGGCCCCGACGTCCACCAGGTCGAGCGGATCCGGCCGCTCCAGCGCGTGGTCGACCCGCGCGAGCAGCTCCCCGATCGCGTCCGCGAACAGGTCCGCCGCCGCGTGCACCGACGTGCGGAAATGGGCCGCCGGTCGGTTCACGACGTAGAACCCGGCCGACCCGTACAACGCGTCCTGCGCCGCCGACCGCCACGAAACCGCCACCGCGAAAGACTAGGCGACGTCCTTCGAGCCGAACCGCGCCCAGGCCGCCGAGGCGAACACCGCTGTCCAGGCCAGTGCGCTGATCAGCCCCGGGGCCAGCGCGCCGTAGGAGATCGGGTCGCGCAGCAGCTCACCGAAGGCCGTCCAGTAGTTCGTCAGCAGGATCGGGTGGATCACCTCGAGCTGCGGCACCGCGCCGAGGATCTGCGACGTGATCGCGGTGGCCACCACGGCGATCGTCGCCCCGATCGGCTGCTCGGTGAGCGTCGAGACGAACAGGCCGACCGCCGCCAGCGCGACCAGGCACAACGTCAAGTAGACGCAGACCATCCCGAGCCGGAGCATGGCCTCGCCCAGCCCGACCTGGGCGCCGGAGAGCAACGCGGCCGGCCCGGCGCCGAAGAGCAGCAGCCCGATCCCGGCGCCGGCCGCCGCGATCACCAGGATCGCGACGAACGTGTACGTGACGACCGCGGCGAACTTCGTCAGCAGCAGGCGGGTGCGGCTCACCGGCACGGTCAGCAGGTACCGCAGCGTGCCGAGCGAGGCCTCACCGGCGATCGCGTCTGCCGCGGTCGAGGAGACCGCCAGCGGCAGGAACAGCGGCAGCGCGACGGTCAGCGCGGTCAGCGCCACGAACAGCCCGTTGCCGTTCACCAGCGAGAGGAACGCCGGCCCTTCCCCGCCGGTGCGGGGGCCCGACCACCGGACCGCCACCGCGATGACGACCGGCACGGCCGCGAGCATGGCCAGGGCGGCCAGGTTGCGGCGCCGCCCGAACATCAGCCGCAGCTCCGACCGGAACAATCGCCCCGTCGGGAACCCGGTGGTGAGTGCCGGAACGTCGGCGGCCGCGGTGCGCGGACGCAGCGTCGGTACCGGCACGAACGCTCCGGGCACCAACGCGTACTGCTTAGCCGCTGACATCGAAGCCCTCCCCGGTGAGCCCGACGAACACCGATTCGAGGTCCGGAACCACCACGCGGAAGCCCTGGACCGGAACACCGTCATACACCAGGGCGGCGACCACCCGGTCGGACGGCAGCTCACCGAGCGCCGCGCCGACCCGGTGCCCCTGCACCACGATGTCGGGCAGTTCGAGCCGCTGCATCGTCGCGATGGCGTCCACCGGGCGGTCGGTCTCGACCTCGACCCGGGTGGCGGTACCCGCGCGCAACTCGGCCAGCGGCGCCTGGGCGACCAGCCGCCCGGAGTTCATGACCCCGACGTGCGTGCAGACCTGCTCGACTTCGGCCAGCAGGTGGGTGGAGAGCATCACGGTGGTGCCGGCCGCGGAGAGTTCCGCGATCAACGTCCGGACCTCGCGGGTGCCCTGGGGATCCAGTCCGTTCGTCGGCTCGTCGAGCACGAACAGGTCGCGTGGACGCAGCAAGGCGGCCGCGAGCCCGAGCCGCTGACGCATGCCCAGCGAGTAGGCCCGGTACTTCTTCCGCCCGGCCGGGGTGAGCCCGACCCGGTCCAGCGCGGCCCCGATCCGGGCGCGCGCGGTCGTCGGGTCGGCCGTGCGGTCGACCGCGTCCAGGCGGCGGAGGTTGTCGAGCCCGGACAGGTGCGGGTGGAAGGCCGGCCCCTCGACCAGCGCCCCCACCCGCGGCAGGAGCGTGGCGGCGTCCTCGGGCATCCGACCGTTCAGCAGCCGGTGGGTGCCCGCGGTGGGCCGGGTGAGGCCGAGCAGCATCCGGATCGTCGTCGTCTTGCCCGAGCCGTTCGGCCCGAGGAAGCCGTAGACCGCGCCGGTGGGCACGGCGAGGTCGATGTGGTCGACCGCCACCTGCCCACCACGGAATTGCTTCGTCAGACCCGTGGTGGTGACCGCGTGAGCGTCCGCGGCGTCGGTGAAACGCTTGTGCGGACGCTCGACCGCGGACGCGATCACCGCTTCGCCGCCTCGTAGAGGCGCTCGGGGTCGACGGCGCCGAACACCAGCCGGCCGTCGTCGGTCAGCACGGCGCAGAGCAGGTCGGATTCCAGCAGACGGCCGCTGCCCCAGGAGCCGCTCACCTTCGGCAGCAGATCGAGCATCGACTTCGCCCGGTCGTCGCCCGATCCGGAGGAGCCCAGCCCGCTCAGGATGCCGACCCGCGTCCAGCCGGAGCCCACGACCGTCAGCCGGTCCTTGATCGCGGGGTGCTCGGCCGCGGCCACCGGTTGCTCGTTGACGGTCGCACCGGGCGGCGGTGTGAACGTGAACTGCGCCGGGTCGGGCGCCGAGAACGAGACCTGGGTGAAGCCGACCTCGAACGCCGGCTTCGACGCGTCCCGCGCGTAGAGCTGGACCCGCAGCGGCATCTTCTTGTCGGCGTCGATCGCCAGGCGTACCTGGCCGACGCGGCTGGCGCGGTCCTTGGGCTTCAGCACGAGTTCGTACGCGGCCCGGCCCGCGACCTTCGCGGTGCCGTCGGTGGTGACCTCGGTGGTCGGCGAGATCGCGGCCAGCGCCTGGTCGGCCGCCTCCTGCGGGGTGCTCGGCAGCGGGGTACCCGACGGCTGGACCTTCTTCAGGTCCTCGTCGGTGAGCCGGGTGTGCGTCGCCTCGTTCTTCTGGCTCGACCAGGTCCACACGTCGTTGCCGTTGCGGACGACGTCGGACTCACCGAGCGAGCCGACCAGCGCGACCCGCTGCTTGTCCTCCCCGCCGTACCAGACGCGCAGCGTGTGGGTGCCGGTCAGCATCGACGTGAAGTCCGAGCTGCCCTGCGAGCCGGAGCCGGAGAAGTTCGGCAGACCGAGGTCGGACTTCTGGACGACCGTGCCGGACAGCGGGTGCGGGACCGCCGTCTGCAGATCCACCAGGAGCTGGGCCGCGGTGCGCGGAGGCAGGGCCGGAGAGGCGTCGGCGGCGGTCAGGAACCGGCTGACGCCACCGATGGTCAGCGCCACTACCAGCACGGCGGCCGGGAACGCCCAGCGCAGCGCTGGACGCCGTACGAACAGCGGCCGCCGGGGCGGCACGGTCGCGCCGGAGTTCCAGCTCGACCCGCTGAGTACTTCCGGTTCCGGGTGGTGGTCCTGCGGGGACCGCTCGGGCGGCGGTGCCCCGGAATCCCGCGGAGACATGGCAACACCTCTCGGTGGGCAGCGGTACAAGGTGATGCTGCTCGGTGCATGCTGAGATCGGGCTGAGACGGTGGGCAGTCCTCAGTCTTCTCTCAGTGCTAATGACAAACGCTCTGACGGTATGGGCGAAGGGACTCAAGTGCGGGTATTGGTCGTCGAGGACGAGGTTCGGCTGGCCGGAGCACTCAAACGTGGTCTGCAGGCCGAGGGGTTCGTCGTCGACGTCGCCCACGACGGCCAGGACGGCCTCGAGCGCACCCGGCAGAACGAGTACGACGCGGTGGTGCTCGACGTCATGCTCCCGCGGCTGTCCGGTTACCGGGTGGTGCAGGCGCTGCGCGCGGACCGCAACTGGGTTCCGGTGCTGATGCTCTCGGCCAAGGACGGCGAGTACGACCAGGCCGACGGGCTCGACGCCGGCGCCGACGACTACCTGACCAAGCCGTTCTCCTACGTGGTCCTGGTGGCCCGGCTCCGGGCGCTGCTGCGCCGGGGCGCGCCCGAGCGGCCGGTGGCGCTGAGCGCCGGTGACCTGGTGCTCGATCCGGCGTCCAAGCGCGTCACCCGGGGCGAGGTCGAGATCACGCTCACCGCGCGGGAGTTCGCGCTGCTGGAGTACCTCATGCGGCACGCCGGTGAGGTGGTCAGCAAGGTCGAGCTGCTCGAACACGTCTGGGACCTGTACGACACCGGCGAGGCCAACGTCGTCGAGGTGTACATCGGTTACCTGCGGCGCAAGATCGACCAGCCGTTCGACCGCCGGGCGGTGACGACCGTGCGCGGGGCGGGCTACCGGCTCGAGCCGGACGGCGGATGAGCCTGCTCCGGCTGCCGGTCCGGTGGTGGCGGCGGGCCCGGCTCGGCACCCGGCTGGTCGCGCTGGCCACCGCGGCGGTGGTCGTCGCGCTGGCGCTGAGCACGGTGGTGCTCGTCGTGGTGCTGAAGTCGACGCTGGAACGCGCGCTGGACGCGGCGGCCCGGCAGACCGGCGAGGACGTCGCCGCGCTGGTCGAGGCCGACAACCTGCCCAACCCGATCCCCGCAGGCGGCACGACGGTCGTCCAGGTGATCGACCCGACCGGCCGGGTGCTGGCGGCCTCCGCGGGCGCCGACCGGCTCGTGCCGATGTTGCCGAAGGACGAGTTGGCGCTGGTCAAGCGGGACGAGGAGAGGTACGAACCCGGCTACCGGTTCGGGGTGAAGGACGTCGTCCGGGTGGTCGCGGTCGCCGCCGGTGACAAGACCGTGCTCGTCGCGATCCCGGCCGGGGAGGTGCACGAGTCGGTCCGGGTCGTGCGGGTCGGCCTGCTGTCGGGGTACGCGGTGCTGTTGGTGCTGCTCGTCGTGCTCGCCTGGCGGATGGTGGGCGCGGCGTTGCGTCCGGTGGAGGCGCTGCGGCGGGGCGCGGAGGCGATCGCGTCCGGCGGGGAGTCGCCGCGCCGGGACACCGGCCGGTTGCCGCTGCCGCGGGCCCAGGACGAGATCTTCCGGCTCGCGGTCACGCTGAACACGATGCTCGGCCGGTTGGACGCCGCCCGGGCCCGGCAGCGCGCGTTCGTCGCGGACGCGGCGCACGAGCTGCGCAGCCCGCTCGCCAGCCTGCGCACACAGATCGAGGTCGCCGAGGTGACGTCGGTGCCGGCCGAGCCCGCCGATCTGCTGGCCGACGTCGAGCGGCTGACCCGGCTGGTCGACGATCTGCTGTTGCTCGCCCGGATGGACGACGCCCCGGCCGGTGGACACCCGGCGGCCCGGCGTCCGGCCGAGCCGGTGGAGATGTCGGTCGTCGCGGACGTGGCCGTGGCGCGGTCGGCCGGTGCGCGTGTCCCGGTGGAGCGGGTCGACCGGCCCGGCGCGGCTTCGGCGGTCGTCGAGGGCGACGAGGACGCGCTGACCCGGGTCGTCACGAACCTGGTCGAGAACGCGGCCCGCTACGCCGAGACGCGCGTCGAGGTGCGGGTGGGCGCGGCCGACGACCGCGCGTGGCTGGAGGTCGTGGACGACGGGCCGGGGATCCCGGCGGTCGACCGGGAGCGGGTGTTTGCCCGCTTCACCCGCCGCGACGACGCCCGGGACCGGGGCAGCGGTGGAGCGGGGCTCGGGCTGGCGATCGCCCGCGAGATCGTGCGGCACCACGGGGGGACGATCGAGCTCTCCGACGCGTCACCGCACGGTCTGCTGGCAACGGTGCGGATTCCGCTGTCACATCCGGAGTAGATGGCGTCCCGACGTCGCGGCTCGGGCCTGAGACGCGACGTCGGGACGCCATCCGGGAAGGTCGCTCCCGGTCAGAGCAGGTGAGCGCCGAGGCTGGTGAGCATTGCGAGCAGGGCGACGCCGGCGGCCACGCACTGCACGGCGGCCCCGTTGAAGAACGGGATCCGGGAGTCGACGGAGTAGCGGCCGGGGCCGGCCAGCAGCAGGCCGAGCGCGGCTCCGCTCAGGACCAGCGGCAGTTCGATTCCGTCGTGGCTGGCGAAGAACCCGTTGCCGAGGTTCACCGCCACCATCGCGTTCACGGTCACGCCGATGATGCCGCCGGCCGCGAGCGGGGTGAGCAGGCCGGCGGCCAGGAACAGGCCGCCGAACAGTTCGCCGATGATCGCGGCCAGCGCGAACATCGCCCCGGGGGTGTAGCCCAGCGCCGAGAAGCCGTCGGCGGTGGCGTCGAATCCGGCGCCGCCGAACATGCCGAACGCTTTCTGGGCCCCGTGCGCGGCCATCGTGAGGCCGACGACGAGCCGCATGAGCAGCAGGCCGGCGTCGGAGACCGCGGCCGGGGTCTCGATCGTGAGCATGGCGCCGGCCGAACCCCAGTCGAGCGGGGCGGCGTGGCGTGGACCGGCCCAGATCGTGCGGTTGGTGGTCGGTGCGGCGGCGTAGCTCAGGTCGAACGGCCCGGTGGTGCGGGGCGGTGGTTCGCTCGGGTGCCGGGGAGTGTGTTCGGTGGTCGGCTCGTCCGCCGATCCCGGTTCGGTCGGCTTGGGGGCCGGGGGAATGATCGGGCGGCCGAGGATCGGCACGAACGGTTCGGGCGCGGGTTTGCCGGGTGCCGGCGGAGCGGACTCCTCCACCACCGGTTCGTCGACCATCTCCGGTTCCGGGGCCTCGTGTGCTCCGGCTTCGTGGGGTGTGGTCTCCGGTGCCCCGGGGGCTGCGTGCGGCGCGGCGGCTTCCGGAGTCTCCGCGGTTTCCCGGGCCTCCGGTGCTTCCGGGCCTTCCGGGACCTCCGCGGTCTCCGGAGCCTCCGGGCCCTCGATCGTTTCGGTGGTGTCGACGGCGTCCGGGGAGGCCGGGGGCATCACGCTCGTCGGCGCGGCCACGACCGCGCTCCACAGCGCGTCGAGCACCGACCGCTCCTCGAACACGGAGTGCTGGTGCTCGGGTTCGGCCGCCCGCCGGCCGTGCCTGCTCGTCGTGGCACTGCGAGCCATGCAGCCTCCTCGGACCCAGCGGGCAAAGTCACCTTCACCCCATTAATAGATGAATACCCCAATTCCGGCAAGTGGTGTAATTCGTCCGTTGTAGTGCCGACAAACGTTGACACCGTTCGCGGTCCAGTAACGGTGCTGTGACACACCCGACACGGACTTCTCGCTCCATCCCACCTCCGCGCATACTTGCCGCGACCGGTACCGAAGTCCGAGGACTGGATCATGGATCACGCGCACGGTTCCCCTCTCGACCCGCCGAACCCGGCCGACCGGCCCGGACGGCTCGCCGTCGGCCTCGTCGGCGTCGGCCGCGCGGGATCGGTGCTGGCCGCCGCGCTGGCCCGGGCCGGGCACCGCACCGTCGCGCTGTCCGCGGTGAGCAGCGCCTCCCGCCGGCGCGCCGCCGAGCGTCTGCCCGGAGCGCCGATCGTCCCGCCGGACGCCGTCGTGGCTGCGGCCGACCTCGCGCTGCTCGCGGTGCCGGACGACGCGCTGGAGCCGCTGGTGACCGGCCTGGCCGAGGTCGGCGCGTTCCGGCCCGGCCAGCTGGTCGTCCACATCTCCGGCGCGCACGGGCTCGACGTCCTGCAGCCGGCGACCCGCGCCGGTGCCTTGCCGCTGGCGCTGCACCCGATCATGACGTTCACCGGCCGGGACGAGGACGAGAGCCGGCTGGCCGGCGTGCACTGGGGCGTGACGACCGTGCCGGAACTGCGCCCGGTGGGTGAGGCGCTCGTCGTCGAGATGGGCGGCGAGCCGCTCTGGGTCGAGAACTCGCAGCGTCCGCTCTACCACGCCGCGCTCGTGGTGGCCGCGAACCACCTGGTCACGCTCATCAACGACGCGGTGGACCTGCTCCGGGCGGCCGGAGTGGAGCGGCCCGGTGCCGCGCTCGCGCCGCTGGCCGGAGCCGCGCTCGACAACGCGCTGCGCTCCGGGGACGCCGCGCTGACCGGCCCGGTGTCGCGCGGGGACGCCGGCACCGTGGCCAACCACCTCGACGCGCTGCGCGGCCGCCAGCCCAGCGCGGTCGCCGGTTACCTGGCGATGGCCCGCCGTACCGCCGACCGCGCGATCGCGGCCGGCCGCCTCGACCCCGCCTCCGCCGAGAACCTCCTGGACGTTCTGGGCGACCACTCCGCCGCGACCTAGGCCCCGCGCCGCGCTCGGCGTCGACATGAGCTTGGAGGAACACATGAGCGCCGTACGGGTGCCCATCGTGGTGCACGACCGCGAAGCGCTCGCGCGTGAGCGCGAGCGGGCGGACGGGCCGGTGGCGGTCGTGATGACGATGGGCGCGCTGCACGAGGGCCACGCGGCGCTGCTGCGTCAGGCCCGGGCCCGCGCCGCGACCGTGATCACGACGATCTTCGTCAACCCGCTGCAGTTCGGGCCGAACGAGGACTTCGATCGGTACCCGCGCACGCTCGCGACCGATCTGGAACTGTGCGCCCGGGAAGACGTCGACGTGGTGTTCGCGCCGAGCGCCGCCGTGATGTACCCGGACGGGCAGCCTCGGACGCGGGTCAACCCCGGGCCGCTGGGCGAGATCCTGGAGGGCGCCAGCCGCCCCGGGTTCTTCCACGGCGTGCTGACGGTCGTGCTGAAGCTCATCAACCTGACCCGGCCCGACGTGGTGTTCTTCGGCGAGAAGGACTACCAGCAGGTCGCGCTGGTGCGTCAGATGGTGCGTGACCTCGACCTGGACATCGAGGTCGTCGGAGTGCCGACCGTGCGTGAGCCGGACGGGTTGGCGCTCTCCAGCCGCAACCGGTACCTGTCCGGACCGGAGCGGACCACCGCGCTCGCGCTCGCGGCGGCGCTGCGGGCCGGTGCGGCGGCCGGTGAGGGCGGCGCCGCAGCCGTCGAGGCGGCCGCGAACGCAGTGCTCGGCGACGCGTCGGGCCTGCAGCTGGACTACGCGGTCGTGACCGCACCCGATCTGGGCCCGGCGCCGGAGAGCGGCGAGGCCCGACTGATCCTCGCGGCCAAGGTCGGCACCACCCGGCTGATCGACAACGGTCCGGTGAGGCTCGCGTCACGGACCGGGCTACCGCCGTTCACCGGCGCCTAGGCTGCTCGACGTGGATGTCCAACGGAGGACTGCGGGTGCTGGAAACACGATCCCGCGTCGACTGCTGACCGCATCGCCGGGCTGGACCGTCACCGCGGACGTCTGCGTGATCGGCTCCGGTGTCGCCGGGCTCTGCGCCGCGCTGCACGCCCGGGAAGCCGGCCTCTCGGTCGTCGTCGTGACGAAGGTCAACATCGACGACGGGTCGACGCGCTGGGCGCAGGGTGGCATCGCGGCGGTGCTCGACCCGCTCGACACCCCGGCGGCGCACGCCCGGGACACGCTCGTCGCCGGAGTCGGTCTGTGCGACCCGGCCGCGGTCGACGTCCTGACCCGCGAGGGGCCCGCGCGCCTGCACGAGCTGATCGCGGCCGGTGCCGAGTTCGACCGCAACGGCGACGGATCGCTGATGCTCACCCGCGAGGGCGGGCACCACGCGAACCGGATCGTGCACGCCGGCGGCGACGCCACCGGCGCCGAGGTGCAACGGGCGCTCCACGCCGCCATCCGCCGCGACGAGGGCATCCGGCTGATCGAGCACGCGTTGGTGCTCGACCTGCTCACCGGGGCCGACGGCCGCGCGGCCGGGGTCAGCCTGCACGTGCTCGGCGAGGGTTCGGAGGACGGCGTCGGCGCGGTGCTCGCGCGCGCGGTCGTGCTGGCCACCGGCGGCCTCGGGCAGGTGTTCGCGTCGACGACGAACCCGGCGGTCTCCACCGGCGACGGGGTCGCGCTGGCGCTCCGGGCCGGCGCGGTCGTCACCGACCTGGAGTTCGTGCAGTTCCACCCGACCGCGCTGTACCTGGGCGCGAACGCCCCGGCCGGTCAGCAGCCGCTGGTGAGCGAAGCGATGCGCGGCGAGGGCGCCTACCTGCGCAACGCCGACGGCGAACGGTTCATGGTCGGGCGCCACGAGCTGGCCGAACTCGCCCCCCGGGACATCGTCGCGAAGAACATCACGCGCGAGATGCTCACGGCGGGCAGCGAGCACGTATGGCTCGACGCCCGGCACCTGGGCGCTTCGTTTCTCGAGCAGCGGTTCCCGTCGATCCTCGCGCGGGCGCGTCAGGCCGGGATCGACCCGGTGACCGATCTGGTGCCGGTGGCGCCGGCCGCCCACTACGCGTCCGGCGGCGTGCGCACCGATCTGCACGGGCGCACCAGCGTGCCCGGCCTCTACGCCTGCGGCGAGGTCGCCTGCACCGGTGTGCACGGCGCGAACCGGCTGGCGTCGAACTCGCTGTTGGAAGGGTTGGTCTTCGCCGGCCGGATCGGTTCGGACCTGGCCCGCGACCTGCCACCGCAGACCGAGCCGGCCGACGTCGAGGGCAGCGGCCTGGAGCACTACGTCGTCTCGTCCACGGTCCGGGAGGATCTGCAGCACGCGATGGTGCGTGGCGCGGGCGTGCTGCGCTCGGCGTCGTCGCTGCAGTCGACATCGGAGACGCTCGTGCAGTTGGGCGGCAAGCGCTCGATGGATCCCCGCCCGGTGAACTGGGAGGTCACGAACCTCCACACGGTCGCGAGCGCGCTCGTCGCCGCCGCCTCGACCCGCGAGGAGACCCGCGGCTGCCACTGGCGAGAGGACTTCCCCGACGCCTCCGACGACTGGCGGGGGCACCTGTTGGCCGCGATCGCGCCGGACGGGGCGCTCACCGAGACGTATGAGGCGATGTGAATCTCGATCCGGCCTGGGTGGCCGACCTGGTGGCGCGCGCACTGGCCGAGGACCTCGGCGGCCCTGACGGCGTCGACGTGACGAGCGTCGCGACGATCCCGGCGGGCCAGATCGACGTCGTGGACATGGTGGCGCGTGCCCCGGGCGTCGTGGCCGGGCTGCCGGTGGCGCTCGCGGTGTTCGACGCGGTCGGCGACGTGACCGCCGAGGCGCTCGTCGCCGACGGTACGGCCGTGCGGCGCGGTGACGTGCTCGCCACGATCACCGGGCCGACGCGTGCGCTGCTCACCGCCGAACGCACGGCGTTGAACCTGATCTCGCGGGCCTCCGGGGTGGCGACGCACACCCGCCGCTGGGTTTCCGCGATCGAGGGAACCGGCGCGAAAGTGCTCGACACCCGGAAGACGACGCCCGGGCTGCGTCCGCTGGAGAAGTACGCGGTGCGTGCCGGTGGCGGCACGAACAAGCGGATGGGCCTCTACGACGTCGCGATGATCAAGGACAACCACAAGCTCGCGGCCGGTTCGATCACGGCCGCGTACGACGCCGTCCGGGGTACGTTCCCGGAGGTCCCGGTGCAGGTGGAGGTCACGACCGTCGCCGAGGCCGTCGAGGCGGTGGCCGTCGGGGCCACGTTCCTGCTCCTCGACAACATGGGGCCGGCGCTGCTGCGCGAGGTGGTGGCCGCGGTCGGCGGCAAGGCGGAACTGGAAGCCACCGGCAACCTGACGCTCGACCGCGCGCGCGAGTTCGCCGAGACCGGCGTGGACTATTTGTCGGTCGGCGGTCTCACGCACTCCTCGCCGATCCTCGACATCGCGTTGGACCTTCGACCCCGAGAGGCGTGAAAGACGGTGCTGCTGACCATCGACGTCGGTAACACGAACATCGTGCTCGCCACCTTCTCGGGCGAGAAGCTCGTGCACTCGTGGCGGGTCCGGACCGACAGCCGGATGACCGCCGACGAACTCGCGCTGCTGTTCCGGGGCCTGCTGGAGTCCGAGGCCGTCCAGATCACGGGTGTCTCGGCGTGCTCGACCGTCCCGGCGACGCTGCGTGAACTGCGGGCGATGCTCGACCGCTACTACGGCGACATCCCGACGATGATCATCGAGCCGGGGGTGCGGACCGGGGTGTCGATCGTGATGGACAACCCGAAGGAAGTCGGCTCCGACCGGATCATGAACACGCTGGCCACCTACCACCTGTTCGGTGGGCCGGCGGTGGTCGTCGACTTCGGTACGTCGACGAACTTCGACGTCGTGGGGCCGGACGGCGCGTTCATGGGGGGCGCGCTGGCGCCGGGCATCGACATCTCGGTCGACGCGTTGGCCGCCCGCGCGGCGCAGCTGCGCAAGGTCGAGCTGGTGCGGCCGCGGTCGGTGATCGGGAAGAACACGGTCGAGGCGCTGCAGTCGGGGATCATCTACGGCTTCGCCGGGCAGGTCGACGGCATCGCGCGCCGGATGGTCGAGGAACTCGGTGGTGCGTCCGCGGTGGTGGCGACCGGCGGCCTCGCCCCGCTGGTGATCGGCGAGTCCCGCGAGATCACCCACCACGAACCGAACCTCACGCTGATCGGCCTGCGGCTGGCGTTCGACCGGGCGGCCCGCTGAGCCATGGCGGAGGACACCCGGCGGCGGCTGATCGACGGCGCGATCGAGACGGTCCGCCGCAACGGCATCGCCGGGACGTCGGCCCGGACGGTCGCGGCGACCGCCGGGGTCAACCAGGCGCTCGTCTTCTACCACTTCGGTAGCGTCGCCGACCTGCTCAGCGAGGCCTGCCGGGTGGCCACCGCGGAGAACGTCGAGCGTTACCACGAGCAGTTCGCGGCCGTCCGCACGCTGCGCGAACTGCTCGTGCTCGGCCGCGAACTGCACACCGACCAGCGTGACCGCGGCAACGTCACGCTGCTCGCCCAGATGCTGGCCGGCGCGCAGGCCGACGAGCGGCTCGCGGCGGCCACCCGCGACGCGATCGGGCTCTGGGTGCGCGAGATCGAGGCGGTTCTGCGTCGCGTCGTGACCGGTTCGCCGATCGAACCGGTCGTCGACGTCACCGGGCTCGCGCACGCGGTCTCCGCCGCCTTCGTCGGCATGGAGTTGTTCGAGGCCGTCGACCCGGCCGGGTCCTCGGCGGCGCTGGACGCCCTGGATCGCCTCGGGATTCTGCTCGAGGTGGCCGACGAGCTCGGGCCGGTCGCGAGTTCCGCGCTCCGCCGCCGGATCCGCAGCGCGACCGCCGGTCAAAACTGATCGTCACGGGTCGATAGGCTCTGGCCCGTGACCGAGAACTCCACTGCTCCCGACGCTGACGGCGACGCTTTCGACAACGACCTGCCGGAGCAGGTACGGGTGCGGTTGGAGAAGCGGGCCCGGATGCTCGCCGAGGGCACCGAGCCGTACCCGGTGGGATTCCCACGCACCTCCACGCTCGCCGCTATCCGCGGCCGCTACGTCGATCTGGGGCCCGACGAGCACACCGGTGAGCGGGTATCGGTCACCGGCCGGGTCATATTCATTCGCAACACCGGAAAGCTCTGCTTCGCGACTCTGCGTGAGGGCGACGGCACCGAGTTGCAGGCGATGCTCAGCCTCGCCCAGGTCGGCGCGGAATCGCTGGAACAGTGGAAGGCCCTGGTCGATCTCGGTGACCACGTCGGTATCGAGGGTGAAGTCATCACCTCGCGGCGGGGTGAGCTGAGCGTGTTCGCCGATCGGTGGATTCTCACCACTAAGGCGCTGCGCCCGTTGCCGGTCGCGCACAAGCCGATGGGCGAGGAAACTCGCATCCGCCAGCGTTATGCCGATCTGATCGTGCGGCCCGAAGCGCGCCGGATGGTGGAAGTGCGTACCGAGACGGTACGTGCATTGCGGGATTCCCTGAACCGTCGGCAGTTCCTCGAGGTCGAGACGCCGATGTTGCAGTCCGTACAGGGCGGCGCCGCGGCGCGACCGTTCATCACCCATTTCAACGCGTTCGATCTCGACGTGTACCTGCGCATCGCTCCTGAGCTGTTCCTGAAGCGTTGTGTGGTCGGTGGTATCGAGAAGGTTTACGAGATCAATAGAAACTTCCGCAACGAAGGGGCGGATTCAACGCACTCGCCGGAATTCACCATGCTCGAGGTGTACGAAGCGTACGGCGACTACGACACGATGGCCCGGCTGACCCGCGAGCTGTATCAGGAAGCCGCGACCACGGTGTTCGGCTCGACGGTGGTGGAGCGCTTCGACGGCACCGAGATCGACCTCGGCGGCGAATGGCAGACCGCGTCGCTGTTCGAGCTCGTCTCCGGGGCGGTCGGCGAGGACGTCACGCCGGAGACGCCGATCGAGACGCTGCGCGGGTACGCCGAGAAGCACGGGATCGCTGTGAATCCACTGTGGGTTCACGGCAAGCTGGTGGAGGAGTTGTTCGAGGCGCTCTGTGAGGAGCAGCTCGCCGGCCCGATCTTCGTGCGTGACTATCCGCTCGACACCAGCCCGCTCACCCGCCCGCACCGGTCGCGGCCCGGCGTCGCCGAGAAGTGGGACCTTTACATCGACGGCGTGGAGCGCGGCACCGCGTACTCCGAACTGGTCGATCCGGTGATCCAGCGGGAAAAGCTGGTGGCCCAAGCGGCGCTCGGCGCCAAGGGTGACGTCGAAGCGATGCAGTTGGACGAGGACTTCCTGCGCGCGCTCGAATACGGCATGCCACCATCCGGTGGAATGGGTATGGGTGTGGACCGTATGCTCCAGGTGTTCACCGGTCGGGGCATCCGGGACACGATTCTCTTCCCGTTCGTGCGGCCGGTATAAGGCGCGGTACGGTTACCGAGCGTTTCCGCGATACTGGGTATTGGCATTGCGGTCTCCGCCGTGATTGTATTTAGTCGTACCCAGTTTTTCTGGTGATCCGGGAGGAATTCGTGGCGCAGAAGGTGCAGGTGCTTCTCGTCGATGACATCGACGGAGGCGACGCAGAAGAGACGGTCTCGTTCTCGCTCGACGGCGTGTCTTACGAAATCGACTTGTCTGCGAAGAACGCCGCGACGCTGCGCGACGCGGTTGCGCCTTACGTCGGCGTCGCCCGCAAGGCCGGCCGTGCGCAGGCCACGAAGGCCGCCGCCGCCACCCGAGTCCGTTCGTCCGGTTCCACCGCGACCGCTGATCGCGAGCAGAACCAGGCCATCCGGGAATGGGCGAAGAAGCGCGGATTCAAGGTTTCCGATCGCGGCCGCATCCCGAGCGACATCGTGAAGCAGTTCCACGCGGGCTGACTTTCGCCCGCGCGCTCCCCACGGGCCACCGTCCCTCGGCCCGGCACCCCGCGCACGTCCGCCGACCTCGACGTCCGTAATCTGCAGGTAGCGGCAGATACGGCTGTTCGCTCTCAGCGGACAGCTGGTCGGAAGTGAGACTTCGGCTTCACCGTTGTAGGAACTGTGGTCGTACTGATCCGGTCCCCATGGCGGGTGGCCGGAGGTCACCACCCGACTACAGTGGTGGGACGAGCGCCATCAGGTGTTCGCGACCACACGGTGCTCACCGGCACGTGAGGAGCAACGAGGGATGTTCGAGAGGTTTACCGACCGCGCGAGGCGTGTTGTCGTCCTGGCTCAAGAAGAAGCCCGGATGCTCAACCACAACTACATCGGCACCGAGCACATTCTGCTCGGCCTCATCCACGAGGGTGAGGGCGTCGCGGCCAAGGCGCTCGAGTCCCTGGGGATCTCGCTGGAGGGTGTCCGCCAGCAGGTCGAGGAGATCATCGGGCAGGGGCAGCAGGCGCCGAGCGGGCACATCCCGTTCACGCCGCGGGCCAAGAAGGTCCTCGAGCTGTCGCTGCGCGAAGCGCTGCAACTGGGCCACAACTACATCGGCACCGAGCACATCCTGCTCGGCCTCATCCGTGAGGGTGAGGGCGTGGCCGCACAGGTCCTGGTGAAGCTGGGGGCCGACCTGAACCGGGTCCGCCAGCAGGTCATCCAGCTGCTCTCCGGCTACCAGGGCAAGGAGCCGGCCGGCTCCGGTGCCCCGGCCGAGGGCACGCCGTCGACGTCGCTCGTCCTCGACCAGTTCGGTCGCAACCTGACGCAGGCCGCGCGCGAGCAGAAGCTCGACCCGGTCATCGGTCGGGAGAAGGAAATCGAGCGGGTCATGCAGGTGCTGTCCCGCCGCACCAAGAACAACCCGGTGCTGATCGGCGAGCCCGGCGTCGGCAAGACCGCCGTCGTCGAAGGCCTCGCCCAGGCGATCGTCAAGGGCGAGGTGCCCGAGACGCTCAAGGACAAGCAGCTCTACACGCTCGACCTCGGCGCGCTCGTCGCCGGGTCGCGTTACCGGGGTGACTTCGAAGAGCGCCTGAAGAAGGTGCTGAAGGAGATCCGCACCCGCGGCGACATCATCCTGTTCATCGACGAGATCCACACCCTGGTGGGTGCGGGTGCCGCCGAGGGCGCGATCGACGCCGCGTCGATCCTGAAGCCGATGCTGGCCCGGGGCGAGCTGCAGACGATCGGCGCCACCACGCTCGACGAGTACCGCAAGTACGTCGAGAAGGACGCCGCTCTCGAGCGCCGGTTCCAGCCGATCCAGGTCGGCGAGCCGTCGCTGGCGCACACGATCGAGATCCTGAAGGGTCTGCGCGACCGGTACGAGGCGCACCACCGGATCTCGATCACCGACGGTGCCCTGGTCGCGGCCGCGACGCTGGCCGACCGGTACATCTCCGACCGCTTCCTGCCCGACAAGGCGATCGACCTGATCGACGAGGCCGGCGCGCGGATGCGCATCCGTCGGATGACCGCTCCGCCGGACCTTCGCGAGTTCGACGAGCGCATCGCCGGCGTCCGCCGTGAGAAGGAAAGCGCGATCGACGCGCAGGACTTCGAGAAGGCCGCGTCGCTGCGCGACAAGGAGAAGCAGCTGCTGGGCCAGAAGGCGCAGCGGGAGAAGGAATGGAAGGCCGGTGACCTCGACGTCGTGAGCGAGGTCGACGACGAGCAGATCGCCGAGGTCCTGGCGAACTGGACCGGCATCCCGGTCTTCAAGCTCACCGAGGAGGAGACCAGCCGTCTCCTGCGCATGGAAGACGAGCTGCACAAGCGGGTCGTCGGCCAGGAGCAGGCGATCAAGGCGGTCTCGCAGGCCATCCGGCGTACCCGGGCCGGCCTGAAGGACCCGAAGCGTCCCGGTGGTTCGTTCATCTTCGCCGGCCCGTCCGGTGTGGGTAAGACCGAGCTCTCGAAGGCGCTCGCCGAGTTCCTCTTCGGCGACGAGGACGCGCTCATCCAGCTCGACATGTCCGAGTTCCACGACCGGTACACGGTGTCGCGTCTGGTCGGTGCCCCTCCCGGCTACGTCGGGTACGACGAGGGTGGCCAGCTCACCGAGAAGGTGCGCCGCAAGCCGTTCTCCGTGGTGCTCTTCGACGAGGTCGAGAAGGCTCACCCCGACGTCTTCAACACCCTGCTGCAGATCCTGGAAGACGGTCGTCTCACCGACGGCCAGGGCCGCATCGTGGACTTCAAGAACACGGTGCTGATCCTGACCTCGAACCTGGGTACCCGCGACATCGCCAAGGCCGTGTCGCTCGGTTTCCAGTCGGGCAACGACACGTCGAGCAACTACGAGCGGATGAAGCTCAAGGTGCAGGACGAGCTGAAGCAGCACTTCCGTCCGGAGTTCCTCAACCGTATCGACGACACGATCGTGTTCCACCAGCTCACCGAGGAAGAGATCGTCGAGATCGTCGACCTCATGCTGGCGCGTGTCGACACGGCCCTGAAGAACAAGGACATGGGGCTGGAGCTCACCGACGGAGCCAAGAAGCTGCTCGCGGCGAAGGGTTACGACCCGGTGCTGGGCGCTCGGCCGCTGCGTCGCACGATCCAGCGCGAGATCGAGGACACGCTGTCGGAGAAGATCCTCTTCGGAGAGCTGGCCGCTGGTCAGATCGTCGTCGTGGACGTCACCGGCACCGACGAGGCCGACCGCACCAAGGGCGAGTTCACGTTCCGGGGCGCGGAGAAGCCGGCCGAGGTTCCGGACACCGTGACCGCGGAGATCGCGTCCTCGGGTGAGGCTCCGGCCGCCGAGTAACGCGTGCAGTTCCGAAAGGGCGGGCCCCAGTGGGGTCCGCCCTTTCGCGTGCGCGGCCGGGTTTTCGGGGCTACGACGGGTTGCCGGGCGTCTCAGCGGGCGCCGGGGAGGGCGTAGCGGCCGTCCGGTAGCGGGTCCACCAGGCCGTCGGTCACCAGCCCGTCCAGGGCGCGTGCTCGCTGCACCGGCTCGTGCCACACCACGTCCAACGCGGCCTGCGGCACGGGGCCCTCAGCGTCGCGCAGGACGGCCAGGAGACGCCCTCGTACCTGGCGGTCGGTCCCGGCGTACCCCTGCGGGCGCTTCACCGGGCCGTCGTAGGCGGGCTTCCCGGCCCGGAACCAGGCGCAGTCGTCCACGACCGGGCAGTCGGCACAGCGCGGCGCCCGGGCCGTGCACACGAGCGCGCCCAGCTCCATCACGGCCACCGCGTACCGCGCCGCGACCGCGGCGTCCGTGGGCACCAGCGGCTCGGCCAGTGCCAGATCGCGCGCCGCGGAGCCGGGCGGGGAGTCGGCGACGCCGGTGACGACCCGGCTCAGCACGCGCCGCACGTTCGTGTCGACGACCGCGTGCCGCTGGCGGTACGCGAACGACGCCACGGCCCGCGCGGTGTACGCCCCGACGCCGGGCAGCGCCAGCAGCGCGTCGAGGTCGGTGGGCAACTCGCCGCCGTGCCGCGTCGTGATCGCCACCGCGCACTCGTGCAGGCGCAGGGCCCGGCGCGGATAACCGAGCCGCCCCCACATGCGGACGGCCTCACCCGGCTCGTCCGCGGCCATCGCGGCGGGGGTGGGCCAGCGCTTCATCCACTCCACCCAGGCCGGAAGGACCCGGGAGACCGGCGTCTGCTGGAGCATGATCTCGCTGACCAGGACGCCCCAGGGAGTGGCGTCGTCGGTGCGCCAGGGAAGGTCGCGGGCGTTCTCGTCGTACCAGTCGAGGACGAGGGCGGCGAAGCGTGTCTCGGACATCGGAAGTGATCGTATTGGACGCCCTGAGCTTGTGATTGTCTCCACGTCAGGTTGAGACCTGCGGCGTGCCGTCACACGCGACGAGCCGCGGGGCGATACGGTTCGGACACCATGAACTGGACGGTCGGACCCCACCCATCCAGCGTCTACTGGCGTCGGCGCCTGCTTCTCCTCGTGCCGTTGCTGCTGGTCCTGCTCGTTGCCGCGTCGTGCCTGATCACGAGCGGATCGAGTGGCGACAAGGCGCAGATCGCCGGCGTGCCCAAAAGCAGTGCCGCCTCTCCGGCCGGCGGTGCCAGCCCCACCGACCCCGGTGAATCGGGCGTCGGCTCGGCTGGCGCGTCCCCGAGCCAGGAGTCGCCGGACTCGGCCACCGCGGCCCCGGAGGCCCCCGAGCAGCCGGCCGGCGGTTCGACGTCGGCGGCGGCCGCGTGCCCGGACTCGGCGCTGACGGTCACCGCGGTCCCGTCCGACGGAGCCGTGCGCATCGGTGAGTTCGCGTCGATGAAGCTGACCGTCAAGAACACTTCGAACGCGGCCTGCCGCCGCGACGTGGGCTCCAACGAGCAGGAGCTGAAGATCCTGTCCGGCCCGACGAAGGTGTGGTCCTCGGACGACTGCAGCTCCCGCGCGGACGCCTCCGCGGCCAAGGTCGACCGCAAGATCGTGCCCGGTGAGACGCTCAACTACTTCATCAAGTGGGGCGGCACGTCGTCGTCGAAGAACTGCGTGACCGGGGCGCCGGTGAAGCCCGGCAAGTACCAGCTGGTGGCCCGGCTGGGAACGCTGGAGAGCAAGCCGGCAGCGTTCACCGTCAGCCCCTAGACGTAGCGCTCCAGGATCGAGGATTCGGCCAGGCGGGAGAGGCCTTCGCGCACCGAGCGGGCCCTGGCGTCGCCGACGCCCTCCACCGCGCGCAGGTCGTCGACGGTGGCGCCGAGCAGCTTCTGCAGGCCGCCGAAGTGCTCGACGAGCCGGTCGATGACCGCGCCGGGCAGCCGGGGCACCTTGGCCAGCAGCCGGTAACCACGCGGGCTGACGGCGCCCTCGAGCGCGTCGGCGGTGGCCGGGTACCCGACGCCCCGCGCGACGAGCGTGAGGTCGAGCAGCTCGGTGGCCGACAGCCGGTCGAGATCGTCGAGGACCTCCTCGACCGACCGGTTGCGGCGCCCCGAGGGCAGGTAGTCGCGGATGACCAGCTCGCGGTCGGCGTCGACGCCGGCCATGAGTTCGTCGAGCTGGAGCTTGAGCAGGCGGCCGTCGGTGCCGAGCTCGATGACGTACCCCGCGATCTCGTCAGAGATGCGCCGGACCATCTCCAGCCGCTGGGTGACCGACATCGCGTCGCGCACCGTGACCAGGTCTTCGATCTCCAGCGCCGAGAGCGTGCCGGCGACCTCGTCCAGGCGGAGCTTGTAGCGTTCCAGCGTGGCCAGTGCCTGGTTGGCCTTGGAGAGGATCGACGACGTCTCGTCGAGGACGTAGCGCAGGCCGCCGACGTAGAGGCCGATGATGCGCATCGACTGGCTGACCGAGATGACCGGGAACCCGGTCTGCCGGGACACCCGCTCGGCGGTGCGGTGGCGGGTGCCGGACTCGATCGCCGGGATCGACGCGTCGGGCATCAGGTGGACCGCCGCCCGGACGATGCGCGAACCGTCGTTGGACAGCACCAGCGCACCGTCCATTTTCGCCAGCTCGCGCAGGCCGGTCGGCGTGAACTCCACGTCCAGCGGGAAACCGCCGGTGGAGATGGCGTCGACGGTCTTGTCGTGTCCGAAGACGATGAGCGCGCCGGTGCTGCCGCGCAGGATCCGGTCGAGCCCGTCCCGCAGGGAGGTACCCGGTGCGATCCGGGCGAGCGTCTGCCGGAGCTGCTCCTCGCGCTCCGTCCCCACCACGGCTGTACCTCCAGGCATTTTGGTTCTCCGGCAGTCTACGGCGACCACACCCCCGCACGCGGTGTGGGCTCGTGCGGGCCGCCATGTCGGGTTTCCGACTATCCAGGGTGCCTCCACGAGGCAAGGCTCACTCCGGCGGTGCCGAAGCCGCTGCGGACAGGCTACGCACCTTGTCCGCGAACGCATGCCCCAACGCGGCCCGCAGGTCGTCGACCTCGGTGACCGCGATGCCCTTCGGCTTCCGCTCGATCGAGCCGGTGGGCACCAGCGCGCGGCGGAAACCCAGCCGCGCCGCTTCGGCCAGGCGCCGCTCGACCGCGCCGACCCGCCGCACGTCGCCGGAGAGGCCGAGCTCGCCGATCGCCACCAGATCGGGCGGCAGCGCGTAATCGCGCGCCGCGGACGCCACGGCCAGGGCGACCGCGAGATCGCCGGCCGGCTCGGTGACCCTCGCTCCGCCCACGGTGGCGGTGTAGACGTCGCGTTCCGACAGCCGCACCCGCCCCCGCCGCTCGGTGACCGCGAGCACCATCGCGACCCGGGCGGAATCCAGGCCGCTGACCGCGCGGCGGGGATTGTTCAGGTTGCTCGGCGCGACCAGCGCCTGCACCTCCGCGAGCAGTGGCCGGACGCCCTCGAGCAGCACCGCGACGCACGTGCCGGGGACGGCCTCGGTGTGCCGGGTGAGGAACAGGCCGGACGGGTCGGCCAGGCCCCGGATGCCGCCGTCGAACATCTCGAAGCAGCCGACCTCGTCGGACGGGCCGTAGCGGTTCTTGACCGCGCGTACCAGCCGCAGCGTGGAGTGCCGCTCGCCTTCGAAGTGCAACACCACGTCGACCAGGTGCTCGAGGACGCGCGGCCCGGCCACGTTGCCGTCCTTGGTGACGTGGCCGACGAGGATCGTGGCCATGTTGCGTGCCTTGGCCGACGCGATGAGCGCCGCGGTGACGGCGCGGACCTGGGTGACGCTGCCCGGCGCGCTGTCGAGCGCCGGGGACGAAATCGTCTGCACCGAATCGACGACCAACAGACCGGGGGAGACCGCTTCGACGTGGCTCAGGAGCGCGGACAGGTCGGTTTCGGCGGCCAGGTAGAGCGCGGGGTGCACCCGGTCGGTGCGGTCGGCACGCAGCCGCACCTGGGCCGCGGACTCCTCACCGGTGACGACGAGCGCGGGCGCCCCGCCACCGGCGGCGTAGCGGTGGGCGACCTCCAGCAGCAACGTGGACTTGCCGACGCCGGGCTCGCCGGCCAGCAGCAGCACCGCGCCGGGCACCAGGCCACCGCCGAGCACCCGGTCGAGCTCGTCGACCCCGGTGGGGCGGGCCTTGGCCGCGCGGATGTCGATCTCGCCGATCGGGCGTGCGGGAGTGGTGACCGGGCCGGGGCCGACCTGCTGCAGCGCGACCGGGCCTGCGCCGACCTCGTCGATCGTTCCCCAGGCCTGGCACTCGGGGCAGCGGCCGACCCACTTGGGGACGGTGAGGCCGCACTCGGTGCATCGGTAGGCGGGCCGATCACGGTTGCGGGGTGGCATGCGCGCAACCCTACGAGGGGCGTGTGACAAAAACGGCGGGTGCCGGAGGCACCCGCCGTTCTCGATCAGGCCGGACTACTCGTGGCCGCCCTCGGCGTCCTCACCGGCGTGGCTCACCGACTCGCGCGGCAGCGGCGTGCCCGGGGGCGCGAACGGCACCCGCAGCGTGACGTCGCCGGCGCGCTCGAACGTCAGCGTCACCGCGACCACGGTGGCCGGGTCGATCTTCTCGGAGATCGCGGTGAGCACCAGCTGCGGGCCACCGACCTCGAGGTCGACGAGCTTGCGGGCGGGCAGGTCGAGCGGGAGCGCGGCGCCGGGCGAGGCGGTGGGGATCGGCGAATCCACGACCGGGGACGGCGTGCCGCGGGACGGAGCCGGGCTGGGCTGCCCGTTGCTCAGCGTCGGCTCCGGCGTACCGGTGACGACGGGGCCGGACGGCGTCGCCTCACCGCCGGTGGTGGCGCCGGCCGACGGCGACACGGTCTCGGAGACCGCGGCGCTCGGCGACTCGGACGGCGCGGTGGTGGCCTGACCGCCCTCGGGGACGACCTGCAGCACGACCGAGCTCGACAGGTCACTGGAGGCGGAGATCAGCCGGTCGGCGGTGTTGCCGTTGTTGATCAGGCGCACGGACAGCGGAACGCTGCTGCCGGAAGCCCAGTCGTAGCCCTCGGACGGGAACGCGATGAGCGCGTTGCGGATCGCGATGTCACCGACCTTGGCGTCGACGCCCGGGATCGCCGGGACCTTGATCGCCGTCTCGGCGACCTGTCCGGCGCTGCAGCCGGTAAGCGCGAACGCCCCGGCGAGACCTAGCGTGATCAGGGTGCCGGCGCGACGGCCGGTGCCCCCGGCTGACCGAGTGGTCCAGCGGCTCACGGCTGCGTCCTTCCTCAGGTGAGACCTAGGTATCTACGTTGCGTAGACCGGTATAGCGTAGTGTCTGGCCGGTTCAGGCCCGCGCATCGGGTCGGCGTGCCACGCCGACAACACCGGATCAGCAGCTCAGAGCGCCGAGCCGCTCAGCAGGAGCAGCACCACGTCGCCGAGCGCGGTGATCAGCACCGCGCGGAAGAGCGTCCGCGAGCCGCGGCGCCTCCCCAGTGCCGCGCCCGCTCCGAGCACCACGGCGGTCGTGCCCAGGATGCTCCAGGCGAGCGGCGTCGGCGGGCCGGGTGGCCCGACCGTGAGCAGCACCGCCACCAGCGCCATCAGCCCGGCCGCGATGGCCTCGGCGGCGGGGCGGCCCAGCCGGTGCGGCACCCCCCGGATCCCGGTCGCCGCGTCGTCGTCGAGGTCGCTCAGGACGTTGGCGAAATGCGCGCCGGCGCCCAGGGCGGCGCCCGCCACCAGCAGCCAGGCCGGCGGCCACGGGTGTCCGGGCCGGGCCAGCGTCACGAAGGCCGGTGCCGCCGCGAACGCGAGCGCGTACGGCAGCGCGGAGAACGGGGTGGCCTTCAACCTGGCGTTGTAGGCCAGCGCGCACGCCACCGCGACCAGGTGCACCAGGCCGGCGCGCCAGCCGGAGAGCAGCGAGAGCGGAACGCACGCCAGGCCGGCGACGACCGCGGCCGTGCCCACCAGGGACCGGGACACCTCGCCGGTGGCCACCGGCTTGTCGGTGCGGCCCACCGCCGCGTCGCGCTCGGCGTCGAGCCAATCGTTGCTCCACCCGGTGGCCAGTTGGCCGGAGAGCACGGCGAGCGCCACCGCGACCAGCCCGGCGGCCGGTCGGCCCGCGGCCGCGGCGAGCGCGGTCACGCCGGCCGTCACGGCCGCGGCCGGTTCCGGATGGCAGGCTCGGAGCAGAGCCCAGGCGCGGCGAAGGTTCAGCGGAGTCAGCGGTTCGCCAGTGCGGCCAGTTCGGGCCGGAGCTGGAACGGGTCGCCGAGGTTCGCCTCGATGCGTCTGATGCGCCCGTCGGTGCGGATGAGTACCGCGCTGGGCCCGGTGGCCGAGACGCCGGCGATCGACGCTCTGGCGGTGCCGGCGGGGTCGGCGAGCGAGATCAACCGACCGGTCGGGAGCCCGGGAATGAGTGTGATCGCCTGCTTACTCTCGGTCACCCACACCACGGTGAGCTGGGTTTCGTCGGTGGCCGTCACCAGCTGATTCCGTACCGCGGCGCAGGTGGTGCACCCGGCCGGCGAGATCAGCAGCACCGCGGGGCGGAACTCGCGCAGCGACGCGTTGCGCCCACCGTCGCCGCTGAGCGACAGCGCGGGCACCAGCCCGCCGGCCACCCCCACCGCGACGCTCGGGCTCGCGAGCGGTTCCCGCCGCGGCGGGCGGCTGGGCTTGGGCAGGACGATCACCATCAGGCTGCCGATCGCGGCGACCAGGAAGAGGATCAGCGCGCAGAGCGGGCCGGACAGCCCGGGGCGCCCCAACCAGCGGCTACGTCGTCTGCGGGGTCGGTGGGTGGCGAGTTCGGCCTGGATGGTGGCGACCTCGTTGGAAAGGTCGCGCAGGTCGTCGGGAACAACGATGGTGCCCCACTCGGGAGGCAGGCCGCGGATCTCCCCGTCGGCCGGATCGTCACTGCCAGGTCGGCGGCTCATCGGCGCCTCCACCACGCTCGACCTCTACTGTGACCGACGGGTCGACAGTGCGCCACCTCACTCCCAAAACGGGGTGGAAAAGTTGCGTCGGGCTCCCACCTCGGCCGTTCGCGTCGGTACTCGTGGGCCGTTCGGCTGGACCTGTGAACCGGCACCTACGGATTCCGTAGTCAGGGGTGAACGGTGTTGCCGATCAGGGTCTTCAACCAGGGGTTTCGTGGCTGCTCTCAGGGTTGCGGCCCATCTCACACGGCCGGCTCGCCGGAACCCGGTTCCGTCCTTTGTGCGGGGCCCGGCAACCGACGATGACCAGCACGTGAATCAGGGACGGGCCGTGCGTGTCAAGCTTCCAAGAGTTTTGTCACGTCCCCTGACCTGCGGTTTCAGTGGGCTAGACCATGCCCGATCGCGGTGACGCCGTGTTATCCTTGACACAGCGAAAGGGGTTTCCGACTCATGACTTTCACCGTCGGCGAGACCGTTGTGTACCCCCACCACGGGGCCGCTCTCATCGAGGCCATCGAAACCCGAACGATCAAGGGTGTCGAAAAGCAGTATCTCGTGTTGAAGGTCGCGCAGGGCGACCTCACTGTTCGCGTCCCTGCTGAGAACGCTGAAATCGTCGGTGTGCGTGAGGTGGTGGGCGAGGAGGGTCTGGACCGGGTCTTCCAGGTTCTCCGCGCTCCCCACACCGAGGAGCCGACCAACTGGTCGCGTCGCTACAAGGCCAACCTCGAGAAGCTCGCCTCCGGCGACGTGAACAAGGTTGCCGAGGTTGTCCGCGACCTGTGGCGTCGGGACCGGGAGCGCGGCCTCTCCGCCGGAGAGAAGCGCATGCTCGCCAAGGCTCGGGACATCCTCGTCGGCGAACTCGCCCTCGCCGAGGGAACCGGTAAGGACGACGCCGAGCTGCTGCTCGACAAGGTCCTTGCGTCTTAAGTCCTAATTTGGACATACAGCAGGACACCGTTGCGCTCGTCCCGGCTGCCGGCCGGGGCGAGCGTCTTGGTCCCGGGGCCCCCAAATCTCTTCGGCACCTCGGCGGGGAACCGCTCGTGGTGCACGCCGTGCGGCGGCTGGCCGCGGCGAACAGCGTGGCGGCCGTGGTCGTCGCCGCTCCGCCCGGCGCCGCCGAGACCGTGCGCGAACTGCTCGCTCCGGTGGTGCTCACCGCGGAGCTGGTGGTCGTCGAAGGCGGTGGCACCCGGCAGGCCTCGGTGGCGGCCGCGCTGGCGGCCGCGCCGGCCCACTGCGACGTCGTCCTGGTGCACGACGCGGCGCGGGCACTGGCACCGCCGGAGCTCGCCGACGCCGTCGCCGCGGCGGTTCGCGCCGGGCACCCGGCCGTCGTCCCGGTGCTACCGGTCGTCGACACCGTCCGCCAGCTCGGCGAGGACGGCGGCGCATCGTCCACGATCGACCGTGAACGACTCCGGTTGGTACAGACGCCGCAGGGCTTCGCGCGGTCGGTGCTGGCCGAGGCGCACGCCTCCTGCGAGGACTCCTTGACCGACGACGCCGGGCTGGTCGAGCGGCTCGGTCTGCCGGTGCACACCGTCCCCGGGCACGCGTCGGCGTTGAAGGTGACGCGCCCGTTCGATCTCGTCATCGCTGATGCGGTACTGGCGGCCGAGCGGAGCGTGGCAGGCTCGCAGGCGTGACGATCACACCTGAGCCGCCGCCCGCCGTTCCCACCGTGCCCGATCTCGGGGGAGTCCAGCTGGGGTCCGAGCTCCCGGCCCCGGTCAGCCCGGCGCCGATCAGCCCCGCTCCGGCCGGCGCCCCGCTTCTCGTCGACGAGCCCGCGCCGCGGCTGCCCCGCGTCGGGATCGGGAACGACGTCCACGCGTACGACGAGGGGCGCGAGTGCTGGGTGGCCGGTGTGCAGTGGCCGGGCCAACCCGGCCTGGCCGGCCACTCGGACGGCGACGTCGCCGCGCACGCCGCGTGCGACGCGTTGCTCTCCGCGGCCGGGCTCGGTGACCTCGGGAGCAACTACGGCACCGACCGGCCCGAGTGGGCGAACGCGGCGGGCGTCGCGCTGCTCACCGAGACCGCCAAGCGGGTGCGTGCCGCCGGATTTCTGATCGGGAACGTCGCGATCCAGCTGATCGGGGGGGCACCGCGGATCGGTACGCGCCGGGCCGAGGCCGAGCAGGCGCTCGCGATGGCGATCGGCGCTCCGGTCTCGATCTCCGCGACGACCACCGACGGTCTGGGCTTCACCGGCCGCGGGGAGGGCCTGGCCGCAACGGCGGTCGCGCTCGTTCTCATGTGAGCATCAACTGTTCGGGTGGAACTGATGTGAGCTATGCGGCGTCACGGGGCGGCGCTCAGGCCGGGCCGATACTCTTCGCGCATGCGACCGGCAGAGGAGGATCCGCTCCTGGCCAGCCTGCTGGCTGCAGTCGCCGCGGCCGCGGGCGACATCCCGTTACGGCTGCACGTCGCCGGTCTCCTGCTGGATCGCGGGCGGGCCGCCGAGGCCCTCGAGCACTGCTCGACGGTGCTGCGGTCCGACCCGGCCAACGAGGAGGCGATCGCGCTGCTGCGCCGGGCGTCGGCCGAGCTCGGAGCCGCCCGCCCGGGCAGCCGGGTGGCCGCTGACCGCCCGAGCGCGGATCCGGCGATGGTCGGTCGTTCCGGGTTCGACTGGGACGCGGCCGAGGCGCAGGTGCAGGATCTGCCCGAGGTGGGCCGGGTCGACGACGGGCTGCCCGACCCGGTCGGCGAGGGTGACGTCGACGGCCTCGTGTTCACCGACCTGTCGCTGGCCGACGTCGCCGGGAACCCGGACGCGAAGGAGCGGATCGAGCGGGCCATCGCCCCGATCCGCAACCCCGCGCTCGCCCGCGCTTTCGGTAAGCGCACCACCGGTGGCCTGCTGCTCTACGGCCCGCCCGGGTGCGGCAAGGCGTTCGTCGCGCGAGCCATCGCCGGCGAGCTCCAGGCCAACTTCTACCGGGTCGGGCGCGCCGACCTGCTCGACCGACCGGCGCCGACGGCCGAGCTGCTGGCGTCGAACCCGGCCGCCGAACGCCGGATGCACGCGGTCTTCGCCACCGCTCGTCGCAGCGCGCCGTGCGTGCTGTTTCTCGACGACGTCGACGGTATCGGCCCGAAACGGTCGCGGCTGCAGAACCCGAGCACGCTGCGCGCGGTCGTCAACCAGCTGCTGTTCGAGCTCGATTCGCTCAACCGCGCCGACTCCGGCGTCTTCGTGCTGGCCTCCACGACCCGTCCGTGGGACCTCGACCCGGCGCTGCGCCGGGCGGGGCGGCTCGACCGGATGGTGCTCGTCGCACCGCCCGACGCCGTGGCGCGCACCGCGATCCTGCGGTTCCAGCTGCGTGACCGGATGATCGCCGACTTCGACCTCACCGAGGTCGCCGAGGCGGCAGCGGGGTACTCCGCCGCCGACCTACGCCGGGTGGTGGAGAGCGCCGCGGATTCCGCGCTGTCGGACTCGCTGCGGCGCGGGCAGGCCCGCCCGATCGAGGCGGCCGACCTGGTCGCGGCGATCAAGCGCGTGCGGCCGAGCGTCGGCACCTGGCTGGACCTGGCCCGTGCGGCCGCCGGCCCGTCCGACGGCAGCTACGAGGACCTGCACCTGTACCTAAGGACCCACCGCCGCCGCTAGGGCGATCACCGACCGGTACCAGTCGTAGGACGCTTTGGGTGTCCGCTCCAGCGTCTCGTAGTCGACGCGAACGAGCCCGAACCGCTTCTGGTACCCCTCGGCCCATTCGAAATTGTCGAGGAACGACCAGCAGAAATACCCGCGGACGTCGGCTCCGGCCGCCATCGCCGCGTGCACCGCGCGCAAATGGCGGTCCAGATACGCGATCCGGTCGTCGTCCCGGACCCGGCCGTCGGGACCGGGCTCGTCGTCGTAGGCGGCGCCGTTCTCGGTGATGTAGATCGGCGGAAGCTTCTCTCCGTAACGCTCGTGCAAGCCGGTGAGCAGCTCGGTGAATGCCTCCGGGACGACCGGCCAGCCCATTGCGGTAGTCGGTACGCCCGGGTATTCGACGGTTTCGAAGTTCAATGGCCCAGTGCCGAACTGCTCCGGCGCCGCGGCCCGCACCCGGTGCGGGTTGTAGAAATTGACGCCGAAGAAGTCGATCGGGGTCGAGATCGTCGAAAGGTCGCCGTCCTTCACGACCGAGAGATCGGCCCCCGCATAGACGGCCGGCGTCTCCTCGGGATAGCGGCCCAGCAGCAGCGGATCGGTATAGGTGCGGTTCATCAACGTGTCGAGGATGCCCGCGGCGACGTGATCGGCCGGATCGTCGGAATCGGGGTGCACCGGCGCCAATGCGTTGACCACACCGATCGTGCCGGTGACGTTCGCGGCGCGCAGGGCCTCGACCGCCAGACCGTGCCCGAGCAATTGGTGGTGGGCGACCGCGAACGCGTCCGTGAACAACTGCCGGCCGGGCGCGTGGACGCCCAGCACGTAGCCGAAGGCGGTCACGATGAACGGTTCGTTGAGCGTGCACCAAAGACCGACCCGGTCGCCGAGTTTGTCGGCGACCGCTGCGGTGTACTCGGCGAAGTAGTGGGGGATGTCGCGCTGCGTCCAACCGCCCTTGTCTTCCAGCGCCTGCGGAAGGTCCCAGTGGTAGAGCGTGGCGGCCGGGGTGATGCCCTTGGCGAGCATCGCGTCGACCAGCCGGTCGTAGAACGCCAGCCCGGCGGGGTTCACCGGACCTTCGCCGGTGGGCTGGATACGCGGCCAGGCGATCGAGAAGCGGTAGGCGTTCACGCCCAGACCGGCCATCAGATCGAGATCTTCCGGATACCGGTGGTAATGGTCGTCCGCGACGTCACCGGTGTCGCCGTCGTGCGTTCTACCGGGTGTGTGGCTGAACGTGTCCCACACCGAGGGGCCGCGGCCGTCTTCGGTGACCGCTCCCTCGATCTGGTACGAGGCGGTGGCCACTCCCCAGACGAAGCCAGGTGGGAATTGGGGGAACTGATCGGGACCGGTCACGCGCCACCTCCGGTCGAGCAGCTTAAAGGAATGCGAGTCTCACGCGAGTTAGAGGCGTTGTTTGGGTAGGAATGAGGTAGGAATGGATGTTCGAGTCGAGAGAAAGGAGTGATCTACATGTCGCTTGCAGTGGCGGCTGAGGCATTGTTCGTCAGTCCGCTGCAGCCCTCCGAGCGCCCGACGCCCGCCGAGGTGGAAGCAGCGATCGACGACAGTCTGCGGAGCTTCGGCGGCCCGACCGGCTGCGCCTGCTGGCTCGCGGCCGAATACGGCGAGCACCCCGAGGTGGCGGCGGAGCGAATGCGCTGGGCGTTGGAGCTCACCACCCACTGACCACGGCACAGTAATAAAACGGCGGGACGACCCATCTGGGCCGCCCCGCCTTGTTGTTCGCGTCAGTTGGACTTGTAGGCCTCGTCCATCCGGGTCAGGACCTCGTCCGGGGTCGCTTTGCCGGAGAACATGTCCTGGATCGCCGCGAAGTGCACGTTCTGCACCTTCGGGTTCGGCCAGAGCTGGTCCATGAACGGCACCGTCTTACCGGCCTTCTGCGCGTCGACGAGCGGCTGCAGCGCCGGGTCGGCCTGGAACTGGTCGTTCGGGATGCCCGGCAGGTTGCCGGTCTCCTTCGCGTAGATGTTGATCGCCGCGGGCGTACCCAGGAAGTCGATGAACTTGAGCGCGAGGTCCTTGTTCTTGGCCTTCGCGTTCACCGAGTAGGAACCGCCCGCCGCGCCCGGCATCTGGGTGTCGGCCGCGTTGTCGGTCGCCGGCACCGCGAACATGCCGAACTCGGTGCCGCTCGGGGCCTCGGACTGCAGCTGGTTGAGCCCCGAGGTCACATGGATCATGCCGACCGACTTGCCCGACGCGACCTGCGAGATCGCGTTCTCGATCGAGGTGCCGAGCGGGTTGGCCGAGAAGCAGCCCTTCTTGTTCATCTCCAGATACTGATCGAGCGCGGTCTTCCAGGCCGAGCCCGCGAACGTGGCCTTGCCGTCGGTCATCTGCTGGGCGAAGTCCGGCGTCTTGCCGTAGACGAGCGTCGCGGCCAGCGCGTAGTCGGCCAGCTGAGTGACCCAGTTCGTCTGGTTGCCCAGCGCGAACAGGGCCTTGCCCTTGGACTTGGCGGTGGCGCAGAGCGTCAGCATCTCCGTCCAGGTCTTCGGCTCGGTGCCGCCGACGTCGGCAAGCGCCTTCTTGTTGTAGAGGGCGCCGATGCCGGCGAAGGTCAGCGGGACGACGTAGGTCTTGTCCTTGACCACGGTGACCGGCTTGATGCCGTCCGGGATGTCCTTGACCCACGGGCGGTCGGACAGGTCCTCGATGTAGCCGGTCGGGGCCAGCACCTCGATCGAGCCCGGGTTGCCGTTGCCCGGCCAGGCGAAGAACACGTCCGGTGCGGTGCCGCTGGCCAGCTGGGTACGCAGCGTGCCCTGGTACTGGTCGGTGTCGGCGAACGACGTGGTGATCTCGACGTCCGGATTGCTCTTCTTGAACTCGGCGATCAAGGCTTCGACGCCGACGCGGTCGGTCGCGACGGACGCGATCCGCAACGCGTCGCCGCCGCCGCTGCTCTCGTTGGCGGCGTTCGTTCCGCCGGAGCACGCTGCGGTAAGCGCGAGGCTCGCCGCGACCACAGCGGTGGCGAGGGTCCGCTTTCTGGACATCGATGTCCTCCCGTATGGGGGTTTGGGGGTTATCGGGTGGCGGTGAATCGGTACCGGCCGGAGCTGAGCCGGAGCTGGTCGGCCACGGGCGAACCGGACCGGTCGCGGACGGACGAGGGGTCAGAGGTGGGCACGTGCAGGTTCGCGGTCGAGCCCGGCGGAATTTCCACGTCGACGACGACCTGGTCGCCGTCGAGCCGCCAGCTCGACGCCACCCGGCCGCGGATCGTCTCCTGGCTCGCTCCGGCCCGGGTCAGCCGTCCACCGACGGCCGGGCGTAGCTCGAGTTCCCGGTAGCCGACCGAGCCCGGGGCCTGCTCGATCCCGGCGACGCCGCCGAAGAGCCAGTCGCCGATCGAGCCCAGGCTGTAGTGGTTGAACGAGTTCATCTCGGCCGCCTGGAAACCACGCTCGGTGGTCCAGCCGTCCCAGCGCTCCCAGATCGTGGTGGCGCCGTGCGCGATCGAGTACCCCCAGGACGGGTAGGTGTCCTGGTGCAGCAGCGCGTAGGCCAGGTCGGCCCGGCCGTGCTTCGTGAGCACCGGGCAGAGCAGCGCGACCCCGACGAAACCGGTGGTCAGATGGTTGTCGCGCTTCTCGACGTCGGCGGCGAGCCGGTGGAACGCCCTGTCGACGAGCGCCGGCGGCAGCAGGTCGAACGCGAGCGCGAGCAGGTAGCCGGTCTGGGTGTCGCCTTCGACCCGGCCGTCGTCCTCGACGAACTCGTTCTGGAAGGCGGCCCGGATGCGGCCGTGCAGGTCCTCGTACGGCTGCGCGTCCACGCCGAGGGCGCGGGCCGCGGCGCCGACGAGCGCGACGCTCTGCGCGAAGTACGCCGTGGCCAGCAGATCACGCGGGGTCTCCGCGTCGACCTGGAGCCAGTCGCCGTAGTTGTTGCCCGTGCGGTGACGCCAGATCAGGTCCGGGTTGTGCCGGTGGACGTGTTCGATCCAGGCCACCATCGAGCCGAACGAGCGCTCGAGCGTCCGCACGTCGCCGTAGATCCGGTAGAGCAGCCAGGGGATGATGACGCCGCCGTCGCCCCAGGCCGGCGCGCCCTCGGTGAGCATGGCGACCTTCGGCGCGATGTCCGGGAACGCGCCCTCCGGCGTGGCGGCCGCGCGCACGTCGGCCAGCCAGCGGGCGAAGAACGCCTGCACGTCGGCGTTGCGAGTCGCGGTCGGCGCGAAGATCTGGGCGTCGGCGAGCCAGCCCAGCCGCTCGTCGCGCTGCGGGCAGTCGGTCGGCACCGACACCCAGTTGCCGCGCTGGCCCCAGCGGATGTTGCGGTAGAGCTGGTTGACCGTCTCGTCGTCGCACTCGAAGTGCCCGGTGAACGGGGTGTCGCTGTGCAGCACCCGGCCGACGACGTCCTTGCCGGCCAGCACGCCGGGATAGCCGGTGACCTCGACGTACCGGAAGCCGTGGAAGGTGAACCGGGGTTCGAACACCTCGGTGGCACCGCCCGCGGTCAGGTAGACGTCGGTCGCCTCGGCCGTACGAAGGTTCTCCCGGTAGAGCTCGCCGTCGGCGAGCACCTCGGCGTGGCGCAGCACGATCCGCCGGCCGGGTTCGGCGCCCCGGACCGTCAGCCGCACCCGGCCGACCATGTTCTGACCGAAGTCCACCAGGTGGCGGTCGGCGCCGATCGCGGTCACCGAGACGGCGGTGAGCTCCTCGGTGACGCGTACCGGCTCGTCCGGCTCGGCGACCAGGGTGCCGGGGGCGGTGTCGGCGATCACCACCGGCGTCCAGTCGCTCGCGTCGTAGCCCGGGGCGTCCCAGCCGGTCAGCTCCCGGGACCCGTCCTCGTACTGACCCATCAGCTGGTCGGCGTAGCGGATCGCGCCCGGCCGCTCGACCCAGTCGGCGTCGGTGGCGATCGTGCGCGTGGAGCCGTCGGCGAACTCCACGTGCAGCTGCGCGAGGAACTGCGGAGCGTCGCCGTAGTGCTGGGCCTGGTGCCTGCTGTCGAACCCGATGAAGCCGGCGTACCAGCCGTCGACGAGGACCGCGCCCAGCACGTTCTCGCCCGCGGTGAGCGCGTCGGTGACGTCGTAGGTCTGGTACAGCACCCGGGTGCGGTACTCGGTCCAGCCGGGGGCGAGCTCCCGGTCGCCGACCTTCGCGCCGTTCAGGCGGGGCTCGTAGACGCCGCGCGCGGTGGCGTGGAGCCGGGCGCGCACCGGCTTCGCGGGGAGCGTGAACGACCGGCGCAGGTGCGGCGGTGCCGGCAGGTGACGCACCCGGTCGGTCAGATCGTCGACGACCGGGGGGTCGAACGGCGGGTGGACGTTCGGGTCGCGGGCGATCCAGGTGCCGACCCACTCGTCGGCGTGCAGGATCGCGGTCTCGAACCACGACTCCGCGGCGCCGGCCTCCTCCCCGGAACCGTCCCAGACCGTGACCCGCCAGTCGTAGCGGGTGCGTGACCGCAGCGTCGGGCCGTCGTAGGCGATCGCGCTGTTCTCCGCGCTCTCGACCCGGCCGGTGTCCCACGCGGTGACACCGCCGGTGGTGACCTCGATGCGGTAGGCGGTCTGCGCGTCGGCGTCGCGGTCGGACCGCAGGCGCCAGGACAGCAACGGGGTTCGCTCGTCGACGCCCAGCGGCGTGGTGCGGCCGTCAGTACTCAGTGCGTACGGGGTCAGCATGATCAACCCTTCAGCCCTCCGGCGAAGCCCTTGATGATGTGGCGTTGCATGGCGAAATAGACGATGAGGATCGGGATCGAGCCGACGACCAGGCCCGCGAAGACCAGCTCCCACTGCGAGCTGTACTGGCCGAGGAAGCCGAAGATCGCGACCGGGATCGTCTGCTGGGTGCTGCCGCTCAGGTAGAGCAGCGGGGTGAGGAAGTCGTTCCAGACCAGCACCGCGTTGAGGATCACGACGGTGCCGGTGATCGGGCGCAGCAGCGGGAACACGACGCTGCGGAACGCCTGGAACGGCGAGCAGCCGTCGAGCAGCGCGGCCTCCTCGTAGTCGCGGGGGAGCGCCCGCAGGAACCCGACGTACAGGAACGTCGCGAACGGCACCTGGAGGCCGCTGTAGAACAGCACCAGCGCCCAGGGCGTCCCGAGCAGGTGCAGGTCGCGGATCGTCTGGTACAGCGGCAGCAGCGCGAGCTGGAACGGCAGCAGCAGACCGAGCATGACCAGCAGGAACGTGGCGCGGGACCAGGCGGCGGTCGAGCGCGCGAGCGGGTAGGCGGCCAGCGCGGAGACAAGCACGATGATCACCACGCTGGCGATCGTCACCAGTGCGCTGTTCGCGATCGCCCCGCCGAGGCCGGCCTGCGACCAGGCGTCGGCGTAGTTCCGGCCGGTGGGTGACGTGGTGAGGCTGGCCGCGGACGCGGTGTCCCGCGGGTCGCGCAGCGACAGGTTGACCAGCACGTAGAGCGGGAACGCGAACGCGACCGTGACGGCGAGCATCACGAACTCCAGCGCGAACGTCCGCCAGCCGTAGGACCTCATCGGGTCGACTCCTCTTGGCGGCGGAGCAGCCAGTACTGGCCGCTGGAGATGATCGCGACGAAGATCGTGAGGATGACCGCGAGCGCGATGCTGTAGGCGAACTCGCCGAACTGGAACGCGTCCTTGTAGATGAGCGTCGAGAGCGTCTCGCTGGAGTGGCCGGGGCCGCCGCCGGTCATCACCCAGACCTGGTCGAACAGCTTGAGGCCGCCGATGATCGACAGCATCAGGTTGATCGTCGTGGCCGGTGCGAGCAGCGGGAAGATCACGTGGCGGAAGCGGCGGACCGGGCCGGCGCCGTCGACCTCGGCGGCCTCGTGGATGTCCTGCGGGATGCCCTGCAGTCCGGCCAGGAAGATCACCATCGAGTAGCCGGCGAACTGCCAGACGACCACGCCGACGACCGACCAGATCGCGACGTTCGGGTCGCCGAGCCAGTCCTGCTTCAGGCCGCTCAGACCGACCGTGTCGAGGGCCCAGTTCACCGCGCCGTCCGGGGCCAGCAGGTTCTTCCAGAGCGCGCCGACCACGACCGGCGTCATGACGGCCGGCGCGAACAGGAAGACGCGCAGGACGTTGCGGCTCTTGATCCGCGAGTTGACGCCGAGCGCCAGGAGCAGGCCGACCGCGTTCTGGATGATCGTGATCGCGACCGCCACCAGCAGCGTCTGGCCGACGGCGGCGCGGGCGTCGGCGTCGTCGAGGATCGCGGTGAAGTTGTCGAAGCCGATCCAGGCGCGCTCGGGGCTCAGCCCGTCCCAGTCGGTGAACGCGAGCAGCGCGCCGCGTCCGCTCGGGATCAGGACGACGAACGCGTAGAGCGCGATCGCCGGGACGAGGAAGAACCAGAGTTGGTTCCGGCGGGGCTTCTTCGGGGCTCGGGGCGGCGGATCGGCGGCGGGCGCCTGCACTGGGGGCCGGGTACGCGTGTGCGCGGGCATGGCCTCACCTCCGGAACGACGTTGGCGGAGTGACGAATTGAAACGGTTCATTGACCGGTCTTGGCCAGGAAGCATGCGCTACGGCGCAGGGCCGTCGATAGCCTTCGATGCGCCCGGGGTAGCACGAAATTAACTTTCGCGCCGCCTCGCGGTAGCGTTCCGCCATGCGTGTCGACCCGGTGGGCGAGAGCAAAGGCGGGCTCCTCTACCTGCGCGAGGGCGCCCAGGCGCGGGCCCTGCGATACCTCCACACCACGGTGCAGAAGACGCACACGCATAGTTTTTTCGAGCTCGCGTTCGTCCTGAACGGCGAGGGTGTGCACGTGACCCCGGCCGGCCGCGATCCGCTGCGCCGCGGTGACGTCGTGGTGTTACGGCCGGGCGTGTGGCACAGCTACGAGGAGTGCCGCGACTTGCGGCTCTACAACCTGTGCTTCGGGCCGGAGATCCTCAACCGCGAGCTGGCCTGGTGCCGGGAGGACCCGGGGTTGGGCTACCTGCTCTGGACCGGGCCGATGGCGATGCAGCGCCGCGGGGTGCTCAACGCGCTGCTGACCGACCCCCGGCTCACCGAGTGCGTCGATCATCTGGACGCGTTGGCCGAGCTCGGTTCGGAGTCGTCGCTGACCCACCGCGGCGACATGCTCGCGCGCCTCACGCTGGCGCTCAGCGTCGTGGCGCGGGCGGCACGCGAGGGCGAGCCGGCCGGCCCCACGCACAGCGCGGTGCTCAACGCCATGCGGCTGCTCGAGGAACGCCCCGCGCATCCGTGGACGCTGGCCGAGCTGGCCGACGAACTGCACCTGACCTCCGGTTACCTGGTTCGGCTGTTCAAATCGGCCACCGGCCTGCCGCCGATGGCCTACCTGGCCCGGCACCGGGTGGAGAAGGCCGCCGAGTTGCTGCTCGACACCGACGAGCCGGTGACGCAGATCGGCCGCTCGGTGGGGTGGCCCGACCAGAACTACTTCGCGCGGCGGTTCAAGGCGCATTTCGGCGTGACCGCGACCGACTACCGGGGACAGTTCGCCACCAACCGTGCGCAGCTGCGGACCAAGTCGGCGTCCGACGACCAGGGCTAGCCCGACGTTCGGCCCGACAGAATGTCGGAGGCGCGAAGTAACCTCCGAATGTGTCGACCGCTCCCTCTCCCGGCTGGATCCGCCGTCTCTTCGCCATCTCCTGGAGCCGTCACCCGGTTCTCGTCGTCTCGGTCATCGCCGCGTCGCTGGGTGCCACCCTCGTCGAGGGGGTCGTACCCCTCCTGACCAGGGAAGCCATCGACGACGCGATCGCCGGCCGAGTCGACAGGGTCACGCTGATCACGGTGATCCTGGCCGGGCTCGGCGTGGTGCGCTTCGCGGCGATCTTCCTGCGCCGCTACACCGCCGGAAGGTTGTCGCTCGACGTCCAGCACGATCTGCGAAACGCGGTGTTCACGACCCTGCAACGGTTCGACGGGCCGCGGCAGGACGCGTTGCGCACCGGCCAGGTCGTCTCGCGCGCGATCTCCGACCTCCAGCTCGTCCAGGGCATCCTGGCGTTCGTCCCGTTCTCGCTCGGCATGGTGCTGCTGTTCGTGATCGCGGTCGTCGCGATGTTCTCGCTCTCGGTGCCGCTGACGCTGGTCTCGCTCGCCGTGACGCCGGCCGTCGCCTGGGCCGCCGGGCGTAGCCGCCGGACGCTGTTCCCGGCCACCTGGTCGGCGCAGCAGCGCGCCGGAGAGGTCGCCGAGCGGGTCGAGGAAGCGGTCACCGGCGTCCGCGTCGTCAAGGGCTTCGCCCAGGAGGCCCGCGAGGTCGCCGAGCTCGAGACGTCGGCGCGGCGGCTGTTCGCCGACCGGATGCGCGCCGCGCGCATCAACGCGGTGCTCACCCCCACGCTGGCCGCCCTGCCGCAGCTCGGGCAGGTCGCGGTGCTCGCGCTCGGTGGCTGGCTCGCGCTCACCGACCGCATCACGATCGGCACGTTCGTCGCGTTCGCGGCCTACCTGGCCACCCTGGCCGGCGCCACCAGGGTGCTGTCCGGCCTGCTCACCCAGGGGCAACTGGCCCGGGCGGGCGTCGAGCGCGTCTACGACGTCATCGAGAGCGAGCCGGGCGTCGTCGACCCCGCCGAGCCCGAGTCGCTCCCCGAGGGGCCGCTGTCGATCGGGCTCGACCGGGTGGTCTTCGGCTACTCCGCCGACGACACCGCGATCGACGACCTGACGCTGGAGGTGCGGCCGGGCGAGACGCTCGCGCTCGTCGGCCCGCCCGGCTCGGGCAAGAGCACGGTCGCCCAGTTGATCGGGCGCTACTACGACACCCGCTCCGGCGCGGTGACGCTCGGCGGCGTCGACGTCCGGCGGTTGCGGCTGGCCGAGCTGCGCGGTGCGCTCGGCGTCGTCTTCGAGGAAGCTTTCCTGTTCTCCGACACGGTCCGGGCGAACATCGCCTACGGCCGGCCCGACGCCACCGACGCGGAGGTGGAGGCGGTCGCCCGCGCGGTCGAGGCGCACGGGTTCATCAGCGCGCTGCCCGGCGGGTACGGCACTCTCGTCGGCGAACGCGGCCTCACGCTCTCCGGTGGCCAGCGCCAGCGCATCGCACTCGCCCGCGCACTGCTCACTGACCCGCGCGTGCTGCTGCTCGACGACGCGACGTCCGCGGTCGACAACGTCACCGAGGCCGCGATCCACGCGACGCTGCGCGAGGTCACCGCCGACCGCACGACGATCCTCATCGCCCACCGCCGCTCGACGCTCGCGCTGGCCGACCGGGTCGCGGTGCTCGACGGGGGCCGGCTCGTCGACGTCGGCACCCAGGCGGAGCTCACCGAGCGCAGCCCGCTGTTCCGGGCGCTGCTCGCCGGCCCGGAGGACGGCGTCGCGGCCGATCCCGTCGGTGAACAGGGCACCACCCCGGATCGGGGCGCCGAGGGCATCACCCCGGAGCTCTGGCCGGCGGTCGAGGACGTCACCGACCCGCTCGTCACGGCCCGCGAACCCGCGAGCGGCGGCCGGGCCGCGATCGGGCTGCACGGCGACCAGGGCGGAATGCCTGCCACGCCGGAGCTGCTCGCGCAGGTGCGGGCGCTGCCCCCGGCCGACGAGGTGCCGGAGCTGCCGGGCGTCGATCCGCGCGCGGCCGACCCGCGGTTCCGCCTCGGCCGGCTGCTGCGGCCGGTGCGCTGGCTGCTCTGGGCCACGGTCGGCCTGATCGCCGTGGACGCGCTGGCCACGGTCGCGTTCCCGCTGCTGGCCCAGCACGCGATCGACGCCGGTGTGGTCGGGAACTCGCGCGTGCAGCTCGCGGTCGCCGGTGCGCTCGGCGTCGTCGTGGTCGTGGTCGACTGGCTGGCCGTGCGCACCCAGACCGTCACCGCGTCGAAGGCCGGCGAGCAGGTGCTCTACCTGCTGCGTATCCGCAGCTTCGCGCACCTGCAGCGGCTCGGGCTCGACTACTACGAGCGGGAGCTGGCCGGGCGCATCATGACCCGGATGACCACGGACGTCGACGCGCTCTCGACGTTCCTGCAGACCGGCCTGGCCACCGCCGTGGTCAGCGTGCTCACGATCCTCGGCGTCACGGCGGCACTGCTGATCACCGACGCCGGGCTGGCGCTCGTCGCGCTCGCGGTGCTGCCGATCGTGATGATCTCTACGCTGTTCTTCCGCCGGCTCTCGGCGAAGGCCTACGAACAGGCTCGGGAACGCGTCAGCATCGTGAACGCCGACTTCCAGGAGAACGTCGCCGGGCTGCGCGTCTCGCAGGCCTACGTGCGCGAGACGCGGTCGGCCGCCGACTTCGCCCGTCGCAGCGACGCCTACCGGCAGTCCCGGATGCGGGCCCAGACGCTCATCGCCACGTTCTTCCCGTTCATCGGCCTGCTGTCCGACCTGGCGCAGGCGGCCGTGCTCGCGGTCGGCGCGCACCGCATCGCCGACGGTGCTGTCACGCCCGGCATCCTCACCGCGTTCCTGCTCTACCTCGGGCTGTTCTTCCAGCCGATCCAGCAGCTCTCCCAGGTCTTCGACGGCTACCAGCAGGCGCGCATCGGTCTGGGGCGCATCGGCGACCTGCTGCGCACCCCGACGTCGGTGAGCGACACCGACGCACCGGCGCCGGTGCCGGCCCACCTGTCCGGGCGCATCGAGCTGCGCGACGCCCGGTTCCGGTACACCGGGGCCGACGGCGAGGCGCTGCGCGGCGTCTCGATGACGATCGAGCCGGGAGAGACCGTCGCACTGGTCGGGGAGACCGGCGCCGGCAAATCGACGGTGCTGAAGCTTCTCGCGCGCTTCTACGACGTCACCGACGGGGCAGTACTCGTGGACGACGTCGACGTGCGCCGGTTCCGGCTGGCCGACTACCGCAGCCGGCTGGGCGTCGTCCCGCAGGAAGCGCACCTGTTCACGGGCGATGTGGCGTCGAACATCGGGTACGGGCGCCCCAGCCGCTCGCCGGCGTCGATCGAGCAGGCCGCCAGGGCGGTCGGCGCGATCGGGATGGTCGGTGCGATCCGCGACGGGTTCCGGCACTCGGTCTCCGAGCGGGGCGGTGGGCTCTCCGCCGGGCAGCGGCAGCTGGTCTCACTGGCCCGCGCGGAGCTCGTCGACCCCGACATCCTGCTGCTCGACGAAGCCACGGCGGCGCTCGACCCGGCGAGCGAGGCCGTGGTGCTGGCCGCCGGCGACGCACTGTCGCGACGCCGAACGACGGTCGTGATCGCCCACCGGCTGGCGACCGCCGCTCGGGCCGACCGTATCGTCGTGCTCGTCGACGGCCAGATCGCCGAGCAGGGCACGCACGCCGAGTTGATCGCCGTCGACGGGGTGTACGCGAAGCTCTGGGCCCGGGACGGCGCCGCGGCGACCGCCGAGGAGCTCGATGCGGTGAGCTAGGGGAGGATTGGGTTTTGTTTGAGCGGGACGAGCTCGGGGCCGATCCAGGTGCGGTGAAGCCATTGCTGGCGATCCTGGAACGTCTGGTGGAGCTGCCCACCGTGTCCGGGAACCTGGCCGCGTGCGAGGAGGGCCTCGACTTCATCGGGGAGTTCCTCGCCGAACGGGGTCTGGTGGTCCGCCGGTTCGACCAGGACGGCTTCGGGGCGCTGGTGGCCACCGTGCGCCCGACGTTGTCGCCCGCGGTCATGCTCACCGCACACCTGGACGTCGTCCCGGGCCCCGAGCACCTGTTCACGTTGAAGCGCGACGGCGCCCGGGCCATCGGGCGCGGGGTGTTCGACATGAAGGGCGCGATCGCCGCGTACCTGACGCTCGTCGACGAGCTCGGACCCGACCTGGGGCAGTACGACTTCGGCGTGATGATCACGACCGACGAGGAGACCCGCGACCTCGGCGTGAAGCTGCTGCTCCAGGAAGAGCTGTACCGGCCACGGGTGGCGGTGCTGCCGGACGGGGGTGACAACTGGCAGCTGGAGGAGGTGGCCAAGGGCGCCTGGCGCGTGCGCGTGAGCACGTACGGCGTCCCGGTGCACGGATCCCGGCCGTGGACCGGGGAGAGCGCGTCGTTCAAGCTCCTCGACCTGCTCGGCGACATCCGCCGCCGGTTCCCGATCGAGGACCCCCACGTCGACACGCTCAACATCAGCTTCCTGCGGGCGGGCACGGCCCCGAACCAGCTGCCCGACCAGGCCGAAGCGGTGCTCGACATCCGGGTGATGGGGCCGGCCGAGCTGGCCGCGGTGGAGCGTGACGTCGCCGAGATCTGCCGGCGGCACGGCGCGGATCTCGAGCTGCTTGTGCTGTTCCCCCCGGTCAAGCACGACCTCGCCGATCCGCTGCTGGCGGAGTTCGCGCGCAGCGTCGAGCGGGTGACGGGGGTGACCTGCGGGAGCTGCCTGTCGTTCGGGTCGAGCGACGCGGCGCAGTTCGCCACGGTCGGCGTACCGTGCGCGGTCACCCGCCCGATCGGCGGTGGCCACCACGGGGACGAGGAATGGGTCGACGTGGCGTCGCTGTCCCAGCTCGTCCCCGTGCTCCGGGACTACCTCACGCGAGTAGCTCACTCGCCGCGCTGAGGAACATGTCGTTCTCGGCCGGGGTGCCGATCGTCACGCGCACCCCGTCACCGGCGAACGGCCGCACGATGACGCCCCGCTTCTCGCAGCTGCGGGCGAAGTCGGCCGCGTCGTCACCGAGCGGCAGCCAGACGAAGTTCGCCTGGGTGTCGGGAACGTCGGGCCGCAGTTGCTTGATCGCCGCGTGCACGCGGGTCCGCTCGGCCACCACGATGTCCACCCGGCGCCGCATCTCGTCCTCGGCGTCCAGCGCGGCCAGCGCCGCCGCCTGGGCGACGTGGTTCACCGAGAACGGCGTGACGACCTTGCGCACGGCCTCGGCCACCTGCGGATCGGCGGCCAGCCAGCCGACCCGGATGCCGGCCAGGCCCCACGCCTTCGACATCGTCCGCAGCACCACGACGTTCGGGCGGTTGCGGGCCACGTCGAGCCCGTCGGGAACCGCCGGGTCGCGGACGAACTCCCGGTACGCCTCGTCGATGACCACCAGGACGTCCGGCCCGACCTGGTCGAGGAACCGCTCCAGGTCCTCCCGGGGCACGGCCGGACCGGTGGGGTTGTTCGGCGTGCACACGATCGCCACCCGGGTGCGATCGGTGACCGCTGCGGCCATCGCGTCCAGGTCGTGGGCGTGGTCGTGGGTGTTGGCCACCCGCACGCTGGTGCCGCCGCACGACGTCGTGATGATCGGGTAGGCCTCGAACGAGCGCCACGAGTAGAGCACCTCGTCGCCGGGCAGCACCGCGGCGCGCACGATGTGCTCGGCCAGCGCCACCGAGCCGCAGCCGGACACCAGGCGGTCGGGGGCGACGCCGTAGCGCTCCCCGAGCCGGTTGCGTAGCGCGACGACGCCCGGGTCGGGATAGCGGTGGGTCTGGGCCATCGCCTCCGCGACCGCCTCGACGACACCCGGCAGCGGCCCGAACGGCACCTCGTTGCTGGCCAGCTTCACCGCTTCGGGGATGCCGACCTCACGCGCGACGTCGCTCGGGTTCCGGCCGGCCACGTAACGCGGAATCGTGTCCAGGTCGGCGCGGGTCAGCGGCATTGCGGGCTCCTCATTTCTCGACCTTGACCTTCTCGGGTGCCGGCACCGCTGCTGACCGGACCACGATCGAGGTCACGGCCTTGTCGTGCAGGCACTGGCGGCCCGGGCGGTCCCAGAGACACCACAGCAGGTCGGCGATCTGCAGCGGAAGGCCGCACAGGAAGCTCACCGCCGGGCTCGGCAGCATCAGGATCAGCCAGCGGCGGATCGACTGGCCGAACGTCAGCGACTTGTCGTCCACGACCCGGACGACGCGGATGCCGACGATGCGCTTGCCGAGCGTCTGGCCGCTGTTCGCGGTGGCGGGCACCTCGTAGGCGAACCAGAGGCCGATCGTCAGCACGAAGATGATCCAGTTCAGGCGGCTGGCCTCGGCCGAGAGCGTCTCCTGCCCGAGCAGGATGTCGTTGATGTTCGGCCCGACCTGGTCGGCGAACTGCAGGTAGAAGTAGCCGTTGACGACGAGGCAGAGCAGGAACACCGCGACGATGTCGATGAGCCTGGCCACCACGCGCAGGCCGAGCGGCGCCAGTTTGGCGGTGTCGATCGGCATCGTCGTGGTGGTGCCGGGCAGGCGGATGTGGCCCGGGGGGACGGGTGGGAGCGGAGGTTGGCCCCACCGCGGTTTGCCCGGCGCGCCCGGCTGACCGGGTGCGTTCGGAGGGCCGCCCCAGCGTGGTGCTCCCGGGGCGTTCGGTGCTCCCGGGGCGTTCGGTGCGCCGGGGTTGTTCGGTGCGCCCGGGGTTCCAGAGCCGCCTGGTGCGCTGCCGGGTGCGGCCCAGCTCGGGGCGCTGGGGGCACCGGAATCGGAAGCGCCGGACGCGCCGGTGTCCGAGGTGCCGGACAAGCCGGGAGTACCCGATCCGCCCGAGGCCGGCGGGGTCCAGCTGGGCGTCCAGCCGGCCTGCGACGTCGGCGCGGACGGAGCCTCGGCGGGAGCGGGCGGCTCGACGGGTGGCGGGCCGGGCGGCGGCGTGGCACCCACGGGCAACGGGGCACCGAGCCACTGCTCGCCGTCCCAGTACCGCTGCGTGTCCGGATCCGCCGGGTCGGGATACCAACCGGGGATCGGGGTCACCGAATCACCTCACCCATCTGCTGCTTTCACCACGATCGTCTTCGCGAACTTGTCGTGCACACACTGCCGGTGGGGCTTGTCCCAGAGCAGCCACAGGTTGTCCAAGAGTACGTAGACGCCGAGCAGCGCTCCCAGGAAGGGGATGCTCCCCAACGCCGACACCCCGTCCGACGCCAACCAGCGCTTGCGTGCCTGCGAGGCGGTCACCGCCGCCCCGTCGACGCTCACCACCCGGATCCGGCGCCAGCGCTTGCCGAGCGTCTGCCCGGCGTTCCTGAACTGGTATTTCACCGCGTACCAGTAGGTCAGGAGCCCGGTCGCGGCGGTGGCCACCGCGTACCCGAGGACGGCCACGAGCATCCAGAGCAGGACGCCCTCCTCGGAGGCGCCGTTGCCTTCGCTGCTGGCCAGCGACAGGAACAGCGGGATACCGAAGAGCACGACGAACAACAGGACGATCGGGACGAAAAGGATTGTTCCGTCGATGACCCGAGCCAGCCAGCGATCGACGGGTCTGGACGGGGCCGGCAGGGCGGCCGGCCCGGACGGCGCATGGCTCGGGTAGCCGACCTGCGGGTTCATGCCCGTCATCCTGCCGTACCCCGTCGGCGGGCCGAGCGGCGGAAGGGGCGTGATCGACCTGCACGAACGGTTAACGCAGAGCCGCCGCTCTGCGTGCCGGGGGCGGTGGCACTCAGAGCGGCGGCGTGCGCGGTTCGTGGGGCGGCGGGGGGTTGCCGTGGCGAACCGGACCGGCCGGACCGCGGGGGGTGGTCCGAGCCGGTGTACAGGTGCGAGGGTCGCCGTGGGGTCCGAACTCCGGCGGCTGCGGGGGGTGCTGCAGGAGGGGCAGCGACCCTCGCAACCGAGTCATCGACGCCGGTCACGGGCACCGCAGGGAATCCGCCCCGTGCAACCCACCCGCTCCGCGACGACAACGAATCCGTTCACGCCACCGGCGGTGCGGCTTCGCCCAACGCGTCGAGCGCCGCGGTGAAGCACTCCATCGGAGGCGTCACGAGCCCCGCGCCCACCTGGCCCACCCCCGCGACCCGCCCGGCCATGCCGGTGTTGATCTGGGGAAGCACGCCGGACCGGACCACCTTCGTCACGTCGATGCCGGTGGCCGCGCCGCGGAAGTCGAGGATCGGCAGCGCGTACGCGGGGTTCTCCCCGGTCGTGATCCCGTACATCTCCCGGCTGGTCCGCAGCGCGTCCGGCACCGTGCCGCCGACGAAGCGCACGATCGCCGGTGCGCTCGCCATCGCGAACCCGCCGATGCCCGCGGTCTCGGTGATCGCCGAGTCGCCGATGTCGGGGTTGGCGTCGTCCGGCCCGTACGAACCCAGGAACAGGCCCTGCGGGGTGTTCGCCGGGCCGGTGAACCACGTGTCACCGGTGCCCGACACCTGGATCCCGAAGTCCGTGCCGTTGCGCGCCATCGTCGTGACGACCGTCGACCCGGGGATCCCGGACGCCGCCGCGGTCTGCAGCTTGCACGCCGGCATCACCAGGTTCAGGAAGAAGTGGTCGTTGCCGCCCACGAACCGGGCCACGTCCGCCACGTCCGACGAGGCGACCCCGGCGTCGATCATCGCGGGCATCAGGTCCCGGAGCAGCATGAGCGTGCCGGCCCGGTTCCGGTTGTGGCCCTCGTCGCCCATCTGGACCATCTGCGCGATGATCCCCTTGACGTCGACCGGTCCGTGTTCACGCACCGCGGCCCGCAGCGCGGGCCCGAGCACCGACGACATCCAGCGCAGCCGGTCGATCACCTCCGGGCCGTAGGCGCCGTACCGCAGCACCTTGCCCAGCCCCTCGTTCAGCGAGCACCACGACGTCCGGTCGTGCGCCTCGTCACGCAGCACGAACACCCACATCGACGGGGACACGACACCGGCCATCGGGCCCACTCCGCCGTCGGAGTGGCACGGTGCCCACTCCACCGAGCCACCCGACAGGAGATTGGTGGCGTCCTCGGCGGTGGTGGCCAGCCCTTCGAACAGCGTGGCGCCGATCAGCGCTCCACGCATCGGCCCGGACGCGCGCTCCCACGTGATCGGCGGTCCGGCGTGCCGGAACTGCCCCGCGGTCAGCCCGACGACCTCCGACGCCGGCCGGACGTCGACGAGCGAAGCCCCCGCCGCGAGCATGCGTTCCAGCGCGGTCCGGTTCGCCGACAAGCGCCGCCGGTCCGCCATCACCCGCGCCAACGCGTCCTCGGCTCCGACCGGCGGCTGCCACGCCACCGGGGTCACGGCGGCGGCCTGCGCGGTCAGCGCATCGGCGAACAGGTCGACGCCCGCGGTGACAACCGTCGGTTCGCCGGACAGGAGCGTCAATGAACTCTTTTCAACCTCATTTGCCCCCAGAACGGTGCTTGATTTCGGCGGGGTCGGTCGAAAAGAACTCATTCGGTCACCTCGGAGGGCTTCAGGATCGCGACGGCCTCGCGAGCGGCTTCGGCGTTGGACAGGTAGACCCGGGCTCCGACGCCACGCAGCGCGTCGGCCTGGCGCTGGAGGCCCTGCGGATCGCCCGAGGTACCGACGAGCGCGATCACGACGTCGAACGGCCGATCGGCGACGCCGAGCGCGGACGCGATCGCCGGGGCGAGCTCGCTCGCCGGGTCGGGGTGGGCCCCGTGCCCGAGTACGACGTCGAGCAGCACCACCCGGCACGACGGATCCGCCGCCTCGACGGCCAGCCGGTCGAGCCGCAGCGTCCCGTCGATCATCGGGTGCGGACGCCCGGCGGTCAGCGCGTCGTCGCCGAAGTCGATCGTCGCGTGACCGTCGGTCTTCAGATCACTGCCCAGCGCCCAGGCGGGGTCGAGCGGGATGTTCGACGCGATCGGGCCGAGCGCGGCGGACGCGATCACCATCGCCTCGTCGGCGAGCGTCCCGCCGCTGAACAGGCCGCGGAGCGCCCCCGAGCCGGTGCTGAACGGCGCGACCAGGTCACGCGGCTCGTCCGTGGGCAGCCACTTCGGCCAGGACGCCGGCGCGTCGGCCCCGAGTACCTCGGTGACGACCGCGGTCAGATCGGGGCGGTCGCGGCCCAGCAGTCCGAACACGACGGGCTTCGAGAGCGTCGCCGCGTGCGCACGCACCGCGTCGGCCACCGCGGGAGCGGGGGGTTTGGAGATCACCAGGATCGTCTCGGTCGCCGGGTCGGCGTCGAGCGCGTCCAGTGCGGCCAGCGTCGAGCGTCCGGCGACCTCGGCGGAGAGGTCACGCCCGCCGACCCCCAGGCAGTGCGAGACCCCGACGCCGGCGGCGTCCAGCAGCGCCAGCGCCTGCTGCGCACCGGTTCCCGACGCCGCGACCAGACCGATCGGTCCGGGGCGCACCACGTTGGCGAAGCCGAGCCCCACACCGCCGACGACCGCGGTGCCGCAGTCCGGCCCCATCACGAGCAGCCCACGCTCCGCGGCCAGGTCCTTGAGCGCGATCTCCTGCTCGACCGGGACGTTGTCGCTGAACACCAGCACCGAGGCGCCGGCGTCGAGCGCGTCCACCGCGTCGGCGAACGCGTAGCGGCCGGGGGTGGAGATCAGCACCAGGTCGGCTCCGGCGGTGACCACCGCCGCGCCGACGGTACGGGGAGGAGGCACGGTCGCGTCCGTGCTCACCGCTGGGGTCTTGGCCGCCAGCGCCGACTCGAGGGCGGCGAGCGCCGAGTCCCGCGTCGTCTCGTCGGTGGCGGCGATGGCCACGATCATGTCGCCGGCCGAGGCGTCGTCCGGCAGCGCGAAGCCCATCCCGGCGATCAGCTCGAGGTTGAGTTCGGTTCCCATCGCGACCATCGCGCCGGTCACGCCGTCGAGACCGGAGACGGCCTGACTGACCTGGAGCAGCTGGACCGAGTCGCGATACGTGCCGCGCCGCAGCTCGATGTGGTGCAAAGCAGTCACTTCACCATCCTTACTGTCGGAGCGGGTCCGGTAAGAACTTCCAGGCCCGTGCGGACGCCCTGCAACAGGCCGCCGCCCGAGGAGTGACCCACCCGCAGCAGGGCCTCGACGGCCGAGTCGAGCCGTTCGAGCGGGTCGGTGAGCACGGCGGCGAGCTCCGGGATGCACTCGCCGCGCATGGCGTGCGTGAGTAAGGCGGCCGAGACCGCGGTCGTGGCTCCAGGTCTGGTCGCCAGTTCGTGCGCCACCATCGAGGCGATGACCTGTCCGGCGTGATGTCCCCCGGCGATCAGGGTGACGAGGGCCCCCGACAAAATGTCGTCGCCGTACGGGGTTAGGCCCTCGCCGCGGCCCAGGAGTTCGCGTACCGAGGTGCCCGACAGTGCGCTGACATCGGCATCCGTGCGGAGGGCTCGCTGCCTGGCGTGAAGATCGGAAAGCTGCACCCGTGGGCGGGACGGACGCCACCAGCGGGTGACGGCGACGGCGCGGTCGCCGACCGCGAGCCGGCCGTCGCCGACGTACGCGGTCGAACCGACCACGGCGGTCGGAACCGGGACGCCAGGACCGAGTCGGATCGCGCACGGAACGCGTACCGCGTCGGCGGCGATGACGCACAACGCGGGCACGTGCGGATCGCCGGTGGCGAGGTAGAGCGCGCGCGGCAGGGCGGCGGTGACCGTGACGCTCCGGGTCGGTCCGCTCAGAACGGGCGCCAGCGCCATGGATGCGGCCCCGGGAAGAGTCATGTCACCCCCTCTCACCTGGCTGACGGTAAGACCGCGTCTACGGTGGTCGGCATGGGAAGAATTGCCAAGGATGGCCGGGGTCCTTCGGCCAATTTGACGGCATCTCCGGTTGGGTTGCCACTGCGTGACGTGCTCGAGGCGAGCACGTTGACCGGCGCCCGGGTGCTGGCCGGCGAGGGTGGGCTGGACCGCGTCGTCCAGCGGCTCAACGTGATGGAAGTACCCGACATCCTGCCCTGGGTGAAGCCGCACGAGTTGCTGCTCACCACCGGCTACCCACTGCAGCACAGCACGATCGCGCTTCTCGACCTGGTCCGTGAACTCGACGAGCGCGGGCTGGCCGCGCTCGCCGTCAAGCTGCACCGCTACCTGGACGAACTCCCGGCCGAGGTGCTGGCCGAGGCCGACCGGCGGAACTTCCCGATCATCGAGGTCGCCGAGTCGGTGGGCTTCGACGACATCCTCAACGAGGTGCTCAGCGCGCTGCTTCACCGGCAGGCGTCGGTGCTGGCCCGGTCGGACGAGGTGCACCGCGCGCTGGTGAGCGTCGTGCTCGAAGGGGGTGGCCTCGACGACCTCGCGGCCGAACTGACCCGCATCCTCGGCGGCCCGGTGATCGTCACGACGCCCGACGGGCGGGTGAACGCCCGCGCCGGTGACGTCGAGGACCTGCAGAAGACCGGCTGCTTCGACCCGACCGGCCGCTTCCGCGTCGACGACGAACCGACCGGCGTCCGCCCGCACGACGGCGGTTTCCACACCACCGTGCCGATAGTGGCCGGACGCATCGACCACGGCCGGATCGTCGCGTTCTCCGACACCCCGCTGGACGCCGCCGACGTCTACTCGCTGGAACGAGCGGCCACGGTGGCCGCGCTCGCGGTGACCAAGCAGCTGGCCATCGACGCGGTCGAGGGCAAATACCGGGCGGACTTCCTCCGTGACCTGCTCACCGGCCGGGTCGAGGACGTACCGGCCGCGGTCGCCCACGCGCGCACGCTGGGCTGGGACGTCGAGCGGCCGCTGGTAGCGGTCGTCGCCGAGCTGGACCCGGTGACGACGCCGGTCGGCGCCGCCCCGGAGCTCCGGCCCGTGCAGGAGCGCTTCGCCACCGCCTGGCAGTCGGTGGTGCGCTGGCGTGATCCCCGCGCGCCGGTCGTGAACTTCAACCAGGAGGTCGTGGTCCTGCTCGGGCTGCCCTCCGGCGGAGGCGGCGCGGACGCGGTCGAGCGGGCCGTGGGGGAGCTGGTACGCCAGGTCGTCGGCGACGGCGGTGGAGGCCGACGCTCGTTCTCACTGGGCATCTCCCGGCCGGCGTCCGCGCCCCACGAGTTGCCGCGCGCGTACGAGCAGGCCCGGAAGGCCGTGCGGATCGGTCGCCGGCTGCACGGTGACGGCGCGCGGGCGAGCTTCGACCGGCTGGGTGTGCACCGGCTGCTGTCGTTGATCCCCGACACGTCGGAGCTGCGCGGGTTCGTCGAGGAGGTGCTGGGGGAGCTGGCGGCGGACACACCGGAGAACGCGGACCTGCGCCGGACGCTGGCCGTGCTGCTGGAGACCAACTGCACGGTGGCCGAGGCCGCCCGGCGGTTGCACTTCCACTACAACACCCTGCGGTACCGGATCACGAAGCTGGAGAAGCTGGTCGGCCCGTTCACCGACGACGCCGCTCTGCGCCTCGACCTGGCGCTGGCCCTGCGTGTCCTCGAGATCCGCGGGCTGTGACCCGGCCGTCCCATCCCACGCACGTCCCACCTGGTCAGAGCGGGGAGAGTCCGGGACGCGTCCCGTCCCGGGCTGAATGCATTGCGGCCGTCCCCGCGGAACGGTGAACCTGAGCCCGGCTCGCCGCCGTACGCGCCGAGCAGCTCCAGCGAGAGGAATCGGGATGGCCTTGAAGGGCTTCACGCAGCGGGTTCTCGTGTCGGCCGCCGTGATCGGCGCGACGATCGCCGGATCGTTCGCGATGGCCGCGCCGGCCCAGGCGGATTCCGCCAACGGCTGCGCGTACCCCCGGGTGTGCTTCTACAAGACCGGAAACGACTGGTCGACCGACCACCCGACCGCGGCGTACCAGGACTTCACGTCGGGCTACCAGACGCTCGGGTCGCAGAGCCGGGGGTCGTACGGCGTCTACAACACCCGGAACAACGACGGAGCGCTGCTGCACTTCACCAACGGGCAGACGCGATGCCTCGCGCCGAACCGGTTCCTCTGGGCCCAGGACGTCGGCACCGTCGACAAGATCCGGATCATGGACTCGGCCTCCTGCTGAAGGGTTGATCCACAGATCCCGCTGTCCTAGGGGCCAGCGTGCCCACATAGGAAAGAATCTCCTTGCCCGAGGCAGGGAGTGCGCATGGGGTCAGTCGCCGAAACCGCCGACGTCGCGGTCTACCTCCGTGGCTTGAAGGCGCGGTCGAACCAGAGCTATAAGGCGCTCGCCCGCCAAGTGAAGGTCGGTAGCTCGACGCTGCACCGGTACTGCAGCGGGGAGCAGTTCCCGGCGGACTTCCGGGTGGTCCGGTCGTTCGCCGCAGCCTGCGGCGCGAGCACGAGCGAGCTCCAGCTGCTCGAACAGCTGTGGTCCGCCGATCCACGAAACCCGGCGATCGCGGCCGGACTTCCCCCCTCTCCGGCCGCGACCGCCGCCTCCGACCCCGGATCCGCCCAGTGGGCCGGGCCGACCAAGGCCGAGGAAGAAGAGAGGGCCGGGGAAGAAGAGACGGCCAGGGAAGAAGAGACGGCCGGGGAAGAGAAGACGGCCGAAGCGGCAGCATCGACGGTCACGGGGGCCGCCGATGCTGTCGCGGAGGTTTCCGCGCGGGCCACCCCGGTTCCGCGCCGGTGGTCGGCCCGCCGCGCCTGGTTGGTCGCGGCGGGTTTCGCTGTGGTGGCGGCCGTCATGGTGGCCGCCACGGTGTTCGTGACGCGCTCCGGCGGGGGAGCGGAGCCGCGCGAGTCCGAGCTGCTGTTCTCGTCGGCCTGCCAGGGTCCGGTGAGCATGGGGCAGCACGACACCTGCGTCGAGGAGGTGCAGCGCCTCCTCGCGTCGACCGGCGTGAAGATCGGGGTCGACGGGGACTTCGGGCCGGAGACGTTGCGCCGGGTCACCGCGTTCCAGGTGCTGGCCGGGTTACCGGTGCGCGGTGTCGTCGACGACGCCACCAAGCGGGCGCTCTACGCCGGCCAGGTCTCGATGCGCAGCTGGCCACCGGCCCGAGTGGAGCAACGAATCCGGGAGGTGTTTCCCGAGGAGCCGGATCGCGCCGTCGCGATCGCGAAGTGCCAGTCGCTGCTCGACCCGTTCTGGGTGCTGCCGAACGTCGACACGAGCCGGAACTGGGGTGTCTTCCAGATCTCCGACCGGCGCCTGCGTGAGCTCGACGGCACGCCCCGCCGAGCGTTCGACCCCGAGTGGAACATCTGGGCCGCGCGGGAGCTCTGGCGGACCCGCGGTGGGTTCGCCGGGAACTGGCCGTACTGCGACGAGGCCTACCCGCGCAGCCGGGCGCCTAGCTCTCCACCACCACCGTCGGCTCGTGGTGGACCGGGAAATTGACCGAGCTGGCGATGAAACAGCGGGCGCTCGCGTCGCGGTGCAGGCGGGTGGCCAGCTCGAGCTTGCTCGCGCTGGCGCTGGCCAGCGTCACCTGGGGGCGGAGCGTCACCTCGGTGAAGCGTCCGCCGCCACCGGGTGTCTGGGTCATCGAACCGGTCGGTGCGTCGGTGTAGTCGACGACGACCACGCCGGACTCGACGCACACGTGCAGGTACGACATGAGATGGCAGGCGGAGAGTGCCGCCACGAGCAGTAGTTCGGGGTTCCAGCGGTCGGTTTCACCGCGGAAGGCCGGGTCGGACGATCCGTACAGCGGCGGGCGTCCGTCCGCCACGATCTCGTGTGATCGGTTGTACGCCCGGTAGGTGCTGGTGCCGGTGCCCTGGTTACCCGTCCAGGTCAGTGCCAGCTCGTAGTCGTGAACCGCTACCACCTGCTGCTCTCTCCTCTGCATTCGATTGCGGCGTCCTGGTGAGTGCCACTCCGGCCAACACGATCGCAGTACCGACGACCGTCAGCGGAGTGATTTTTTCGCCGAGCACCAGCCAGCCGAGCACCGCGGCGACAACTGGCAGCAGGTACAGCACCACCGACGCGGCCGGTCCGACGTCCGCTACCTGGCGAATGTTGAGCACGGTCGCGAGGCCAGTGCAGAACGCGCCGAGCGCGATCGTCGCGACGATGACGTCCGGCCCGAGGTGGACGGCGTCGAGCGAGTGGGGGCCGGTCACCGGCAGCGCGATCAGCGCGAGCCCGGTACCGGCCACGAGCTGGCCGGCGGCGAGTGCGATCGGCGGCCGGTCGAGGCGCGACATGTAACGGTCGATGTAGACGTAACTGGCGCCGTAGCTGGCCGCGGCCATCAGGCCGAGCATCGTCGGCACCACGGGCAGCCCTTCGCCCGGCGGCCAGGTGCCGATCACCAGCAGCGTCCCGACCAGCCCGGCGAGCAGGCCGCCGAGATAACGCCCGCGGACGGGCCCGAGCCCACCGAGGCAGACGCCGATCGCGAGCGTCCAGAGCGGCGTCGTCGCGTTCAGCATCCCGCCGACGTGGGAGTCGATGGACCGGACCGCGTACGCGAAGAGCAGGAGCGGGACCACGTTGCCGATCGCCGCGACCACGGCCAGGTGCAACCACACCCGCGGCTCGGTCGGGAGGCGGATGCCACGCAGCCGGCAGACGGCCAGCAGGAGGGCCGAGCCGAGTGCGAGCCGGACCACGGTGAGTACGCCCGGCGGGAGGCCGCGCAACGCGATGGCGGCCCAGAGAAAGCTCGACCCCCACAGCACTGCCAGCACTGCCAGCCGGACGAGCGCAGCGCGTCCGGTAATCCCCATAGTGGTACTGACGCTAGGTGTCGCTGGAAGTTCAGTTGATACGGCTGTGACTAGGCACGAACCCCCCGAGCGTCGCTCAGACCGGTGTCGTTCACGTTGCCGTCACATCACGCGGGCGACATTTACTGACGAATCGAGCGACCCCTCGGCAGGTTCCGCCAACGGGCCCCTACGTAGTCAGTGGTGTCTTGACCATGAGACCCAGGTCACCCGACCCGGATATTCGTCGCTATTACCGGGGCGGTTGAAAAGGGGTTCGGACATGGCATTCAGGTGGAGTGTCGTTCACGGAGGCAAAGCACCGCCGCCGGGCGAGGTGGTCCGGCCGGACGAACGTCTGTCCTGGCCGCGGACGATCGGGCTGGGCGCTCAGCACGTCGTCGCGATGTTCGGGGCGACGTTCGTCTTCCCGCTGATCATGGGGCTGAACCCGCAGCTCGCGATCATGATGAGCGGTATCGCCACGATCATCTTCCTGCTGATCGTGAGCGGGAAGGTACCGAGCTACCTGGGAACCTCGGCGTCGTTCGTCGGTGGCGTCGCGGCGATCCGCGCCCAGGGCGGCGACTCGGCCGAGGTGACCGGCGCGATCCTCGTCGCCGGTGTGGTGCTCGCGCTGGTCGGCGTCCTGATCCACTTCGTCGGTTCCCGGGCGATCTACAGCGTGCTGCCGCCGGTCGTCACCGGCGCGGTCGTGATGCTCATCGGGTTCAACCTGGCGCCGGTCGTGGCCGGGACGTACTGGCCGCAGGACCAGTGGATCGCGCTGATCACGATGCTGTTCGTGATCGTCGTCGCGGTCGGCGTGCGGGGCTTCCTCGGCCGCATCGCGATCTTCCTCGCGCTGCTGTTCGGCTACGCGCTGTCCTGGGTCTTCGACCGGATCTTCGGCCAGATCACGTCCTACGACGCGGCCGCGGCCAAGGAGACGACGCACTGGCGCGTGAACTGGGACGGCGTGCAGTCCGCGGACTGGATCGGCTTCCCGCCGCACACCTCGGGTGACGTCGTCGGCTGGCACACCCCGACGTTCTCGATCACCGCGATCCTGCTCGTCCTGCCGGCCGTCATCGCGCTGATCGCGGAGAACGCGGGGCACGTCAAGGCCGTCGCCGAGATGACCGGTGACGACCTCGACCCGGTGATGGGCCGCGCGATCGCCGGTGACGGTGTCGGAACGGTTCTCGCGTCCGCGGTCGGTGGCTCGCCCACCACCACCTACGCGGAGAACATCGGCGTCATGGCCGCCACCCGCGTGTACTCGACCGCCGCCTACTACGTGGCCGCGATCGTCGCGATCCTGTTCGGGTTCTCGCCCAAGTTCGGTGCGGTCGTCTCGGCGACGCCGGGTGGTGTGCTCGGCGGCATCACGGTCGTGCTCTACGGCATGATCGGCCTGCTCGGCGCGAAGATCTGGAAGGAGAACCGGGTCGACTTCGCCAATCCGATCAACCTGGTGCCGGCCGCGGCGGGCATCATCATCGGTATCGGCGGCGTCAGCCTGGTGTTCACCGACGACTTCTCGCTCTCGGGCATCGCGCTCGGCACGATCGTGACCGTGGCGGGCTTCCACCTCGCGAAGGCCATCGCTCCGCCGCACCTGAAGGAGCTCTGGCTCGCCGAGCAGCGGCCGTCGCGCACCCCGGACGACGAGGGCGCCACCGAGACCGCGGCCGGGAAGGACGCCGGCGGCGCGGTGCTGGTCGTCGACGAGCCCGGCGCGTACAAGGAGCCGTAGAAACACCGATCTCCCGGCGGTCGCGCACCGGCCGCCGGGAGACTTATCGAGGGACTATCGCGGTATGAAACCATCGGCGTTCGAGTACCACCGTCCCGAGACGCTCGACGAAGCCCTCGGCGTCCTGGCCGAGCTGGGGGCGGACGGAAAGGTGCTGGCCGGCGGCCAGAGTCTGGTTCCGATGCTCAACATGCGGCTGGCGGCGCCGCACCACCTGGTGGACATCAACCGCCTCACCGACCTCGCCCGGATCGACGTGACGACCGACGCGGTCACGGTCGGAGCGATCGCCCGGCACGCCGACGTCGAGCGGGACCCCGAGGCCGAACGCGCCTTGCCGCTGCTCCGTCAGGCGCTGACCCACGTGGCGCACCCGACCATCCGCAACCGCGGCACGACGGTCGGCAGCATCGTCCACGCCGACCCGGCCGGCGAGATGCCGTCGGTGCTCGCGCTGCTCGGCGGTTCGGTGCAGCTCGCTTCGGCGTCCGGGAACCGGGTGGTTCCGGTCGACGATTTCTTCCTCGCGCCGCTCGAGTCGGCCACGCAGCCGGGTGAGCTCGCGACGAGCGTGACGTTCCCGATCCCGGCCCGCCACACCGGCAGCGCCTGGCTGGAGGTCTCGCGCCGGCACGGTGATTACGCGGTGTGCGGCCTGGGCGCGCTGGTGACCCTCGACGAGGACCTGCGGATCGCGTCGGCCCGCGGCACCTACGTGTCGATGGGGCCGACGCCGGTGACGGTCGACTTCACCGAACTTGTCGTAGGCCGTTCCTACGATGCCGCTGACTGGTCCGCCGCCGGGAAGTACGTGAGCTCGGTCGTCGAACCCGAGGAAGACATCCACGCCACGGCCGAGTACCGGCGTCACCTCGCCGGCGTGCTCACCGGCCGGGCGTTGAAAGCCGCCGCCGCGCACGCGGTGGCCAGAACGGAGGTAGCCGCATGACGGAGCACGACGTCACGTTCACGGTGAACGGGGTGCCGCGCACCGCCTCCGTGCCCGCTCGTCGGTTGCTCGCCGACACCCTCCGCCACGACCTCGGCCTCACCGGCACCCACCTCGGGTGCGAGCACGGCGTCTGCGGCTCCTGCACGGTGCTCGTCGACGGGCGTCCGATGCGCTCCTGTCTGCTGTTCGCGGTGAGCGTCGACGGCGCCGAGATCACCACGGTCGAGGGCTGCCGCACCCCCGAGGGCGGCCTCGGCCCGGTGCAGCAGGCGTTCGTCGACTGCCACGGCCTGCAGTGCGGGTTCTGCACCCCGGGCTTCGTCACGACGATCACGGCCTACCTCGAAGAGAACCCCGACCCCACCGAGGACGAGGCGCGGGAAGCGATCGGCGGCAACCTCTGCCGGTGCACGGGCTACCAGAACATCGTGAAATCGGTGCTCCGGGCGGCCGAGCTGAAGAAGGAGACCGCCTGATGGTCACCCGTGCCTTCGGCGTCCCGATGACCCGCCGGGAAGACCCCCGGCTGGTGTCCGGCAACGGCCGCTACCTCGACGACCTGGGTGAGAACGCGCTCGCGGTGGCGTTCGTCCGCTCACCGCACGCCCACGCCCGCATCCTCGACGTCGACGTCACCGAGGCGCTCGAAGTCGAGGGCCTGATCGCGATCTACACCTACGAAGACCTCGCCGAAGACCCCAACCCGCGGGTGTCCGAGCCGCTCCCGCTGCTGATCCCGCACCCCGCCCTGCACGCGCCCCGGGTGAACACGCCGCTGGCCGAGGGTGTCGCCAGGCACGTCGGCGAGGCCGTCGTCATGGTCGTGGCCACCGACCGGTACGTCGCCGAGGACGCGTGCGAGCGCATCGTCGTGGAGTACGACGTGCTGCCCCCGGTCGTCGGGATCCCGGCCGCGATCGAGGCGTCCCACCGCGTGCACGCGGACGTCGCCGACAACGTCTCGGCCCACCTCGTGCAGGAGGTCGGGGACGCCCCGGCGGCGATCGCGTCGGCTCCGCACACCCTGAGCCTCGACCTCGACATCGAGCGCTCGGCGTCGATGCCGATGGAGGGCAAGGGCGTCTACGCGCGCTGGGACGCCCACGACCGGTCCCTGCTGGTGTACACGTCGACGCAGGCCTCGACGTCGGTGCGGTTCGCGCTGGCCGCGAAGCTCGACCTGCCGGTCGACCGCGTCGAGGTGATCGCGCCCGACGTCGGCGGCGGCTTCGGCGTGAAGATCGTGCACCCCTGGCCGGAAGAGGTCCTGATCCCCTGGGCGGCGATCAAGCTCGGCCGCGAGGTGAAGTGGGTCGAGGATCGGCGTGAGCACTTCATCAGCTCCACGCACGAACGGGGCCAACTGCAGAAAGTCACCGTCGGTTTCGACGACGAAGGCCACGTCCTCGGCCTGGACGTCGAGTTCTGGCACGACAACGGTGCCTACACGCCGTACGGAATCATCGTTCCGATCGTCACGTCGACGCAGCTGCTCGGCCCGTACAAGCCGGGCGCGTACCGGGTCGAGTTCCGGTCGATGTACACGAACACGGTCACCGTGACGCCGTACCGCGGCGCCGGGCGTCCGCAGGGTGTGTTCGCGATGGAACGCACGATGGACGCGATCGCCGACGCGCTGGGGCTCGACCGGGCGATCGTCCGGGAACGCAACTTCATCCAGCCCGAAGACATGCCGTACGACCACCACCTGACGTTCCAGGACGGCCGGCCGCTGATCTACGACTCGGGCGACTACCCGACGTCGATGGAGAAGATCAAGGCGCTCGTCGGCTGGGACGAGTTCGAGGCGATCCGGGAAGCGGCCCGCGCCGAGGGGCGGCGGGTCGGCATCGGGCTGGCCTGTTACGTCGAGGGCACCGGGCCCGGTCCGTACGAGGGTGCGTTCGTGCGGGTCGAGACCACCGGCAAGGTCGTCGTCGCGACCGGCCTCACCACCCAGGGGCAGGGGCACGAGACCGTCTTCGCGCAGATCGCCGCCGAGGAGCTCGGCGTGCCGATCGACGACGTCTCGGTCACCACCGGCGACACCAGGCGCTTCAAGTACGCGGTCGGCACATTCGCGTCCCGCGCCGCGGTGATGAGCGGCAACGCGGTGGCGCTGACGGCCCGGAAAGTGCGGGCCAAGGCGCTCCGCATCGCCGGGGAGGCGCTCGAGGCCGACCCGAAGGACCTGGAGATCGTCGACGGGGTCGTGCGGGTGCGGGGAGTCCCGGGTGACGGCATTCCGCTGCGTACCGTCGCCGTCCTCTCGAACCCGCTGCGGTACGCGTTCGACGAGGAGGCCAAGCGGGCCACCCAGTTCGCCGGTACCTCCGACATGAGCAAACCGCCGATCGACGAGGACGACGAGCCGGGGCTGGAGGCCACCGACTACTACTCGCCGATCCGGTCGACGTTCGCCAGCGGTATGCACGCGGCGGTCGTGGAGACCGATCCGGAGACCGCCGAGATCAAGATCCTGCGGTACTGCGTCGTGCACGATTGCGGCACGCTCATCAACCCCCGGATCGTCGAGGGCCAGATCCACGGCGGGGTGGCGCAGGGCGTCGGGGGCGCGCTCTACGAGCGGATCGTCTACGACGAGAACGGTCAGCCGCTCAACGCGTCGTACATGGACTTCTTGATTCCGTACGCGTCCGAGGTGCCGAAGGTCGAGACCGACCACCTCGAGACACCCTCACCGCTCAACCCGCTCGGGGTGAAGGGCGCCGGCGAGGCCGGTGTCATCCCCTCCGCGGCGCTGTTCGCATCGGCGATCTCGGACGCGGAGGGCTTCTTCGTGAACCGGATGCCGATCTCGCCCTCGGAACTCTGGGCGCTCCGCGAGCAGCACGCACTTGCGTCGGAAGGAACCAAATAGATGAAGGTCAACGGCAAGGCCACGCTGAACGCCCCCGTCGAGCGGGTGTACGCGGCGCTGAACGACCCGGCGGTGCTGGTCCGGACGATTCCCGGCTGCCAGCAACTCGAGCAGGTCGGCGACGACGCGTACCGGATGACCGTGACCGCGGGGGTGGCGTCGATCAAGGGCTCGTACGTCGGTGACGTGCGGCTGACCGACCAGCAGGAGCCGTCGTCGTTCGTGCTGCGGGCGAAGGGGGCCGGGGCGCCGGGCACGGTCTCGGCCGACGTCCTCGTGACGCTGGAGCACGGCGCCGAGGGCACCACGCTGCTCTCGTACGCCGCGGACGCGGTGGTCGGCGGGGCGGTCGGGGGAGTGGGGCAGCGGGTGCTGTCCGGGGTCGCGAAGAAGACCGCGGGCGAGTTCTTCGCCGCGGTCGATTCGCTGCTGAACGCTCCGGCCGAGGTCCTCGCGGCCGCGCCGGCGTCGAGCGCGGCCACCGAGGCACCGGCGAAGGGCGCGCTGGTGGGTGGCGCGGCGGTGGCTCCGGCCGCTGGTGAACCGCGGGTGTTCACCGCCCCGGCGAAGGCGCCCGGCGGGGGCGGCGCCGATCTGCTCGCGGGTGGGTTCCTGCCGGGCGCGATCTTCGGCGCGGGTATCGCGCTGCTCGGCGTCGTCGTCGGCGGGCTGATCGGCCGCCGCCGCTCCTGACCGGCCGCGGCCGTCCCTGATCGGCTGCCGCCGCTCCTGGTCGGCTTCGGCCGCTCCTGATCGGGCGCGGCCGCTCCTGACCGACGGTCCGGGTGTGGTGATCGAGCGGTCGCCACGCCCGGCGGCCCGGAGGAGGCATCGTGGAGCTGCTCGTCACCTACGCGCGTCTGCGCGACGGGCGCGTCGTGGACCTGGCGGTCGAGGGCGCCCGCCTGCGCGTCCTGCCCCGCGGCACGACCCCGACCGTCCCGCCGCGGGTGGTCCGGGCGGACGGGCGGCTGGTCACCGAGTCGGCGGTGGACAACCACTTGCACCTGGACAAGGTGCACACGCTCGACCGGGTCGGCGACTCGGCGCTCTCCGCCTACACCGACGACGCGATGGCCGGCGCGATGACGTCGATCGAGCTGGCCAGCGCCGTGAAGGCCGGCTACCGCAGTGCCGACGCGCTGCCGCACGTCCGGCGCGCGCTCACCGACGCCGTCCGGCACGGCACCCTGCACGTCCAGGCGTTCGTGGACGTCGACACCGCGGCCGGCCTGGAAGGGTTCCGCGCCGTCGTCGAGGCCCGGCGTGAGTTCGCCGGTGTGCTCGACGTCAGAATCGTGGCTTTTCCGCAGGACGGGATCGTGCGTGACCCGGGCGCGGCCGAGCTCTGCGAGGAGGCGATCCGGCTGGGCGCCGACGTGGTCGGCGGCATCCCCTGGATCGAGCACACCGACGTCGACGCCCGCGCGCACGTCGAGTGGGCGTGCGCCCTCGCTGCTCGCACCGGCAAGCGCGTCGCGATGCTCACCGACGACGCCGGCGACCCCACCCTGCGCACCACCGAGATGCTGGCGGCCGCGATGCTCGAGCACGGCCTGGTCGGCCGGGGGGTGGCCTGTCACGCGCGTGCGCTCGCGCTCTACCCGCAGCCGTCCCTGCTCCGGTTGGCCGGGCTGGCGAAGAAGGCCGGGCTCGGGTTCGTCAGCGACCCGCAGACCGGCCCGCTGCACCTGCCGGTGGCACTCTTCCGCGACCTGGAAGTCCCGGTGGCGCTCGGCCAGGACGACATCGAGGACGCCTATTACCCGTTCGGCCGCGCCAACCTCTGGGAGGTCGCGTTCCTGGCCGCTCACCTGCTCGATTTCCGCACCGCCGCCGCCCAGCAGGCCCTGCTCGACCTGGTCACCACCGACGCCGCCCGGGTGTTCGGGCTCGCGCACCATCACCTCGCCGACGGGGCCCCGGCGAACTTCGTCGTGCACGACGCGGAGCGGGTGGTCGACGTGCTGCGTCGTCACGCGGCACCGCGCTGGGTGGTTTCGCGCGGCCGAGTGGTCGCCGAGACGACGATCGTGACTGATATCGTTACCCGGTAACAAAATTTACCGAGGAACGAGAGTCGCGATGACAGTGTTGGTTACCGGGGCCACCGGCCGGGTCGGAAGCCTCGTGGTCGAAAACCTGACCCGGGCCGGGGTACCGGTCCGCGCTCTGACCCATCGGTCCGAAGCGGTGGCGACGATGCCGTCCGACATCGAGGTCGTCACCGGCGATCTCACCGTGCCCGATTCGCTCGAGGCCGCGCTGCGTGACGTCAGCGCCGTCTTTCTGGTCTGGACCGCACCGCCGGAGACCGTCCCGGCCGTGATCGAGCGTCTCGCCGCGCAGTCCTGTCGCATCGTGTTCCTCTCCTCGCCGCACCGGACCCCGCACCCGTTCTTCCAGCAGCCCAACCCGATGGCGGCGCTGCACGACCGGATCGAGCGGCTGATCGCGGAGTCGGGGGCGGAGTCGACGACCATCCGGCCGGGCATGTTCGCGTCGAACGCGTTCGCCTGGTGGGCGCCCGCGATCCGGGCCGGACGGTCGGTCCGGTGGCCCTACGGCAGCGCCGAAACCGCACCCGTCGACGATCGGGACGTGGCCGCCGTCGCGGCCCGGACGCTGTACCGGGACGGGCACGCCGGCGGCGACTACGTCGTGACGGGGCCGGAGTCGCTGAGCCAGGCCGAGCAGGTGGCGGTCATCGGCGACGTCCTGGGGCGGCCGATCGAATTCGAGGAACTCTCGCCCGAGGAGTTCCGCCGGGAGACGGCGGGCACCTGGCCGCCGTCGGTCGTCGAGATGCTGCTCGCCGCCTGGGGCGCGACGATCGGCCGCCCGGCGTTCGTCACCTCGACGGTGCTCGACGTCGGAGGTTCGGCGCCGCGGACCTTCCGGCAGTCCGTGGCCGATCACGCCGCTGAGTTCACGAGTTCCCCGGCAAACGGCTAGGGGGTCGCCCGTGAGGGTTAGAGTGCTGAAAGTGAGCACTGGTTGCTCTTGGTTACCGCTGCGCGCTCCGGCAGCACGGTGATATCGGGTCGCGGCGTGGGTGGTTCGGGTGAATCGGATCGTGGAGGCGTCGGCGACCCTTCCGGCTGATCGTTTCGCCGCACGCGTCGAGGCCCACGCGCTGATCGAGCAGGTGCAGATCTCGCCCTGCCCCGAGGTGGTGGACCGGTTCGCCGACCAGGCCGTCGCCGCGGGCTGGAGTGAGGTCGAGGTTCTCCTCCGGCACGCCCAGGTGCTCCACTCGAGCCTGCAGGGCCACCCGGCCGACGAGGTCCGCGCGAACTGCGACGCGATGCGGCGAGCCGCCGAGGAGTTCGGCGACGAGATCCTGATCGCGCTGGCGCTGGCGTCGCGTGCGCTGTTCCTCGACGACGGGGGTGGCGCCACCGGCGAGGACCTCGGTGGAGGACTCGCGCGAGCCGTCGCGATCCTGGAGCAGATCGCCGACAGCGAGCCGGACGAGCTCGGGCTCCGCGCGCTGGAGCTGCCGAACGCGTTCGTCGAGTGCGGCAACGTGTACCACCAGTACGGGCTCTGGGAGCTCGAGGACGAGATGTACCAGCGGGCGTGCGACGCGCTCACCCGGCCGCTGCCGGCGTCGGCGCGGCACGTCGGTGACCACTCCCGGCGGGTGCTCGTCGTCAACCGGCTGGAGGGCGTGACCGCGCTGGTCAGCGCGTTGATCGAGGTGGGGCGGCGGGAACGGGCCCGCGCGGTGGCCCGGGACGCGACGCGGCCCAGCCCGGCCGAGCGCGCCGAGCTGCCGCCGGCCTGGGCGATCGAGGTGCGCGCGCTGGAGTACTTCCTCGACGCGGTCGTCGACTCGACGTCCGGCGCCGACGAGGGCACCGAGCTGTGGGACGCGCTCGCCGAGAGCACCTGGCACGGGTATCGCGCCTGCGTCCTGCTCGCCGACGCGCTGCGTGCCGCCGACGCGGGCGAGGCGATCCGCTCGGGCGAGCTGGCGACGCGCGCCGCCGACCTGCTCGACGAGCACCGGTCACCGATCACGACGCTGGCCTGGTACCTCGCCGCGCGGACGGCCTCCGACGACGGCGCCGCGGCCGGGTACGCGCGCCGGCTGGCCTCCCTGCGCTGGCAGGACCGGCTCGGACGGCTGGGAGCGGCCCGGGCCCGGTTGATGGCCGAGCGGGTACTGCGCGAGAGCGAGCAGCTGAGCCGGCAGGCACTGGCGGACGGCCTGACCGGGCTCGCGAATCGGCACGCCGAGACCCGCTTCGTGGCGCGGCTGCGTGGGCGTGGTGGGCAGAACCGGCTCGCGGTCGTGCTCGTCGACGTCGACCACTTCAAGGCGGTGAACGACACGTTCGGTCACGCGGTCGGGGACAAGGTCCTCCAGGTGATCGGCACGGTGCTGCAGGCGGCGGTCCGTACCTCGTCCGACCTCGCGGTCCGGCGCGGCGGCGACGAGTTCATGCTGCTCGTCGACCTGTCGGGCCGCCCGGAGTTCAGCTTCCGGGTCGACGACATCGTGCGTGCCGTCGCGGACCACGAGTGGGACGCGGTCGCACCCGGCCTGCGGGTGAGCGTCAGCGCCGGGCACGCGTCCGGCGCGGCGAACCGGGTCGACGAGCTGACCGAGACCGCGGACGAGCAGCTCTACCGGGCCAAGGCGGCCGGCCGCGGTCGCGCACTGGGCTGAGCCCCGGGTACGTTCCCGAGATGGCCGGGCTCCGGGAGCGCAAGCGTCAGCGCACGCACGACACGATCTCCGCGACCGCGATCGGCCTCTTCCTGGAGCGCGGGTTCGACGCGGTGTCGGTGGCCGACGTCGCGGACGCGGCCGACGTGTCGAAGCCGACGCTGTTCCGCTACTTCCCGACCAAGGAAGACCTGGTGCTGCACCGGATCGGTGACCACATGGGGGAGGCGGCGCGGGTGGTGCGGGGGAGCGCCGACCCGATCGGCGCACTGCACCGGCACTTCGTCGACGGGTTGACGCGGCGCGATCCGGTGACCGGGCTCAACGACGTACCGGAGGTGCTGGCGTACCACCGGCTGGTGTTCGAGACACCGGCGCTGGCGGCGCGGCGGGCCGCGTTCACCGACGAGGACGAACGCGCGCTGGCCGCGGCGCTCGTCGCGGCGCCCGGGAACGCGGGCGAGCTGGCCGCGGAACTCCGGGCCGCGCAGGTGCTCGCGGTGCAGCGGGTGCTCGCGCGCGACAACTGGCGGCAGCTCATCGACGGCCGCTCGGCCGACGACCTCTACCCGGACGCGGTCGCCGCGGCCGACTACGCGTTCGGCACCCTGCGCTGAGCACGGCTGCGGCCCGGCGCGTCACGCACCGGGCCGCAGCCAAGGATCAGGCCCCGATCGGGGTCAGCACGAACAGCGGGATCTTCCGGTCGGTCTTCTTCTGGTACTCCGCGTAGTCGGGCCACACCGCGACCGAGCGCTCCCACCAGGTGTCGTACTCGGCGCCGTGCACCTCACGCGCCTCGTAGTCCTTGACCACGGCGCCGTCACGCAGCTCGACGTGGGGGTTCTTGACCACGTTGTAGTACCAGACGGGGTTCTTCGGCGCTCCGCCGAGCGACGCCACGACCGCGTACTCGCCCCCGTGCTCGACCCGCATCAGCGGCGCCTTGCGCAGCTTGCCGCTCTTCGCGCCGACCGACGTCAGCAAAATGATCGGCACCCCGCGCATCGTGTTCGCTTCGGCGCCGTCGCTGGCTTCGAACTTCTCGGCCTGCTCACGCGACCATTCGGACGGGCTCGGCTCGTATTCACCGGTAAGTGGCATGCTTCTCCCAACTCGTCACCGGACAACAGCTATTCCGACCGTCGGAGTTCCCGCCTTCCGAACGATGAACACGTGTGAGCACTGAACCGGAGTACGCCGATCGCAGCGCCGCGCTGCTGGCGCTGTACGACCGCGTGCTCCCGGAGGTGTACGGATACCTGCGGGCCCGGTGCGTTAGTACCGCCGTGGCCGAGGACCTCACCGGAGAGACGTTTCTCGCGGCGGTCACCGCGGTGCGCCAGGGCACCAGCCCCACCGCGGCCTGGCTGATCACGGTGGCCCGGAACAAGCTCGTCGACCACTGGCGCAGAGAAGCGCGGGAACAGCGCACGCTGCACGTGGTCGAACGGCCCGACGATCCCTGGGACGCGCGGCTCGACGTGCTGCGTGCCCGCGAGGTCCTGCGACGACTCGGGCCGGCCAACCGGGCCGCGCTCACCTTGCGCTACGTCGACGACCTGCCGGTTCCCGAGGTCGCGCGCCTGCTGGGACGGACCAGGCACGCCACCGAGGCGTTGATCGTCCGCGCGAGAGCCGCGTTCCGCGTCGCCTACGAGGAGGGGGAGCAGCCATGACCGATCCGCTGGACGCCCTTCGCGACCCGGGCGCGCCGCAGTCTCCGGACCCGGAGTTCGCCGACGCGCTGCGACGCCGGTTGCGTGAGGCGCTGGACCGCCCGATCGCCCGCCGTCAAGGCCGGCCGGTTCCGATCGAGGACGACCGACTCGACGAGCTCCTGGAATTCGCCGTCGAACAGTTCGAGGAGGATCTGATGACGCTACCGATCACGATCAAGCAGTTCAGCCCGTACTTGGCGGTCGTCGACGGGCGGCGGGCGATCGACTTCTACGTCGCGGCGTTCGGCGCCGAGGTCGTGGACGAGCCGACGATCATGCCCGACGGGAAGATCGGCCACGTGACGCTGCAGATCGGCCCGCTCCGGCTGTTCCTCGCCGAGGAGTTCCCCGAGATGGGCCTGCAGGCGCCGCCGAGCCTGGGGGGCGTCAGCGTGACGTTGCACCTCTCGCTCGGGTCCGCCGGCGACGTCGACACGGTCGCGCAGCGCGCCGTCGCCGCCGGTGCCACGCTGGACCGCCCGGTCGCCGACGGCCCGTACGGCCGCGCCGGTGTGATCGTGGACCCGTCCGGCCACCGCTGGTTCCTTCTCCACGAGCCGGAGGGCCGACCCTGAGGCACCATGGGAACCGTGACGCTCACGGTCCCCGACACCGACCTGATCACGCTCGTCCGTGATGGCGACGTCGTCGTTCTCAGCGGCGCCGGTCTCTCCACCGAGTCCGGCATCCCCGACTACCGGGGCCCGTCCGGCGCCTTCAAGCGCAACCACACCCCGATGACCTACCAGGCGTTCACCCGCGACGTCGTCGCGCGGCGTCGCTACTGGGCGCGCAGCTTCCTCGGGTGGCGCATGATCTCGCGCGCCGAACCCAACGACGGCCACCGCGCGGTCGCGGCCCTGCAGCGCAACGGCCTGGTCGGGTCGATCATCACCCAGAACGTCGACGGGCTCCACCAGGCCGGTGGGGCCGATCGCGTCATCGAGCTGCACGGTTCGCTCGACCACGTGATCTGCCTCGACTGCGGGGAACACACGCCCCGGCTCGAGCTCGACGACCGTCTCCGCGCCGCGAACGACGGGTTCGGGCACGACTTCGACCCCGACACCGTCAACCCCGACGGCGACGTCGACCTGCCCGAGGAGCACCTCGACCGGTTCACGGTCGTCGACTGCACCGGCTGCGGCGGCGTCCTCAAGCCCGACGTGGTGTTCTTCGGCGAGAGCGTGCCCAAGGAACGGGTCGCGCGCTGCCAGCAGGCGGTCGCCGAGGCGGGCCTGCTGCTCGTGCTCGGCTCCTCGTTGACGGTGTACTCCGGCCGCCGGTTCGTCGTGCAGGCGAAACAAGCCGGTGTCCCGGTGGCGATCATCAACTCGGGCCCGACCCGGGGCGACGAGCACGCGCTGGTCCGCATCGACGCGCCACTCGGTTCGACGCTCACCGCGCTGGCAGCCGCCACCACGTAACGACCTGCCGCCTTAGCAGAACTTGACGACGAACCTGGCGGATCTTGCCCGTTGAATTCGGGTGAAGAGCTCCAGTCAGGGGAGGCGGCGCATGGCGCGACGGCTGCGCATCGGCATCGACACGGGCGGCACGTTCACCGACGTGGTCGCGATCGACGAGGAGAGCGGTCGTCTCGTCACGACGAAGACGCCGTCGACCCCGAGCGACCCCGCCGAAGGCTTCTTGGACGGCGTCCGGAAAGTGCTCTCCCTCATCGGGGACGAGAGCGAGGTGACCGCGTTCGTGCACGGCACCACCGTCGCCACGAACCAGTTGCTCGAGGGCAAGGTCGGCCGCCTCGGCTTCATCACCACCGAGGGTTTCGGGTTCATGCTCGAGATCGCCCGGCAGAGCGTCCCCGACGGCTACGGCAACTCGTACTTCTGGGTGAAGCCGCCCCGCATCGTTCCCGCCGACCTGGTCAAGACCGTCGGCGGCCGGCTCGACCACACCGGCGCCGAGCTCCGCCCGTTCGACGAGGCCCAGGCCCGCGAGGTCGCGCGGTGGTTCCGCGCGCAGGGCGTCGACACGCTCGGGGTCTGTTTTCTCCACGCCTACGCCGACGCCCGGCACGAACTGAAGATGCGTGAGGTGCTGGCCGAGGAGCACCCGGACGCGGTGGTCTCGCTCTCGAGCGACGTCCTGCGTGAGTACCGCGAGTACGAGCGCGCGATGACCACGCTCGTCGACGCGGCGGTGAAGCCCAGGGTCGGCGCGTACGTGCGCGGTATCTCGGCGCGGCTGCCGGAGGGCGTCCCCTTCTACGTCATGAAGTCCAACGGTGGCGTGCTGTCGGCCGAGGAGGTCGTGCACCAGCCGATCACCACCGTGCTGTCCGGCCCGGCCGCCGGTGCGCTCGGCGCGGCGCTCGTGGCCGGGGCGGCCGGCTTCGAGCGCGTGCTCACCTGTGACGGCGGCGGCACGTCCACCGACGTCAGCGTGGTTCTGGGCGGCGAACCGACGCTGACCACCGAGGGAACCGTCGGCGCGTACCCGTCGAAGATCCCGATGATCGACGTCGTGACCGTCGGCGCCGGCGGCGGCTCGGTCGCCTGGCTGTCCCGCGAGGGCACGCTGAAGGTCGGCCCGCGTTCGGCCGGCGCGGACCCCGGCCCGCTCTGCTACGGGCGCGGCGGCACCGAACCGACGGTGACCGACGCGCACGTCGTCCTCGGCCGGATCCCCCCGCACCTGCTCGGCGGCGAGGTTCCGCTCGACGTCCCGGCCGCTCGCGACGGTCTGGAGAAGCTCGGCGACTCGCTCGGGCTCGACCTGCCCTCGGTCGCCGCAGGCGTGCTGGAGATCTCGGCCTGGAACCAGGCCAACGCGCTGCGCCAGGTCACGGTCAAGCGTGGGCTGGACGTCCGCGACTTCACGCTCGTGACGTTCGGCGGCTCCGGGTCGCTGCTGCTGTGCCGGCTCGTCGACATCCTCGGGTGCGCGTCGGTGCTGGTGCCCCGCGATCCGGGCAACCTGTCGGCGTTCGGCCTGCTCACCGTCGACGTGAAGAACGACTACGTGCAGACGCTGGTGGCGCGGCACTCGGCTCTGGAGCCGTCCCGGGTCGCGTCGGCGTTCGAGGCACTCGAAACGCAGGCCGCGGCCGCGCTCGACGGCGAAGGGTTCCCGCGCTCGGAGCAGCAGTACGTGCGCACGGCTGACCTGCGCTACTACGGCCAGGCGTTCGAGGTGCGGGTGCCGGTCGAAGGGCTCGACCTGGACGCCGCCCGGGAGGCGTTCCACGACGCGCACGAGCAGACCTACGGCTACAGCTTCCGGGACAAGCCGGAGCAGCAGGTCGAGTGGGTGAACCTGCGGGTCACCGGCGTCGGCCCGATCCGTAGGCCGGAGCTGGTCACGCTGTCACCCGGGGAGCTTCCCGCCCCGACCGGCACCCGCCCGGTGTGCTTCGACGCCGCCGAGGGCTACCAGGAGACGCCGATCTACTGGCGCCCCGACCTCAGCCCCGGCAACACGATAAGCGGCCCGGCGATCATCGAGGAGTACGGCTCGACCGTGCCGCTGCACCCGGGCTTCACCGTTGTTGTCGACTCTTACGGGAACCTGGTGATCAGCAAATGAGCGTCGACCCGATCGTCCTGGAAATCGTCGAAGGCACGCTCGCGGCGATCGAGCTCGAGGTCGAGACCGCGATCGGACGCACCGCCCGGTCGCCGATGATCCGCGACGCGCACGACTTCCGCGCCGGCATCCACGACCGCAAGCTGCGCAAACTCACCGGCCGCTCGTACTCGGCGCTGGTGCAGCCGGTGGCGCGCGACTACCCGCTCGACTCGATGAAGCCAGGTGACGTCTTCTTCCACAACGACGTCTACCTGTCCGAGGGCGGGATCGGACACCTGCCGGACCTCTGCGTCACGGTGCCGGTGTTCCACGACGGTTCCGTGGTGGCGTTCGTGCAGGCGTTCGGCCACCACGACGACATCGGCGGCGCCGTGCCGGGGTCGATGCCGTCGGCGGCCACGAGCGTGTTCGAAGAGGGCCTGATGGTTCCACCGATCCGGCTCTGGGACGCCGGTGTGCCGAACGAGGCCGCGCTCAAGATCATGACCCGCAACTCGCGGATGCCCGACTCGCTCGCCGCTGACCTCGACGCCGAGTGCTCGGCCTGCCTGATGGGCGCGCAGCGGCTCGGGGAGCTGTTCGCGCGGTACGGCCGCTCGACGGTCGAGGCCTGCTTCGACGCGATCCTGGCCAACACGACCCGGGTGTTCCAGCAGGAGCTGCTCTCGAAGATCCCGGACGGCTCGTACGTCTGGGAGGACTACGCCGAGCACGACGGTGTCGACGAGCCCAAGCTGCACGCCCAGCGCATCACGCTCACCAAGGTCTCGGCCGGCGACGGCGTGACCGACGGCAAGCTGATCCTCGACTTCACCGGGACGTCACCGCAGGCCAAAGGCCCGATCAACCACTGCGCGAACTACTCCGACGGCAACTTCCTGGCCAAGTGGCTGGCGCCGATCCTGCGCAACCTCGCCGACTCCCCGGAGCGGATGGCCGAGCTCGACGTCAACGAGGGCGTCATCCCGCTGATCGAGATGAAGTTCCCGCCGCCCGGCACGCTGCTCACGCCGATCTTCCCGGCGCCGACGAACGCGCGGACGTTCGTCATCCTGCGCCTGTTGGGGGTGCTGGCGGGGGTGGTGGCGAAAGCGGTCGACGGCCGCATGCCGGCCGACCAGGAGACGATCCGCTACACCGGTGTGTACGGAACTGATTTCGAGGGCCAGCCTTACCTGATGCGTGAGGTGCTCGGCGGCGGCTCCGGCGGCCGCTACTACGCCGACGGCGAGGACACGATCCACGTCGTCCCCGACTCGCGGAACATCCCGGTCGAGTTCGCCGAGGCGCGCTGGCCGTTCGTCGTCGAATCGCTGGGCCTCGCCGTCGATTCCGGCGGCGCCGGGCGCTACCGCGGCGGGCTCGGGTACGAGAAGCACATCCGGATGCTGCGCGATGCGTCGTTCATGTCGATCGCCGACCGGGCGCTGCTGGCCTGCTGGGGTGTGCGCGGCGGACGCGCGGGCCGGCCGTTCGAGGTCGTGATCGATCCGGGCGGCCCCGGCGAGCGGGTCGTCGACGCGCTTGCCGACTCCGAACCGGTGCGTGCCGGTGAGGTGATCCGGATCCGGACCACCGGCGGCGGAGGCTGGGGCGACCCGTTCGAGCGGCCGTACGACGAGGTCGCGCGGGACCTGGAGTGGGGCAAGGTGTCGGTCGCCGGCGCGCGGAACGACTACGGGGTGGTGCTGGGCTCCGACGGCTCGATCGACGTCGAAGCGTCCGACGCGCTCCGCGCCTCGCGCACGTCGTCGTCCGAAGCGTTCTTCGACCGGGGCCCGGGCTTCCCGGCCCTGGCCGGCGGCCGTACCCACGCGGACGTGGACGTGCTGTGATCGCGGTGACCGGCGCCGCAGGCAAGACCGGAAGAGCGGTGCTGGCGGCGTTGGCCGCGCGAGGAGTGGAGACCCGGGCGCTGGTGCGCCCGGGCTCGGTGGCCGAGGCCACCGAGACGGTGCCCGTGGATTTGGCCGACGCCCGGCAGGTCGCTTCCGCGCTGACTGGAGCGTCAGCGGTGTACGTGATCGCGCCGAACGTCCATCCGGCCGAGCCCGAGCTGGTAGCCAACGTCCTCGCCGCCGGGGTGCCCCGGGTGGTGTACCACTCGGTGCTGCACCCGGCGATCGAAGCGATGCCGCACCACTGGGCCAAGGCGCGGAGCGAGGAGTTGCTGTACGCGTCCGGTGCGGACTGGACCGTGCTCCAGCCGTGCGCCTACGCCCAGAATTTCGTCCGGGGCGATGCGCTGCGGGTGCCGTATTCGCTCGACGCGAAGTTCGCGTTCGTCGACCTGCTCGACGTGGGGTTCGTGGCGGCTCGGGTGCTGGTGGAGCCGGGGCATTCGTACGCGACTTATCAGCTCGCCGGGCCGGAGCTGGTGTCGGTGGCCGCGGTGGCGGAGTTGCTCGGGGTGCGGGCCGAGCAGGTGGACGTGAACGACTGGTACCTGGATACGGGTCTGCGGGGGTACGCGCGGGACGCGTTGGGAGCGATGTTCACGTATTACGACGCGTACGGGTTGGTGGGTAACTCGCGGGTGCTGAGGATGTTGCTGGGCCGGGAGCCGACTCGGGTGGCTGAGGTATTGCGGCGCTAGCGTCTATGGGCCTGTGGGCCTGTGGGCCTGTCGCGCCTGGGGGCTTGTCGCGGCTGGGGGCTTGTCGCGGCTGCGGGCCTCGTCCGCCTGCGCTGGCGCCCGCGGGCCTGTTCTGCCGGCGCCAGGGGCTCCGCTGGTGCTAGCGGAGGCGGGACAGGCCCGTCCAGCCCTTCTGGGCGGCGTCCAGGAGCTGTTTGGGTCGGCGTTCGCCCTCGTGCTCGACCAGGTCGGCGAAGCACGGACACCGCGTGAGGTCCTTGTCGTGGGCGTGGCAGAGCCGCATACCCGCGAGCTGAACCGCGCGCGCCACCGGCCGCACCTGGGACTCCCCGAGAATCGGCAACCGCTTCACCACCTCGCGCACCATCATCTGCTCGACCCACGGCCGACCCAGCCAGCTCCAGACCTGAGCGGCGAGCTTGCCGGCGGCGTCGTGCAGCCGCACGGGAGACTGCAGCGCCTGGCGCGCGACCTTCGCCACCAGCACACAGTTCTCCGTGCGCCAGGCGTCGCGGAGCTGGTTCCAACCGGCTTCGCCGAGGTAAGGCACCGCGAGCGCATCGACGGCGTCCATCGCCCCGTTGTTGATCGCCGACGCACACCGAGCAGCGGCCCGCTCCAGGCGAGGATCCCGCGGCTGTTCGGTTCGCGGTGGTTCTGTCTGCGGCTGGTCGGCCCGTGGTTCCTCGGTCTGTGGCTGCTCCGGCCCTGAGCCCTGCTCGCTCGCCGTTTCGTGCGCTGTGGTGGTGCCCGCGCGGCCTTTGTCTGCAGGGGTGTCGGCGGTTGCTTTCGCTCCGGCCGGGTCGCCGGTGGTCGCTTCGGGTCGGCTAACGGCGTCCGTTGCCTCCGACTCGGGCGCGGCTTCGGTTGGTTGTGGTGCCGCCGCGTCTTCGGTTGGCCGTGGTGCCCCTGCGGCTGCGGTTGGCTCTGGTACTTCTGCGGACCCTGGTACGTCTGCGGCCTTGGGTGGTTCGGGTGCGCCTGCGGTCGGAGAGGCGTCGGTGGGAGATGGTGATGATGTCGCCGGTGGGGTGTCGGCGGGAGATGCCGAGTTGGTGTCGGCGGATGGTGGTGTTTCGGACGCGGGGTCAGGAGTGGGTGGTTCCACCGCCGTCCGGGGCCGAGCGGGTTTGCGTGGCCGTGGTGGAGGCATGAGGTCCTGCGGCGGGGCCTCAGCGGGCGGCGACACCCGGCGCGGACGAGTGTTCTTCCTGGGTGTGGTGGCAGGCCGCCTCGGCGCCGAACTCCCCGGCCGCCGCACCCCACGCCCCGGCCCACGCCGACCCCGCGCCTCCGCGCCCGCTCCGTCACCGCTGGAAGCCTCGTCACCAGAAGCCCCCGCCCCCGGCGCGTCCCCGCCAGACGGCTCCGCGCTCGGCGCGTCCCCGCCAGACGGCTCCGCGCTCGGCGCGTCCTCGCCAGAAGCCTCGCCGCTTGAAGCTTCGCGGCCAGGAGTTTCGCCGTTTGAAGTCTCGCGGCCAGGAGTTTCGCCGTTTGAAGCTTCGCGGCCAGGAGCTTCGCCCCTTGAAGCTTTGCTGATTGATGCTTCGCGGCCAGTAGCTTCGCCGCTCGAAGTCTCGCGGGCGGGGGCTTCGCTGCTTGGAGCTTCGCGGCCGAGGGCTTCGCCGCTCGAGGTTTCGCGGGCGGGGGCATCGCCGCCAGAAGCTTCCTCGCCCGGCCCTTCGCCGCCAGAAGCCTCGCCACCGGGAGCTTCGCTGTGGGGAGCTTGGCCGCCAGGTGCCCCCCTGGTCGGCCCTTCACCGCTAGGCGCCGCGCCGCCAGAAACCCTGCGGCTGAGGACCTCGCCGCCGGAGGCATCTGCGCTAGGGGCATCTGCGCTAGGGGCATCTGCGCCCGGAACATTCGTGCTCGGGGCGTTGGAGCCCGGGGTGTCGGCGCCGGGTGCATCGCCGCTGGGGGCTTTACGGCGCGAAGGCTTGCGGCGGGGGACCTTGCTCGAAGCCGTACTGCTGGGAGTCTCCCCGCGCGGAGCCGTGCCGCTGGCAGCGCCCCCGGCCGAGGGCTCGCCACCGGTAGCTCCGCGGGGCGCCTCACCGCCAGGAGCTTCCGCGTGCGGCGCCTCCCCAGAAGCTTCCGCGCGCGAGGCCTTGCCGCTTGGAGCGTCCGCGCGCGAAGTCTTGCCGCTGGGAGCTTTTGCGCGCGAAGTCTTGATGCTGGGAGCTTTCCGGCCTGGAGCCTCGGGAGCGTCCGCGCTCGAAACCTTCCCGCCCGAGGCCGTCCCGCTCGAGTCCTTCCCCCTGGAACCCTTGCCGCGGGAAGCCTTGGCCGGAGGTTTGTCGCCGGCGGCCTCCCCACCCGCAACAGCCGCAGGCGGCGGAACCTCGGACGCACCTGCCGGGCCCAACACCGCGGGCCGGCCCTGGTGGAGGCTGCACCGTTCGCCGAGGCGGGTCACCGGATTTTGGCACGGCTGACCAGAACGAGTGGCGGCACCGCAGCGTGGCTTCGTGTTGTCCGGGCTCACTTCACCATCCTGACTCACCGATGCTCGCCCTCCGGGCCACCTCGGGCCTTGGCCCTCGGGCCACCTCGGGCCTTGCCCTTCGGGCCACCTCGAACGTGGGGCGTCCGAACTGTCGTCCTTCGCGTAGCCTGCCGTCGGATCCAGTGGAACGAAAGGACAACGGTGGAACTGCCCCGTTCGTTCGAGGGTGCGGACGCTCTGCCGGTCGACGCGGTACCCGCTGCGGTGCGGGCCGCGGCGCTCGCCTCGCGTAATTCCGGTGAGCCGGTCGGCGGCTACCTCTATGACCTCGCCGCTGCCAACGAGCGGGCCGAGCGCCTGGTTCGCGCGCTTCCGCCGCGGGCCGAGGTCTTCTACGCGGTCAAGGCCAACGCGTTCCCTCCGCTGCTCAACACGCTGGCCGAGGCCCTGCACGGGTTCGAGGTCGCCTCGGTTTCGGAGGCTCGCCTCGCGATCGCCGCCGCGCGGAGGGCGGGGAAGACCCCCCGCCTCGTCGTGAGTGGCCCGGCGAAGAACCCCACGCTGCTCGCGGGCCTCCTCGAAGCCCCGGACACGCAGGACGACACCGAAATCACCATCAACGTCGAAAGCATCCTCGAGCTGCACCGGCTCTCCCGCGCTGCCGTCCGTCACGCCCCGACGACCGAAATCCCCGTGGCCCTCCGCGTCAACCCGGCCCACTCACCGCTCAAGATCGAGCACACCCACGGCCTCACGATGGGCGGAGTTCCCAGCCCGTTCGGCATCCCGGAGCCGGAAATCCCAGCCGCGCTGCGCGCCCTCGAGTCCCTCCCCGGCGTCCGCTTCCAGGGTTTCCACCTGCACGCGGTCAGCGGCAACATGGACGCGGAGCGGCACGCGGAGTACGTCCGCGGCGCGGTCGACTGGGCCGTCCGCACCGCGGACGCGCACGGGCTCGAGCTGCGGACGATCGACGTCGGCGGCGGCCTGGGCATCCCGTTCGAGCCCGGTCCCGAGTTCGACGTCGCGGCGTTCGGGGCGGCGCTGGACGTGCCTGACGAGACCGAGCTCATCCTCGAGCCCGGCCGCTGGATGGCCGGCCCGATCGGCTGGTACGCCACCGAGGTCGTCGACGTGAAACACGCCTACGGCGAGGTGTTCGTCGTCGTCCGCGGCGGGATCAACCACTTCCAGTTGCCGACGTCCTGGGAGATCCGGCACAACTTCGCGGTCGTTCCGATCGACGACTGGCCGCTCGGCCTACCTCGTCCGAGCGCCGAACGGGCCCGGGTCACGGTGTCCGGCGAGCTCTGCACCCCGGAGGACGTGCTCGCGCGTGACGTCACCGTCGGCCGGGTCCGAGCCGGTGATCTGCTGATCTTCCCGAACGCCGGGGCGTACGGGTTCGAGTTCGCGATGCCGGCGTTCCTGGGCCAGCCCCCGGCGTGGCGGGCGGCGCTGACGCGTCCGGCGATCCCGCGTCCGGCGAGTCGAGTTGACGATCTCTCGAACTTTCGATGAGGTAAGCCTCACCTAAGTCCAACGTGGTCACTCACCTCAGGGAAGTCCCCTCACCATGACCGTGCTCAGCAGGGTCGACGACACCGGCATCCGCAACCGTCAGACCGCTCGGGAATCCTCCGCCCGTACCTACGCCCGGCACTTTCCGATCGTCCCGGTCCGCGCCGAGGGCATGACGGTGTACGGCGCCGACGGGCGGACCTATCTGGACTGCCTGTCCGGTGCGGGCACGCTGGCGCTCGGCCACAACCACCCGGTCGTCGTCGACGCGCTGCGCCGCACGATCGACGCCGGCCGCCCGCTGCACACGCTCGACCTCGCGACGCCCGAGAAGGACGCGTTCACCACCGAGCTGTTCGCCACCCTCCCGGCGAGGTTCGCCGAGCGGGCCAAGGTCCAGTTCTGCGGTCCGGCCGGCACCGACGCGGTCGAGGCGGCGCTCAAGCTCACCCAGATCGCCACCGACCGGGGCGGCGTCGCGGCGTTCACCGGCGCGTACCACGGAATGACGCTGGCGGCGCTCACCGCGTCGGGCGGCACGACCGGCCGACGCGCCCCTGCGCTCGACGTCACCCGGCTGCCCTACCCGTACGCGTACCGCTGCCCGCTCGGGCTCGGCGGCGACCTGGGAGCCCACGCGGCCGCCTCCTACGTGGAGCGTCTGCTCGACGACCCGAACAGCGGGGTGCTGACGCCGGCGGCGATGCTGTTGGAGGTCGTGCAGGGCGAGGGCGGCGTGATTCCCGCACCGGACGACTGGCTCCGGCGCATGCGCGCGGTGACCCAGGCTCATCGCGTCCCGCTGATCGTGGACGAGGTGCAGACCGGTGTGGGCCGCACCGGCACGATGTGGGCGCACGAGCGGTCGGGGATCGTCCCGGACGTCGTGGTCGCCTCGAAGGCGATCGGCGGCGGACAGCCGCTCGCGGTCGTCGTCTACCGCGACGATCTCGACGTCTGGGCGCCAGGCGCGCACGCCGGCACGTTCCGTGGCAACACGCTGGCGATGGCGGCCGGAACGGCGACTCTCCGGTTCGTCCGGGAGAACGACCTGCCGCGGCACGCCGAGAAGATCGGCGCTCAGCTGCGCACGGGTCTCGAGGCGCTCGCCCACCCCGCGATCGGCGACGTCCGCGGCCGCGGGCTGATGCTCGGCGTCGAACTCGTGGAACCCGACGCGGAGCCCGACCACCTCGGGACCCGGCCGGCCGCGTCCGCGCTGGCCGGACGGGTGCGAACGGAGTGTCTGCGGCGCGGTCTGCTCGTTGAACTCGGTGGCAGGCACGACGCGGTGCTGCGGCTCCTGCCGCCGCTCGTCATCACCGAGGAGCAGGCCGACTCCGTACTCGAGCGCCTCGCTGACGCCTTGAGCGCCTGCGCGTGACCGTTCTCACCCCTTGCCAGAACCCGATGCGTGCGAGGGAGTGTAAAGAGTGGTGCCGCGACGCTCGCAACATGCGTTGACCTGCGACGCGGCCGATCCGACCAGCACAGGAGTCCCCGCCGATGAATTCGTCCGCCTGGCGCGAGGCCGGGCTCGTCCTGCTCACCCGCGCGATCGCCGAACTGTCCTACGAGGACATGCTCCGACCCGAGCCGCTCGGCGACCGCCGTTACCGGCTCGACTGCGGCGGCGTGAAGTACACGTTCACCGCCGACCGCTCCGCGTTCGACTCCTGGCGCATCGACGCCGACTCGATCCGCCGCGACGGCGAGCCGGCCGCCGACCCGATGGAGTTCCTCGTCGACGCCCGGCGCGTGCTGGGGCTGGACGGCCCGACCACGGCCGAGGCGCTGCGTGAGCTGGTCGCGACCTGGTCGGCCGACGCACTGCTCCGACGAAACCTGCCGACCGCGCGCGAACTCGCCGACGCGTCCTACGTGGACCTCGAGGCGGCCCAGGCGGGGCACCCCGCGATGGTGCTGAACAAGGGGCGGCTCGGGTTCACGGCGTCGGACGCCGAAGCGTACGCGCCGGAGGCCGGGCAGACGTTCCGGCTCACCTGGATCGCGGTGCACCCGTCGCTGGCGACCGCGCACGGCGTACCCGTCGACGACGAGCTCGACCCCGGGACCAGGAGCGCGTTCGACGCCCCGGACGGCTACGTCTGGCTCCCGGTGCACCCTTTTCATCTCGACGCCTGCGTCCGCACGTTGTTCGCCCCCTACCTGGCCGACGGACGGATCGTGATCCTGGGCGAGGCCCCCGACCGGTACCGGGCGCTCGCGTCGGTGCGCACGCTCGTCAACGTCGACAATCCGGAGAAGCGCAACGTCAAAGTGCCGCTGTTGATCCGGAACACGCTGGTGTGGCGGGGGCTCCCGGCCGGGCCGACCGCCGGGGCGCCGGCGGTGTCGGCGTGGCTGCACACCCTGCGGGCGTCGGATCCGTACCTGGACGAGCACGTGGATCTGCTGGGGGAGGTCGCGTCGGTGGCGGTACGGCACCCGCTCTTCGATCGCGTGCCGGACGCGCCCTACCGCTACCACGAGCTGCTCGCGGCGGTGTGGCGCGAGCCGGTGCAGACGTACCTCAAGCCCGGCGAACGCGCCCGCTCGTTGGCGTCGCTGCTGGTGACGGGCTCGGACGGGGTGCCGCTCACCACCGAGTTGACGAACCGTTCCGGGCTCTCGGCGCGGGAGTGGCTGCGCCGACTCGTCGACGCCGTGCTCGCTGCGCCGCTGCACGCACTGCACGCGCACGACCTGGCGTTCTGCCCGCACGGTGAGAACACGGTGGTGGTCTTCGACTCCGACGACGTGCCGGTGCGGACGATGCTCAAGGACTTCGCCGAGGACGTGAACCTGCTGCCGGGGCGGGTGTATCCCGGCCTGCCCGAGGAGGCCGACCGGCTGTTGCCCCGCTGGTCGGAGGGGGAGCTGGCACACTCGATCGTCACCGCGGTGTTCGCGGGGGTGTTCCGGCCGCTCGCCGCTCTCGTCGACGTGCCGGACTTCTGGGCGGTGGTGCGCGCGTCGGTGGACGCGTACTTCGCCGACCGCCCCGAGCTCGCGGAGCGACGCGAGGCCTACGGCCTGACCGCGGCCGAGGTCGAGCGGATCTGCCTCAACCGCGAGCAGCTCACCGGGGGCGGGTTCCACGACCGGGCCGAGAAGGAGGAGTTCGAGATCGTGCACGGCACGGTGGCGAACCCGCTGGTGCGCGAGGCGGGTCGGTGACGAGCCTCGCGGACGCGGCGGAGGTGGTGCTCGCGCTGCCCGACCTGTACGGGCGGTTGCAGGGCACCCGGCTGGCCGGCGACTTCTTCCGCGACCAGGTCCTCGACGGCGGCTACGGCGCGTGCGACTACCTGCTCTCGGCCGACGTCGAGATGCGTGCCGCCGCGGGGTATCGCGGCGATTACGGCGACTTCGTGCTGCGCCCGGATCCGAGCACCGTCCGGCCGTTGCCGTGGCGCGAGGACACCGTGCTGGTGCTCGCCGACGCCGTCAACGTCTCCGGAGCGTTGGTGCCGGTGGCGCCGCGGCAGGTTCTCCGGACGCAACTCGAGCGGCTCGCCGAGCGTGGTCTCACCGCGAAAGTGGGGACGGAGCTGGAGTTCCTGGTCTTCTCCGAGTCCTATCGCGAGGCCTTCACGACCGGCTACCGCGACCTGCGTACGGCCTCGCGGTACAACTCCGACTACGCGCTCACCGGGCTCGGCGAGCTCGACGACCTGGTCGGTGCGCTGCTGCGGGGCATGGCCGGTGCGGGTCTGCGCATCGAGTCCGCGCGCGGCGAGGTGCATCCCGGGCAGTACGAGATCGTGTTCCGCTACGGCGAGGCGATGGCGGCTTGCGACGGGCACGTGTTCTACAAGTCCGGTGCGAAGCAGATCGCGGAGCGGGCCGGGCGTTCGATCACGTTCATGCCGAAGTTCGATTCGGGTGAGGGCAACTCGTGTCACGTGCACTTCTCGCTGTGGTCGGGTGACCGGCCGGTCTTCGACGAGCATTTCCTGGCCGGGGTGCTGGCGTGCGCGCCCGCGTTCACGGTGCTCGGCGCACCCACGATCAACGCGTTCAAACGGCTTTCCCCGGACGCTTTCGCGCCGACCGCGGCGGCCTGGGGCACCGACGACCGCACGCGCGCGGTGCGGGTGATCGGGGCCGGGCCGTCGCGCCGGTTCGAGCACCGGATCGCCGGGGGCGACGCCAACCCGTACCTCGTGGTGGCCGGGATCGTCGCGGCCGGGCTGTACGGGCTGGAGCGGGAGTTGCCGCTGCCACCGCCCGGAGGCGACGGGGAGCCGCTGCCCCGGACGCTGGAGGCCGCGGCCGCGGCGTGGCGGGGGAGTGCGGTCGCCCGGGAGGCGTTCGGCGACGAGGTCGTCGAGCATCTCGCGTCGGCGGCCGACGCCGAACTGACGGCGTTCGCCGCCGTCACGACCGACTGGGAGCGTCAGCGTGGCTTCGAACGCCTCTGACCACGGCGGGTCGCGGGACACCGCGCTCGCGGGGAACGTCGAAGCGCTGGCCGCGCTGCTGGCGCCGGTGCTCGAAGCCCTCGCGGAGGGCGCCCGCGACCGGGGCGGCCCCGCGCCGGCCGGACACCCGGCCGACCTCGACGCTTCCTGGCGGGGCGCGTTCACCGACTTCGGTGCGCCGGGGATCGGAGCGGGCGCGGCGCTCGGCGAGCTCGTGCGGATGTTCGCGGCCGGCTCCGTCGACCCGGCCGACCCGCGGTGCGCCGCGCACCTGCACTGCCCGCCGCTCGCGGTCGCGGTGGCCGCAGACGCCGCCGCCTCCGCGCTCAACCCCTCGCTGGACTCCTGGGACCAGGCTCCGGTCGGCACCTCGCTCGAACCCGCCGTCGTCGCCGAGCTGGCCGACCTCGTCGGCTACCCGTCCACCGCCGACGGCGTCGTCACCACCGGCGGCTCCGAGTCCAACCTGCTCGGTCTCCTGCTCGCCCGCGAACACGCGATCCCCGGCGCGGTACGCAGCGGTGTCCCGGCCGGCCGCTACCGCATCTTCGGGTCCGAGGCCACGCACTTCTCGGTGCACCGCGCCGCGGGCCTCCTCGGCTTCGGCGAGGACGCCGTCGCCCCGGTGAAGACCGGCCGTGACCACCGGTTGGACCCCGACGCTCTGGACGAGGCCCTGAGCCGCGCCGACCACACCCCGATCGCCGTCGTCGCCACCGCCGGAACCACCGACCTCGGCGCGATCGACCCTCTCCCCGAGATCGCCGAGGTCGCGCGGAAGCACCGCGTCTGGCTCCACATCGACGCGGCCTACGGCGGTGGTGCGCTGTTCAGCCCGACGCTCGCGACCAAGCTCGCCGGCCTCCGCGCCGCTGACTCCGTCGGTTTGGACCTGCACAAACTCGGCTGGCAACCGGTCGCGGCCGGCGTCTTCCTCACCAGCAGGGCCACGAACCTCGCCGCCCTGGCGAGACGGGCCGAGTACCTCAACCCGGCCGACGACGAAGACGCCGGCTACACCAGCCTGCTCGGCCGCTCACTGCGAACGACCCGCCGCCCCGATGCGCTCAAGATCGCGGTCACGCTCCGGGCGCTGGGCCGCGACGGGCTCGGCGCCCTCGTCGATCGTTGCGCCGCGCTGGCCGCGCACGCCGCGGCGTCGATCGGGAGACAACCGGCGCTCGAGCTGTACCAGCCACCGAACCTCACCACCGTGGTGTTTCGCTTCACGGCGTCGAACGAGGTCAACGCCCGGCTCCGCCGTGCGCTGCTCGCCGCCGGGACGGCCGTGATCGGCCGCACCGAGATCGACGGTCGCGTGTGGCTCAAGCTGACGCTCCTCAATCCCGACGCCACCCACGCCGACGTCGACGCTCTGCTCGCCGCGGTGGTGAGCGCGGGTACCCAAGAGCTGGAGGCCGCCCGATGACCGAACCCGACATCCTCAACCGGTTGCTCGGTGCGGCGTCCGACCGCAGCCGTACCACCGGCACCCCTCGCACCGGAGCCCCCACCGTGGACGGGGTCGCGAACGCGCTCGCCGTGCAGGCGCTGCTGCGCTGCTGGGTGCGCGAACAGCACGTGGCCGTGCCCGCGTCCGGCGGGCGGCTCGACATCCCGCTCGCGGTCAGCGGCGTCCGTCTCGTCGCGGACGTGCGGTACCGCTCGGTCACCGGCTGGCACCGCTTCGCGCGGGTCCGCTTCGCCACCGGCAGCCCGGTGGACGCGACGCTGCTGGCCGCGCTGCTGGCCACCGAGGCGAGAGGCTCGTCGGCCGACCTCGTCGAGCAGGTCATCGACTCGACGCGTCGCCTCGACCGGTATCTGCGGGCCCGGGCGGCCACGCCCGACGACGACCCGATCGCGCCGTTCCTCGTCGCCGAGCAGGCTCTGGTCGCCGGCCACCCGCTGCACCCGACGCCGAAGAGCAGACCCGGCCTCTCCGACGTCGACGAGCTCGGCGCGGCCCCGGAACTGCGGGGAGCGGCGCCGCTGCACTGGTTCGCCGTCGACCGGGAACTGGTCCGCCACGGTTCGGCCACCGCGGTGTCCGCGCTCGACCAGCTGGCCGCGCTGGCCCCGCGCGGTGTCCACGCACCGCCGGGAACCGCGCTGGTTCCCGCCCACTTCCGCCAGGCGGCGGCGCTGCTCGCGCGAGCCGACGTCCAGGACCTGATCGCCGATCGCCGGCTGCACGATCTCGGCCCGGCCGGCGCGAGGTGGGCGGCCACGTCCTCGCTACGGACCCTGTTCCGGGCCGACGCCGAACGCATGCTCAAGTTCTCGCTCGGCGTCCGCATCACGAATTCACGGCGGGAACACCTGGTACCGGAGCTGATTCGCGGCGCGGAGATGTATCGCCTGGTCGACGCGGGACTCGGGGCGCTGCTCGCGGCGGCCTACCCACGGTTTCGCATCCTCGGTGACCCGGCCTGGGCCGCCGTCCCGCTGCCGACCGAGGACCCGAACGGGCAGGTCGCGCTCGCGGTGAGCCTGCGCGACAACCCGTTCGGCCCGGACACCAGGGTGGCGTGCGTCGCTGGGCTGGTCGCCGAGCGGCCCGACCTCGCGGACTCCCGCTCCGGGCTGGCCGTGCTGATCGAGGACCTCGCGATCTCGACCGGGCGGCCGGTCGCCGCGGTGGCCGTGGAGTGGCTGCGCCGCTTCGTCGACGAGGTGATCGCGCCGGTGGCGTGGCTGCACGGCGTCCACGGCCTCGGGCTGGAGGCGCACCAGCAGAACACGCTCGTCACCCTCGACCCGGCCGGCTGGCCGGTCGGCGGCTGGTACCGCGACAACCAGGGCTACTACCTGTCGCCGAGCCGGGCCGGGACGCTGCACGCGATGCTGCCGGGCCTCGGCCGCCACAGCGAGGCCACCAACCCCGACGACGTCATCGACGAACGGGTCAGTTACTACGTCGGCGTCAACAACCTGCTGGGGCTGGTCGGCGCGATCGGGTCCTCCGGTCTGGCCGACGAGGCCGCGGTGCTGCGTGCCGCCGCCGCCGCGCTGGGGCCGCACCGCTTCGGCTTCGTGAACACGCTCCTCGACGAACCGGAGCTGCCGTGCAAGGCCAACCTGCTCACTCGCGTCGCCGGGCTGGACGAACTCGTCGGACCGGTGGAGACCCAGTCGGTTTACGTCCGCATTCCCAACCCGCTTCGGGAGGTGCCCGCATGAGCGAGCCGTACGACGTCCTCGGTATCGGGATCGGGCCGTTCAACCTGTCGCTGGCCGCTCTGGCCGAGCCGCTCTCCGACGTGTCCGCGGTGTTCTTCGACGGCCGCCCCGGGTTCTCCTGGCACCCCGGCATGCTGATCGAGGGCGCGACCCTGCAGGTGCCGTTCCTGGCCGACCTGGTGACCCTCGTCGACCCGAGGAGCCGCTGGTCGTTCCTGTCCTACCTGCAGCAGCACGACCGGCTGTTCCCGTTCTACTTCGCCGAGCGGCTCCACGTGCCCCGGGTGGAGTACGACGACTACCTGCGCTGGGTCGCCGAATCGCTGCCGTCCTGCCGGTTCGGCCGGCCGGTCGAGTCGATCTCCTGGGACGCCGCCGAGCAGCTCTTCGTCGCCGAGGTCTACGACGTGCTCACCGCACGCACCACCCGGGTACGGGCCCGCAACACGGTGGTCGGCGTCGGCACCGAACCGGTCGTGCCGGCGCCGCTGCGTCCGCTGCTCGGCAAGGAGGTCTTCCACTCCGCGGAGTACCTCGACCGGCAGGAGTCGCTGCGTGGAGCGCAGGACATCACGGTCCTGGGGTCCGGTCAGTCCGGGGCGGAGGTGTTCCTCGACCTGCTGCGTCACCAGCGCGACGGTGGTTACCGGCTGCGCTGGCTGACCAAGGCGCCCGCGTTCGCGCCGATGGAGTACTCCAAGCTCGGGCTGGAGCACTTCACCCCGGAGTACACCCGCTACTTCTGCTCGTTGCCGGAGCCGGTGCGCGACGCGCTCGTGCCCGCGCAGTGGCAGCTCTACAAGGCCATCGACGCCGAGACGATCGACGCGATCCACTCCGAGCTCTACGAGCGCACGGTCGCCGGTGGGTCGGTGCCGGTGACGATGTCGCCGAACGTCGAGGTCGTGGGGGCTTCGCGCAGCGAGAACGGGATCACGCTGGAATGCCGCGAGGTCCTGCAGGACCGGGAGACCACGGTGCGCACCGATCGGGTGGTCGCGGCCACCGGGTACACGGCCCGGCCGCCGGTGTTCCTCGAGCCGCTCGAGTCGGTGATCCGCCGGGATGCGGCCGGGCGCTTCCGGATCGATTCGGACTACCGCGTGGAGCTCGACCCGGGTGTCACCGGCGGGATCTACGTCCAGAACGCGGAACTGCACACGCACGGCGTCGGCACGCCGGACCTGGGCCTGGGGGCGCACCGGGCGGCCACCATCCTGAACGCCCTCACCGGGGCCGAGGCCTACCGGCTGCCTTCACAAACGGCGTTCACGACGTTCGGCGTGTAGTGACGTCGAGCGGGGCCCTCCGCGCGCATAGCCTGACCCGATGGGAACGAACGGACCGCTGGACGGTGTGCTGGTAGTCGACCTGTCCCGAGCCCTGGCCGGGCCGCACGCAGCGATGATGCTGGGTGATCTCGGGGCGCGGGTGATCAAGATCGAGAACCCGTCCGGTGGTGACGACACCCGTTCCTGGGGTCCACCGTTCGTCGGGCCCGACGACTCGATCTCGACGTACTTCCTGTCCTGCAACCGGAACAAGGAGTCGGTGACGCTCGACCTGAAGTCCGATTTCGGCGCGGACACGCTCCGGCGGCTGGTCGAGCGGGCCGACGTCCTGGTCGAGAACTTCCGGCCGGGCGTGCTCGACCGCCTCGGTTTCAGCATGGAACAGCTGCACGAGCTGAACCCCCGGCTGGTGGTCCTGAGCATCACCGGCTTCGGACACGACGGGCCCGAGGGCGGCCGCGCCGGGTACGACCAGATCGCCCAGGGCGAGGCCGGCCTGATGTCGCTGACCGGGCCGTCCGCGGACGAGCCGACGCGCGTCGGCGTGCCGATCGGTGACCTGCTGGCCGGCATGTACGGCGCGTACGGCGTCGTGGCGGCGCTGCACGAGCGCAACGAAACCGGCCGGGGCCGGGTCGTGCGCACGAGCCTGCTGGCCGCGATCGTCGGCGTGCACGCGTTCCAGGGCACGCGGCACACGGTGGCCGGCGAGGTGCCCACGGCGTCCGGCAACCACCACCCGTCGATCGCGCCGTACGGGCTGTTCCATTGCGCGGACGGCTCGCTGCAGATCTCGGTGGGCAGCGAAGCGCTGTGGCGACGCTTCGTCGCGGCGTTCCCGTCGCTGGACCGGCCCGAGTTCGGCTCCAATCCGGAACGGGTGCGGGCCCGGGACGCGGTGATCGCGGCGGTGGACGAGGTGTTCTCGGCCCTTCCGTTGGCCGAGCTGCTGCCCAAGCTCGCCGAGATCGGCGTCCCGGCCGGTGAGGTGCGCACGCTCGACCGCGTCTACGACTGGGAGCAGACCCGCTCGCAGGGCCTGCTGGTGGACGTGGACCACTCGGTGCTCGGGTCGATCACGCTGCCCGGCCCGCCGCTGCGCTTCGACTCCAACCAGTTCGCCGGCGGGCGCGTGGAGAACATCGCGCCGCCCACCCTCGGGCAGCACACCGACGCGGTTCTCGCGTGGTTGGACGGGAAAGAATAAGAGCATGCGACGTGCCGGGCTCGGGCTGCTGATCCTGTTACTCGTGGCGGCCTGCACCCGGCCCGCCGACGGACGGTTCGTCGAGCCGCGCTCGGCCGCACTGCCGCTCGGCGACCGCGCGGCGGCGTCCCTCCACGTCGACACCGGGGTGCAGCGGATCGCGGTCAAGGTCGCCGACCTCGGTGACGACCTGCTCCGCGTCGACGGCGCCCGGCCGCAGGTGACCGAGGACGGCGACGACGTCGACGTGCGGTTACGCGGCGGCTCGCTCCAGGTGACGCTGACCAACCGGGTCACCTGGTCGGTGACGCTCTCCGGGGGCGCGTCCGGCGCCGACGTGGACCTGCGCGGGGCGCGTCTGACCCGATTGGACGTCACCGCGGGGCTCGACACGGCCGAGGTCTGGCTGCCGTCTCCGTCCGGCGCGGTCACCGCGTCGCTCGCCAGTGCATCCCGGGCGACGGTGTACGTGCCGCCGAGCGTCGTGACGCGGGTGTCGACGCGCAGCGGCGCCGGAACGGTGGACATCGACGGTGTCGTCACCACCGGAGCGGCGGCCGGTCGGGTCTGGACACCCGACGACTGGGCCGGTCAACCGGACCGGTACGACGTCGTCGTGCAGGGCGGAGTGGGCCAACTGACCGTGGCGCGGGCGCGCCGTTAGTAGCTGGGCGCGCGTCCCCGTAGATTCTCCCGCATGTCGAACGCCTTCTCGAACGAGGATGTCGCCGCCGCGGCCGAGGTGCTGGCCGAGTCCATCCGGCGGCACGCCGCAGTCATGGTCGACGCCGATGCGCCGGTCCGGGACGCTCTGGCGGCGATCGAGGGCCTGCGCACCTCGGCTCGCCGCTACGAAGAGGTCATCTTCGGGACGTCGGGCTGGGGCCCGGTCTTCGCCGACCTCGACGAAGACGACTTCGACGAGGACGACGACGACGAGCACGACCACCCGCAGGAGGAACTCGTCACCACCGGCGCGCCGCCGATGACCGTGACCGTGCGGGCCCGGTACGACTACCAGATCGCCGACCCCGACGCCTTGATCCAAGCCGGACAGTTGGCGCGGATCCGGTCCTGGGACGGCGACCCGCACGGCGCGGAGCCGGTAGCCGGCGTCGGCGAAGCGATCTACGAGCTCTTCCACCTGGCCGGTTCGACCTTCCCGGCGCTCGAGGTGCCGGAGCTCGAGCCCGGCAGCGGGTTCATGACCGTGCACCACACCGCGGCACCGCTCCAGCCCGACGACGTCGTCGGAGCCGGCGTCGACCTGGAAGAGCTGTTGATCAGTGAGGAAGAGGACGAGCTTCTCTACGACCTCGCCGAGCCCCGCTATGCGACCAGGGAAGAGGCCGAGGAGGCCAGCCGCCGCCTGGAGCAGGACGAAGGCCTGTGAGATCCGTCTTCTTGAAACGATTCCGGTAAGGATTACGGTGCAAGATGGGACCCATGACTCCACGCCGCCTCTCCGCCCGTGAACTCATCGCGAGTGCGCTCGACGAGGACAGCTGGGAGTCGTGGGACCAACCGGTCACCGATCCGGTCGACGCCGACGAGAGCTACCGCGCGTTGCTGGCCGCGGCACGCGAGAAGACCGGTGTGGACGAAGCCGTGCTCACCGGCGCGGGCCTCATGCGTGGACGCCGGGTCGCGGTGGTCGTCGGCGAATTCCGGTTCCTCGCCGGTTCGATCGGTGTGGCCACCGCCCGGCGGGTCGTCGCGGCCGTCGAACGCGCGACGAGCGAAGGGCTGCCGCTGATCGCGGCCCCCACGTCCGGCGGTACCCGGATGCAGGAGGGCACGGTCGCGTTCCTCCAGATGGCGGACATGACCAGGGCCGTGACCGCGCACAAGGCCGCCGGCCTGCCGTACCTGGTCTACCTGCGGCACCCCACGACCGGTGGGGTCTTCGCGTCCTGGGGTTCGCTCGGGCACGTGACCGTGGCCGAGCCGGAGGCGCTCATCGGGTTCCTCGGGCCGCGGGTCTACGAGCTGCTCAACGGACGGGAGTTCCCGGCCGGCGTGCAGACCGGCGAGAACCTGTTCGCCCACGGCCTGGTCGACGCCGTGCTACCGCCGGAACAGGTCACCGACCTGGCCGTGCGGACGCTCGACATCCTCTGCTCACCCCGCAGCGGGTTGCCGCGGGTGGCCGACGTCCCGCGCGAGGAGCTCGCGGACGTACCGGCCTGGGAATCGGTGACGCGTTCGCGCCGCGCCGACCGCCCCGGCGTGCGGCGGCTGCTCAAGTACGCGGCCCAGCCGGTGATCCCGCTGAACGGCACGCAGCAGGGCGAGACCGGCGCCGGCATGCGCCTGGCTCTGGCCCGGTTCGGCGCCGCGCCGGCCGTCGTGCTCGGCCAGGACCGCCGCGGTCAGACCGCGGAGAGCCCGCTCGACCCGGCCGCGCTACGCACCGCCCGCCGCGGCATGCGTCTCGCCCAGGAACTCCGGCTACCGCTCGTCACGATCATCGACACCCCCGGGGCCGCGCTGTCGCGCGAAGCCGAGGAGGGGGGCCTGGCCGGCGAGATCGCACGCTGCCTGGCGGATCTGATCGACCTGCCCACCCCGACGCTCGGCGTGCTGCTGGGCGAGGGCACCGGCGGTGGCGCGCTGGCCTTGCTGCCCGCCGACCGGGTGATCGCGGCCGAGCACGCCTGGCTCTCGCCGCTGCCGCCGGAGGGAGCCTCGGCGATCGTGCACCGCACCACCGATCTCGCTCCGGAGATGGCGGCCGCGCAGGGCGTCCGCTCCCGCGATCTGCTGCGCCACGGCATCGTCGACCGGATCGTGGCCGAACGCCCCGACGCCGCCGACGAGCCGGAGGCGTTCCTCGCCCGCCTGGGCCGCGTGATCGAACACGAGCTCGTGGGCCTGCTCGACCAGGAGCCCCGATCCCGGGTGACCGCCCGAACCGATCGTTACCGCCGCATCGGCAGCTGATCCGGCGCGCTACTCCCAGCGCAGGTCTGGGGTGAGCCCCGATGCCGTACCGCTACGACGTCGCGTCGATGGCGAGCGTCGTGTCGGGGACGATCGGACCCCCGACGCCTTCTCGGCCTCGCGCGCCGCTTCGGGACCGAGTACGACGTCGTCTGGTGGATCGCGGCGGAAGAAGAAGCTGGTCCCGGACCGGATCGCTGCGCTCGGGAGCTGAGCGAAACCCTGCTCGGGCCCGAACATCCAGCGATGCTCCAGTCCGAGGCCGCCCTGGGGACGGCGCTCCTCGCGATCGGGCCGACCACCTACCGGCCGGCTGCCGCGAGTGGCCAACCGTCCGCCAACGTCGTCGAGGGTCGCTGTGGCGTCGGCGCGCGGGTCCGCCCTTCGACAAGTAGACGGCGAATCTTCGTGGAAACCCAGCGGTCTTTGGGCGAGTGTTGACCATGTTCGGCGACCGAATCGTTCCTACGCTCGCCTGATGCGAGTCGTGATCGCTCTCGGCGGGAACGCGATGACCTCGGCGGACGGCAGGGCCCGCCCCGAGGACCAGATCGCGGCGATCCAGCGTGCGGCCGGACCGATCGCGGATGTCGTCGCGAGCGGTGCCGAGGTCGTGCTCACCCACGGCAACGGGCCCCAGGTGGGCAACCTGCTGGTGAAGAACGAGATGGCCGCGCACGTGGTGCCGCCGGTTCCGCTCGACTGGTGCGGAGCCCAGACCCAGGGCACGGTCGGATTCGTCCTCCTCAACGCCTTGGAAGCAGCCGGAGCGCCGGTCGCGGCCCTGGTCACCCGCGCGCTCGTCGACATCCACGACCCGGGTTTCATGAACCCGTCGAAGCCGATCGGGCGGTACCTGCCGTCGGCCGAGGCCGCGTTGATGATCCAGCACGGGCAGCGCTGGGAGGACCGGGGCGAGCGCGGCTGGCGTCGAATCGTCGCCTCACCGGAGCCCCGGGCGATCCTCGAAGCCCCCGCCGTGTCGAGCCTGCTCGAAGCGGGGTACGTCGTGGTCTGCAACGGCGGTGGCGGCATCCCGGTGGTCCGCGAGCCCGACGGCCGGCTGCGCGGCGTCGAAGCCGTGATCGACAAGGACCTCGGTGCGGCGCTGCTCGCCCATACGCTGAACGCCGACACGCTCGTGATCGCCACCGACGTTTCCGCGGCGGTGGTCGGGTGGGGCACGGCGTCCGCCCGCCCGGTCGGCGAGATCGACGTCACCGCGCTCCGCACGCTGGCCACCGAGGGCCACTTCGCGTCCGGGTCGATGGGCCCGAAGGTGGAGGCCGCCTGCCGTTTCGCCGAGAATGGCGGCCGATCGGTGATCACCTCGCTCGACCACATCGCGGACGCCGTCCACAAATCCGTGGGAACCGTAGTTACGAAGGAGAGCTAAGTGCCCGAGGCCATCGAAGTACGCAAGGTCCCGATCCTCAACGTCAGCGACGCGTCGGGCCTCGCGCAGCTCATCGACGACAAGATCCTGGACGCCGACCGCGTCGTCGCCGTGATCGGCAAGACCGAGGGCAACGGCGGCGTCAACGACTACACCCGCATCATCGCCGACCGGGCGTTCCGCGAGGTCCTGGTGGCCAAGGGCACCCGCAGCGCCGACGAGGTCAAGCAGATCCCGATCGTCTGGTCGGGCGGCACCGACGGTGTGCTCTCCCCGCACGCGACGATCTTCGCCACGATCCCTCGGGGTGAGGAGGAGGCGACCGACGATCCGCGCCTCACGGTCGGCTTCGCGATGAGCGACGTCCTGCTCCCCGAGGACATCGGCCGCGTCGCGATGGTCGAGAAGGTCGCGGCGGCGGTGAAGATCGCGATGGAGCGCGCCGGCATCACCGACCCGGCCGACGTGCACTACGTGCAGACCAAGACCCCGCTGCTGACGATCCACACGATCCGGGACGCCAAGAGCCGCGGCAAGACCGTGTGGACCGAGCACACCCACGAGTCGATGGACCTCTCCAACGGCACCACCGCGCTGGGCATCGCGGTCGCGCTGGGCGAGATCGACATGCCGACCGACGCCGACGTCATGCACGACCGTTCGCTCTACTCGTCGGTGGCGTCGTGCTCGTCCGGGGTCGAGCTCGACCAGGCCCAGGTCGTCGTGGTGGGCAACGCACGCGGTGTCGGCGGCCGGTACCGGATCGGGCACGGCGTGATGAACGACGCGCTCGACGCGGACGGGATCTGGGACGCGATCAAGTCCGCCGGCCTTTCGCTCCCGGACCGGCCGAAAGCTTCGGACCTGGACGGCCGTCTCGTCAACGTCTTCCTCAAGTGCGAGGTCTCGCAGGACGGCGTCGTCCGCGGCCGCCGCAACGCGATGCTCGACGACTCCGACGTGCACTGGCACCGTCAGATCAAGGCCACGGTCGGCGGCGTCACCGCGGCCGTGACCGGCGACCCGGCGGTGTTCGTCTCGGTCTCCGCGGCGCACCAGGGCCCCGACGGTGGCGGCCCGGTGGCCGCGATCGTCGACCTCGGCGCCGGCGACCCCACCGGCTACCGCGGCTGAGTCCGCTTTTCCGGAGCCCGGGCCGCGTGCGGCCCGGGCTCCGTTACGTTTTGGTCGTGGACGTTGTCGGGATCGTGTTGGCAGCCGGCGCCGGCCGCCGCTTCGGGCGGCCGAAGGCGCTGGTGGAGTACCAGGGCACCCGCCTGGTCGACCGGGCCGTGAGCCTGCTCTCCACCGGCGGCTGTTCGCCCGTCCTCGTCGTGGCCGGTGCGGCGCCGCTGACCGTCGAGGGCGCGACCGTCGTCGACAACCCCGACTGGGAGTCCGGCATGGGCTCCTCGGTGCGTGCCGCGCTGTCGGTGGCTGATGCCGCTGCGGCCGTCCTCGTCCCGGTCGACACGCCCTTTCTCGGTGCCGACGCCGTGCGCAGGCTGATCGCGGCGTACCGTGCCGGCGCTTCGGTGGCCGCCGCGACCTACCGGGGCGAGCGCGGTCACCCGGTGCTGATCGCGGCCGAGCACTGGCCGGCGGTGATCGCCTCCGCGCGGGGAGACGTCGGCGCCCGCGCGTTCCTGCGGGCGAACCCGTCGCTGATCACGCCCGTGCCCTGCGACGGCACCGGCCGCCCCGATGACGTCGACACGCCCGAAGCCCTGGTGTGACCTAGACCGCTATACCACAATATAACCGGACGAAAACCTTCACAGGTGCGTGTGCGGAGCCGAAAGGTAGCGCGAAGGGTGCGGGCACAACGGGGGAGCTAGACCATGCGGCGGACGATCATCACGGGTGTTGTCGGTGCGGCGCTGGCGTTGACGGTGACCAGCCCGGCGCTGGCGGCCGCTCAGCCGGCCACCGGTTCCACCTGGACCGCGAAGACCGACTGGAGCCTGCTCGTCGACAACGGCCGGGACATGGACCGGGTCGTCGACGGCACCACCAAGACCCTGCTCGCCGGCGAGGCCTTCCAGCGCAAGTACGGCGCGTACTCCGCCGACGGCCGGCGGATCGTCTACTCCGACCAGGGCAAGACCGGCTTCGGAGCCCAGATCTGGACGATGAACGCCGACGGCTCGCACCGCCGCCAGCTGACGTCGCTGACCACCGAGGCGTTCGGCCCGGAACTGTCGCCGAACGGCACCGCGATCGCCTTCCAGACCCAGGGCGCGATCTGGGTCATGAAGGCGGACGGCACCGCGGCCCGCAAAGTCAGCCGGGACGGCTACTACTACGGCACCGGCATCAGCTGGGCGCCCGACAGCGCGCAGTTCGCCGTCACCCGCGGCCTGATCGACGAGCGCAGCGGCGAGCCGTACGACATCGAGGTGGTCACCCTGCGGGCCGACGGTTCCCGCGAGACGGCCCTGACCCGCACCGGCGGCGACAAGAACAGCCCCGCCTGGAGCCCCGACGGCACCACGATCGTCTTCAGCCAGTCCCTCGCCGGCGAGAACTACGACCTGTGGTCGATGAAGGCCGACGGAACGCGGGTCAAGCAGCTCACCCGCACCAAGGACGTCGGCGAGCAGGACACCGTGTGGGCCCCGACCGGCACCGCGATCGCCTACGCCGCCTGGGCCCAGCAGACCGAAACCGCCCCGCGCGTGATGAAGGCCAAGGCCGACGGCACCGCAGCGAAGTCGCTCGGAGTCGTGGGCTACCCGACCAGCTGGAGATGACATGCGGATCCGCCGCCGCCCCCTGCCGCGCCGCCCGGCCTCCCGCCGCAAGGCGTCGACCCGGCCGTCCGTACGTCGTCATCTCCCACCGCCCACCCGCCCCCTGACCTGAGGAGGTGATCGTTCGAAGACAACACACAAAGCCACAGAGTCACTGCGTCATAGAGGTCGGGCCGGTCCACGAGGACCGGCCCGACTGCGCGTGCTCCGCATTTCGCGAGACCGACGTAGCGAGCGCTGTCTCGGCCAACCCCACGTAGTGAGACCACCCAACGTTTATTCGGACAGTGATGTACCCCTCGCGCCGTTCCCCGTATGCCGTGGCGAAATCGAACCCATAGGCCTCGCGGGGCCAGGCGGCCCGTCGCTTCGAGCACGGTGTCGACCTTCCGGCGCCGAATTTCGGCACTTCGCTCGCGGCTGAGGTGTTGTCGCAGCAACAGCCGCCCTTCAGGCGCCTCGATGTCCTCGTCGGCAAGGTCTTCGGCCGGCCCGGCGTCGTCGATGTTCCCCGACTCGACGGCGTAGCGGATCGCTGCTGCTACCGCCCGCATACGTGCTGGACCTCGCAGAAAAGTAGCCAAGACCTCTTTGTCGGTTTGGCCTCCGTCAGGCGGCCGCCCTTTGTAGTCCGGATGAGCGGTCGCGATGTCCCGGGTCTTCCGGGCCACACCATCGGGATCACGGAAGGTTTCGCCACGATCCATCGGAGCGTGCAGGGGCATTCGCTGGAGCAGTGCCGACAGCTCGATCACCCGCGGGTCAGTTTCGCTGAATTGGGCCCCTTCCAACCGTTCTGCGCGACCAGTGCGCACGCGAGGACGAGTTCGTCTCTGGTCCAATCAGGGGTCCGGCTGCGTTTGACCTCGAAGCCAGGCCGCAGCAGAAGGCGACCGACGGTCTGCTCACCGCCGCTGAACACCTGCGGCCTCAACGGCTGACCGGAGACGTACCGCTGGGCGACCCCGACGATGGCCTTCGAGTCGTAGGTCTGGCCGTCGTGTCGAAGTTGGTAGACCCGCGCGGGGCCGTAACCGTACTGCTCTCGGAAGCTCTCCGCCCCGAGCTCATCCCACTCTCGGATCGCGGCAAGGACAGCTTCCCGGGTGGTGTCCCGCAGCGGCGTACGAGGCATGGTAGCCGTGCGTTGACTACTCAACTGATTGTCCCGGCTACCGAGAGCAATGTCCGCGAGCTGCAAACCGTCAGGTCAGATGAGAGCTGGTGAGGGGACTTGAACCCCTAACCCCCGATTACAAGTGCGGTGCGACGCGTACTTCTCCGTCCGGTGCCGACCGTCTTCATTCGTTCCTATGCTGGTCAGAGGCGCTTGACCGTCCAGATCCGTCCGTCGGCGTCCGGAGCCGTTGCACCAACGGCGTGACATCCGTGTGACACCTACTTGCCCAGTCCGTGGGCCGCGCGTCGGCTACGGCGGGTAGCGCGTGCAGCGGCCGGCCGACGCGTAGTCCACGGCGCTGGGGGTCCAGGGGGCGGGAGCCCCCTGGTACCACACAACCTAGAACGGCTGGTGAAGCAACATGTAGACGAAGCCGCCGACCGGTACCGCCACCAGAACCGCCGGTCCCCAGGCAGGCTCGCGACGACACAACCAGAGCACCCCCGCTACGGCGGCGAAGAGTAAGAGCCATCGAACGTCAATAGCGATAGACACGCTTAGACCTCTCCGTGAGTTGCACAGACCCGTCCTTAAGTGACGGAGCTATGCCCTCCGGAAGAGGTCGCTTCTTATGTTGATGGCGGCCTGAAGCGGCCCCGCGCGTTTGGCGATGAGATGCGCATCACAGTCGACGTCGACCCGCCACGAAGGCCCTCAGCGAAGCATCGCCTGACATCTCAGTGGCACCTAGCCCCGATCCACTCTGCTCGCGACCACAAACACCTGGTCAGAAGAGAGCTGTGACGGGCCTTGAACCCATAACCGCCCGATTACAAGTTTCGCTCGCCGCGTCCGCAAGCGTTCACCCGTGCGCGTCTCCGCAGCTAGCGACGTCGCGAGGTGCGCGGGCATTGCATTCGCGTCCGTCGTCGTGCGCCGCCTCGGCTATTCGGTTGGCTACCTGGGAAGTCGAGCTGGTCGTCGAGACCGGGCTCAACCCGAAGACCGGCAAGCGACGGCAGGCGAGGCGACGATTCGCGACGATCGACGACGCAGTCGACGCCTACGCCAAGATCCACACCGAGGCGACCGCAGGAACGTTCGTCGCGCGGTCCAGCCTCACCGTCGACCAGGTCTGCCAGGAATGGCTGGACGGACGTCATGGCCTCCGGCCGAAGACCCTGGCCGGCATCGCGACGTCCTCAAGCCGGTTCGAAGCGTCTACGGCGCTCTGCCGATCAGGCAGCTCTCGAAGCAGCACCTCGTGAAACTCGTCGCTGAGCTACAAGCCGGCTCGATCCCGCGGGCGGACGGCAAGCCGCGACGCCCGTGGACGGCCCGCACCGTCAACTTGATGCTCTTCACGCTCGGCCAGATCCTCGACGACGCGATGAAGCAGGGCACCGTGGCGCGAAACGTCGCCGAGCTGGTCGACCGCCTACCGCAGACCAAGGTCGAGATTAAGACGTTCACCGCGGCTCAGGTGACGCGTGTCCTCACGACGGCGGAGAACGATCCGCTCGAGCACGCCTGGCACCTGGCGCTCTACGGTCTCCGCCGCGGTGAGGTCTGCGGGCTCACGTGGGCAGCGGTCGACTTCCGCAAGCGCACGCTCACCGTCAAGTCAGCACGCGTCTCCGTCGACGGCGAGGCCACGGAATCGGACCCGAAGTCGGAGAGCGGTGGCCGAACCCTCCCGCTCACCGACGAGCTCATCGACGTCCTGAAGCGCGCCAAGCGGCGGCAGACAGCAGCCAAGAAGGTCGCCGGCCAAGCCTGGAAAGACACCGACTACCTCGTCGTGAACGCCATCGGCGAACCGCTCCACCCCGAGACCATCTCCGACAAGTGGGAAGCGCTGATCCGCACCGCGAACGTCCCGCGCATCCGGCTGCACGACGCCCGCCACACCTGCGGCACCCTGCTCCACCTCCAGGGCGTGCCGGTCGCGGTCATCGCCGCCTGGCTCGGCCACGCCGACGCCGCCTTCACGATGCGCACCTACGTGCACTCGCAGGAAGACGCTCTCAAGGACGCCGCGAAGGCCCTAACGAAGCGCCGCGTGACATCTCGGTGACACGAGGCTCCGAGCAACACTGCTCGAAACCGCGAAACGCCTGGTCAGTCCAGAGCTGGTGAGGGGACTTGAACCCCTAACCGCCCGATTACAAGTCGGGTGCGCTGCCAATTGCGCCACACCAGCAGGTCGTTCTGATGGTAACCGCTCCGCGCTCACTGGTGCGTCTGTGCACCCAGCGCGAACCTCGTCAGGTCCTCCCAGTCGAACGAGCCGATCGGCAGCGGCTCCGGCGGCTCCTCGTCCACCAACGCGTCTTCGAACTCGGGGCGCCAGCCGCCGACCGTGGCGATGACGCCGGATTCGAGGTAGCTGGCGACGTCGAGGTTGAACCACACCGGTGGGGTCGGGCGGCGGCCGGTGCCGGGCGGACGGGGCGCGCTCAGCCCCAGGTAGCTGGCCTGTGAGCGCAGGACCCCGAGCGACGCCATCTCCGTCAGATCACAGACCTGGGCCCTGATCACCCGGGACCAGCCCGAGAAACCGTCGAGCTCGGACAGGTCGAGATCCTCGCGGGCCCAGTACTTCTCGAACGGCGGAGCCGGCGCCGTCAGGGCGTCCGAGATCCACGACAACAGCTCGTCCGGCTCGAGGGCCTTCGAGTCACTCAGGTCGTATCCGGTCGACCACCAGGACCGGAGGAACTCTTCCAACGGTCTGCGGGTGGACGAGCCGAGTCGGGACATCGCGAGGTACAGGTCACTGTTGGTCCGGACCGAAGGCACTCGACCATCCAACTAGAACCGAGCGCCACCCAACAGGCCTCAGGCCAAACGACTCGTCGTCTGACGAACACGCAACTCGGTCGGGATCGTGGCCCGCATGGTCGGCGTCTCGTCGCGGTCGTCGCGGCTGAGCAGGCGCCAGGCGGCCCGGCCCTTCTCCGCGTGCGACTGGTGCACGGTCGTCAGCCCGCTCGCGCCGGCTTCGGGGATGTCGTCGAAGCCGGTCACGGACACGTCGTCGGGGACCGAGCGCCCGGATTCGCGCACCGCCTGCATCGTGCCGAGCGCCAGGACGTCGGTGGTGCAGGCGACCGCGGTCAGCTCGGGGTACGCGTCGAGCATCTCCTTGGCCGCGGCGGCCGCGGAGTCGATCGTGTTCTCCCAGCACTCCCAGACCGGAACGTCCTCGCGGTCGAGCTGCAGGCCGTCGAACAGGCCGTCGAGACGCAGCCGGACGACGTCGTACGGGGACGAACGCTGCCGTTCCGGCGTGGCCTGACCACCCGGGCCGCGCTGCGAGCTGATGCGGCTGCAGATGATGCCGATCTTGTGGTGGCCGAGCTCGGCCAGGTGGGCTCCGGCCTTCGCGGCCGCGGCCCGGTCGTCGATTCCGACGTAGTCGGCTCCGGACGCGTTCAGCGGTTCGTCGACGATCACGGTCGGCACCGGGCGCGCGAGCGCGGCGTCCAGATGCGGGTCGTCGTTCGGCAGCGAGTAGACGATGAAGCCGTCGACCGCGGCCGCGGCGGCCAACGCGGGATCCGTGCCGGCGCCGGGTACCGCCGGCACCAGCAGGAGGCCGGTCTTGGCGTCTTCGCATTCGCGCGCGAGGCCCTCGAGGAACTCGACCGCGGCGGGGTCGCGGAACGCGTACGACAGCGCCTCGGTGAGCAGCAGACCGATCGCACCGGCTCGGCGGGTCCGCAGCGACCGCGCGAGCGGGTCCGGCCCGGGGTAACCCAGGCGCTTGGCTGCTTCGAGCACACGCTGACGCAACTGCGGTGAGAGCTGGTCGGGGCGGTTGTAGGCGTTGGAAACGGTCGTGCGTGACACGCCGAGTTCCGCCGCCAACGACGCGAGTGTGGCGGTTCGACGGGGCTGGCGCTGGGCCATCATGGGCGGACCCTAACCGATCAAGCGCTCGGCGTATACCCGCCGGTAACCAAGGGCCTTTGTGATGTACATCATCGACGCACCTCTCGTAGGCATTTGAAACGATTCATGGGCATAGAGATTACCAATCGAAATCGGACAACCACTAATTGTAAGTAACCGAAAGTGCAGTTCCTTTCGCTGAACAGCAACGTCAGCGACATGTTGGGGTTATCTTTGCTCCACGGTCGCGGCGAACAGCCTCGATCGCGGGAGGCAACGCCCTAAACAGGCGCAGCCCTCACCACTCGGATCGTCCGGCACGTTCCTGCCGGTGGAAAGGACTGCATCACCATGGCAACTGTCACGTACCAGGGCGCGAGCCGGATCTACCCCGGTTCCACGAAGCCCGCCGTCGACAAGCTGAACCTCGAGATCCAGGACGGCGAATTCCTGGTCCTGGTCGGCCCCTCCGGTTGCGGGAAGTCGACTTCTCTCCGGATGCTCGCCGGTCTCGAAGACGTCAATGAGGGCGCGATCCTCATCAACGACAAGGACGTCTCGCACCTCCCGCCGAAGGCCCGCGACATCGCGATGGTCTTCCAGAACTACGCGCTCTACCCGCACATGACCGTCGCGGAGAACATGGGCTTCGCGCTGAAGCTCAAGAAGACGCCGAAGGCCGAGATCGCCGAGAAGGTGCGCGACGCCGCGAAGCTGCTCGACCTCGAGGAGTACCTCGACCGGAAGCCGAAGGCGCTCTCCGGTGGTCAGCGCCAGCGTGTCGCGATGGGCCGGGCGATCGTCCGCCAGCCCCAGGTCTTCCTCATGGACGAGCCGCTGTCGAACCTCGACGCCAAGCTCCGTGTGCAGACCCGTTCGCAGATCGCCGCGCTGCAGAAGCGCCTCGAGATCACCACGGTCTACGTCACCCACGACCAGGTCGAGGCCATGACCATGGGCCACCGCGTCGCGGTGCTCAAGGACGGCCTGCTCCAGCAGTGCGACACCCCCCGCGCGCTCTACGACCGCCCGGGCAACGCGTTCGTCGCGGGCTTCATCGGCTCCCCGGCCATGAACCTCAAGACGGTCCCGCTGACCGACGGTGGCGCGCAGCTCGGCCCGATCGTCGTCCCGCTCACCCGTGAGCAGGTCGCGGCGGCCGGCGAGGGTGGCAGCAAGAACGTCACGATCGGCTTCCGGCCCGAGGCGATCGAGGTCGTCTCCGACGGCACCGGCCTCCCGCTGGTCGTGGACCTGGTCGAGGAGCTCGGCTCCGACGCCTACGTCTACGGCCACTCCGAGATCGGTGGCGACGACACGCGGATCGTCACGCGTACCGACGGTCGCAAGGTTCCGACCCTGGCCGACACCGTGCACCTGCAGATCAACAAGGACGACGTGCACGTCTTCCACGCCGGGACCGGCGCGCGCATCGACTGACGTCGATAAAAGCTGAGAAAGCCTGCACCGACGTGGTCGGTGCAGGCTTTTTCGTGGACGACGTGCTGCGCATCGCGCCGCTCGTGGTGATCGCGCTCGGCGCCGTGACCGTCAGCATCGTGACGAAGCGCGGACTCGCCGAGGTCGGCCTGGTGGCCACGCTGGCGACGATCCTGGTCATCACGCTCGCCCCGGCCCCCGCGGTCTTCGCGAACGACACGAACCACTGCATCAACGGGGGTTGGCAGCCGACCTGGATCCCGTGGCCGATCAACGGGCGCAGCCTCAACGTCTGGATGTTCGTGCCGCTCGGGGCGTTCGCCGCGCTCACCAGGCACCGCTGGCTGGTGCTGCTCCCGGTCGCGATCGAAGCGGCTCAGCGATTGTTACCGCTGAGCCGCTTCTGCGACTCCCGTGACGTCGCGGACAACGTCTACGGCTTCCTGCTCGGCCTAGCCCTGGCGACGCTGGCGCGCTACCTCGGCGAGCAGCACGGCCGCCGCCACCGACGCGTTGAGTGACTCGGTGTCGTTCGTCATCGGGATGGAGACGAGCTGGTCACAGGCCTCACCGACGAGACGGGAGAGGCCGCGCCCCTCGGAACCGACAACGATGACCACCGGATCGGCGCCCACTTCGAGCGAGTCGGTGGAGACGTCGCCGTCGGCGTCCAGACCCAGCACGCTGAAGCCCTGATCCTGCAGCGACCGCAGCGTCCGGGTGAGGTTGGTGACGCGAGCGACCGGCAGACGAGCCGCCGCGCCGGCGGACGTACGCCAGGCCGTTGCGGTCATCCCGGCCGCGCGCCGCTCCGGAAGAACAACGGCGTGGGCGCCGAACGCAGCCGCCGAGCGCACGACCGCACCCAGGTTGCGCGGGTCGGTGACGCCGTCCAGAGCGACGACGAGCGGCGCGCCCTCCACGGCGGCCAGCACGTCGGGCAGGTCCGCGTACGCGTACGGCGGCACCTTCAGCCCGATGCCCTGGTGCAGCACCCCACCGGTCATCCGGTCGAGCTCGGCCCGGCTGACCTCGAGGATCGACAACCCACGGTCACCCGCGGTCTGCACCGCCTCGTTGATGCGCTCGTCGATGTCGACGCCGAGCGCCAGGAACAGCGCGCTCGCCGGGATCTCCGCGCGCAGCGCCTCGACCACCGGGTTGCGGCCGACCAGCAGCTCAGCGCCCTCCCGGGTGCCCTGGCCGCGCCGCCCGGGGGTGGCCCTGGGCTTGTCGGGGCCGGAGGTGCGCCGGGCCGCCGCGGCGGCCGACCGGTTCGCTTTGTGTTTGTACCGGTCGGCGGCTTTCGGCGTCGGACCCTTGCCTTCGAGTGCTTTGCGCCGCTGGCCACCCGAGCCGACGACCGCGCCTTTCTTGGTTCCCGTCTTACGACGGTTCGGGCGCTGGCTGTTGCCGGGCATGCGGGGCTCTTTCGATCAAAGGGTCCAGCGTGGACCCGCTGGAGTGTCTTCCACCACGATACCGGCCTCTTTGAGCTGGTCCCGGATGCCGTCGGAGGCCCCGTAGTCCTTCCGGGCCCGAGCCGCCTGCCGCTGCTCCAACGCGACCTTCACCAGCGAATCCACGACGTTGCGCAGATCGTCGGCCGAGCCCGCCTCGGAGGCCGCCCACTCGGTGGACAGCGGATCGAGCCCGAACACCTCGAGGCCACCGCGCACCTCCGCGAGCGCCGAGCGGATGCCCGCCTCGTCGCCGGCGGCCAGAGCCGCGTTCCCCACCCGCACCGCCTCGTGCACGGACGCGATGCCGGCGGGCGTGCCGAGGTCGTCGTCCAGAGCGGCCGTGAAAGCAGCACCGGGAACGCCGTCGACCGGGCCGACCCGCTCGACTGCTCGTTCCACGAAGTTCTCGATCCGCCGGAACCCGACGGCCGCCTCGAGCAGCGCTTCCTCGCTGTAGTCGATCGTCGAACGGTAGTGCGGCGTCGCGATGTAGTAGCGGAACTCGATCGCGCGGACCAGGCCGAGCACCTTCGGCAGGTCGATGACGTTGCCGAGCGACTTGCTCATCTTCTCGGGGCCGAGGTTCAGCAGGGCGTGGTGCACCCAGTAGTTCGCGAACCCGAACCCGGCCGCCTTCGACTGTGCGATCTCGTTCTCGTGGTGCGGGAACACCAGGTCGAGCCCGCCGCCGTGGATGTCGAACGCCCGGCCGAGATACCGGCCGGCCATCGCCGAGCACTCCAGGTGCCAGCCGGGACGACCGGGGCCCCAGGGCGTCGGCCAGGAAGCAGTGGTGGGCTCTTCGGGCTTTCGGCCCTTCCACAGCGCGAAGTCGCGGGGATCGCGCTTGCAGTGGTCGTCGGCGCCGTCGCCCTGCATGTGGTCGAGCCGCTGCCCGGAGAGCGCGCCGTACTCCGCGTACGACTGCACGTCGAAGTAGACGTCGCCCTCGGCGTCGTAGGCGTGGCCGCGCTCGATGAGCCGTTTCATCAGCTCGACCATCTCGGGCACGTGCCCGGTGGCCCGCGGGGCGATCGTCGGCGGGAGGCAGCCCAGCGCGGCGTACGCGTCGGCGAACGCACGTTCGTTCTGGTACGCCAGCGCCCACCACTCGACGTCCTCGGCTTTGGCCAGGATCTTGTCGTCGATGTCGGTGACGTTCTGTACGAACGTCACCTCGTAGCCCGAGCGCGTCAGCCAGCGCCGCAGCACGTCGTAGTTGACGGCAGAGCGCAGGTGCCCGATGTGGGGCGCGGACTGCACCGTCGGCCCGCACAGGTAGATCCCGCAGCGCCCCGGAGTGATCGGAACGAACTCGCGGATCGACCGGCTGGCGGTGTCATGGAGACGGAGAGTCACGCCGCGCGATTCTACGCGGCCCCGGACCGGTACCTGACAACTTATTCACGCATTGCCGCAACGTGAGCATCGTCGGGGTGCCTCATAGGGGTATGGAGGACGAGGAGTACCACGAATACGTGCGGTCCGCGCTGCCGGTGCTGCGCCGACTGGCGTACGTCCTCTGCCAGGACGGGCACCGCGCGGACGACCTCGTGCAGAACGCGTTGGTCAAGCTCTACCTGGCCTGGGACAAGGCACGCCGGGCCGAGAACCGGAACGCTTACGCGCGGACGGTCCTGGTGCGGGTGTTCCTGAGCGAGCGTCGCGCGAACTGGGCCCGCCGGGTGGTGCTCGTCGACCGGTTACCGGAACAGGCCTCGGTTCCCGGCCCCGACCCGGCCGCCACGCTGGCCCTGCGGGCCGCGCTGGCGACCCTGCCCCCGAAACAACGCGCCGCGTTGGTCCTCCGCTACTACGCAGATCTTTCGGTGGACGAGACCGCTGAAGCACTCGGGTGCCCGGCGAACACGGTCAAGAGCCACACCGCACGGGGCATCGCGGCGTTACGTCGCGTCCTGCCAGAAGAGGTCGCTGCGACCCAGGATTGGAGCGGACGATGAACGAGGCGACGCTCCGGGAATTGCTGCACGACGTGGCTACGGAGGTGCCGATGCACACCGCTGCGGATTCCTACGTCGCGGCGTCGATCGCGCAGCGACAGCGTCTGATGCGGCACCGGCTGATCCTGGTCGGCGCGGCGGCGCTGGTCGCCATCGTGACGCTGGGCAGCGTCGCGATGGCGTTCGTGACCGATAGCAGCAGCGTCCCCCCGGCCACTCCGGTACCGGTCTCACCCACCCCCACCGTGGTCGCTCCGAGCGCGTTCGACCCGGCGCAGCTGCAGGTCACGCCGGTCTGGCTCCCGGCCGGGCTGGACCACTGGCGGGTGGAGCAGGAGCCCAAGGGCGCGCGGTACACGGCGACGACGGGCGGAGGTTTCCAGGACAGCGCACAGCGGGTCATCGTCTACGTGGCCCCCCGCAACACCGGCGTGCCCGACCTCGAGCCCGAGAACAAACCGATGCGGCGGACGACGGGCCCCGGCCCGACGATCAACGGCTCCGAGACGACGTGGATCCCGCGCGAGACCAGCAAGGGCGTCCGCACCTGGGCCGGCGAACTGCGGTTCCGCTGGGCGTCCGGGGCACAGGCGTCGGTCGACGTCCGGGACATGGCGAACGCGAAGGAACTGGCCGTCCGGATCGCCGAGTCGTTGCGGGTGACGGTCGACCGACCCACGCCGCTCCCGTTCACGTCGATCAAGCCCAAAGTGCCGCTGACCAGGCTGGACATCAGGTCCGGCGGGGGTACCTCATCGATCCGGGCGATGTATCTGGCCCGGGCCGGCGTGGGGCCGGGAGTGGAGTTCCAGTTGAACATGGGTGGCTCGGCCCAGCCGACGACGCAGATCGGGCCGTACGCGGTCTCAAAAACCGCAGTTTCCAGCGGCGAGTACCACTATTACTTCACGGCGGACACGAACACGAAGGTCATGGCGGTGAGCCGGCCGGAGCCGGGGCGTACTCAGGCGGGCCTGGAGTTCGCCGAGCGGGCGATCGCGAGCTTCGAGATGACCGGGGACATCCGGGAGCCCTCGAGTTGGAAGTAGCGGTGCGACGAGCCTGGACGACGTCGCCCGGCCACCAGCGCCGGGCCGACGTCGTCCGGTGGGGCCACGACCTCAGCCGTCGCGGCGCTGCGGATGGGCCGGCCCCGCGTGGGTAGCGCCAGCCAACGGTCAGATCGTGGTTGAAGCGGCAGGGCCACGCGCCTCCTGCTTGCGCCGAGGCCTGTTGCGATGCGACCGGACAGCAAAAGCCACGCCATCAGGTCCGACGCCCACCGCCTCCGGCTGCCGCTTCGTGATGCCGTTCATCTCGACGATCCTCGGCTACGACGTGTTCGACCCGCTCGAAGTGGTACCCGAGTTCACGGCCGACGTCGGCACGAAGCGCGGCGAGAAGGTCGACTACGCGATCATGCGTGACGGTGAGGTGCAGATTCTCGTCGAGTGCAAGAAGTCGACCGGTCCGCTGCGCGTCGAGAACGTCTCTCAGTTGTTCCGGTACTTCTCGGTTACGAACGCGCGCATCGCCGTACTGACCAACGGACAGGTGAACGACCGGCTGAAGACGGCACTCAGCGCGTCCTACGCGGCTCCGGCCGGGACGGCAGCGCCGGCCGACGCCATCACGAGCCAGCCGGTGGCTGAGCGTGACATCGATCGGGACACCGAGATCACGACCACGCTCGAAGAACTCGAGGGCTACCAGATCGTCAAGGCGATCGCGTGCAGCGAAGTCAAGCCCGACCGGGCAGTTATCTGGGATAGCCGCGGCTGCTGAAGAACGGACTGCAACGACCTGTGCCGGACGACGAAAGGATGCGTCGCACCGCACGTGTAGTCGGATGGTTAGGGATTCGATTCCCCTCACCAGCCCTTGTCTGACTAGGCAGTTCGTGTTGCCGGGAGCTGGCCGGTTGGCGGAGTGGCCGACGTGCAGTCAGAGCCGCCCGAGGTCGAGGTCGATCGTGAGAGGCGCGGTCGTCTTGATGACCCCGGTGTGGAGGTCGCTCTCGCGGTATCGGTTGCTGGCCGGGTCTTGGACGCGCCGGGACTCACAACAACCATCCCGTCGAGTATCTCGATGCCCGCACACTGCTCCTCGGTCCAGGTCGCGTACTGCTCAGCGGTGACCTGGTCGTGCATCCAGGCCGGCGCCACCATCCCAGTCATGCGGCACCTCCTATCGGCATGGATCGGCGGAGCTGTCGCCAGTCAGCGTAACGTCCGCGGTGGCCGTGGTGCGGTCACGAACCATGTCACCCGGATGTCACGACGACCGCACGATCGGCGCGGACGCTTACGGACGTCAAACTGCCGCTGACCGGCGCCGGAGCAGATGATGGCGGGCAACCCGGACGGCGGAAGGCGCGTCGCACCGCACCTGTACTCGGCGGTCAGGGGTTCAAGCCCTCTCACCAGCACTCATCTGACCGGGTAGCTCGTTTACCCGCGAGCGCACATCACGCCGTCGATCTGTCTGGCTGGCATCGCCCACCGTCTCGGACGGGGTGCTCGGGCGTTCCTGACTTCGGCCGGGCGCAGTCGGTACGGTCTGCTCATGAGTGCTCCGACCGTCCGGATTCGGGCGACGGGTCATGTGAGCTGCTCACGACGGACCCGTTGACTCTCGACGACGTCAGCGTGCGGTGGGGGAGCGGCGCCGATCTGGCCGGCGCCTCGGAGGATGCCCGGCTGCGGGACGCGATCGAGCGGGCGGCTCGCCAGGAACCCGCCGTCCGGGCTGCGATGCGCATGGTCCGGATGGGATCCGGAGTTGCCTCGAACGTGAAGCAGCGTTTCGCGAAATACGGAGCGCGGGATCAGTCCGGCAACTCGTAGTGCGCTGCTCCGTTCCTGCTCGCTCTGAAGGTGGTACATCTTGGCCCTCATGGATCAGGCCGACCGCGTCTAGCGTCGACTGTATGAGTAACGCCGTAGTGGAGCGCCTGATCGGCGCCCTGAACAGCCAGGATCTCGACGCCATCGCGTCCTGTTTCGGGCCGGATTTCCGTGGGGAGTGGCCGGCTCATCCGGGGCGGGACGTGCACGGGCCGGAGCAGGTGCGCCGGAACTGGGAGATGATTTTCACGACCTCGCCGGACATCACGATCGCGATGACCAACGCGGTCGAGGTCGGCGACGAGGTGTGGGGCGAGTGGCACTACACGCGGGCGGCGGGACAGGATCTGCGCGGCGTCATCATCATCACGGTGGGTGACGATCTGGTTCAGCGGTCGCGGTTCTACATGGAGCCCGTCGACGCCCCGAGCGCGTCCACCCCGGGCGGGCCGCGTCTCGCCCGCGACTGAGGCCGCGTCTAGCCCGCGACCGACGTCGCGTCTAGCCCGCGACTGACGTCGCGACTTGCCCGCGACTGACGTCGCGTCTCGCCCGCACCTGAGGAGCGGCTGACAACCGCTGACAGAATGGACCCGTGCGGCGGGACGACGATTTCGGGACCGCGCTGCGGACCCTGCGGCAGCGGATCACACCAGCGGAAGCCGGGGTGCCGGCGTCGTTACCCGCCGTCCGGCGCGTGCCCGGTCTGCGCCGGGACGAACTCGCCGGCATCGCGGGCGTCTCCGAGGAGCACGTGAAGCGCCTCGAGCAGGGGCGCCGCAAGCCGTCACCGGGCGTGATCGACGCGCTCGCCCGGGCGCTCCGGCTCAGCTCGGGTGAGCACGCCCGGCTGCGTGCGCTGGCCGGGTTCGCGGCGTCGCCCGAGCCGGACGGGCTGGTTCCGCGTGAGGTGACCGGGACGGCGCGGCGGATGCTGGAGCGGCTGAGCGACGTCGCGGTCTGCGTCTGCGACGCGAGCTGGACGGTGCTGGCCGCGAACGACCTCTGGCACTCGGAGGTCTGCACGATCCCGGAGACGCCCGGGCGCGGTCGCAACGTGGTGTGGCGCGCGTTCACCGAGGTCGGGCCGTCGGTGTTCCGGGTGCCCGATGAACTGGACGGCTTCCGCGCCACGGTCGTGGCCGAGCTGCGCGAGACGGTTCGTCGCTACCCGGCCGACGTCGAACTGGCGTCGATGGTCGCCGATCTGCACGCGCGCAGCCCGGAGTTCGTCCAGCTCTGGAACGCGCCGCCGGTACCGGGCGGCCACGCCGATCAGCTGCGCGTGCCGAGCCCGACGCACGGCCACGTCGACCTCGACCTGGACGTCCTGACCCTCGACCCGGGGGACCTCCGCGTCGTCGTCTACACCCACGCTGTCCCCCGAGAGAGCTACAGCGAGGTGTCCACTCTGCGGTGACGTGCTGAAACTCGCGAATCCATAGCGTTCCTGACAAGCCGCGACACCCCCGGTCGCGGACCCCTTCAAGGAGCGGTCATGCGATTCGTCCTTCAGTTCGTAGTGGTCGTCGCGGTCGCGGCCGTCGGCGGTCAGGTGGCCACCGGAGTGCAGGGAAACCCCTGGGTCAGCCTCGTCGTAGGCCTGATCGCCGCAGCGGTCGCCGCCCTCGCTTACGGCTGGATCGTCCGCCGTACCGAGAAGCGTGAAGTCACCGAACTGGCGCGGAGCAAAGCGGCGGGCGGCCTGGCCCGTGGCACCGCGATCGGCCTCGCGATGTTCGCGGCCGTCATCGTCAACATCTGGTTCCTGGGTGACTTCCACGTCGACGGATACGGCTCGGTCAGTGGTGCGCTCGGCATCCTCGGCTTCATGGCCGCGGCCGCGACCACCGAGGAACTGATCTACCGCGGCCTGCTGTTCCGGTGGGTCGAGAAGGTGACGGGCACCTGGCTCGCGTTGCTGCTCAGCGGTGTGATCTTCGGTGCGTCGCACCTGTTCAACCCGGACGCCACCCTGTGGGGCGCCACCGCGATCGCGCTCGAGGCCGGCTTCATGCTCGGCGCGTGCTACGCCGCCACCCGCAGCCTGTGGGTCACGATCGGCCTGCACTTCGGCTGGAACTTCGGTCTCGGTGGCATCGCCAGCGCGACGGTCTCCGGCAACGGTGACTCGAAGGGGCTCCTCGACACCACCCTGTCCGGCTCGGACCTGGTCACCGGCGGTGCGTTCGGCCCCGAGGGCAGCCTCTACACGCTGACCGCCGGAGTGGTGCTCACGGTCGTCTTCCTGTGGCTCGCCGCCCGCCGCGGCACCATCGTCCCGATGCGCCGCAAGAGCTCACCGCGGGTCGCGGTCCAGTAGGCGGAACACGTCGAACTGGTCGATCAGCGGAGCCAGTTCCCGGCGGACCTCGACGTAGACCCGGTCGGCCAGCTCCGAGCCGGCCGGGGTCATGAAGACGTCCACCACCCGGCCGTCCTCGGGATTCTTCTCCCGGGCCAGCAGCCCTCGCTCGGCCCGGTCGACCAGCCCGGACAGCGTCGACTTGTCGAGCCCCAGGTACGCGGCCAGTTCGGTCATGCGGGCCCGGCGATCACGCAGGATGCCCAGCACCCGCAGCTGGGTGAGCGACCGCAGTCCTCACCGCTCCCGACGCCACGCCGGTCTACGGCGAACACCCCGAGCCGGCTGCCGTCGGTGGCGACGAGCTCGTCGTCGAAGTGCTCGCCGCCGGCCTGCACCACCTGACCCGGTCGCGTGCCACCGGGGCGCACTACAGCAGCAACAGCGCGTTCCCGCTGGTGCCCGGCATGGACGGCGTCGTCAGGGACCACGACCAAAAGCTTCGCTACGCGGTTCTGGACGAGACGAAGCTCGGCATGTTCGCCGACCGCACCGTGATCGACGCCCGCCGGAGCGCGGTGCTTCCGGACGGGGCGGACCCGGCACTGATCGCGTCGGCGATGAACCCGGCGATGTCGTCGTGGGTCGCCTTGCGTCGCCGGATCGATGCTCACCGCCCGAGCCGATCGGAGCGCGCCGCTGACCTGGATCCAGATCGGATCGATAGGCGGTGCGGACGCTCCGATTCCGTCCACGGCCCTACGTGCGGCCCGGCTGCAGATCGTCGGCAGCGGCATCGGGTCGGTGTCCGCCCGTGAGTTTCTCGCCGAGCTGCCGGAACTCGCCGCCGCCGTGGCGGACGGCGCGATCGACGTGCGGTACCGGGTGGAGCCGCTCGCGCGGATCGCCGAGTTCTGGAACGCGCCGGTCGCCGACCGCATCGTCTTTACGCCCTGATCGGTCCGTCATAAGGGGGTGGGATGGGAATTGCTAAATCCCGTCGTCCCACATCGCGTGTGGCGGCGACTGCGATGGGTAGTGGAATCGGAACAGTTCTGTCCGGGCGGAGCGCGTTCCCAGGGAGGGGAAAAACCATGGGCATGGTGTGGCACAGACCGTTGACGCCCGAAGACGTCGCCACCGCCTACCGGCTGCTCGACCAGCACGAGCCGCTCGAGCGTTACCGCGACGACCCGATGTGCGGGAACGCCGGACATTGGCAGGCCGCCCCCAACTGGCCCTGCAGCCGCGTCCGCTGGGCGGCCGAAGTGGTCGCCTCGTCGGAGCGGGGGGAAATACCCGACGACCTCCGAGCCCCGGCGTGAACGATCCGCCACCCGACCGCACACCGCCGGCGACGTGGTGGCGCTCGTCGCTCGGCAAATCGTCGCGCTGACCGTGGGGCGTCCGGGGTCGTCGACGAACTAGCGTCCCGGTGCGCGGACGTCAACGCTGACGTCGTCCGCAGCGGGCTGGAGCGGTTGCGGCGCGAGGGCACCGGGGCCGCGATGCTGCGCGAACTCGCGCTCTCCCGGTGACCGATCCCGCAGCCGACCACCCGGCCGCTCGTCAGTCGCCGGGTGCGGCCAGGAACGCCTTCGTGAACGCGAACGGGTCCGGGGCGTTGCCCGCGCACGCGTCGGACTCCGCGTCGGCCTCGACGCCGGTCGGACAGGGCCGGTCGCGGGTGATCGCCCACATCGAGAAGAACGCCGCGCCCTTCTCACGCGCGAACGCACCGACCTTGGCCGCGTCCTCGAGCGAGAACACCTCGGTGGCCGGTGAGTTCACCCCGATCAGGGGAGTCACCGCGATGCGCTTCCAGGCCTCGGCCTCGCTGAGCCCGAACACCTCCTGGAGCGTTCCGACGGCGTTCGTCATCGCCTGGGTGGCGTAGGTGCCCATCATGCCCTCGGGCTCCGGGGCCGCCCAGCGCCCGTAGTCCATCGCCATCACGTTCACCGCGTCGATCCGGGCGTTCGCCTTCGCGGCCGCGGTCAGGATGCGGATCGGGCTGGCGGTGAAGCCGCTCGGGTTGACCGGCAGCGTCAGCGAGACGTCGAGATTCTTGCCCGCGGCCGCGGCGTTCTTCTGCAGCACGGCGATCGCCTGCCCGCGCCGATCGTGCCCCGGGGTGTCCCCGAGTTCGTTCCCCTCGACGTCGAAATCGACCGCCGTGGCCGAGTACAGGTCGATGACGCGCTGGTACGCGTCGGCCAGAGCCGGAACGGAAGCGCAGACGGCGGCGAGCTCGTCCCCGGCCGCGCCACCGAACGAGATCCGGATGTCGCCGCCGGCGGCCCGGAAGTCCTCGACCCGCTGGATCATCTCCGCGTCGTCGATCGCGACGTCACCGTCCCAGCTGGGCGTGCAGCCGTCCTTGGCGACGACGAACCCGAGGATGTACCGGGAGATCCCGGCCTTCTCCACCGATCCGGCCAGGTCGTAGGGCGGGTAGTAACCCATGTCGACGTACGGCTCGAACGGTGTCTCCGGCACCGGCAGCGGTGCGCGGGGCTCGCTCGTTGCGGCCAGCGGCCTCGACGCGGTCACCGTGGTGTCGGCGGGGCGATGGGTCGCTCCGTACGCGGTGATCCCGCCGGCGGCCAGAACCAGTGCCGCTCCGAGCGCGGCGGTGATGCGGTACGGCAGGTCGCTCACCCGGCGGTGACGCCCGCCCCGGCCCGGCGGTAAATCGGCGTCGGAGCCCGGTGACCAGCCGAGATCCGATGGGTGCATGAGACAACATGTTACGCCGTGTAGCACAGCTGATTCCCATACGTTCAGGAACCTCTAATGTTTCGGCGCTGCAACGATGGGGCCGTGAACCATCGCGTGCGCCGGCTTCGTCCCGACGATTGGCGGGAATTCCGCCGACTCCGATTAGAGGCGCTGAAAGACTCGCCGCTGGCCTTCGTCGAGCAGTACGACGACGCGCTCGCGCTCCCGGACGACGCCTGGCAGGAGCGGGCCGCCGCCACCGACCGCGCGACGTTCGTCGCCGTCGACGCGGACGACCGGCTGGTCGGAATGGCCGGGATCTTCGGCGAGGAAGCGGCCTCGGCGATGCTCGTCGGCGTGTACGTCACCCCGGCGCAGCGGGGAGGGGGCGCCGCCGCGGCGGTGATCGGCGCCGCGGTCGAGTGGGCTCGCGCCGAACTGGCCGTCGACCAGGTACGACTCTTCGTGCTCGACGTCAACGAGCGGGCCAAGTCGTTCTACCGCCGCCTCGGTTTCGCGGAGACCGGCGGCACCATGCGGTACCCGCCCGACCCGAGTTATCTGGAGCTGGAGATGGCTGTCAGCGCTCTATCAGCGTCCTAACAGGTCGCATCCGCACACTGATCCTCGAGCCTCGGTACTCGCGGCCGGTCGGGCGAAGGGGAGCGCCAGTGATGAGCAGGGAATCCAGTAGCACCGTCCGGTCGGCCGACGGCACGGCGATCGGGGTGCTCAGCACCGGAGAGGGGCCCGGGCTCGTCGTCGTTCCGGGCAACAACCGTCGCGCCACCCACTACCGGGCGCTCGCCGACGAGCTCGCCGAGGACTACCGGGTGCACGTGATCGATCGGCGCGGGCGGGGTGACAGCGGTCCGCAGGGGCCGTTCTACAGCATCGAAGCCGAGGCGGCCGACGTCCACGCGGTGTTACGCGCGACCGGATCGGACCTGCTGTTCGGGCACGGCCACGGCGGCTTGGTGGCCCTGCACCTCGCGCTCTGGCGTCCGGTCGACGCGCTGATCGTGTACGAGCCGACGGTGAGCATCTCCGGTTCGTTCGACGCCGGCTGGGTGCCGGAGTTCCGTCGCCAGCTCGCCACCGGGCGGCACGGAGCGGCGATGGCGACGTTCCTCAAGGGCACGCGGATGGTGCCGCTGGGCAACGCACCGATGATCGTGTACCGGGCGCTGGCCGAACTGCTGCTCCACGGTGACGAGGGGGTCGAGACCAGGGCGATCATGGCGACGACACCGGCCGAGGTCGACGAGATCGCCCGGCTGGACTCCGACGGGCGGCGGTACGCGGCGATCCACTCGCCGACCCTGCTGCTCGGCGGCGGGCGTTCGGCCGACTATCTGACCACCGCACTCCACCGGCTGCACGAGCTGATGGCCGACTCGGAGTGCCGCGTCCGCCCGGAACTCGACCACTACGCCCCCGACTACTTCGCCCCGCGTGTCGTCGCCCAGGAGATCGCCGCGTTCATCACCAACCGCAACGCGGCCCGCGTCCAGCTGGGCATCAAAGGCGCGCTCGGGTCGCTGGTGGGCGAACACTAAGCTGCCGGGTATGCGGCAGCTCACGGTGGTGCTCGTCGTCGGGCTGCTACTGACGACCGGCTGTTCGGCTCTGCGGTCGGTGCCGTCCACCGAGACGCACATCGTCTCGTTCGAGCTCGAGACCGTGCGCCCGTCCACCTACGTCGACATGAAGGCCAGTTACTCGCTGGAGCCGCTGGCCGACAAGAAGAACACCGCGTTCGGTGCGTCGTGGAACAACGAGCTCACGTTCCACTACCCCGACGTGAACCGGCTGACGCTGCTCGGCGAGGTACGGGTCAAGGACAAGCCGTTGATCCCGCCGCCGAAGGCCGCGGTCGAACTGCGGTGCCGCATCAAGGTCGACGGCGTCCTGGTCGCGGAGAACACCGGGTTCACCGTGTCGTGCACCCACACGATGACCGCGGGCCGGCAGCAGCGCTCGACGAAGTCCTCGTGATGTGACCTGCGTCGCGATTCGGTATCACGGCACCCGGTGAGCTCTCTTGTTCGTTGTGCGACCGGTTAGCCCGAGGAGGAACCACCTTGTCATCGAATGAAGCGCCTCGCGGTGGGTCCGGTCCGTTATTCGCCGCGTTAGCCGTCACCGGCGTCGTGGCGTCGCTGGCCTGGGCCGCTCGGGACATTCCGTCCGCGCTCGGTGCGCGCCCGACCGGCGCCCGGCTGGAGCGGATACGGCAGTCGCCGCGGTTCCGGGACGGCGCGTTCCAGAACGAGCAACCGTCGCCCCTGGCGGCCGTCCCCGGCGGCCGCGGCATGATCGGCGAGATGCTGTTCGGACGTCAGCAGCGGCGCCCGCGCAAGCCGGTGCCGATCGTCACGCCGAGCGTCACCGAACCGGCGTCCACCGGGCTCCGCACCACCTGGCTCGGCCACGCCACCGTGCTGCTCGAGATCGAAGGCCGACGCGTCCTGTTCGACCCGGTCTGGAGCGAGCGGTGTTCGCCGTCGTCGCTGGCCGGGCCGCGCCGGCTGCACCCGGTGCCGCTGGACCTCGCTGCGCTGCCCGCCGTCGACGCCGTGGTGATCTCGCACGACCACTACGACCACCTCGACGAGACGAGCATCCGGACGCTGACCCGGCTGCAGGAGGCGCCGTTCCTGGTGCCGCTCGGCGTCGGTGCCCACCTCGAACGGTGGGGCGTGCCGGGCGACCGGATCGTCGAACTCGACTGGGACGAGACCGCCACGATCGCCGGGCTCGGCTTCACCGCCACCGCGGCGCGCCACTTCTCCGGCCGCCTCCGCTCCGACAACGCCACGCTCTGGGCCTCGTGGGTGGTGGCCGGCGTCGACCGCAAGGTCTTCTACACCGGCGACTCCGGGTACTTCGAGGGTTACGAGACGATCGGCGCCGCCCACGGCCCGTTCGACCTGACGCTGGTTCAGATCGGTGCCTACGCACCGTATTGGCCGGATATCCACATGACGCCCGAGGAGGGTGTCGCCGCCCACGTCGCGGTGAACGGTGGTCTGCTCGTCCCGGTGCACTGGGGGACCTTCAACCTGGCGCTGCACGACTGGTCCGAGCCGGTCGAGCGACTGCTCACCGAGGCCGAGGAGTGCGGCGTCCTGGTAGCGGTTCCGCGCCCCGGTGAAGCGGTCGACGTCGACGCGCCGCCGAAGCCCGACGGCTGGTGGCGTTCCGTCGCCTGACCACTGCTTTTCACGCTCTCCGAGCTCGCACCGCCCCCGCGCCTCCCCTCTCCGCGCGGGGGCGGTGTCGTGTCCGGGTGCGGACGCCGCCCCGGCCGCGACCCCCGGCCGGAGCGCGCAGGCGCCGCGCGCCGCCCACCGTTCGGTGGGCGTCCGACGAAGCGGCCAGGGTGACAGCTGACCGGATGGGGGAACCGGCGGGGCTGCGCCGCGTAACGCCACTACTTAGCGTAACTAGTTGAATCCGGACGGACCCGGATCGGGGGTAGGGGGAGGAATCATGTCGAAGGGGTTACATCGTGCGGGGCGGAGACGGAAGCGACCGGGATCGCGGCGCCTCGGGGGGCGCGCCGCGATCGTGGCCGGTGCGGTCGTGCTGGCCATGATCGTCATCGGTCTGCCGCTGGCCGCGGCTCCACGGACGGCGACCGGCAGCACCACCGACGGCGCCGCCGCGGACTGCGTCGTCGCCTCGGTGGGGGAGAACCTGGTGCGGATCATCTGCGGTATCACCGACCTGAGCCGCGACGGCGACTCGGTGTACATCGGGTGGCGGACGACGAGCGGTGGGGTCCGCTCGATCTACCACCGGGAGGGCGCCGGCCACACGATCTCGGTGACCGGCTACGCGCCGACGGCGGCCGGTGAGCCGCCGCACCGGGTGCTCTGGCGGGTCTGCCGGGACCGCCAGGCACCCTGGCGGGACACGTGCTCGGAGTGGCGCACGGTCTGGGCCACGCCCACCGCGGAATGACGTCAGGCCCGTTCGGTGCGCTGGACGGGCCGGCCGGGCCGCCAGAGCTCGACCACCAGTACGTTCCGCTCGTGATCGACGGACGTGAGGGTCGCGTCCAGGAGATCGACGCGGAACAGGTGGTACGGCTCCGGCGGCTTCCGCTCGGCGAGGTACGCCTTCTGATCGGCGACCTCGGACGCGACCCCGCTGACCTTGGCGTCGCCGCCGTCCATCGTCCCGTCGCCCGGGTTCGCGTGCAGCGCCAGCCGGCCGTCCCGCCGCAGGTCGAGCGCCTTGCGCGCCTCCCACATCGAGCCGAACGTCAGGTCGGGCCCGTAGAAGTCGACCTCGGTGCCGCTGACCCGCGGTGATCCGTCGGCGCGCAGCGTCGCGAGCACGTGGTGCTTGGTCGCCGTGAACCGCGCCTTGATCCTCTCCGCCAGGTCCGGTGCCTCGGCGGAGAACTGCTCCCAATTCGCCATGACGGCAGTCTGCTAGCGAACCTTGACAGTTTCCGGCAGGGTTTCGATCGCCGTCACGATGTCGGCCCGCACGGTCGCCACCAGCTCGTCGACGGCCGCGTCGTCGAAGCCGATCGTCCGGTCCTCGGCCCGGGAAGCCACCGGCACGCCCCGGCTGCGGTTCTCGGCCCAGTTCAGGCAGGCCGAGATGATCCGCGAGCTCGCCGGGTGGCAGCCGGGGGCGTCCAGCGCCTCGATCAGCGCGAGCATCTCGGGGTCGGTCGTGTCCGACGTCGGGTGCAGCGCGGTGCGGTCGGTGCGGGAGAGCACCGGGGAGCGCAGTGCCGCCACCCGGCCGGCCGCCACCACCAGGCGCAGCTGGAACTCGTCCAGGCCGACCCGGTCCGCGACCTGGGCGCACAGTTCCGCGACCACGCCGGCGCCGTCGAGACCGTCCGTCGGTCCGGCCGACCGGGAACCTTCGCTCGGGGCGGGCTCGGCCGGCGCCTCGGCGATCGTCGAGGCGCGGACCACGCGGTTCCGGCCGGTCGCCTTGGCGTGGTACATCGCGCGGTCGGCGTCACGCATCAGCGCCTCGTCGTCGACCAGGCCGCTGGCCGAAGCGACGCCGAGCGAACCGGTGACCGACACCAGGCCGGTCTCGGAGACCTCCACCGGCTGGGCGCAGAGCGCCGACCGCAGTCGCTCGGCCAGGATCGCCGCGCCGGTCTCGTCGGTGTCGGGCAGCAGCCAGACGAATTCCTCGCCGCCGAAGCGCGCCACGACGTCCCCTCCGCGGGTGACGGCCTGCAGCCGGGCCGCCGCCTGCATCAGCGTCAGGTCGCCGGCCTGGTGGCCTCGCTCGTCGTTGATCTTCTTGAAGTGGTCCAGATCGAGCACCACGAGAGCGAGCGGACGCCCGGTCCGGCGGGCCCGAGCCACCTCGGTGCGCATCGTGTCGTCGAAGAACCGGCGGTTGTGCAGGCCGGTGAGCGGGTCGGTGACCGCGAGCCGCTCCTGCTCACGCAGCGCGCCGGCGAGCTGGCGGGCCAGGTCGGTGCGGTCGCGGGTGACCAGGTACTGCCGCACCATCAGCCCGGCGACCACGACCAGTCCGACGACCAGCGCGGCGTAGTTCCCGCCGTGCCGGGCGAACTCCAGCGTCAGGCCGACCGAGGCGGCGGTGCCTGCGGCCAGCAGCGGGACGACGGTCAGGTCCCGGCCGACGGCGAGGCGGACGGCGTCGGGCTCCCGGTGCCGGGCGGCGACCAGGCCACCGATCGCCAGCAGCACCGCGGCGAGCTGGTAGCCGTTGTCGAGCCAGCTGCCGTCGTCGTAGGTCTGGTGGATGCGCCCGTACATGTACAGGCAGTCGGTGAGCGCGTAGACCAGGTAGGCCCAGCCGGCCAGGCGCACCGAGACCGGCAGCCGGCGGTGGCCGGAAAGGCCCAGCGTCAGCAGGCAGACCAGCACCAGGATGTCGGCGAGCGGGTACGCGGCGGTGACCACGAGCGAGACGCCGACGGTGTCGGTGAGCTGCGGCGCGGCCAGCAGACGCCAGCCGAGCGCGCCGAGGCCGACGAGCACCAGCGCGACGTCGAACAGCGCCCGGCCCCGGCGGGAGCGGTGACCCTGCCCGAACGCGACGAAGAATCCGGGGAGCACCGCGAGGAACTGGGCCAGGAAGATGGCGTCGGAGATCGACGGGTACGAGATGTCGGGGTAACCCAGCCAGATCGACTCACCGGCGAGCCAGAGCGCGAACGAGACCGCGAACGCGATCCACGCCCGCCCCGTGCGGCTCTCCTTGGCCCGGCGCCGGGCGGCGACGGCCGCGGTGACGACGGCCGCCGCGATCGGGACCAGGAACAGCGCGTTGGCGATCGTGCGCAGCGGCGAGTGCTCGTCGCGCGCCACCCAGTTGAACACCGCGTACGCGACGAGCCAGTACAGGCCACCGATGACCGCGAGACGGACGACGCGGTCCGCGCGGATCAGCCGCATCACGGCGGCGCCGGAGCTGGTGTCTACGGGGTCGTAGTTCAGCCCCTCGCGCTCCGCGGCGAACTTGTCCATCGCGACTCACCCATCCCCCGAACTCGGCGGGCTCCTGCCCGTTCGAGTTCTTCATCGGCGTGTCGCCGCGCCGGGCGAGTGTTGCCGGGGCGTCTCCTGGTTGCGCGTCAGTGGCGCGTGAGCACGATCTCCACCGCGCCGGGGTCGGCGGTCAGGTAGCAGGAGCCGCCGACCGGGAACGTGTAGAGGGGGTTGGTGTGGCCCACGTCGACGTTCGCGAGCACCGGCACGCCGGCCAGCTGCGGAGCGGTGGTGACGAGGTGCCGGAGCACGTCCCGCGTCATCCCGGTACGCCGCTGGAACCGCCCGACGACCAGGCCGCGCACCGCGATCCCGGTCTGCAGGAGCGACGTGAGGTGACGCGCGAAGTCGTGCACCGTCGATTCGAAGTCGTCCTCCACGACGACGATCGCCCCGTCGAGGTCGGGCCAGTACGGGGTGCCCTGCAGCAGGTTGATCGTGCCCAGGTTGCCACCGACGAGTGGGCCGTTCGCGGTGCCGGGCTGGAGCACCCACCAGCCCTCGTTGCGTTCGGGCGCCTCCCGTTCGGTCAGCCGGTACCACTCGTCGTCGGTCCAGACCTCGGCCGGAACCCACCCCACCGGAGCCTCGCCGAACACCGCGCTCCGGAACGCCTCGATCGTCGCCTCGTTGTGCTCGCGCATCCCGAACGTCGAGAAGTGCGGCCCCGAGTACGTGACGAGGTTCGCGCGCGCCAGGAGCGCGCACTGCAGGGCGGTGATGTCGGAGAACCCGCAGAGCACCTTCGGGTTCGCGCGGATCAGGTCGTAGTCCAGGTGCGGTAACAGCTGGTTGACGTGGTAGCCGCCGATCACCGTCAGGATCCCGGAGACGTCCGGGTCTGCGAACGCCTCGTGCAGGTCGGCGACGCGACCGGCGACGGGCCCGGTGCCGAGCGGCCCGGTCTCGTTCACGTGCTCGGAGAACGTGACCCGCACTCCGAACTCCGCCGTCAGCCGGTCGATCGCGGCGTCGCGGTTGGCGTCGGAGATGAGCTGGAGCGACGACGACGGCGCGATCACCCGGAGCTGGTCGCCGGCGGTCAGCTTGCGCGGGAGCGTGGTCATCGGCCGAGGTCCTCGAGGACGTCCGCGGTGGCGAGCGCGGCCAGCGTCGCGCCGGGCACCCGCAGCTTGGAGCCGCGCACGCCGCTGCCGATCACCAGGCTGCGGCCGGCGGCCACCGCCGCGTCGACGAGCACCGGCCAGTCGGACGGCAGGCCGAGCGGGGTCACCCCGCCGTAGGCCATCCCCGTGATGTCGACCACTTCGTCGAGCGGGGCGAAGGACACCTTGCGGACGTCGAGGTGCCTGCGGACGAGCCCGTTGATGTCGGCCCTGGTCGTGGCCAGGACAAGGCACGCGGCGTACTTCACGACACCGCCGCGCTTCCCGGCGACGACGACGCAGTTGGCCGACTCCTCCAGCGGCTCGCCGTACCGGGCGCAGAACGCCTCGGTGTCGGCGTCGGTGGGGTCGATCGCCGCCACCTGGACCTCGCTGAGGTGTTTCACGACGGCCGCCACCGGTGGGGCCAGGAGTTCGGGATGGTCGGCGGCGGGCAACCAGGTCAACGTTTCCGGCATGCTGCAACCCAACCACGAATGCGTTCGGCGAGAGGAACCCTTGATGGCCGGAGTAGTGCTGGTGACCGGTGCCGCCGGACTGATCGGGACGGCGCTGCGCACCCGGATGGCCCGGCCGGGGCGGACCCTGCGCCTGCTCGACGTGGCACCGCTCGGTGACGCGGCGCCCGGTGAGGAGATCGTGCGCACCTCGATCACCGACACCGATTCGGTCGTCGCCGCCTGCGCGGGCGTCGACGCGATCGTGCACCTGGCCGGGCTCGCCGGCGAAGCGCCGTTCGAGGACATCCTGGCCGTCAACGTCGAGGGCACCCGGAACGTGTTCGAGGGCGCTCGGACGCACGGGGTGTCACGGGTGGTGCTGGCCAGCTCCAACCACGCGGTCGGGTTCGCGCGGAAGGCCGCCGAGCCGCTCCCCGCCGACACCCCGTTCGCGCCGGACACCTGGTACGGCTGGTCGAAGACCGCGAAGGAGTCGATGGGTGCGCTCTACCACCACCGCTTCGGCATCGACGTCGTCTCGCTGCGCATCGGCACCTGCCGCGTGAAGCCCTCGAACACCAGGGCGCTGGACACCTGGCTCTCGCTCGACGACGCCGCCCGCCTCTTCGAGGCGTCGCTGAGCACCCCGTCGCCGGTCTTCACCCAGGTGTGGGGCGTCTCGGCGAACACCAGGCGCTGGTGGTCACTCGCCGAGGGCGAGGCGATCGGCTACCACCCGGAGGACGACGCCGAGGTCTTCGCGGCCGAGGTCACCGGCGAACCCACCGACCTCGTGGGGGGTCCGTTCACGACGACCCCGCTCGGCGTCAAGCCGTGAACGACGCGCGGACGCGGTCGAGCGTCCGCGCGATCGACAGCGTCTCGTCGAGCGTCATCAGGTCGGACTCGGTGTGGCCGGCGCGGATGCGTCGCGCCACCTCCTCGGCCTGGAACGTGTAGCCGTTGCCGGGGAGCGTGAACGTCTCGTGCCGGGGCTCGGCGTCCCGGTGGTGCAGGGTCAGCTCGGTCGCCCGGAAGAACAGCGGGGCCAGTTCGATACGGCCGCGGGTGCCGATGATCTCGGCCCGGGCCGGGGTGTCGCCGCGCAGCGAGCAGTGCAGCACCGCGAGCGCGCCCGACTCGTAGCCGAGCAGGATGCCGGTGTTCGCGTCGACGCCGGTCGCGGCCTTGCCCGCGGTGGCCAGCACGGTCGTGGGCTCGCCGAGCAGCATCGAGGCCAGCGAGACCGGGTAGACGCCCAGGTCGAGCAGGGCACCGCCGCCGAGCTCCGGGGCCCACAGCCGGCCTTTCGGGTCGTAGGCCGCGGCGAAGCCGAAGTCGGCCTGCACGGCGACGATCTCACCGATCGCGCCGTCGTCGACCAGCTCGCGCAGCAGCGCGATCGCCGGGTTGAACCGGGTCCACATCGCTTCCATGCAGAACACGCCGGCGTCGCGGGCCGCCGTGACGACGGTCGTCGCCTCCGCGGCGTCGAGGGTGAACGGCTTCTCCACCAGGACGTGACGCCCGGCCGCGATGCAGGTGAGGGCGGCCGCCGCATGGCCGGCGTGCGGCGTGGCGACGTAGACGACGTCGACCCCGGCGTCGTCCGCGAGCGCCTGGTAGGAGCCGTGCGCGCGGGCGATGCCGAACTCGGCGGCGAACGATTCCGCGGTCTCGGCGGCCCGCGACCCGACCGCGACGACCTCGTGGTCGGGCAGCGTCAGCAGGTCCGAGGTGAACGTGCGAGCGATGTTCCCGGTACCCAGAATTCCCCAGCGCAGCGTGCTCATAACGCCAGGTTAACGGGGTGCGCGGTCCCAGGTGCCCGCGACCATCACGCCGTCGATCTCCAGGCCGGGGCCGAGGACGAGCAGGTCGGCGGTGAAGCCGGGCACCAGCGCCCCGATCCGGTGGCCGAGCCCGAGCGCGCGGGCCGGCGTCGCCGTCAGCGCGGTGACCACCTCGGTGACCGGCACCCCGGCGTCGACCGTGCGGCGCAGCGCGGCGTCCTGGGTGAGCGTGCTGCCGGCGATCGCGCCGTTGCCCTCGATCAGCGCCACCCCGCCGCGCACGTCGACCTCGCGGCCGCCGAGCCGGTAGCGGCCGTCCCCGGCGCCGGCGGCCGCCATCGCGTCGGTGACGAGCGCGACCCGCTCCGCGCCGCAGAGCCGGAACACCATCGAGAGCAGCGCGTCGTGCAGGTGGACGCCGTCGGCGATCAGCTGCACGATCACGTCGGGGTGTTCGAGCAGCGCGCCCACCGCGCCGGGCTCGCGCTGGGTGGGGCCGGGCTGGGCGTGGAACAGGTGGGTGGCGAGCGAAGCCCCGGCCTCGATCGCGGCGAGCGTCCGCTCGTAGCTCGCTCCGGTGTGGCCGATCGCGACCTGGATGCCCTGCTCGACCGAGCGCTTGACCAGCTCCAGCGCGCCGGGCAGTTCGGGCGCGAGGGTCAGGACACGCAGGTGCCCGCGGCAGGCGCGTACCAGCCGGTCCAGTGCGTCCGGATCGGGCCCGAGCATCGCGGCCGGGTCCTGCTCGCCGGCGTGCGCGGGGGAGAGGAACGGCCCCTCGGCGTGGATGCCGGTGAGCGTTCCGGCGTCGACCAGGTCGGCGAGTGCCGCCGCGGAGCGCACCATGTCGTCGAGCGGGGCGGTGGTGAGGCTGGCCAGCGAAGTCGTGGTGCCGTGGGAGCGGTGCAGCGCGGTGATCGCACCGGCGGTGTCGGGCCGGGCGGCGCCGTAGTCCAGCCCGCCGCCACCGTGGACGTGCAGATCGACGAAGCCGGGGACGATCCACCGTCCACCGAGGTCGACGACGTCGGGATCGCGGGGGCGGGATCGTTCCGGGCCGCCGACCGCAGTGATCTCGCCCGCGGACACCGCCACCCAGCCGCCCTGGACGACACCGACCGGAAGGACCAGTGTGGCGTCGGACAGCACTGTCATGCCGCTCCTCCGCCAGACCGCAATCGTGACCGTTGGTCATCGTACCTTCGGCCAATTGTGGCCGACCGGGTGATCGGAGCTCACGCCAGACTGTTCACACCGCCCCGTCCGAGGACGCATCGATGGCTAGAGTGGGGTCGCTGCCGCTGTTGGCGACGCGACGCGCCGAGGAGGACGAAGAGTCCATGGACCACGTGCCGGAGGACTCGGTGCTGACCGAGCGTCAGGAGTCCGGATTGAACGAACGAGAACTCGCGATCCTGGCGTTCGAACGGCAGTGGTGGCAGCACGCCGGTGCCAAGGAACAGGCCATTCGCGACGAGTTCTCGCTTTCGGCCACGCGCTACTACCAGCTGCTTAACGCGCTCATCGATCGGCACGAGGCGCTCGTGCACGATCCGATGCTGGTCAAGCGCCTGCGTCGGGTGCGTGCCGCGCGTCAGCGGCAGCGCTCGGCCCGCCGCCTCGGCGTGCGGCTCTAACTAGCCGCAGGGCAGGCTCACCCGCAGTCGAGTGCCGGTTCCGGCTTCGCTCTCGACGAGAGTCCGGCCGTGCAGCGCGCGGATGCGGTCGTCGATACCGGCCAGTCCGCCCCCGGCGACCACTCTGGCCCCACCCGGCCCGTCATCGGCGACGACGCCGTGCAGCCACCCGTCGGCCTCGGTCACCTCGATCCGCACCCGGGCCTCGGGCGCGTACTTGGCCACGTTCGTCAGCCCTTCGCAGAGCGCGAAGTACGCGGTGGCCTCCACGGCCGGTGGCTTGCGCCCGGCGTAGACCGCCAGCTGGACGGCCAGCCCGAGCCGGACCGCCACCTCGTCCAACGCGGCACCGAGGCCGTCGGTGCGCAGCACCGTGGGGTGCAGACCACGGGCCAGCGCCTCCAGGTCCTCGATGGTGCCGAGCACCTCGTCGTGACAGGTCGCCACCACCGTCCGGGCCGGCTCGCCGAGGGCGTCCAGCCCGCACAGCTGCTCGGCGAGCGCGGCCAACTGCCGCTGGGCGCCGTCACGCAGGTCCTTCTCCAGCCGCTGCCGCTCCGCGGTCTCCCGCTCCTCCACCCGCGCCTGCGCGGCCAGCACCTGTTCGAGCTGGGTGGTGGCCATGGCCTGCAGCTGAGCGGTGAGCAGCGCCTGCGACCCGGCGCGCAGCACGGCGTCGACCATGCCCCGGCGCAGGCGGAGCGCGTCGTCCAGTTCGACCAGGGCCAGCGGCTGGCGATCGTCCATTCGCGCCTCGGTCAGCCACCGCCCGGTCGTCGCGGACGGGTGGAGCACCAGGTGACCGCGCCGGTCGACGTAGCTGTGTTCGGCCGGCACCCAGAACAGCAGGCGCAGCCGCGGATCACGCAGGGCCGCCGCGAGCGCGTCGCGCACCGTGGCCACCGACGACGTCGACGAGGTCATCCGGATCACGCGGTGCGGTGCGTCCACCTCGCGCCAGCGCTCCCGCAGCGCCCCGGAGAGCACCGCCAGCGCCAGCACCGCGGAGATCGTGTTCTGCACGACGTAGAGCGAGAGCAGTGACTCCAGGTCGGTGAACGTCCGGGTGCGCGCGGTGGACGCGATCGCGGCCGCGGCGATGCCGGTGCCGATCAGCACCGGGATCGCGGCCGGGCGCTCGGTGGTGGACAGGCGGCGGCCGCGGCGCACGAGCAGGACCAGGTACCAGCCCGCGAGGACGACCTGCAGACCGGTCACCGTGCTGATCGCGGCGTCGAAGAGCGAGCGGTTCGGCGCCAGCGACGGCCAGAACACGTCGGGCGACAGGTCGTTCCACTCGGGAAGGGACACGAGTTCGACGAAGAGTTCGCCGACGATCAACACGCCGATCGCGGCGTACACCCAGTAGCGGTCGGCCCGGTCGACGAGGCGACCGGCCGGGTAGGCCAGGACGGCCGCGCCGGAGACGGTCAGGCCGATGCCCTCGGAGTAGAACGCGAACGTCGGCCAGATCCCGCTGTCCCAGATCGCGGTCCAGGCGAAGGCGACGAACACCGCGCCGACCAGCAGCATCTGGCCGCTGCGCTGGCGGCTGTCACCGGTGCCGAGCAGCAGCCCGCCGGCCGCTCCGAACACCCCGGCGGCCGGTACCGCGACGGCCGCCGAGGTCAGGTGTTCGCACCAGTAGGGCACCCCGCACAGCAACGTGAGCAGGCCGACGCCGACCCCCACCAGGGCGGCCCGACCGGTGTGTCCGGGAACCGGTAGGACAGCGCGCATCGACACGGTGCCTCCGATCTTCCGTGCCGCATGATACGGAGGTTCCCGCTAACGGGCTTCCCTCTGTTCGGCGTACGAGGCGAGGTGGGCCACCTGCACCGGGTCCAGCGACGGGCGGACGCGGCGCCGGGCCGTCGCCAGGTGAGCGGCGGTGACCTCGGCGGTGTCCATCGACTCGCGCATCGCGGCCAGGGCGGCCTCGCGCACCAGCGCCGCGCAGTCCGCGGACGAGAACCCGTCGAGCTCCCGGGCGACGTCGGCCAGCTCGATGTCGGTGGAGAGCGGAACCTTGCGCGAGGCGGCCCGGAGGATGTCGGCGCGGGCCTCGGCGTCCGGCGGCGGCACGAACACCAGCCGCTCCAGCCGGCCGGGACGAAGCAGCGCGGGGTCGACCATGTCGGGCCGGTTCGTGGCACCGACCACGACGACGTTGCGCAGCCCTTCGACGCCGTCGAGCTCGGTGAGCAGCGCGGCCACCACCCGGTCGGTCGTGCCGCCGTCGGTGGACTGGCCGCGCACCGGAGCCAGCGCGTCGACCTCGTCGAGGAAGATCAGGGTCGGCGCGGCCTCGCGAGCACGCCGGAACAGCTCACGCACCGACCGTTCGCTCTCACCGACCCACTTGGTGAGCAACTCGGCGCCCTTCACCGCGAGCACGTTGGCCTGCCCGGTACCGGCGAGCGCCCGGACCAGGAACGTCTTGCCGCACCCCGGAGGGCCGTAGAGCAGCACTCCGCGCGGCGGGTCGACGCCCAGCCGGGTGAACGTGTCGGGATACCGCAGCGGCCAGAGCACCGACTCGGTGAGCGCCTCCTTGACCTCTTTCATGTCGCCGACGTCGTCGAGGCTCAGCGAGGCGACCTCGAGCGTGGATTCGGCCATCGACGTGGGCCGCACCGACTGGGCGGCGGCGTCCAGGTCGACCTTGGCGATCTCCGGGGTCTCGGCGTCCCGCTGGCGCATCGCCGCGCGGACACCGGCTTCACGCACGAGCGTCCCCAGGTCGGCGGCGACGAACCCGGGCGTGCGCGCGGCGACGTCGTCGAGCGAGACGTCGTCGGCGACCGGCAGGTTGCGGGTGAACAGCGCGAGCAGGTCACGGCGTTCGTTCGCGTCCGGCATCGGCACCCGGAGCTCGTGGTCGAGCACGCCGGGGCGGCGCAGGCCGGCGTCGACGTCCTCCGGGCGGCTGGTCGTGCACACCACGGCCGTCCTGCTTTCGCTGACCAGACGGGCGATCAGCTGGACGAGCACGGTGGCGATCGGCGGCGGGTCCGACCGCGGCGCGAGCGCCTCGACGTCGTTGAGCAGCAGCACGGCCGGGGTGTCCGACTCCGCTTTCGCGGCGGCCTGACGCAGGACTTCCGCGGCGGCGTCCGGCGCCACCGCGGCGAGGCCGGGGCACCAGATCCGGAGCACGGTCGCGCCGGTGGCCTGCGCGACCGACCGCACGAGCGTCGACTTCCCCGCCCCGGGCGGCCCGGTGACCAGCACGCCGAGCTGCACGGTCGTGCCCAGGCGCTCCAGCACCTCGCCGTGGTGGAACGCGAGGTCGAACAGCTCGGTCAGGTGCGCGGCCTGCGTCTTCAGACCGATCAGGTCCTCCGCCGGCCGCGGTTCCTCGTCGAGCGTGGCTCCGGGCTCGGCGAACACCTGCTCCATGCTTCTGTCGACGTTCCGCGAGCGCGCCTTGGCGGCGACGGGAGCGGCGGCGCCCGCCGCGCCCGACACGCCGGGGGAGAACGTCCCGGCGAAGCGGGGGGTGGCGGTGGCGCGCGCGGATGCGGTGGGGCGGACACCGGTGGCGCCACCGGAGCCCCATACCCCGCCGCCGGCCGACCCGGACCAGGTGACGATCGTGTCCGGGGTGATCAGCGCGGCCGTCTCCGGCTCGGCGGCGACGACCGTGAGCAGCGCCGCGGTCCAGCCGCTGCCGACCGCGTTGGACAGGCTGCGCCGGGCGCTCTCGACCAGCGGCCGGTGCGGGTGCGCCGGGTCGAGGTCCTGCGGCAGCAAAGACACGTCGTCCCCGCTGGTGACCACCTTGCTCAGCAGCGCCAGCCGGAGCATCTCCGGCGAGACGGCGGCCACCACCGTGGCGTCGCCGGACACCGTGATCGTGCGGGCCGCCTGGATCGGCGCGGCGCTGACGTCGACCGGCGCCCCGTCCCGGATCCGCAGGTTGCCCATCGTCAGGTCGTCGGCGAGCAGGAGCCCGCGCGCCGCCGTGGCGTCACCGGCCGCGGCGATCCCGGCCGACGTGCGCTCCGCGCTGCGCAGCAGCACCGGATCACCCGGGTTGAGGTCGAGGGCGGCCAGCACCTCCGGATGGAGCCGCACCACCCCGCGCCGCGCGTCGAGCACAGCCGACCGCAGGCTCGCGGTCAGGGTCAGGGACGGAGCTTCAGAAGTCACCTTCTAAGTCTGCTTCGTCTGGCAAACGAACCGCTGTGCCGGGGCTGAGAGGTCAGCGGACTCTCAGGAAAGCGGACCTAGTGTGTGGCTGTGGAAACTGCTTCGGGGGACACCACCCCACGAGGGATGCCCGGGCCGGCGCGGTCCGGGTGGCGTGCGGTGGTCACCACCCGGCGCGTCGTGACGACGCTCGTGGTGATCGGCGTCCTCGCTGCGCTTGTCGTGTGGATCCGCTGGCCGTCGGGGGAGCCGGTGCGGTCGACCGACGCGATGGTCACCGTGCGGTCGGGGCCGGAGCGCAACGAGCCGATCGAGCTGGACACCACGATCTACGTCCCGGAGAGCGCCACCGCGTCGCATCCGGCGCCGGCGATCCTGCTCGCGCACGGCTTCGGCGGCAGCAAGTCGAGCGTCGCTGCGGACGCGCGCCGGTTGGCCGGCCAGGGGTACGTGGTGCAGACCTGGAGCGCCCGCGGGTTCGGGCGCTCCGGCGGCACGATCTCGCTGGACAGTCCCGACTACGAGGTCAACGACGCCCGCGCGCTCGTCGACCGGCTCGCCGAGCGGGACGACGTGCGCCAGGACGCGTCCGGAGATCCCCGGGTGGCGGCGATCGGCGGCTCCTACGGCGGCGCGCTGAGCCTCCTGCTGGCCGGGTACGACAAGCGGGTGGACACGATCGTCCCGCGGATCACCTGGAACGACCTGGCGAACTCGTTCTTCCCGGAGGCCACCGGCGGCGGCCCGGCAGACGGCGTCTTCAAGCGCTCGTGGGCCGGGCTGTTCTTCGGCAGCGCGAGCGGCGGGGGCGTCAGCAGCGTCCGCGACCTGGCCGCGCTGCTCGGGGCGCGGCCGGATTCGAACGGCGGGATCGACCCGAGCTCCGTCGACGCGTCGAAGGTCGGTGAGCTGGCGCAGTGCGGCCGCTTCGAGGTTTCGCTCTGCCGCGAGTACCTCGAGGTCGCGACCACAGGCCGGTCCACGCCGGCGATCGTCGAGCGGCTGCGCCGCTCCAGCCCGTCGACGGTGCTCGACCGGATCGACGCGCCGACGCTGCTCGTCCAGGGCCAGCAGGACACGCTCTTCCCGCTCTCCGAGGCCGACGCCAACGCGCGCGGCATCGCGGCGAACGGCACCCCGGTCCGGGTCGCCTGGTACGCCGGTGGGCACGACTCGACCGCGTCGACGCGTGAATCCGAGCGGGTCAACGAGCTCGAACTGGCCTGGTTGCGGCACTACCTCGACGGACGCGGCCCGGCGCCGTCGGACGAGTTCAGCTACACCACCGCCGGGGCGATCAGCGCCAGGGACACCCGCCCGACCAGCCGGGTCTACACGCTCGGCGAGTACCCGCCCGCCGAGGACCCCTACCGGATCCGGGTCTCCGGCATCAGCCCGCAGCCGGTCGCGAACCCGCCGGACGGCACGCCGGCCGGCGTCTCGACTCTCCCCGGCTTCGGGGCGTTGACCAGTAGCTTCGCCAACGCGGGCATCGACGTCCCGGGCCAGTTCGCCTCGTACAGCGGCGTGGAGCTGTCGCGCTCGGTCGACGTCGCCGGCGCGCCGACGGTGCGGGTGGCGGCGGCGTCGCCGACCGGTGAGGCCGTGCTCTTCCTCAAGCTCTACGACGTCGACGCGGACGGGCGCGCCACGCTGCCCGGCGGGGCGGTGTCCGCGGTCCGCCTGACCGGGCTACCGCGGACGATCGACACCGCGTCGCTGGTCACGGTCACGCTGCCGATGATCGGGCACCGCTTCGAGTCCGGGCACAGCGTCCGCCTGGTGATCGCGACCGCCGACCAGGCCTACGCCGGGCCGGTCGCGCCGGCCGTCTACCAGGTGGCCGTGCAGGCCAACAGCCTGCACCTGCCCGCGGTGACGCCGGTGCCGGTCGCGAGCTCGACCGGCACGTGGACGTGGGTGCTGATCGGGCTGCTGGGCGCGGTCGGCCTCGGCGTCGTCGCCGCGGTCGTGATCGTCCGCGCGCGGCGCCGTCGGCTCGACGTCTCCGTCGATTCCGAGGCGGCCGGGTCTCCGCTCGTCGTGCGCGGCCTCCGGAAGGCCTACGGCGACGGGTACCTGGCCGTTCGGGACCTGTCGTTCTCGGTCGAACCCGGCCAGGTCGTCGGTCTGCTCGGCCCCAACGGCGCGGGCAAGACGACGACGCTGCGCATGTTGATGGGGCTGATCCGGCCGACCGGCGGCGAGATCCTGGTGTTCGGTCACCGGATCGTGCCCGGCGCACCGGTGCTGTCGCGGATCGGAGCGTTCGTGGAGGGCCCCGGTCTGCTGCCGCACCTCTCGGGCCTGGAGAACCTGCACCGCTACTGGCAGGCCACCGGGCGCCCCGCCGAGTCGGCCCGCCTCGAGGAAGCGCTCGAGATCGCCGGCCTCGGCGCGGCCGTGCACCGGAAGGTGAAGACGTACAGCCAGGGCATGCGTCAGCGGCTGGCGATCGCGCAGGCCATGCTCGGCCTGCCCGACCTGCTGGTACTCGACGAACCGACGAACGGACTCGACCCGCCGCAGATCGCCGAGATGCGGGCGGTGCTGTCCCGCTACGCCACCGACGGGCGCGCCGTGCTGGTCTCCTCGCACCTGCTCGCCGAGGTGGAACAGGTGTGCTCGCACGTCGTCGTGGTCAGCAAGGGCACCGGTGTGGCCGCCGGTCCGGTCGGGGAGATCGTCGGCGAAGGGCGGTCGGTACTGGTGGAGGTCGCCTCCGGGGACCAGGACGCGGCGGTGGCCGCGCTGCGTGCGATGCCCGGCGTCGAGGTCGTGCACCCGAACGGCGCCGGCCTGGTCGTCGAACTGGCCGGTGTCGAGCGCAGCGACGTCGTCCGTGAGCTGGTCGGAGCCGGGGTCGGCGTCGAGCGACTGGTGGCCAGGCGTCGGCTGGAGGACGTGTTCCTGGAACTCGTGGGGGAGCAACGATGACCGCGTCGATTCATCGGCCCGGACGGACGCTGCGGTTCGGCGCCGAGTTCGCGCGCCAGCTCACCCGCCGGCGTACCCAGATCGCGCTGGGGTTCCTGATCGTGCTGCCGCTGATCCTGGTGGCGGCGTTCAAGATCGGCGTCCCCGACGACCCCGACTCGGCGCAGGAAGGCAACAGCCTCGCCGACCTGGCCACCTCGAGCGGCGCGAACTTCACGCTGTTCTCGATCTTCGTGGCGTCGAGCTTCCTGCTGCTGGTGGTGGTCGCGCTGTTCTGCGGCGACACGGTGGCCAGCGAAGCGAGCTGGGGGACGCTGCGCTACCTGCTGGCGTCGCCGGTCCCGCGGGGCCGGCTGCTGCGTCAGAAGCTGACCGTCGGCCTGGCCTACAGCGGGTTCGCCCTCGCGTTGCTGCCGACCGTGGCGATGATCGCCGGGACGCTCGCGTTCGGCTGGGGACCGCTGCGTACTCAGCTCGGCGTCGACATCCCGGCGGTCGAAGCGCTCGGGCGCATCGTTCTCGCGGTCGTCTATATCGCTATCACGTTGCTACCCGTGGCCGGGCTCGCGTTCTACCTCTCGGTACGAACCGATGCCCCATTGGGCGCGGTCGGCGGCGCGGTGATGCTGTGGATCATCTCGAATATTCTGGAAGCGGTCACCGCGCTCGGAGATCTTCGCGCGCTGCTTCCGACCCGTTACGGAACGGCGTGGTTGTCGCTGCTTTCCTCCCCGATCGAGGCCGAAGACATGGTGAAGGGCGCGGTTTCGGCCGTTGCCTACACAACCGTCTTTCTCGCCCTGGCATGGTGGCGCTTTCTCCGGAAAGACATCGTCAGTTGAGGGGTATCCGGTAGTCGCATCCCTGACGAGTCCGCCCCTTTGAAGGGCCCGGACTGCGACCATGCAGCAGACCACCCTCGCACCCAAAGGATCGTGTGATGTTCAAAAAGCTCTCGGCGATGTTCGGCGGCGGCGCGTCCGTCGATACCGTGCTCGCCTCTCCGCACACCCGGCCGGGCGACGTGCTCCGCGGCGAGGTGCGGATCAGTGGCGGCAACGTCGAGATGGTCGTCGACCGGGTGGAACTCGAGCTGGTCGCCAAGGTCGAGGTGGAGGGTGAATCCGCCGGCGGGGACGACTACGAGTACAACACGATGCTGCCGTTCCAGCGCCTGCACCTCGGACACCGGTTCAGCCTGCAGCCCGGTGCGCGCCACGCGGTCCCGTTCGAGCTCGCGGTGCCCTGGGAGACCCCGGTGACGACCGTCAACGGGCAACCGTTGCACGGCATGCGGCTCGGCGTCCGCACCGAGCTGGAGCTGGCCGGTTCGCTGGACAAGGGCGACATGGACCCGATCCAGGTCAACCCGCTGCCGGCTCAGGCCCGCCTGCTCGACGCGTTCAGCCGGCTCGGTTTCCAGTTCAAGGGCGCCGACCTGGAGCGGGGCACGCTCTACGGGTCGCGGCTGCCGTTCTACCAGGAGATCGAGTACTACCCGGCGCACCAGTACGCCGGCACGATCAACGAGCTCGAGGTCACCTTCATCTCCGGCCCGCAGTCGATGGACGTCCTGCTGGAGCTGGACAAGCGCGGCGGCTTCCTGACATCGGGCAGCGACGCCTACAACCGGTTCACCGTGCAGTACGCGGGCGCCGAGCAGCTCAACTGGGAGCAGTGGCTCCACGAGCACCTGCAGATCCTGACCCAGCGGAGGGGCATGTTCCACTGACGCTTCCTCAGTGTGAAGGCGCCCGCACAGTGAGCCAGGTAACTCCCAGCAGGTGTGCGGAATCGATTTGGCTCGCCGGGCGGGCGCCGTAAACTGGGCGACACAACTTCATAGGAACTCATCCAGAGGGGCAGAGGGATACGGCCCGGTGAAGCCCCGGCAACCATCGCATCCAGCGAATCTCGCACAGCGAGGCAGGTGCGACAGGTGCCAACTCCGTCCCGGTTGAACCGGGAGAGATGAGGATGGCCTCGCCATGACGTCGCTGCTTGCTGCCCAGGACACCGCCAGCCCCGCTCGCGTGCTGCGCTGCCGTAACTGCGGTGCGGAGTTCCCGCTCATCGCGATCCACGCCTGTGCCGAGTGTTTCGGCCCGCTGGAGGTCGGTTACGACGCCGACGCGCTCGCGTCGGTGACCCGGGAACAGATCGAGGCCGGTCCGCAGAACATCTGGCGTTACGCGCCGCTCCTGCCCGTCGGTCAGGACCCCGACGACCGGGTTTCGCTCAATCCCGGTCTGACGCCGCTCGTCCGGGCCGACCGGCTGGCCGCCGCGATCGGCCTGAACGCTCCGCTCTGGGTCAAGGACGACTCCGCGAACCCGACCCACTCGTTCAAGGACCGGGTCGTCTCGCTGGCTCTCACCGCCGCCAAGGGGCTCGGCTACCGCTCGGTGGCCTGCGCGTCCACCGGCAACCTGGCCAACTCGGTGGCCGCGCACGCCGCCCGGGTCGGCTGGCAGGCCACCGTGTTCATCCCGGCCGACCTGGAGCCCAGCAAGATCCTCGCCTCCGCGGTCTACAACCCCCGCCTGGTCGCCGTCGACGGCAGCTACGACGACGTCAACCGGCTGACCAGCGAACTGCAGGAGGACGACGCGTTCGAGTCGACCGCGTTCGTCAACCAGAACGTGCGGCCGTACTACGCCGAGGGTTCCAAGACGCTCGGCTACGAGGTGGCCGAGCAGCTCGGATGGCGGCTCCCGGCGCAGGTCGTCGTGCCGATCGCCTCGGGCTCGCTGCTCACCAAGATCGACAAGGCGTTCGGCGAGCTGGTGAAGGCCGGGATCGTGTCCGACGCCGACTGGAAGGTCTTCGGCGCCCAGTCGGCCGGCTGCTCGCCGGTCTACACCGCGTTCGCCGAGGGACACGACGTCGTCCGCCCGGTGAAGCCGACCGGCATCGCGAAGTCGCTGAACATCGGCAACCCGGCTGACGGGCCCTACGTGCTCGACGCGGTGCGCCGCACCGGGGGGTCGATCGCCGCGGTCGACGACGACGACATCCGGGACGGCATCCGGCTGCTCGCCGAGACGACCGGCATCTTCGGTGAGACCGCGGGTGGGGTCACGGTCGCGGTGCTGAAGAAGCTGGTCGAGTCGGGCGAGCTCGACCCGAACGCCGAGACCGTCATCTTCAACACCGGCGAGGGCCTGAAGACCGCCGACGCGATCGAAGGTCGCGTCGGTCCCACCCACCGGATCGCGCCGTCGCTTCGCGGAGCACGGGAAGCCGGCCTGCTCGGCTGATTCCGGACCCTCGAACGGCCCCGCACATCAGTGCGGGGTCGTTCGTCCGTCGGGAACTTGAGAGAGTGGTCTTCGTTCCTCGAAATAAGACCTGCGATTCGACCAACGCGGAATAAAATTGTATAAAGCGGTACGAATAACGCGGTAGGTAGTAGAGATGATTAGCAGGGCCTGAAACGCTGAGCGGCATAACCGGGGATACCTCTTACTCAGACTAGTGAGGCTGGTGGTTCTCCTGGTTTTCACGCCGATTAGTGCGAGAGCGCAAAAAGTTGCTTCGTGCGACTGCCCTTTTCGGAGCGTCGCTTTCGCGCTGCCTAGAGGTCCGGTACCGTCCTGACCGGTCGTAGTTCTTGCCAGTGTTCGTGCGATCTGCAGTGCGGGGCTCTTGGACGAAGACCCGGAGCGCATGGTCAAGGAGTGCGTTTCGTGGGCACCAGTAAGTGAGGGAAGTGCACAGTGGCGCAGGGCACTGTCAAGTGGTTCAACTCCGAGAAGGGGTATGGCTTCATCGCTGTCGACGGCGGCGCTGATGTCTTCGTCCATTACTCGGCGATCATGATGGACGGCTACAAGTCTCTCGAAGACGGCCAGCGAGTCGACTTCGAAGTGACTCAGGGTCCGAAGGGTCCGCAGGCAGAACGAGTCACGGTCGTCGCGTCCTAGTTCCAAGACTTCAGCGAGGCCCGTTCCGGTGGGTGCGACCGGAACGGGCCTCGTCTGTTTTGTTGGGCCGGTCGGTAAACCGGAGCGCTATTTCCCGGCGGCTATTCGTCGATTCGAACGAACTCCCGGATTGCCGCGCGATCGCCGTCCGCCTCGCCGGGAGGGCCGCCGGAGCGAGGTCCGGACGCCTGTGGGACCCTCCCCGTTTGCTTGCACTCGCCTGGGTCGAGTGCTAAACAGGAGATTGGCACTCGGTAGTCTTGAGTGCCAAGGTCGGGGAGGTGAGGCTCCCGGCTCGTCGGTCCGTGCCGACGCAGTGGGGGGTCGTCCGTCGCGGGCACCATTCCGACCGTGCAGTCTCCGGCTGTCTTACGCGGCATCCGGGGGTCCGACACCATCGGAGGACATCACCGAATGGCCAAGTTGATCGCGTTCGACGAGGAAGCTCGTCGCGGCCTCGAGCGGGGCATGAACCAGCTCGCCGACGCTGTGCGGGTGACGCTCGGTCCCAAGGGCCGAAACGTCGTGCTCGAGAAGAAGTGGGGCGCGCCGACCATCACGAACGATGGTGTGTCGATCGCCAAGGAGATCGAGCTCGAGGACCCGTGGGAGAAGATCGGCGCCGAGCTGGTCAAGGAAGTAGCCAAGAAGACCGACGACGTCGCGGGTGACGGTACGACCACGGCGACCGTGCTGGCTCAGGCGCTGGTCCGTGAGGGCCTGCGCAACGTGGCCGCCGGTGCGAACCCGATCGCGCTGAAGAAGGGCATCGAGGCGGCCGTCGCGGCGGTCTCCGAGGCCCTGGGCAACGCCTCGAAGGAGATCGAGACCAAGGAGCAGATCGCTTCGACGGCCTCCATCTCCGCGGCTGACACCTCGGTCGGCGAGATCATCGCCGAGTCGATGGACAAGGCCGGCAAGGAAGGCGTCATCACCGTCGAGGAGAGCAACACCTTCGGGCTCGAGCTGGAGCTCACCGAGGGCATGCGCTTCGACAAGGGTTACATCTCGCCGTACTTCGCCACCGACACCGAGCGGATGGAGGCCGTCCTCGACGACCCGTACATCCTCTTCGTCGAGGGCAAGATCTCCACGGTGAAGGACCTGCTCCCGCTGCTCGAGAAGGTCATGCAGGGCGGCAAGCCGCTCGCGATCATCTCCGAGGACGTGGAGGGCGAGGCCCTCGCCACCCTGATCGTCAACAAGATCCGGGGCACCTTCAAGTCGGTCGCCATCAAGGCGCCGGGCTTCGGTGACCGCCGCAAGGCGATGCTGAACGACATGGCCATCCTCACCGGTGGCACCGTCATCAGCGAGACGATCGGCCTCAAGCTCGAGAACACCACGGTCGACCTGCTGGGCACCGCCCGCAAGATCGTCGTGACCAAGGACGAGACCACGATCGTCGACGGTTCCGGCGACGCGGAGCAGATCGAGGGCCGGAAGAACACCATCCGGGCCGAGATCGAGAACTCCGACTCGGACTACGACCGCGAGAAGCTCCAGGAGCGCCTCGCCAAGCTGGCCGGTGGCGTCGCCGTCATCAAGGTCGGCGCGGCCACCGAGGTGGAGCTCAAGGAGCGCAAGCACCGCATCGAGGACGCGGTGCGCAACGCGAAGGCCGCCGTCGAGGAGGGCATCGTCGCCGGTGGTGGCGTCGCTCTGCTCCAGGCGTCCAGCGTCGCGTTCGAGAAGCTCGACCTGTCGGGCGACGAGGCGACCGGGGCGAACATCGTCAAGGTTGCTCTCGAGGCTCCCCTCAAGCAGATCGCGGTGAACGCCGGTCTCGAGGGTGGCGTCGTGGCGGAGAAGGTGCGCAACCTTCCGTCGGGCCACGGCCTGAACGCCGCGACCGGCGAGTACGTCGACCTGGTGGCGGCCGGCATCATCGACCCCACCAAGGTGACCCGCTCGGCGCTGCAGAACGCCGCGTCGATCGCCGCGCTGTTCCTGACCACCAACGCGGTCATCGCCGACAAGCCGGAGAAGGCTGCGGCCCCGGCCGGCGACCCGAGCGGCGGCATGGGCGGCATGGACTTCTGAGTCCCGCCTAGCTAGCTCGCACCACGTAAAGGGCGGGCCCGGATTCCCGGGCCCGCCCTTTCGTGCGCCCGGCTTTTTTTCCCCGCCGCGAGGTACCGGGGGCTGTGAGGAGCCTGCGGGGCTATGACGGGCTCGTGGGGTTACGACGGGCTCGCGGGGCTACGACGGGCTCGCGGGGCAACGAGGAACCTGCGGGGCTATGACGGGCTCGCGGGGCTATGACGGGCTCGTGGGGCTACGACGAGGCTCGCGGCCTTCGGCGAGTTCCCGGCGCTGCGGCGAGTTCCCGGGCCTAAAGCCGCGTGTTCGGCCCCGGGATCTCGTCGAGCGCCCGATTTCTCGTCGGCGCGCGGTCTGCGTGGTGCGCGTGGTGCGTATGGTGCACGTGATCTTTGGGCCGCAGACGCTGCGCCGGTAAGGCGAGAGTTACGGGTTATCGAAAGCTTCCGGCGGTAGGACGAATTCTCGGGCCTAACGCCCTGTGTTTGCCCTCCGACAACTTGTCGAGTACCCGCTTTCTTGCCGGCATGCGTGGGCCGTGGGCCGTGGGCCGAAGGGCGTGGGCTGCTGGGGGCCGTGCGGCGGGAGTGCGCGCGCCACGAGACCTTCCGGGCTACGACGGGTTTCCGGCTCTACAGTCGTGCACTTGCCCCGACAACTCGCAGAGCACTCGATTTCTCGTCAGCGTGCACGAGCCGCGTGGGCATGGGGCCGCAGGGGTGAGGAACCGCGGACCGCTGGCGCCACGAGCTATAGGTGTCAGGAGTCTGCTGGGGGGCCAGGACTCTGCTGGGGGCCATGAGTCAGGAGTCTGTTGGGGATCAGGAGCCTGTTGGTTCGCGAGGGCTGCAGGGGAGCCGCGGGGCTGCAGTGCTTCAGGGGTCGGGGGCGGCAGCGGACCACCAGGCTGCAGGGTTGCAGGGGGCGGGGTGGGAGTTCGCCGGGTGCGAGAAGTTCTGGAGCTCCAACGAATTCCGGGACTCGAGCCCCGTGTTTGGCCTCGGACAACCTGCCGGCATGGCCGGTCGCGTACGGCGGGCTCGACTTGGCTCCAGAGATTGCTGACGACCGTGGGCTGCGCAGTACTTTCTGCCCCGCCTCAATCGCTTGGCCTGGACCTCGCCGGACCGCGCTGTTCGCCTCCCGCACGGGGGAATAGCGGCTGCGCTTCTTCCTGCCGATCGTGCGCAAGGAGGAGGTCTGGGTGCCTGCTCGTTCAGTGAACCGGGCGCCGGCAGAGAACCGGCCTCGCGCAAGCGTCCGACTTTCGCGCCGTACTCCCAGGACTACGACGGGTTCCTGGGGCTACGACGAGCTTCCGGGCCCAGATCCGTGCGTTTGGCCCCGAGAGCTTGTCCATTTTCCCGTCGGCATGCGTGGGCGCGGTGGCGGGGCGGCAGGAACCGCGTAGCTACGGCGGCGAGAGCTAAGGGGTGGGGCTGGCGGGCGGAAATTAACGGGTGACGCTAGCCCGCGGGAGTTAACGGGGCAGCGCTAGCGGGCGGGAGCAAACGGGCGGGGCGCCCGCGGGGGTTAGCGGGCGGGGTCAGCGGGCGGGAGTTGACGGGTGGGGTCAGCGGGTGGGAGATGACGGTGCGGGAGATGGTGGGGTGGGTTAGCGGGGGCGGGTGGCTTCGCCTTGGCGGGCCAGGGTGACGGCCGCCGCGGCGTCTACGGTGCCGGCGCCGAGCACGTTGCGGGCGTTGCCGCCGCAGGACGGGGCGCTGCCCAGGGTCGCGTTCTGGGTGCTGGCGCGGAGCAGGGCGGCGGTGCGCACGATGTCGCCGCGCAGTGACGGCGCGGCCTGCCAGATCAGCGCCACGACCCCGGCGACCTGGGGGGTGGCCATCGACGTGCCGGACAGCCGCGAGTAACCGCCGCCCGGCCAGGCCGACAGGACGTCCACGCCGGGTGCCGTCAGATCGGGCTTGGACTCCGCGTCACCGGGCACCGGACCGCGGCTGGAGAAGCCCGCGACCACCTTCTTGTCGTCCACGGCCCCGACCGTGAACACCGAGTCGTACCGGCCGATCGGGTCGGTGATCGAGCGGCACCGCGGGCCCTCGTTACCGGCCGCGGCCACCACGAAGACGCCCGCGTCGCGCAGGGCCTCGACCGCCGGTTCGAGCGTGCCGGCACCGCACCCTTCGACGTCGGGGCAGCCCCACGAGTTGCTGAGCACGTCGGCCGCGCGGGCCGGGTCACCGTCGGCGAACGGGTCGCCGCCGGCCCGGAACGGGGCCAGCATGAACTGCAGACAGTCCAGGTAGAGGCCGGGGTTGCCGAGCGGGCGGGCCAGGTTCGCGCACCCGATCCAGGTGGCGCCGGGCGCCACCCCGACCTTCTTACCGACCGCGCTGCCTGCGGTGTGGGTGCCGTGGCCGTTCGGGTCGGTGGGGACGGTGGTGCGGTTCCACGGGTCGTGCCAGCTGTCGGCGCCGCCGCGGTAGGTGTCACGCAGGGCCTCGTGACGGGCATCGACGCCGCTGTCGGAGAAGCCGACGACGATGCCGCGGCCGTCGGTGCCCTCGCGCCAGGCCTGCGGGGCCTTGATCGTCTCGAGGTTGGCCGGCGTGCCGGTGAGGGTGCGGGTGTCGGCCGAGCCGGCGGTGGCGGCCTCCGGGATCGGACGGAGCTCGGGGTTCGGCTGCACCGCGGCGACGTCGTCCCGGGCGGCGAGCACGGCCCGCACGAGCGGGGTGTCGTCGACCTCGACCGCGTTGACCAGGTAATACGACGTCGGATCGGCGCCGACCTTACGGAGCGCCGAGAGCAGCGACGCCTGGGTGCGGCGGGCGTGCTCCACCAGGAGGCGGTAGACGGCGGTGCGGCGGGCGGTGAGGTCGGTGGTGGAGTCACCCACCGCGGTGGTTTCGGCCTGGTTCTTCAGGACGACGAACAGCCGGTCGCCGTGGAAGCCGTCCTGACCCGGGCCCAGCCACAGCAGCCCGGACGAGACCACCAACACCCCGATCAACGCCCCCGACAACACTCGCCCGCGACCACCGACCGCCCTCCCCACAGGCCGGTCAGCTTCGGCCCCCGCCTCGGACATGCCCGCCTCGGACATGCCCGCCTCGGACACGCCCGCAGTGAGCTCGGCCTGCGCCTCGCGTCCGGCGGCCTCGGGCGGTGCGATGGGCGGCGTGACCGGGGCGGCGCGTTTGGTGCGGCGGGCCGCGATGACCAGACCGAGCGCGACCACCGCACCCGCCACCAGCGCCAGCCAGGCCGAGATGCCGGTGCCGATCGCCGCCCACTGCGGCACGTCACCCGGCACCAGCAGGAGCGTGACCTCCTCGGCGTCGACGAACGCCAGCGGACCGAACGCCGCCAGCGCGACGAGCAGCGCACCCGACCACCGGCGGACCGGATCGACGCACGCCAGCGCCACACAACCGGCCGGAAGGACGCCGAGCAGCAGGAGTTGGGTGCCGGGGGACCCGAACGCACCGGCCAGCAGCGCGAGCGGCACGGCGAGCACCAGCGCGTCGAGCACCAGCCCGGCGACCGGACCACCCACCGGCACTCGGAGCGGCCCGGTGCGCCGCAGGCGGGACATCAGCACGCCGAGCCCGGACGCGGCCAGCGCGGCGGCCACCACGTCGAGCGGGCCGCCGAGCGCCCCGACCCACCACCACGGCAGCAGGACGAGCAACCCGCACGCGACCGCGACCGCGGTACCCACCCGGGGGCTTCGTGTCCCCGGTGCCTCCGCGTCGGACACCCAGCGCCGGAGCGCGAACGCGAGGACGAGCGCGACGACGCCCTCCAGCGCGTCGGCCACCGCGTCGCCGGCCGACCACGGCACCGCCCGCACGAGCCCGAGCAGCGCCGCGCAGACCGCGGCGAGCGTCCAGAGCCGGGCGATCGCGCGGATCACCGGCCGCTTCACCAGGAGCCAGGCCAGCGCCGCGGGTGCGCCGGCGCCCAGCGCGGTGAGCACGGTCAGCCCCGGCCAGAACACGCCGGGCACCGGGTAACCACTGATGACCAAGATCTCGTGCGCGACCCAGACGAACGGCTGAACCACGGCCGTGACCCCGACGGCAGTCAACCCGGCCAGCGTGACCAGCGTGGGGGCCACCCAGCGGGGGACACCACCGGCCGGACGGGGAGCGGGCACGTTGGGCTGCATGCGCGCACCGTATCGGTAGGGGCCGACATGCCTGGTCCGAGCGGCGGCGAGCGACGATCGCGACGTACCGTGGACCGGTGAGTCGTGATCCGCAGGTGTCCCGTTTCGCCGCCAGTCAGCTCGGCCCGCAGCAGCGTGCCGACGCGCTCGCGCGGCTGCGCACCGAGACGTTCGACGTCGTCGTCATTGGCGGGGGAGTCACCGGTGCCGGTGCCGCGCTCGACGCGGCCAGCCGTGGCCTCTCGGTCGCGCTGGTCGAGGCGCGCGACTTCGCCTCCGGCACGTCCAGCCGGTCGAGCAAGCTCATTCACGGCGGCCTGCGCTACCTGGAGCAGCTGAACTTCAGCCTGGTGCGGGAGGCGCTCGAGGAGCGCGGCCGCCTGTTGACCACGCTCGCGCCGCACCTGGTTCGCCCGACGCCGTTCCTGCTGCCGCTCAACCACCACGGGTGGCAGCGGCTCTACTACGGCGCCGGGGTGGCCCTCTACGACACGCTGGGATCGATCCTCGGCACGGCCCGGGGGGTGCCGCGCCACCGGCACCTGAGCCGCGCCGGAGCCCGTCGGCTGTTCCCGAGCCTGCGTCGCGACGCGCTCGTCGGCGCCATCCGCTACTACGACGGCCACGTCGACGACGCCCGGTTCGTGCTGGCGCTCGCGCGCACGGCGGCGTCCTACGGTGCCGTCACCGCGACCAGCACGCGCGTGGTGGACCTGCTGCGCAACGCCCGCGAGGTGGTCGGCGTCCGGGTGCGTGATCTGGAGTCCGACGACGAGTTCGAGATCCGCGCCCGGACGGTCGTCGCGGCCACCGGCGTCTGGAGCGACGACCTGTCGGAGATGCTCCACGAGCGTCCCGGCCTGCGCGTGCGCGCGAGCAAGGGCGTCCACCTCGTCGTGCCGCGCTCGGTGATCTCCGGCGACGTCGGGCTCATCCTGCGCACCGAGAAGTCGGTGCTGTTCGTCATCCCCTGGGGTGGGCACTGGATCATCGGCACCACCGACACCGACTGGGACCTCGACCGCGCCCATCCGGCCGCGTCCAGCGTCGACATCGACTACATCCTCGAACACGTCAACGCGGTCCTCGAACGCCCGATCACCCACGACGACATCGAGGGCGTCTACGCGGGGCTGCGGCCGCTGCTGGCCGGTGAGGACGAGTCGTCGTCGAAGCTGTCCCGGGAGCACGCGGTCGTGGAGCCGATGCTCGGGCTGATGCTCGTCGCCGGCGGCAAGTACACGACGTACCGCGTGATGGCCGCCGACGTCATCGACAAAGCGGCGCACCGCCTGCGTGACGTGCCGCGGAGCCGCACCCAGGACATCCCGCTGATCGGCGCGGACGGTTTCACCGCGATGTGGGCCAACCGGGCCGACCTGGCCCGGCGGCACGGCGTGACCGTCGGGGCGGTGGAGCACCTGCTGGAGCGCTACGGCTCGCTCACCACCGAGCTGCTCGCGAGCATCGACGCGGATCCGCGGCTCGGGCAGCCGGTCGCCGGTGCGCCGGAATACCTGGCCGCCGAGATCGCGTACGCCGCGTCACACGAGGGCGCGCTGCACCTGGAGGACGTGCTGACCCGGCGGACCCGGATCTCGATCGAGACCGCGCACCGCGGCCTCGACTCCGTCGAGGACGTGGCCGACGTACTGGCACCCGCGCTGGGGTGGGACGCCGCCACCCGGCGGCGCGAGGTGGAGCACTACCGCGCCCGGGTGCTCGCCGAGCGGGAGTCGCAGCGTATGCCGGACGATCTCACGGCCGACGCCGCCCGGCTGGGCGCGCCCGACGTCCGCAAACCGTCGGCGCGACCCTGACGCGGTTCTAGGCCGAGTGCACCTCGTCGAAGAGCGAGTGCTCGGGCGTGCCCTCGTTGGCCGGCTCGAGGTCTTCCTCGTTCGAGTGCTTCCGCCCCCACATCGCCGCACCCATGATGCCCGCGATAACCGCAACCGTCAGCGCGGTGAAGAGCGTCAAAACCAGAGGTGTGCTCATAGTGCTCAGCGTCGGGTGTGAAAGCGCCATCGTCAAGCGCCCTGGTCCGTTCGGGTGATGTCTTCGGCCGGTCGTGGGAGCAGGCAACTCTCCGTCGCCGAAGCAATTAATCTGCGTCGGAATTCCGGTCAGTGAGCAGTTTTCGTCGTCAGTTTGAGGTCGGATCCACCGGGAATTCGGCTCGGGACGGCACGGGGTGACAAAGACGACGAAAGGCTGACGATGGCTACGCAATTGAACGGCGCCCGGATCGCGTTCCTCGCAACGGACGGCGTCGAGCAGGCGGAACTCGACCAGCCGTGGGCCGCGATCAGCGACTCCGGGGGACAACCGGAACTGATCTCGCTGTCCGGAGGGAAGATTCAGGCGTTCAATCATCTGGACCACGGCGACACTCGTTCGGTTGATCGTGATCTGGATGCTGCGAATCCGGACGACTATGCCGCTTTGGTGCTTCCGGGTGGAGTAGCTAACGGCGATTTTGTTCGCGCGGACGAGCGGGCTGTGAGTTTTGTTAAGAGTTTCTTCACGTCGGGCAAGCCGGTCGGGGTCATCTGCCACGGCGGCTGGGTGCTGATCGAGGCCGGGGTGGTGGAAGGTCGGACGCTCACGTCCTGGCCCAGCCTGCAGACCGACTTCCGGAACGCCGGGGCGGAGTGGGTGGATCGGGAGGTCGTGGTCGACGGGAAGCTCGTGACCAGCCGGAAGCCGGACGATCTGCCGGCGTTCTCGGCGGCGGTGCTGGAGCAGCTCGCCTGAGTTTCACCAGCCGTCGGGGTATCGATTCCGGGGCTCCCGCGGTTCCGGCGGGGCGACCGTGTGGTCGCTCTCGGGGCCGATGAGCGTGAGCCAGTCGGTGTCCGGGTCGAGCGGGTCCGGCGCGCGGTGGCTGCCGGTGGTGTCCGGTCGCCGGTGCGCGCCGGTGTCGCCGTCCAGGTAGGGCCGGATGTAGCGGCTGAGCGGTCGGTCGGCCACCGGCGCCGGCGCCACCGGCTGGCCCGGCCCGACCTCCCGCCAGAAACCGGCGCCTGACCCCGGCCCGGCATTCCGCCGAGGTCCGACGTCCAGCCGCCGGGACGAAGCGTCCGGCCGGGAGGAAACGTCCGGCCGGGGGACAGCGGTGACCCGCTCCGGGTCGGCTACCGGAGGTAGACCCGGGCTCACCGGGACCGATCGGCGTCGGCGCCCGAGCAGGAGCACGATCCCGAACGTCGCCAGGAGCCCTCCGCCGCCCAACCCCCACACCGGCACCCGCCGCACCGTCTCGATCCGACGCTTGCTCTCCGCGACCAGCGCCAGCGTCTCCGGGTTCGGCTTCGCCCGGTCGCTGCGCAGCGTCGCCGCGAACACCGTCGCCTCGTCCTGCCCGCGGGAGTTGCGGAGCGTCGTCCGCGTCTGCACCTGCACGGCGAGCGGCGTACCGGTGACCGGCTCCACCCACATCGTCCGGACGCTCGAGTTCCATACCGGAGCGTCGTACGCCCGCGCCTCACCGACGAGCGCGCCGGTGTCCTCCCGGGTGCGGATCTGCCGCCCCGGAACCTCGGACACGTACCGGTAGACCAGGTGTCCCGCGATCGTCTCAGTCCCGACGAACTCGCCCGGGTTCGCCGACGCCGACGTTCCGTCCCAGAGCATCACGTCGCCGCGCGGAGCGTCGAACGGAAGCTTGAACAGGTACCCCTCGTGGCGGGTGGGCTTCTCGTCGACCGACTCCGCGCAGCAGTTGACCGCGGAGCCGGTGCGCCGGTCGATCGCGGCGCGTTCGACCGAGGCGCGGATGAACTGACCGTCGGCGGTGGAGATCACCTGCGAGAGGTCGACGACGAGCACCCGGTCGGAGCTGGCGTCGACGTCGGCCCGAACCGTCTGGCGCGCGACGACACTGCCCGTCTTCTCCTCGAGCGTCGTCATGTCGAGATAGGTGGCTTTCCCGGTCAGGTCGACCGTGCCGTACAGGTCGACCGGGACCACGACGAGGCGGTCGTGAGCCCAATACCGGATGGCCCCACCCAGAACGGCCAGGAACAGGCCGACGCAGATGAGCGTGAAACCGATGCCGCGGCGCATGGCTCCCCTCCCGACGGTGAAGCGAAGCGGAAGTTACCACGGAGTAACACCGCTCCGCGGAAGGCCGCTCACACTGCGTCATCGGGTGAAGATGTTAACCGCGATTAACGTTCGGCGATGACAAGCCACCGAGGTCGAACGAGGGCTAGGCGGTCGAGGGAAGGTGAAGCTTCGGGCGCGGGTCGTTGCCGAACGTCGGGGTCAAGCCGTTCACTTCCTCGACCGTCAGCTTGGGAAGATCGGGAGAATTAGGCAGGGAATGAATTATCTGGGAAAGAATACGAACAAAATCCCGGTACGAGTGATCTCCTCCGAAGTCCGCTAGCGAGAGACCTCCGTACACCGAATCGAGAGCCTCCGTGGTGTGCATGACGTCTCTTACGCCGTCCGGCCAGTCGGCCTTCCCCATGTCGCCCCAGCGCAACGGCAGAATTCCGACCGTGTCCTCACCGGCCCGTCGAGCCCGCTCGTTGAAGACGGCCCACTCCAGGCCGCACCACGACCGCTCGAAGTAGTCGCGGGAGCAGAGCGCGATCAGGACGCGCGACGTCGTCGCCGCGTGGTAGAGCTTGCTCGGCCAGTGCGAGCCCAACTGCATGTTCTGGTCGATGTAGCCGTCGTACTCCTTGGGCGCTCGCCTGGCATGGGTCTGAGTTTGCTGTTTGAGCGCCCGCCAGAACTCCAGAACCCGATGCTGGTCGACGTCGCGTCGGGAGTAGCTCAGGAAGAAGCGGTACGACTGGCCGGGCGGGGTGCGAGCGGCCTCGTCGGCCAACTGCCGGAGAGCCGCCTCGATGCTCATCGTGGCCGGATCGTCGGGGGCGAACTCGTGGGTGGCCGCCGCGAGCCCGCGCAGTCCGTCGGAGCCGTGCGAATCGCTGATGCGCTCCACCAGTTCCTGCCAGTACCTCGCGACCGACAGAGCCGGGTCGATGTCGAAGTACAGACCGTGATTGGTTCGCATGAGCGACGAGAAAGCCTGACGTCGCTCCGGCGTGTTGATCGCCGCCGCTCCCGACAGGAGATACACGACGTTCTCGAGCAGCCGTTGCGAGGGCTTCCTGGCCGGGGCGACGACCGCCGGCGTTGTGACCGGCTGCTCGCTCAGCGCCGAGAGAGCCGTGAGGCGGAGCAGGCGCAGGGCGACCTCCGCGTCCACCGCGCCGGCCAGAATCATCGCGTTGAGCTGAGCGATCCGGAACGGCTCGTCGCCCAGCAGGCTTCCCAGCGCGTCGGCGTCCTCCGGGTCCAGCAGGGGGTCGCTCTGCCCGAGCAGCACAGCCGACTCCGACCGCGCCAGCCGGCCGAGGCGAACGGCCGGGCCGCTCCAGGCCGCAGGCAACTCGGTGGCGACGCGCAGCGCGAGCGGGGCGTCGCCATTCAGAAGAGCGAGGAGCCCGTCGACCCTGGTGTCACCCTCGGGACAGTCGAACACGAAGAGTGAGCGCGGGCCGCCGATGCGCGTCGCCGCTTCCTCGCACTTCAGCTCACACTCCTTGAACGTGTTCCGCACGTCCGTGGAATCGAACCACCAGATGACGTCGTAATTCTGGGAGTAGCGGTAGCAGTATTCGATCGCCGCCTCCGTCTTCCCAGGTTTCGCCATCCCGGGGGTTCCGTGGAGGACGGCCTTTCGATGAACCTGTAAGCCCTCGTGCAGCTGGGCGAGTTCGTCGTCGCGACCGACGAAGGACAATCGCCGCGGTGGAACGTTGAAGACTCTCGGAGATCCCGAAGGTAGATCGAAGAGCGTGGTCAACGATTGCCGACCGGTGCCGACTCGACCGCGCGGACCAGCTCGTCGACCACTTCCGCCGTGGGTTGTTCCAGAGTGATCATCGAAGTGGTCCGCAGCTCGGCGGGGAGCGGGGTCGAGTCGAGCCGAACCCGGACGATCTTTTCGGGGTGGGCGGAGTCGACGAGAGCTGATTCCCAGTCCTGCGGCTGGCGAGAACGGTTGATCAAGTAATGGCGGGAAAGCAACACGACGACACGATCGGTTCGGCTCGCCGCGACGTCGAGTGAATCCTTCAGGCTGGTCTCGTGGTGAGCGTTCCACCGGAACAGATCCACTTGATGGCCTTTTTCCCGGAAAACTCCGCGGAGCCAGTCGGCCCAGGGCTGATCGGCTCCGACATAGCTGATGGCGATCGATCTGACCGCGTTGTCGCGCACCACCGGAACCTCTGACTCGCGCGGCTCGCTGCGCGGCTCGGGGCCCGTGGAGGACGGATCAGCCGCGAGATCGATGTGCTTCGCTTCCAGGATCTGGCGCACCACGTCGGTCACGATCGCGTAATACTCTTTGGATTGACCCCGGTGCCGCATGAAATCCGCCAGGCCGGAGCCGTCGTCCGGGCCGTGGACCGGCGGCCACCACGCGCGGTTCAAGTACCGAGGCTCCACGCCCTCGGGACGCTGCGGGAGCGACCCTCGCCAGCGCACGGTGATCAGACACTTTTCCGCCGGCGCGCGTTCAGCCGTATGTTTTCGCACACGCCCGGCGAAGCGCACCCATTCTTCTCGGCAGTCCGGATCGGCGAAGTAGTCGCCCGAGCAGAGTGCGACCATGCTCGGAACCCAGTCCGCCCGGTCGGTGGTGGACCGTTCCCAGCCCGGCGCGAGCCCGTAGCGGTCAAGTATGCCGCCGACACCGAGACCCGCCTGCACCCAGAGCTGCCGCTCGAGGTCGTCGTGGAATCTCTTGACGGCCCCGCGCTCGTCCTCAGAGGACGAATGGCTGGTGAAGAAGTAATAGTCCATCGCGCGCCGTCATCGCCGATCGAGCGGGTTCGCGCAGGCTCGACATATGCCGGACGAGGCCATATCCGTCGACCCCCTCATCGGCTGGCGACAACTTCTCGGGCGCTTCGCTCTCCGTATTCGAGGCGATGCGCACAGTGAGTTGCTCCGAGCAGTATAAATATCCCAAAGTGCCCGGTCAAGTGCCCATATTCATTCATTCTGTCCTGCCGAGTCTTCACTGGAGCTTTCCGGAAGGCGGAGAGCGATCTGTTCCGAAAGTTCCTGAACACGTGCGTCCGCGTCCGCTACCCGGGATTTATCGACGGTAACGCCGATTACGTACGACCCCGGGTAATGGGTCGAAATCTTGTTGTAGAACAGCGCGCCCTCTTCGACGTCGAGCACGAGTCTATTCAATGCCCCGGCCGTCACCGGGTACATCGACTGCTCCAGGGAACGCACCATCGCGTCGAGTCTGCTGCCGATTTCGCGATAACGGATGCGACGATCTTTTCGGCTTATCTGATCGAAGAAGAGCTTGAGTTGCGGCGCGCTGAACACGTCGACCGCACCTTGGAACGCGCCGCCGTCATAATAGGCTGCGTAGTGAAGCCGCTGTGGGTCGACGGCTTCGCGGCTGAATTCCCGAACCAGCGACTGGGTCGTGCTCTCGTCGATGAAGCCCTCGACGTGCGGACTGTTGCCGAACTCGCTGAGAATCCAGTCGCCCTCGCCCTGGGTCAGGTACCCGCCCGGATTCTGCGAGCCCAGCCGGTAGCGTGCCCTGACCTCGTTCGTGAGGTCGGCCATCAGCCTGTCGGCGGTCTGTAAGCCTGGGCTGTCGAACGCGTAGCCGACGAAGTACTGGCCGGTACGGATCTGATAATGATGGACCGACTGATTGTCGGCCTCCAGGACCGTGCGGATGAGACGACCACTTCGAATGGTCTGGAGTTGGCGGTCCAGCCGGTCGGCGAGGAAGTTCATCTGCCGCCCGTGCCAGCGGCACCACTCCCGCTGGCGCTCGACGTCGCGCTCGGAGGGAAGAGCGCCCGCGACGTCAGCGAGTACGTCGATCGAGAAGTCGAAGAAGCCCCGGGTGAAGTGACCGACGTAATGCAGCTTCCGTGCGCTGACGACCTCGCCGGTCAGTTGGATGAGCTCTTCGTTCTCCTCGGGCAGGTGACTCGCTCGGACGATGTTCGGCTCGACGGGTGAGGGCACGCTGTGTGCGTCTACGGACATGCGGTATCCCCTAGCGAACGTTCCGCGTACCTGGGTCGTCGGGCCATTCAGAACGCCGGCACTTCGAGATCGATCTCGCCGCGGTCGGAGGTGGGCCGGTCGATCGCGCCGCCTTCCTCGCGTTCCTGCGAGTCGAGGTGGTTGCGCAAAGCGATCTCGGAGTACGAGTGGCCGTTCCCGTACAAGCGCGTGAATGCGGAGCGGGCGTGGCTGTCGAGTTCTTTCGCGCGGGTGAAGTCGCCCAGGTCGACAAGGACGTTGGCGTAGTTGATCGACGCACCGGCCAAGATCGGGTGGCGGTCTCCCAGGCTCGCGTAGAGACCGTTCCACGATGCCTCGGCGTCGATGCCGCTACGAGCGAAGTCGCCGGTTGCCCGCCGGAACGTCGCGAGGGAACACTGGCAGATGAAAGTGAACGGATGATTGTCCCCGAACACCTCGCGGTACCCCTCAAGCACGTCTGCGCCCATAGCAACAGCGGCCTCATAGTCACCAAGAACGTGAAGATCTGTTGCGAGGTTCAAGCGGCACGACAGGGTGTCCGGATTGTTCAATCCGTAGCGCGCCGTGTACCGACGAACCGTTGCTTGGCTGAGCGACCGAGCGAGTTCGGGGTCGCCGAGACGCCGCCAGCTGACCGCCAGGCTGCGACGGGCACGTAGCGTTTCCGGTGCGTCGTCGCCGAATCGCTTGCGGCACTCCTCCGCGGTGTCCCGGAGAGTCCGCATGGACTCGGCGACCCGGTCGAGCTCGCGATAGACCGTGCCGATGTTCCCGTACGAGAACCAGGTGTGGCGGTGCCCGTCTCCCAACACGCGTCGGCGTCGGTCGTAGGTATCGCGATCCTGCTGGAGGGACTCCTCGGCCGAACCGATGAGCAACAACGCTTCGGCCAGGTTGTTCGCGGCGCTCAGCGTGTCGGGATGGTCCACGCCGAAGAGCTCGCGGAAGTAGGCGTACGTCGCTTGGTCGTCTTCCCAGCCCTCTCGGAAACGTCCGAGACCCCGGAGGTCCGCTCCGAAGCTCCGCAGTGTCATCAGCATCTGGGGATGCTGGGGACCGCCGAGCAGTCCCGATTGCACGGCCAGAATCTTCCGATCCAGCTCGTACGAGTCCCGGTACCGGCCTTCGGAGCGGTAAGCGTTCGCGACCTGGACGCCCATTCGCAGACGCAGCTTGGCGAGCTCCTGCTGGTTACCGTCGACACGCTCGTCGTCGGAGAGCGAGATCCATCGCTCGAAGCGGTTCTCGTGCCCGGCCGGTGCCGGCGGCGACCAGGTGTCGAGAAGACGCTCGCCGAGCCCGCACGCCTCTTCCCAGCGGCCCGTACGCCACAGATAGCGGACCTGGTTGACCAACCAGCGGCGGATCTCCCATCGATCGCTCCGGAGTGCTCCCGACGGCGTGATGTGATCCTGCAGCTCGTCGTAGGTCGCGTCGTGGTGGACCTCTTCGGCTTCGGTGTCAGGGGGCGCGAAGCGTGCGAGCGCGTCCAGAATCGCGGCGCGTCGGTTTTCGCGTTCCTCGGCCGTTAGCCGGGATCGGGCGGCGGCCTGCATCAACGGGTGGATGAAGATCGTGCGGCGGGTGAAGTCCTGCCGGGCCAGCCCGTGCCCACGCAGAACGCGGAGTATCTTGCCGGTCCCGAAGTCACGCAGGCCCGGGTCGGCCGCCTCGAGCTCGGCGAGCACCTGGCCCCGTTCGAGTAGCGCGAGGGCGATCGCGTTCGGCGAGAGGAAGCTGCAGTACTCCAAGAACAGCGCTGCCGCGGGGTACTCGCTCGCCAGGTTCTCGATCGACAGCCGCCAGCTGACCGCGGCCGGCAGGAACTCGTCCGGCTGATCGGCGTCCGCGCGCATGCGATTACGCCACTCGGCGAGGAGCCGCAGGTAGTCGTTGACCGCCGACGGGGTGTCTCGGCGCGGGTTGAGCCAACGCGCGGCGTGTTCGATCGCGACCGGGAAATCGCCGAGCGCGTCCGCGACGCGATCAGCCTCCCGGTCGGTCGTCCACGGAGCGCGGAACTTCAACAACTGGACGCTCTCGGGGCGGGTGAAACGCTCGAGAGCGATCGTCGAAGCGTTGACGCTCGCCCAGGCGCCGGTGTCCTTCGACGTGACGATGCTGTGGACGGAGACGCGCTTGGGTAGCAGGTCGATTATCGCGTCCGGGGTGTCCGCGCTGTCGAAGATCAACAGGACGCGTCGCGGCGGGTGTTCGCCCGACTCGGCGGGGGTCGTCCCGTTGCTCGACGCGCTCTCCGGGACCGACTGCTCGGACTCGTTGGCGGCGGCCACCGCGGCGTCGAGATCACGCAGTGACGTCTCCACGCTGATCCGGCTGATCGCCGGGACCCACCAGATCACGTCGTAGTCGGCTTGGAACCGCAGCGCGAACTCCAGCGCGGTCTGGCTCTTCCCGGTGCCGGACAGGCCGACCAGCGCTACCGGGCCGTCGGGAGTCGTACCGGGCGCCAGTTTGTTACGCAGTTCCTCCAGCACGTCGTCGCGCCCGACGAAGCGATCCAGGTTGGGGGGCAGCTCGATCACGCTCGGGCGGGTGCGCGGATACCGGGCCGCACTGTCGTGCGGCAACCGATCGGCCGGCGAATGCCGATCGAGGTGCGCCAGCAGCGCTTTCCGCGCGTCGTCGGGCCCGAAGCCGATCAGGTTCAGCCCGGGGATCTCCGACCACGGCGGAAGAGTGGAGCCCTCGTCGATGCGGATCGCCAGGATCTTGCTCTCGGCGTGCTTCTCGGAGGCCCGGATGCTCAAGGCCCGGGCGTCCAGCGACGACTCCCAATGCGACGAGATCAGCGCGACGACCCGGTCGACGTCCGGGATGGGATCGCCCGGCTTCTGGCCGGCTCGGCGCTCGACGACGCGGATGCCGTTGAGGTAGAGCACGGTACGGATCCAGTCCGCCCACGCGCGATCGCGCGGCGCATAAGCGACGAAGGCCGTCTGCGGCGCGCCGATCGGCACCCTGGCGTATCGGCCCTGCAGGGCCTGCCGGGTCGACTCCTTCATCGGGTGCGCCTCGGTGACCTCGCCTTCGGTGATTATCGCCGCCAAACGCTGATACGGGACGAGCAGACCCTCGAGCTCACTGGCCGGCTCCTCGATCGGAGCGAGCAGTTCCTCGAAGGCATAGTTGGACTTGTAGGGGATCTGGGTCTCGGCCCAGTACCGCTCGGGGTCGTCGAGGTCGAGTCGATCGACGACCGATTGAAAGGCAGCGCGGGCAAAGGCCCGGCTCTGCTTCAGCCGAGCCTGTTCGACCGGGTCGACCCGCATTGCCACGGGTAGGACCTTGATTCGACGTCCGACCTCCCGTTCGGCCGACTCGACGATGTGCTGAGCCGCCCACGCCCCACCCTGGATCGCCTGGTCGTTCATCGCGTAGCCGACCACGACGATGTCGGGCAGCAGTAGCGTGCAGATGTCGGCGTTGTCGGAGAAACCCGTCCGGCTGTCGATGAGTACGTAGTCGTACTCGTCGGACTTGAAATTGCGCCGCAGTTCCTCGAAGAAACTCAGTCCTTCGGCGGAGTTGTAGAAAGCGTCCCAGTTGAAGGTGCCGACGGCCTGCGCGTACGCGCTGTTCTGCTTGCCGGCAGGCAGGAAGCGGAACAGATTCGGCGGATCGAACGGCGTGTCCCAGAGGGTCACCGAGTCTTCGGAGATGTCGGCGTATTTCGAGCGAAGCGGCTCGATGTCCGGCGCATTGCTGTCGATGGCTTCCAATGCGTAATTCCGGAAGATGTCGATGACTCCGTCGGAGTTACGCAGCTCCTTGTCGAGGAGGAACGGTTCCAGGTATTTGTGCAGACCGGGAGATTCCAGATCCCAGTCGACCGCCAGAACCCGCTTTCCTCGGCTGGCCAGGATCCACGCGATGTTGGCCATGCACATTGTGCGGCCGACGCCGCCTTTGTATGAATAAAAGGTAACGACAGTACCCATTTGCTATCGGCGCTCCATATCGTCGTCGACGGGGCGCCGGAGCCGCGGGCGCCAGGGATGGTCCGGGGTCGTGATCCAACTGGCGCGCTCGCGGGCCGCGACCGGACCGCTGTCGACGTCGGCCGGCAACCGACGGCGTCGTAGTAGTGCGTTCTGTGCGCCGACCACGGCCTCCGCGAGTCCCGCGTCCAGCTGTTGCGGAGTCGGCACGGCGAAACGATCGACGCGCCCGGCGGCGGCCCGGCGACGGAGCGACAGGTGCTCGGTGATACCGGCCAGCAGTTCGGCTTCGTGGCGCGAGGTCTCGACGTCCGTGGGGTTCACGACCAGTAGGCACGCCGCGACCGTCGAGTTCCGGAGGTCCTGCTGCCCGAGCCAGGTCAGCAGCTGCCGGTAGACGTCGATCCGCGAAACCCAGGGATCGACGACGACGAGCACGATCCGGTTGGTCTCCGCCGCGGCCCGGACCTGTTCGACGATTCCTTCGTCGAACGGGAACGCGACGACGTCGCCGATGTCGAGGTCGTAGATGCTGCGGTACGCCAACGCCAACGCGGTCGTCTCGACCCCGGGTAGGAACGGCTGCCAGCCGGCGGAGTCGGCTCCGTAGTACTGCCGGTCACGGCGCTGCGGCGGCTGTTCCTCCGCGGCCCCCGCCGCGACGACCAGGCCGACCCGGGTGGCGCCGGAGGCCCGGCCCGGCTTTTTCGGAGCCGAGGGCAGCAACTCCGGTGACGCGGCGGCGACCCACCGCGGAGTGAATTGGGCGGCGCTGTCCGGCGACATCGCCGGCACCAGCCGGTCGGGCGCGGCGGCCGTGACGATCTGGTCCACCAGCCCTCGGACGAGGCCGGGGTAAGGCTCCTGACCGCCGCTGTGCCGGATGGTGTCGCCGAGCGCAGAACCGAGATCCATCCGGACGACGGTCTGCTCGACTTCGGCCGGGACGGGGTCTATCGGGGCCCAGCGCAAGCCAAGCAGGGCGCTCCGCTTGTTGCCGGTGATCTGCTCATTCGTGAGTTGACGCTGCCAGAAGATCGACCATTCGCCGCACGCGTGCGGGCTGCGGAGGAACTCCGGCGTGTAGATGGCGATCAGCACGGGAGTGGCGAATACTTCCGGTGTGATCGTGGTGTCGGCTTCGGCAGGCACGCGTCGAGGGCCGCTCAGGACACCGACCGGCCCGTTGCGGGCGGCCAGACGGAGCCCGACCGCGTCCACCAAGTCTGCGAACAAGCGCCGGATGTAGTGGCCGTCGGTGCCCGTCGCCGCATGTGTCACGACGAAATATGGGCCCACCGGTACCACTTCCCCCCTGAGGCTGATTACCGGGAATTCGAAAGCGCCCGACGACGCGTGGCCTGACCATAACGCTGCGCACGCTACTGAGGACATCAGGGAGGCGAGGCGAATCGCCGATGTAGCCGGACGGCATAGCAACATTGCCGACCGAACGGGGGGCATGCGTACGGCGCCGAGTCAGTCACGGGACCCCCGGTGGGAGCCGGGCGCATCGCGGCCGAGGGGGAGCGAGGCCAGGGCGCGCTCGGCCCGGCCCTGCACGTGCTCGGCAAGTTTTGCGAGGCCATCGCAGTACACGGAGGGATTGGCGAAGCCGCTTCCCGAGCGATAGCGGTGTGCGGCCATGCCACCGCCGCAGAGGCGATAGACGGGGCACGCCAGGCACGTGTCGCAAGGAGGAACGCCACCGTCGGACGAAGCAAAGAATCGGTGTTCAGCCGCCTGTTCGAACGAATTGGAAAAAATGTCGAGTCCGGTGCTGCAAGCGCCCTCGTAGGCGATTTTGAATGAATCGGTGCGTTCGATCGTTCCGTCGGTTTCGACCACGATGGCGGGTGGCCGGGCCGGACCGAACAATTCGCTGTAGCCAACACCACCGAGCGCCAGTTCGAGCAGAGATGCGAACAGGCGGATCTCGACCTTCAGCCGAGGCTCGTCGAACCAGCGGTCGAATATCGGGATCAGGAACTCGGCGTACGCCGTCGAGCCTTCCTTCGGAGGTGCGTCCCAGGTCGCATGGGGGAGGAGAAAGTCGATCGTGGGAGGTTCGAGTTCGAGGAGCGACTCATAAACTTCGACCGGGTCGTTGCGCACGTCGATGACGGCCAGGATGCCGCCGTAGAGCGATCGGAACGGGGTGCTCCGCAATAACTCGGCGGCTCGCGTGGAGCCATCGAATGAGCTGGTTCCGGCCCGGGTCCGGCGGTGGCGACCGTGTGCCTCGGATCCACCGTCCATGCTCAGTCCGACGCTGATCTCGTGTCGAAGTAGTAACGACAGGACCGTCGAATCGAGAAGTAAGCCATTGGTCTGCACGGTCATCCGGGCGCGGCGACCCAGCGGTGCGAGCGCCTCGGTCAGGCTGGTTGCGAGGAAGTCGAGCCGGTCCGTGCCGATGAGCAAGGGCTCGCCACCATGGAGTACCACGTGTGGCCGGACATCAGGTCGATCGACCAGGTACTCACGCAGACGCCGGCCGAAGATCTCCATCGTCTGCCGCGGCATAACCGCTGGACGGTATTGCCAACTTTGATCCGGCCCGTTGTATACGTAGCAGTAATCGCAAGCGAGGTTGCATCGACTGTGGACCTTCAGGATGAACTGGCTGAGCGTACCGGCCGCCTCCGCCATTCAACTGCGCTCCGGCTGCGCGGCGACGACCGAGTTGAACGCCGAGTAACCCTCGTCCGGAGACTGTTCCATTGTCCGGAGCAACGCCGCGGTGAATGCAGTCCGTGGAAGTCGTGCCGCCAGGTCACCCAGAAGCGCCTTGCGCTCTGCGGGCGTCAGCTCCCGGATTGCTGCAGGAGTCAGCTCCGGAAAAGGTGCGTCTCCCATGCAAGTAGCACCGCCCGTTTCCCCACCCCACTGGCCCTACGCCCACCCCGAGCGCCGTATAGCGCAGCCTACCGGCCATTCTCCAACGTGGAACCGTTTTGCCGTTCAGCTCCGATGGAGTTGTGTTCCCGATCAATTACTCGTGGGGTTGCCGAGGCCAATGAGGCGAAAGTGACATCAGACCACTGGGCGGAGGTTCGGTTCCCAGGGTCCGTGGCGCTCGAGTTCGGCCCAGGCGGCGGCGAAGCGGCGGACGACCTCGGTCAGGAACTCCGACGGGAAGCAGTACGGCAGCCGCAGGAACGAGTCGTGGCCGCCGGAGATGTCCATCGAGCGCCCCGGGATCGCCTCGACGCCGTGGCGCAGCGCCACCTGGCTGAACACCGCCGCGTCCACGCCTGGTAGCTCCACCCAGAGCGACGGCCCGCCGAGCGGTGTGCGCCAGCGCCACTGGGGCAGGTGCTCGGCGAGCAGCGCCTCGATCGTCGCCAGCTGTTCCTGCCGTTCCGGCACGCGTCGCTCCACCAGCGACGAGAGCCCGGGCACGATCCGCGCGGCCACCAACTGGTCGATGATCGGAGACCCGAGGTCGGCCAGTGCCTTCCGGCGGGCGAGTCGGCTGATCACGTCGGCGGAGGCGCGGGCCCAGCCGACGCGCAGGCCGCCCCAGACCGACTTCGACAGCGATCCCATCTGGATCAGCGTGACCGGCCGGTCCCCGGCCGCGGCGGCGAACGACGGGAGCGGCGGGGGCACGTCGTGCCCGAGGCTGACGCCGGAGAGCGTGTCGTCCGCGACCACGACGACGTCGTGCTGGGCCGCGAGCTCGACGATCCGGCGGCGCCGGGCGGCGGAGAGCAGCGCGCCGGTCGGGTTGTGGAACGTCGGCATCAGGTAGACGAGGTCGATCGGCGACTCGGCCAGCACCTTCGCCAACGCCTCCGGCCGGACGCCGTCCTGGTCGATCGGCACCGGCACCAGCGTGGCTCCGGCCGCGCGGAACACGTCGTAGCAGGCCGGCCAGCCCGGAGCCTCGACCGCCACCCGCGAGCCGGGCCGCAGGTACAGCTGGGCGACCAGGTCGATCGCCTGGTGCGCACCGGTGGTCACCAGGATCTCGTTCGGCTTCGACGGAAGGCCGAGGTCGGTGAGGTACCCGGTGATCGCCTCCCGGAGGCGCGCGAGGCCGTGCGGCTGGTACCCGGGGTCGAGCATGGCCTCGGCCAGGTCGAGGTGGAGCACCTCCTCCAGCGCGGTGGGCACCACGACGTCGGCCATTCCGGCGGCGGACGCGAGCGAGAGCACGCTGCCCGGGCCGTCGATCAGGCGCTGGAACAGCTGCGCGGAGTGGCCACCGGGAACCCGACCGTCGCCGATCCGGCCGGACCGGGCCGTGCGGGCGATCCGGGTGCCGCTGCCGCGCCGGCTCTCCACCGCGCCTTCGCCGCGCAACTGGTCGTAGGCGGCCACGACGGTGGCCCGGCTGACCGCCAGCACGGCGGCGAGCCGACGTTCCGCGGGCAGGACGCTTCCGGCGGGGAGCGCGCCCTCCTCGATCCCGCGCCGGATCGCGGCCGCCAGCTGCTGGTAGAGCGGACCGCTTCCGACGGACCAATCGCTCAGGACGTGCAGCAAGCGGTCGTCGCCGGGAGAACTCCGGTCCACCTCAGCGGTCATTGGCCATGTCCATTCCCTCGAAGTGGCCCCATCATTTCATGTATTGGACCGGTCCAACAACGGAGGTAGTCATGATGCTGGCAATTTTGGTCTTCGCCGTGGTGATCGCCCTGCTCGCGCAGCGCTTCGGCGTCGACAGCCGCGACGGAATGGACTGGCGCCCCTACGAAGAGGCGTCGCAGCGAAGGTGAAGGTCGGGGTGCCGGCCCGTGGCCGGCACCCCGTCAGCCCACGTCGGGCAGGGGCGGACCGATCACGTCGTCGGCGTCGACGATCGTGTACGCGTACCCCTGCTCGGCGAGGAAGCGCTGCCGGTGGGCGGCGTAGTCCGCGTCCAGGCTGTCGCGGCTGACCACCGTGTAGAAGTGGGCCTGCCGTCCGTCGGCCTTCGGGCGCAGCACCCGGCCCAGCCGCTGGGCCTCCTCCTGGCGCGACCCGAACGTGCCGGAGATCTGGATCGCGACCGTGGCCTCCGGGAGGTCGATCGAGAAGTTCGCGACCTTCGACACCACGAGCGTGTTGATCTCACCCTGCCGGAACGCGTCGAACAGGCGCTCGCGCTCCTTGTTCGTGGTCTTGCCCTCGATCACCGGCGCTTCGAGTTCGGCCGAGATCTCGTCCAGCTGGTCGAGGTACGCGCCGATCACCAGCACCTGGTCGCCCTGGTGCTTCTCCACCAGCTTGCGGATGACCGGCATCTTTGTCCGCGCGGTGGCGCAGACCCGGTAGCGCTCCTCCGGCTCGGCGACCGCGTACGTCATGCGCTCGGCGTCGGTCATCGTGACCCGGACCTCGACGCACTCGGCCGGCGCGATCCAACCCTGCGCCTCGATGTCCTTCCAGGGCGCGTCGTAGCGCTTCGGCCCGATCAGCGAGAAGACGTCACCCTCCCGGCCGTCCTCGCGCACCAGCGTGGCCGTCAGCCCCAGCCGGCGGCGCGACTGCAGGTCCGCGGTGAGGCGGAAGATCGGCGCGGGCAGCAGGTGCACCTCGTCGTAGACGATCAGGCCCCAGTCGCGGGCGCCGAACAGCTCCAGGTGGCGGTACTCGCCGTTCTTGCGCGAGGTCATCACCTGGTACGTGGCGATCGTGACCGGGCGGATCTCCTTGCGCTCCCCGGAGTACTCGCCGATCTCGTCCTCGGTGAGCGAGGTGCGCGCGACCAGCTCGCGCTTCCACTGCCGCCCAGCGACGGTGTTCGTCACCAGGATCAGCGTGGTGGCCTTCGCCTCGGCCATCGCGGCCGCGCCGACGAGCGTCTTGCCGGCCCCGCAGGGCAGCACGACGACGCCGGAGCCACCGGCCCAGAAGTTGTCGACCGCTTCCTGCTGGTAGGACCGCAGCGTCCAGCCGTCCTCGGCGAGGTCGATCGGGTGGGCCTCACCGTCGACGTAGCCGGCCAGGTCCTCAGCGGGCCAGCCGACCTTCAGCAGCACCTGCTTGAGGCGCCCGCGCTCGGACGGGTGCACGGCGACGGTGTCGTCGTCGAACTTCTCCCCGAGCATCGGGGAGACCTTCTTGTTCCGGGTGATCTCCACCAGCACGGCGCGGTCCAGCGCGTGCAGCACCAGGCCGTGCACCGGCGAGTTCAGCAGCTGCAGGCGGCCGTAGCGGTCCATCGTGTCGGCGACGTCGACGAGTAGCGCGTGCGGCACCGGGTAGCGCGAGAAGCGCACGAGCGCGTCGACGACCGACTCGGCGTCGTGGCCGGCCGCGCGGGCGTTCCACAGCCCCAGCGGGGTCAGCCGATAGGTGTGGACGTGCTCGGGCGCCCGCTCGAGTTCGGCGAACGGCGCGATCGCCATCCGACACGCTGACGCATCCGGATGGTCGGTCTCGAGCAGTAGTGTTTTGTCCGACTGGACGATGAGCGGTCCGTTAGGCACGCATCAAGTGTCCCTCCTGTTCGCCGCACCCGCAGGTAGCCGGTCGGGCCGACCGGACTGGCCTCTCTGGAGGGATGAATCACGGGTTCAACCGCTCTGTGTTACCAGGCTCCTACGCAGAGCGTCGTGCGAACTCTCACAAACGTGATCTGACCAGCGAAGATACGTGTGCGACAGAACCGAATGCGTTGGGGACTCGGCATTTGGTGTGACGCACGCGTAACCTTCTGCTCGTGCCTGGACGACATTCATCCTCAGCGGAGACCACGGAACTCATCTACGTCGCTGAGGAAGCGCCACGCGGCAAGCACACGCGCAACCGGGGGCGTCGCCGCCGGGAGAACGCGGCCGGACGGGCCGCGAAGGTCGCGTTCGCCGGGGTCGCCGCGGCCGCGGTCGCGGGCAGCATCTCCTACGGCGCGGTCTCCATGGTCACCCGCACGTCCGACGCCGGTAGCCCGTCGGCGCTGGCCGCACCGGCCCGCGCCGGGGACGACCGGGCGTCCCGTTCCGGCGGCAACTGCGCCCGCACCGGCCCCGGCCAGGCCCGGGTCGAGCAGTACCTGTCCGGCCAGACGGCCCGCTTCGGCCCGATCACGATGGACGCGTCGCAGGACGCGAGCGACTGCGCCGCGATCAAGAAATTCCAGGCCGCGGTCGGCCTGACCACCGTCACCGGCTTCGCCGACGAGGCCACCGCGCAGATCGCGGACCGGCTCTACCAGTCCACGGCGGCCGCGTGCGGCGCCGACGTCGACGCGACGACCGTGTGCGTCGACCTCTCGCACCAGACGCTGTGGGTCATGAAGAGCGGGTCGGTGGTCTTCGCCCCGGTCGTCGTCCGCGCCCAGGACGCCGCCGCCGGTGAATCGACGATCACCGCGGACTTCCAGCAGCAGTTCCACGTCAACCTGCTCGACGACGATGCGCGGAAGGTCGCCGACCTGGCCCCCGCCGGCGCCACCGTCCACGTCTTCTAGTCCGGCGTACGGATCGCGCTCACCACGCGGTGCAACGCGAACGTGTGTTCCGTCTCCGTGCGGTCGTCTTCGGCGCGTAGATAACCCGCCCCGACCGAGACCGGTCGGACGATGCGTGCGGTGACGCCGCCGTGGGCGTCGACGTAACTGAGCCAGACCCGCGCCCGGTCGCGCGCCGCCTGCTGCAGGATGCTCAGCGCCGCCCCGGGGTCGGCCTCTCCGGGCTGGGTGAGCACCGGAGCCCGCCGCGCCGCCCGCGCGGCCTCGTCGCCGCGCCGGACCGCCGCCGCCGCGCCGGCCAGGTAGTCCTGGTCGAGCGAGATCTCGTTCGCACCGCGCGGAGCACCGCGGGGCGGGCGGGCCGGAGCCCGGCGCGCCTCGGGCCAGCCCAGGACGAGCCCACCGCTGGCGTCCTCGGCCGCCGGTACGTAGCCGCAGGCGCGCAGCGTCTCGATCACCCGGTTGACCGCGGTCGAGCTCACCAGCACGGTGTCGGCGATCCGGCGCAGACCCAGGTCGGCGCAGCGCCGGTCGGCCAGCACGGTGGCGAGCAGCGTGGGGTCGTCGCTGCGGAGATACGCGGACGCCGCGCCGACCCGCAGCCCGCCGTGGCGCCGGGCCATGTCGTCGATCAGATACGTGAGGGACTGGGGAACCGGCGTCCGCGACCGGGCGCTGAAGAACGACTGGAGGTCGCTGCCGGAGCGCCCGGCGTCCAGTGCCCTCCGGACGCTCTCCGGCGTCACCCGGTAGACCGTCGCGCCGCCGGCGGACTCGACGTCGGCGACGAGCGCCATTTCGGCCGAGAGCGCGGGCTCCAGCGGCCCGGGCGCCACCACCGTGAGGTCGGCCTGCACCAGCACGTGGTCGACCGGATCGGGCAGCAGACCGGCCAGCGCCGGAATCGGGTCCCCGCCGGTGACCAGGGCTTTCCCGAACGTGGTGAGCGTCGTCTGGGCCAGCACGCCGAGCGTCGTCGCCTCGCCGAGTTGTTCGCTGACGACCTCGTCGCGGCGCCGTCCGCCGCGCCGCGGTGCCCGCCAGTCGAGGACGCCGACGATGTCGGCCTCGCTGAGCGGGCCCGGGTACTCGACCAGCACGTGCAGCGTCTGCGAGCGCAGTGTCGGGGCCGCCGATCGGGTGACCTCGGCCGACAGCGCGGCGACCGCCCGGTCCCGCTCGTCGCGGGTGCCGACGAGCGCAGGCATCCGCGCCATCGACGACCAGGCGCCGGCCAGCTGGGCCCAGCGGCGTTCGGCCGGGGTGGCCTGCCAGACGTCGAACGAGGACGTCGGCAGCCAGGTCGGGTCGGCGTCGGAGGTGCGCGCGAGCAGCCCGGCCTCATGGGCGATCTCGAGCAGCAGCGCGGCGGTCGGCTCGTCGACCCCGGCGGCCCGGGCCAGCCGGCGCAGCTCACGGACGCCGAGCCCACCCGCTTTGAGGACGGGCGGCGGGTCGTCGGCGCACGCGTCGAGCAGCGACGCGGTCTGCCGGAGCACCTCGAGTGCCTGCCCGGCGCCGGCCCCGTCGATCCGGTCCTTCGCCACCGGAGTGGCCGCGGCCGGAGCGGGCTCGACCGGGTGCACCGGGCCGAGCGGCGCGTCCCCGCGGAGGGCCAGCCCGACCTCGCGGGGCAGCTCGACGGTCGAGGCGTCCAGCGGCACCAGCAGCCCGTGGACGAGCAGCCAGCGGCCGGGGGTGTCGGCGTCGTTCGGATCGGTCGGCCGCCGGACGTCGCGGAGCGCGCCCACCGGGTTGCCCCCGCCGGCCAGGCGCTCCAGCAGCGCGATCGCTTCGGGCGGGCAGGCGTCGAGCAGTGCGGTCAGCCGCACCGGATCGCCGAACGCGTCGCTGATCAGCGCGGTGGCCTCCGGTTGCGGCACCGACGGCAGGTGCAGCGCCGCGAGCACCGGGGTGAGGTCGTCGGTGCGCTCGTCCTGGATCAGCGCCGCGATCGGACGCCCGAGCCCCGCGGTGTAGCGGGACGCGACCTCGTCGAGCATCGACGGCAGCCGCAGCGTGGTCTCGCCGTCCGGCCAGGCCAGCCCGAGCGTGACCAGGTGGTCGAGCACCCGCCGGACCGAGAAGTCGGGGGCGCTGCGCAGGAGGTCCATGGCCTCTTTGCGGTCGGCGCGGTGGTTGGGGCCGGCCACCAGGCGCAGGGCGTCGAGCACCTCGAGGTGGAACCGGTCGAGGTGATCGAGCGCGCGGGCCACCGACATCCGGGAGTGCGCACGTTGCGCCAATACGGAGAAGTCGGACGGTACCGGCACGGCCAGATCCGGGCGCGCGGCGAACAGCCGTTCCAGCTGTTCGTCGGTAAGCGCGCGGTAGTGATCTGCCAGGCTCGCCGTACTCACCGAATAGACGCTAACCGGTTTCCGGCGCCAACGGTCCGCATGCCGACACGGACGGGCCTCACCTGCCGGTTTATGTCACTCTGCGGCCGTGGCGAAGAGTGAAGCCGGTTGGGTGTTGTTGGCGGGGTGGCGGCGCTGGCGCGAGAGACGTCGGCGCCACAAGCGGCATCACCACGGACGACGGGCGAACGCGCTCGACGGATGCAACTGCGACGGCTGCGACAGCTGTGATGGCTGCGACGGTTGCGACTGCAACTTCAACCTGTTCAGCCTGGGGACGCTTCTCCTGCTGGTGCCGTTCCTGCGCGCGACCCCTGACCTGCGGCCCCGGACGACCGCGGCCGGTCGGGGCGGAGTGGTGCTCATCCGCGGCTACCAGCGCCTGCTCAGCAAGCACCTGCCGACGCAGTGCCGGTACACCCCGTCGTGCAGCGAGTACGGCGCCCAGGCCGTGCGACGGTACGGCCTGCTCAACGGATCGCGATTGATCGCCACCCGGATCAAGCGGTGCACGAGGGGAGTCCCGCTGGGTACCCCCGACCCGCTCCGGTGAGAAACTTGTAAGTGGTCAGCTGATGGGTCATCGTGTGCTCGTCAGCGTAAGCGAGGAGGAACGATGGCGTCCGAGGCCAAGCACACCAGCAAGAACACGTCTGTGAAGGACGGGCACTTGGCGGTCAGCGAGTTCCTCGGCGAGCACCAGGGGCCGTCCAGCCCGTTCGGGGACATCCCGCTGCCCCTGCCCGCCGACCGCATCGACTACGTGCACCCGGACAGCGGCGACGGCGCCACCCACCACTGAATTCGGCTACCGCCCCAGCGACCTCTCGACGTTCTGCCAGATCGGGCACGGCCACTGGACGCGTGCCCACGTGCCCGAGCACTCCGGGCACCACGGGGAGCCGTCGCGCGGCTCGTGGAGCCGCAGGAACTCGGTGAGCGCGAGCGAGAGGTCGGCGAGGTCGTCACGCGCGTACGCGAGCAGCGTGAGGTCGTCGGCCTCGCGTGCGCGCGTCCGCGCCTCCCGTAGACGCTGCCAGACCGAGTAGTGGCGGCTGAGTCGCTCGGCGTCCTGCCCGATCACGGGTGCCTCCTGGGCGTTTCGCTGGTCGCGGGTCGGGCTCCTCCGCAGCGGCGGTTCTTCGTCGCGCTGCTGCGGCGGCCGGGGTACGGACGGTGGGCGGCGGTGCTGGTGCGCTCGGATTCCGCGCTGAAGGAGCCGCTCTCGTCCCAGAAATAGACGGTGGCGTACTCCAGATAGTCGTTGCTCATCGGTCCTCCTGCACGGGTCCCAAGCCGGGAGTTGCAAGAGAACTGTGACCCACGATCCGGCCGGATGTGATTACCGGTCGGATTTTCGCGATACCTGTGGGTATCCGGTGCCGATCTCACCTGAGCGCAGTGGTCAGGTCGTGACCACACATGAGACCTATGCTACATTTCGTAGCAAATGCCCGTTTCTTGGGTAGGGTCCCGGTCTTCGCCCAGCTCAGGACGGTCGTTCCGGCTCCTCGGGTAGCGGCAGACAAGTGGGTCGTGGCTACTCGGGACGGCGGCGTCGCCTGGTCCGCAACGTGGCGGACCTCGGAGGGGCGTGCGGCGTCGCAGAGGAGGCGCGGCAGGCGGGCGCAGCTGACCGCCTCCCTGCCGCGCCTCCGACGATACGTTGGGAAACGTGGCACTCCCTGCGCCGGTGATCGGCTTCGACCTCGACATGACCCTGATCGACAGTCGCCCGGGTATCGGCGCGGTGTACGAGGCGCTGTCCGCCGAGACGGGGGTGCACGTCGACACCGCGCTCGTCACGTCGCGGCTGGGGCCACCGCTGCCGGTCGAGCTCGCGAACTGGTTCCCCGCGGACCAGGTGCCGGCGATGGTCGACCGCTACCGGGCGCTCTACCCCGCGCTGGCCGTCACGCCGACGATCGCGCTCCCCGGCGCCCTGGACGCGCTGCGCGCGGTGCACGCGCTCGGCGGCAGCACGGTCGTCGTCACGAGCAAGTTCGCGCCGAACGCGCAGCTGCACGTCGAGCACCTCGGGCTTCCGGTCGACGACATCGTCGGGAACGTGTACGCGGCCGGCAAGGGCCCCGCGCTGGCCGAGCGGGGAGCCGTCGTCTACGTCGGGGACCACACCGCGGACATCGCCGCGGCCAGGGCCGGGGGAGCGGTGGCCGTGGCGGTCGCGTCCGGCCCGTTCGATGCCGACGCCCTGCGCGCGGGCGGCGCGGACGTGGTGCTCGAGAGCCTCACCGAGTTCCCGGACTGGCTGAAAGCTAGTCGCGGGTAGCGCGCAGGGCCTCGCGGGCGGCGCGGTTGTTGGCCCGGGCCTGGCGGGTGATGCCCACGAGCACGAGCACGAAGCCGAGCGGGCCGAGCATCGTGCCGACCGCGGCGAGCGCCGGCTGCGCCGAGGAACCGGCGAAAAAGGGCAGAAAAACGATGCCGACGAACACCAGACCGGCGACGAAGCAGGCGGCCCCCACGCGCAGGAACCAGCGCCCGGGCCGCCGCGAGAGCGCGGAAATATCGGTACTCGCCACGCGTACAGCGTACGAGCCGAAACCGCTCCCGAACGGCACCGGGTGACCGGTCCAACTCCGTTGGTTGTGCAGGGCTCGGGTCGCTAGCCTTATCCCGGGGGCAGGCGGCGCACCGCGGCCCCCGTTTATCGCCACGAGACGAAAACGGGGTCAGGACGTGCCGACCGGCAAGGTGAAGTGGTTCGACCCGGAGCGTGGCTTCGGATTCCTGGCCCGGGACGAGGGCGGCGACGTGTTCGTCCACAAGGGTGCGTTACCCCAGGGCGTCACCGAGCTGAAGCCCGGTACCCGGGTGGAGTTCGGCGTCGCGGCCGGTCGCAAGGGCGATCAGGCGCTGTCCGTGCGCGTCGTCGACCCGCTGCCCTCGCTGGTGTCGCAGACCCGGCGCCCGGCCGACGAACTGCACGGCATGGTCGAAGACATGATCAAGGTGCTCGAAGCCCGAGTGCAGCCCGATCTGCGCCGCGGCCGCTACCCCGACCGCAAGGCGTCCCGCAAGATCGCCGAACTCGTCCACGCGGTAGCCCGCGAACTAGAAGTCTGAGGGCGGCCCGCGCGAAGCGCTCAGCGCTTTTTGCCGCCCGGCGGGGGCGGTAGTGCCGGCGGCGTCGGGATCTGGGCAGCGGGGAGCACGACCACCTCGATCTTCAGGTCCGGGCGCCGTTTCGCGAGCGCGCGCAGGCCGGTGACCAGGTCGTCCCGGGAGACGACGAACCGCACCGGCCGCGGGCTCACCTCGGCGACGTGCTCGAGCGTCGCCATCTCCTTCGAGCCGTTGATGCCGCTGACCGGCCGCGCCGCCTCGCCGCCCTGGCGTCGGAAGCCGGCCAGGTACAGCGACGGCGTGTAGAGCCGGTAGGCGCTGATCACGAGCGTCACCCGGCCGTCGTCGCCGTTCGGGAACCGCCGGTACGCGTTCACCGCCGACTTGCCGTCGTTCGGCCGCCAGAGCTTGTCGCCGTGGAACGCGCGCCCCCGGCTGGTGCCGGCGTCCGGCTCGGTGACCCCACCCCGTTCGGACGTGCGGGTCATCAGCATCCGATCGGGCATCAGCAGCCCGTAGGCGAACGCCGCGACCACCACCGACGCGCCGGCCGGGAGCGCGAAGGCGGCCAGCCGGCGCAGCGCCGCCGCGGCACCGCCCTGCCCGGCCCCCCAGCTGAACGGGTCGCGGGGCAGCAGCAGCGCGATCGCGCCGAACCCGACGAAGCACGCGATGAGCACCCCGTGGATGGCCTTCTCGAAGTAGTACGAGACGCCACCGGTGTTGGCGAGCTGGTAGCCGCCGATCGCGAACACCATCAGCCCGCTCAGCACCACCTGCGCGCTCACCGACCGCCAGATCGGGATCCGCCGCCCGGTGCGGGTGAGCGACCCGAGCAGCACGAGCGCGACGAGCGCGACGACGAGCCGCTGATCGACCTCCGGGATACCGACGTCGGGAATCAGCGCCTGGGTGGGCGAGACGCCCGAGCGCAGCGACAACACCGGCCAGACGAGCACGAGCGGCACGGCCGGTACCGCGATCGCCAGCGGGCCGAGCCGCCACGGCCCCCGCGTCCGGGAGCGGGCGTAGACGAGCGCCCAGACCAGCACCGCGGCCCCGGCGACGGGCAGGAAGAAGTAGTACGTGAAGCTGACGCCGACCAGGCCGGCCGCCAGTAGCAGCATCTGCTCCCGCGCGCCCCGCACCGGCCGTGCCGAGAGCGCGAACACCACCGCCAGCAGCGCCAGCCCGAGCGCCTCGCTCGGGTAACCCCGGTCGAACAGCGAGACCAGGTACCCGCCGCCGGTGCACCCCACCACCACGGCGACCGCGGCGACCAGCCGCCAGCCGCGCAGCGCCGGGCCTGCGACCCAGCGCAACGCCCAGACCAGCGTGAACGCGAGAATGCCGTAGCCGACGAGGTTCCAGGCCAGGTAGTGGTCGAACGCGACGAGCCCGTTCCCGAGATCGGTGGACGACCGCGCGAAGTTGTCCATCAGCGCGCTGACCAGGTGCGAGGACTGCGGGTAGTCGACGACCCCGGGAATCACCTGGCGGGCGACCTCGTCGCGGTGGAACGGCAGGTACCCGCCGACCGACCGGATCGTGTCGAAGATCGTGAAGTGACGGGCCAGGTCCTCGGCCCCGATCATCATCGCCAGCCGCTCGGCGGCCGGCTTGCCCCAGAACGAGGACCAGAGGAACACCGCAGGCGCGACGCCGCCCAGCACCAGCAGCGCGTCGCTCCAGGTGATCTTCAGCGGGAGCCGTGGCACCCGCCGGCTGATCAGCGCGGCGGCGATCAGGCCCAGGAACCCGGCCCGGGCCACCGCGACCGGGTCGAGACCCCACGGCCAGACCGAGAACACCAGCCCGGCCGCGCTGACCAGCCCCAGGAACAGGAACAACGCCAGCGCGACGCGGTCGAGCAGCGTCGTCCCGACGCGCAGCAGCGACGCGATGCCCAGCACGAGCAGGACCGGCAGGACGGCGTCGACCCGCAGTGCGTGGGTGGCCCAGGGCAGAAGCCAGGCGACCGGGATCGCGAGAACCGGTGCTGCTCTCTTCACTGCTACTCCGCGATCGTCGGTCAGGATGCGTAGGCAGGTAACACCGTGTAGCTAAACAGCGGTCAACCGAGGGATGGCCACCGGGGGAACCAATCCGGCCCCGGCGGCTCGACCGAGCAGCGCGTCCACCGCCGCGTAGCCATCGGTACCCAGATCGCGGGTGAACTCGTTCACGTACAGCCCGATGTGCTGGTCGACGACGTCGTCCTCCATCTCCTGCGCGTGTTCGAGCACGTAGCCGCGGCTCGCGCCCGGATCGGCCCACGCGGCCTCCACCGAGGCGCGGACGAGCTTGGCCGCGGCCGCGGGTGTGATGCCGGTGCGGGCCTCGAGGTCCTTGCGGGCCAGGATCGCGCCCAGCGGGATCGGCAGGCCGGTGGTGGACTCCCACCAGTCGCCGAGGTCGGCCGCGGCGTGCAGCCCGTACCGCTGGTAGGTGAACCGGGCCTCGTGGATCACCAGCCCGGCGTCGACCTCGCCGGCCGCGACGGCCGGCATGATCTCGTGGAACGGCCGGACGACGACCCGGGCCGGCGGGCGCTCCGCCGACCAGAACCGGAACAGCAGGTAGGCCGTCGTGCGGTCGCCGGGGACGGCGACGGTCTTGCCCTCGACGGAGTCCGAGCCGGTGGTGAGCACCAGCGGGCCGCAGCCGCGACCGAGCGCCCCGCCGCAGGGCAGCAGCGTGTACTTGTCCAGCAGCCACGGCAGCGCCGCGTAGGACACCTTCACCAGGTCGTACTCGCCGCGCTCGGCGGCGCCGTTCGTCACGTCGACGTCGGCGAAGTCGACGGTGACCGGCGGCGCTCCCGGCACCAGGCCGTGCACCAGCGCGTGGAAGACGAACGTGTCGTTGGGGCAGGGGGAGAACGCCATCCGCATGGCGCCAACGGTAGCCGTCGGCGCTAGGTGAGCGCCGTCACCGCTGTCCGCAGGGCTTCGAACGCAGCCGGGATGTCCCAGGCGCTGCGGTCGCGGCGGCCGATCACGTTGCTCACCGCGCGCACCTCCGCCCAGCGGACACCGGCGGCCCGGGCCGCCCAGGCCACGCCGTACCCCTCCATCGCCTCCGCGACCGCGGACGGGTGCACGGCGGCCAGCTCGTCGCCGCGCCGATCGGTGCCGGTCATCGTCGACAACGTCAGGATCTCGCCGGTGAGCGCGGGGACGCCGGCGGCTCCGAGGGTGTCGGTGACCCAGCGACCGCCGGTCGAGGCCAGCGCGTCGCCGCCGGCCAGGCCCAGCCCGGACAGGTCGAGGAACCCCTCGTCGGTCGCGGCGCCCAGGTCGGCCCAGCGCACCGTGCTGGCGACGACGACCGAGCCGATCGGTGCCCGGCCGCTGAACCCACCGGCGAGTCCGGCCGACACGACCAGGTCGTACTCATTGGCGGCGAGGGCCATGGCGGTGCTCACCGCGGCGGCGACCGGGCCCACCCCGCCGACCAGGCCGGTGACGCCGGCCGCGTCCAGTTCGGCCCGGACCGCGGTGACGACCAGGACGCGCATCAGTCGACGTCGAGCACGAACCGCCAGAGCCCGCGCGCCTTCTCCGCGTTCTCACCCGGGTGCAGCGCGAGCAGTTCGAGCACGTAGGTGCTGCCGCCGGAGGCGTCGGTGGGCACCGTGAAGCGGATCCAGCTGGTGCCCTTGCGGACGAACGACACCGGCGCGAGGTTGCCGTCGGAGCTGGCCAACGCGGCCGTCCAGCCGTCCTCGCCGACCGTGGGGGGCACGTCCACCTGCACGGTGGCGCCCGGCCGGACGTCGATGCGGCCCGCGTTCGACGGACCGGCCTTGCAGTCGTCGCCGGGGGCGGACCCGTTGAACGTGCCGTTCTCGAAGCACCAGGCCGTGGCCTCGCCGCCGGCGGAGTCGCCGCCGCTGGCCACGGTGGCGTAGGGCGCCGGCTTGTCGCAGGCCGCGACGAGTCCGATCGAGGCCGCGGCCAGGGCAAGGGCGAAGGCACGCTTCATGGAAAGCACAGTAACCGGAGGTCAGCGTGCGCCCGACGTCGCCGTCCACTCATTGGCCGGCGCAGTGGCGGGCGCCACCGAGGCCCGGTGCGCGGCCCACGCCCAGGCGCTCACCCGCAACGTCACCGCCGCGACCACGAGCGCCACCAGGAACAGCCCCCACTGCCCGCTCACCGGGATCAGCCCGGCCGCGCCTCCACTCACCCAGGCCAGCTGCTGCATGGTCTCCGAGTGTGCGAACGCGCTGGCCCGGGACTCGTCGGGGAGCCGCTCCTGGATCACCGCGTCCACCGCGAGCTTCGCCAACCCGCTGGCCAACGCGGTGGCGAACGCCAGCAGCACCAGCGCGGGCAGCGAGTAGAACACCGCGGCGACCATCGCGCCGAACGCGACCCCGCCCACCGCGATCGCGTCGAGAAGCAGGGGCCTCCGCAGTTTGAGGCGGGTGCCGATGAGCGTCGCGACGAACGCGCCGCAGGCCAGCGCGGCCACCACCGTGCCCAGCGCGGCCAGCGGCGCGAGCAGCAGGTCGTCGGTGCGGACCCGGAACGCCATGAACAGCGCGAGGAAGCCATACACCGCCCGGAGCGTGCCGCCCGCGGTGATCGCGGCCCATACCGGCAGGTTCCAGAGCCGGAGTGCCTCTTTGTGCGCGAGCAGCGCGAACACCCGGGGGAGCACCTCGGGCTTGTCCGAGTCGACGCCGGCCGGCAAGCGCAGCGAGAGCACCATTCCGACGAGGAACACGACCGTGGCCAGGCGCAGCGACCAGCCGGCCCCGAACTGCGCGAGCGCGGCCCCGATTCCGCCGGCCAGCGCGCCGAAGACCGTTCCGGCCAGCGATCCGCGTGCGTTCGCCTCCACCAGCGTGATGCGTGGTGGCAGCAGCCGGGGTACCGCGGCCGAGCGGGCCACACCGTACGACTTCGACATCACCAGCACGCCGAACGCCGCCGGATAGAGCACCCAGCTGTCGAGTTGGTCGGCGATCGCGTACGCCAGGAATCCGCGGGCCAGCATCGTCGTGGCCAGCGCGTACCGCCGCCCGTGCCGGAACCGGTCGAGTACCGGCCCGACCAGCGGAGCCAGCAGCGCGAACGGCGCCATCGTGACGAGCAGGTAGAGCGCGACCCGCACCCGGGCCTCACCCACCGGGACGCTGAAGAAGATCGTGCCGGCCAGCCCGACCGCGACCAGGGCGTCGCCGGCACACGACAACGCGTGCAGGTCGAACATCCGGTGCAGACCGGTCTCGTCGGCGCCGTCGGCGTTGCGGGCCCTCTTCACACGGGACCACGCGGTCACAAAGGGGCGCCGTGAGCCCTTCCGCGCCTCGCTGTCCGCTACCACGCATCCATCGTTACCCACCCGAGGCCCCTGCAGTCACCTCACTGCAGAGGGTTCATCCGTCCGGACGATCTTTCGGAGATTGAGTTCAAGCGCGAAACTGCACTACACGCCGATACGGCACCGTGGTTCTCGCCTTCCGGGGCGCGTGAGGAAGAATGAGTAATGTGACGACCCGCACGGTGAACCGTCCAGGTGCCGTACCCCCACTGGAGTCTGTGGTGACCGGGAACCCAGAGGCCACTGACCAACCTCGGCCTGCGCGCCGGGCATCTCGTGCTGTCAAACTCGACGCTGTCTGTGCCCAGGCGACCGACTTGGCCCTCGACGCGGCCCGGGAGGTCGGCCACGAGATGGTCGGCGAGCCGGTCGGCGTCAGCGCCGACGGCGAGCGGCTGGTCACCCATCGGTTCGCGGCCCTGCAGCCGGGTTACTCCGGCTGGTACTGGACGGTCACGCTCGCGCGCGCCCCGCGTTCGAAGCACGTGACGATCAGCGAGGTCGCGCTGCTGCCGGGTTCCGACGCTCTGCTCGCGCCGGAGTGGGTGCCGTGGAGCGAGCGGCTGCGCCCGGGTGACCTCGGCGTCGGTGACCTGCTGCCGACCGCGCCCGACGACGACCGGCTGGTGCCGGGGTACGTGCTCTCCGACGACCCCGAGCTCATGGAGGTCGAGTACGAGATCGGCTTCGGCCGCCCGCGGGTGATGGGCCGGCTCGGTCGCGAAGAGACCGCCGAGCGCTGGCACACCAGCCGCTCCGGCCCGGAGAGCGACATCGCGAAAGCCGCTCCGGCCCGCTGCGGCACGTGCGGCTTCTACCTGCAGCTGGCCGGTTCGCTCGGTGCGGTGTTCGGGGCGTGCGGCAACCTGTTTGCGCCCGACGACGGCCGGGTCGTCTCGGCCGACCACGGCTGCGGCGCCCACTCCGAGGCCCTGGTCGAGCCGGCTCCGCCGGTGCCGCCGGCGCCGATGGCGCTCGACGACGATCTCGAGGTCATCCGCACCGTGCACACGCCGGGCTCGGTGGAGGACTCCGCCGACGCGGAGCCGCTCGGGCACGGGTGATGCCGGACCCGTTCGGCCTTTCCGAGCGCCGGGCGGCTGTTCTCGCCTCGTGGGCCGGTGTCGCGACCCGGTTCCGCGAGGACGCGAACGCCGAGGAGGAACTCGTCCGCGGCGGGCTCGGTGGGTACGCCGACCGGCTCGTGGTGGAGCTCGCCCAGAACGCGTCGGACGCCGCGGCGCGGGCCGGGGTGCCGGGTGCGGTGCGCTTCACGTACGCCGACGGCGTCCTGTCGGTCGCCAACACCGGAGCGCCGCTGGACTCGTCCGGCGTGGACGGGCTCACGTCGCTGCGCGCCTCCGCCAAGACCGCCTCGGGCGGAGCCCGACGAACCAGCACGGTGGCCGACGCCGAGCGCCCGGCCGCCGGTCCGCGCACGGTGGGCCGGTTCGGGGTGGGGTTCGCGGCCGTACTGGCGGTGAGCGACGAGCCGTCGGTGCATTCGCGCGACGGGGGCGTCCGGTTCTCGGCCGAGCAGACCCGGGCCGAGGTGGCCGCGCTCGGCGGGGCCGCCGCCGAGGAGCTGGCGCGGCGGGGCGGCGCGGTGCCGGTGCTGCGGCTCGCGTGGCCGGTCGATTCGCCGCCGCCGGCCGGGTTCGAGACCGAGGTCCGGCTGCCGGTGCGGCCGGACGCGGTCGAGCACGTCCGCGCGCTGCTCGCCGACGTCGAGCCGACGCTGCTGTTCGCGTTCCCGGGGCTGACCCGGGTGGAGATCGTGCTCGACGGCGTCGAGCGGGTGATCGAGCGGGTCGGGGCGGCCGAGCACACGGTGTCGCTGGCGTCGGACGGTGCGGTCACGACGTGGCTGGTCGCCACGGCCGACGGCGAGGTTCCGCCGGAGTTGCTGGCCGAGCGTCCGCTCGAGGAGCGGGCCGCGCTGGCCCACTACTCCACGCTCGCGGCCGTTCCGCTCGACCGGGGCGCGTGGGTCGGGGAGACCGTGCTGCACGCGCCGTCGCCTACCGACGAGCCGCTCTCGTTGCCGGTGCACCTGGCCGCGACGTTCCCGCTCGAGGTGTCCCGGCGCCGGGTGGCCCCGGGTGCGCTCACCGACTGGCTGGCCGCTCGGGCCGCCGATACCGTGGTCGCGCTGCTCGTCGCGGCGCCGCCGAGCGTGGAGGCCCTGGCGTTGGTGCCGCGGCCGGGTCTCGGCCGGGCCCCGGTGGACGCCGCGATCTGTTCGCTGGTGTTGTCCGGCCTCCGCGAGACCCCGTTCCTCCCGCTCGAGAACGTCCCGGACGAATCCTCGGTCTCCGGCCTGCCGTGGACCGACGACGACCTCGGTTTACTGGCCGACACCTTCGCCGCGGCCTTCGGCACGGCGCAGCCGCCCGCGGCCGCCGCGAGTACCTCCGACGCGAGTACCTCCGACGCGGGGAGCGCAGGCGGTGCGTCCTGGGAGCGGGTGACGCCCGCGCGTGCCGTCACGCTCGTCCCCGAGCTGGCCGGGTCCGCGAGCGAGTTGGTGGCGGCGCTGGCCGGCGTCGTGCCGGGGTTGCTGCCCGCCGACTGGGCCGGCCGCGCGGCCGCACCGGCGCTCGACGCGCTCGGCGTGCGCCGGCTCGGCGTGGCCGACGTCGTCGAGGCCGTGGCCGGTCTCGACCGCCCGGCGGCCTGGTGGGGCGACCTGTACCACGCCTTGGAGCCGTCGAGCCGCGACCTGGACGCGCTCTCCGCGCTGCCGGTGCCGCTCACCGACGGACGAACCGTCACCGGTGTGCGCGGCACCCTGCTGCCCGGCCCCGACCTGGCCGCGCTGGCCCCCGCCACGCTCGAGCCCCTCGGCCTGCGCGTCGTCCACCCCGACGCGGTCGGCAGCGACCTGCTGATCCGTCTGGGCGCGCGCCCGGCCACCGTCGCCACGATCCTCGCCGACGAGCGCGTCCGGGCCGCCGTCGCCGACTCGATCGAGGCCGACGATCCGGAGCCCCTCGCGAACGCGATCCTCACGCTCGTCACCGCGGCCGGCGTCCGCCCCGGCGAGGAGCCGTGGCTGGCCGAGCTCGCGCTCCCGGCCGACGACGACTGGTACCCGGCCGGCGAACTCGTGGTGCCCGGCTCCGCGCTGGTTCGCGTTCTGGCCGGCATGGACACCGACGACGCCCCGTTCGGCGTCGTCGACGAGGACTTCGCGAACGACGTGCTCGCCGCCCACGGCCCCGACGCCCTGCCCGCGATCGGCTGTCTGACCACGTTCACCGTCCTCGAGGCCGACGACCTCGACCTCGTCGACCTCATGGACCTGGACGCCGACGACGCCGACCTCGACCTCGACGGCCTGGCCGAGTGGGTCGACGCCGCGGTGGACACGATCGACCCGACCGGCACGGTCGGCGCACCGCCCGGCACCCGCGTCGAGCGGTTCCGGGCGATCCGCGACCTCGACCTGGTCGACGCCGACCAGTGGCCGGCCGCGCTCGAACTGCTGGCCTCCGGGCCGCCGCGCGAGGTGCTCGACGCCCCGGCGTACGCGGTCACCCCCGACGGCACCCGGATCGAGATCCAGAGTTACAGCCGCTGGTGGCTCGCGCGCGAACCCGTGCTGGACGGGCGTGCACCGGGTGAGCTCCGCACGCCGGACGCGGTCGATCTGGACGGGCTCTACGACGTCGCCCCGGACGACGTCGACACCGCGTTGCTCCCGCTGCTGGGGTGCCGCACCGGCCTGCTCGACGCGATCGCGGCCGACCCGGGTGACCTGCTGCACCGGTTGGCCGACGCCGATCGCACGGCGGCGCCGTGGATCGTGCCGCTGGTCTACGCGCGGATCGCCGAGGCGCTGGCCGGGGCGCGTGTTCCGGCTCCGGCCCGCGTGCGGGTGGCCCCGGACGCCGTGGCCGACACCGACCAGGTCGCGATCCTCGACCAGCCCTGGCGCGTCGACGCGCTCGACGGCCGGGCACCGATCCTCGGTGGCGACGACCCGGTCTCGGTCGCCGAGCTGCTCGACGTTCCACTGGTGTCGGAGTTGTGAGGTTCTTACGCACGCTGGTGGCGTTGGCCGTCACCGTGTGCGTGGCGCTGCTGGCGGTCGCGATCGCCGGCTACGGCAGCAGCCAGAACATGGACGGCGACGCGAAGGCCCCGGCCGAGGTGTTCGAGCCCTTCGGCTGGCAGGCGAGCGTCCCCAAGTCCGCCCCGGGACCGGCGACGGTTCTGGTCAGCGGCGACGGGTGGGGCCTGCAGGGGCCGGTGTACGACAAGGTCGCGGTCGTCGCCGAGTCGGGCGTCTACCGGGTGCTGCGGTACAAGGTCGACGTCGAAGCGGGCGAGAACGTCCTGCTCTCCCCGGACGGCAGCATGGTCGCCGACGCCGAACCCCACCAGATCGTCGGTCCCTCCGGTTCCCCCACGACCCCGCCGAAGAGCAGCGAACCGGAGGTCTGGGTCACCGACCTCACGACCGGGAGGTCGACCCGGTCGACCGTGCCCGGCAACGGCACCGCGCGCCCGATCGCCTGGTCGCCGGACGGGCGGAAACTGCTCGTCCAGGTGGGGTCGGCGCCGGAGCACGGACCGTGGGTGGGCGGTGACCTGAACCTGCTCGACCTGGAGAGCGGCGACGTCCGCCGCCTGGCCGGCCTCGGCTCCCGGCTCGTGCACCGGGCGCACCTGGCGGCGTTCTCGCCGGACGGGCGGAAGGTCGCGGCCCAGGTCGGGGACGACTTGCAGGTGATCGACCTGGTCAACCGCACCACCCGGACGCTGACGCGGCTCGGTACGGACCGCCGGTTGGCCGGTATCGGCGCGTGGAACCCTGGCGGTGACCGGATCGCGGTGCTGACGCTCTCCGGCTGCACGAGGCTCTGCACACGAGCCGCGCTCGGCGACCGGACCTGGCAGATCGACGAGATCGACGCGAACTCGGGCTCCTCGTCCGGCGGCGGGTTCGACCGGCTCACCGGGTCCGCGGTGCGTGTGCTCGGCCGGACCGACGACGGTGAACTCGCGGTCGTGCGCTACCGCCCCTCCGACGACCTGAGCAGCGACACCAACGGCGTGCTCAGCGTCGACGGCGACGAGGTGGACGAGACCGACTACGCGGCCGTCGAGGACGTCGAACTGCTCGGCCTCGACGCGTCCGGCGACCGTCGGACGCTCATCGACCTCCCGCCCGGTTCGCGCCACGTCGACGTCGCCGCGGACCTGGTGGCCGCGGACCGCTTCGACGGCCGGTCCTCGCGCCCGATGCCGTTCCCGGCGCCGTTCTGGGTCACCGCGCTCGTGATCCTGCTGCTGGTACTGGTGCTCTGGTTCGCGCTGAAGGTCCGGCGCCGGGCCCGGGCCTAAGCCGAGACCGGTGTGTCGGAAGCGGGTTCGTACAGCAGCACGCGGACGTGCATCGTCGTGCGCTGCTGCAGTGCGGCGCGCAGTGCCCGGTGCAGGCCGTCCTCCAGGTAGAGGGCGCCGTCGAACTCGACCACGTGCGGGAACAGATCGCCGTAGAACGTCGAGTCCTCGGCGAGCAACTTGTCCAGCGCCAGTTCGCGCTTGGTCGTCACCAGTTGGTCGAGGCGTACCTGCCGGGGCGGGATCCGCGCCCACTCGCGTAGTGACAGACCGTGCTCGGGGTACGGTTTCCCGTCCCGGACCGCCTTGAAGATCACGGTCCTTACGCTCCTTTCGTCCCCGGCCACTGTCGGTTCAGCCTAGCGAGCAGCGCACGCCCCGGGGTGCCTACCGGGCGCAGGCGACCTCAACCGTCCGGACAGTTCTCGTCGAATATGGCTTCTCGTGACGAGAATGTAACCTTCAGTAGTCGTCTCGGGTCGCGCAATCAGGTCACTCGGGTGAGGATCGGGCGCATGCCGAACACCGTCTTCTGGTTCCGCCGTGACCTGCGCCTCATCGACAATCCGGCGCTGCTCGAAGCCGTCAGCGCGGCCGGCGACGACGGGGTGCGCGCCCTGTTCGTGCTGGATCCGGTGCCGTTCCGGGCGTCGGGTGGCCCTCGGACGAGCCACTTGGCACGCTCGCTGCGCGCGTTGGACGATGCGCTCGGCGGAGCGCTGCTGATCCGGCACGGCGACCCGGTGACCGAGGTTCCCCGAGCGGCGGCCGAGATCGACGCCGACGAGGTCTACATCGCTGCCGACTACGGTCCGTACGGTTCCCGGCGGGACCAGCGGGTGGAGAAAGCGTTGCTCGACGCCGGTGCGACGCTGCACCGCACGGGCTCGCCGTACGCGGTCGCGCCGGGGCGGGTCCGCAAGCCCGACGGCACCCCGTACCGGGTCTTCACGCCGTTCTCCAAGGCGTGGCGGACGCACGGCTGGCGTGGCCCGGTGGACGCGCCGAAGAAGGTCTCCTGGCTCCCGGCGAAGGACGGCGACGGGTTCCCCGACGTACCCGACCTGCCGGACGTCGAGTTGCCCGAGGCCGGTGAGGACGCCGCCCGCGAGCGTCTCGCCGCGTTTCTCGACGAGAAGGTGCGCCACTACAAGTCCGATCGCAACCGCCCGGACCACGACGGCACATCCCGGCTGTCGGTGCACCTGAAGTACGGGGAGCTGCATCCGCGGACGATCCTCGCCGAGCTGGCGAAGCACCGGGGAGAGGGCGCGGACACGTTCCGCAACGAGATCTGCTGGCGCGACTTCTACGCCGACGTGATGTTCCACCGCCCGGAGAGCGTCTGGGAATCGCTCGACCAGCGGGTCGGCAGCATCGAGACCGACTCCGGCAAACAGGCCGACGAGCGCTTCGAGGCGTGGGCGGCCGGACGCACCGGCTTCCCGATCGTCGACGCCGGGATGCGTCAGCTGCTCAGCGTCGGCTGGATGCACAACCGGGTGCGGATGATCACCGCGTCGTTCCTGGTGAAGGACCTGCACCTGCCCTGGCAACGGGGCGCGGCGCACTTCCTCGACCTGCTCGTCGACGGCGACTACGCCAGCAACAACCACGGCTGGCAGTGGGTCGCGGGCACCGGCACCGACGCCGCTCCCTACATCCGGGTGTTCAACCCGGTGACGCAGGGCAAGAAGTTCGATCCCGACGGCGGGTACGTCCGCCGGTGGGTACCGGAGCTGGCCGAGGTGTCCGGTGCGGCCGTCCACGAACCGTGGACGCTGGAGACGCAGCCCGAGGGCTACCCCGAGCCGATCGTCGACCACGCGGCCGAGCGCAAGGAGACGCTCGACCGCTTCGAGCGCGTCCGGCGTTGAACGGTGCGCGCCCGGAAGGGCGCACACCGTTCGACGCGTCGATCAGACCGGCCGGACGCCCCAGGCGCCGGTCCAGCGCTCACCCGGCTGGAGGGTGATCAGGCCCTCGCCGGAGTTGAACGCGTCCGGGGGACAGGTCATCGGTTCGACGGCGACGGCGCGGTTGGCCTCGCCGCCGGGCCCGATGCCGTTGTAGGCCTGCACCCAGCCGAACGACGAGTCCTGCCAGAGCTGCCCGCCGCGCCCGTCGGCGTCGACGAGTTCGCTGACCGCGATGCCGTCCGAGCCCCGCTCGGTGACGACGAACGGCGTGTCCAGCGACGCCGAGCCGATCTTGCGGCCCTCCCGGTAGTCCCATTCGGTGCCGTCCACGTCGGCCAGCTCCCCGGTGGGCAGCAGCCGGTCGTCGACCAGGATCCGCTTCCCGGCCGGCAACGTCAGCGTCGCCGTGTCGAGCGCGTCGCCGCCGAGCGTCAGGAACGGGTGGACGCCGAGGCCGAACGGCGCCGCCGTCGGTCCGACGTTTATCGCCTGGTGCTCGACCTTCAGCCCGTCCTTGCCCAGCGAGTACGTCACACGCAGCACGAGCGCGAACGGGTAGCCCGGTCGCGGCTGGACGGTCCGAGCCAGCGTCACCGCGGTCGGCGTGTGGTCCAGCCGGTCCCACAGCTCCCAGCGGACCAGGCCGTGGATCGCGGTCCGCTTGTCGGTCTCGTCCCAGCCGAGCTTGTGCTCCTGGCCGTCGAACGTGTACTTGCCGTCTCTGATCCGGTTCGGCCACGGCGCCAGGATCTGCCCGACGCCCTTCGACGCCATCGCGTCAGCCGGGTAACTCGCCAGGACGTCTCGTCCGTTCACCGTGTACTCGCGGAGCCCGCCACCGACTTCGACGAGCGTCACGCGCTGGGTGCCCGCTTCGATCGTCCACTGATGGCCGGACGGGGTGTTCCACCGCGCCGTCATCGCGCCTCCACATCGTCGGGGGATCCGGACCTTCATTCCTCCAGGAGTGCGTAACGCACTCCATCCGGGGCACGATATCGGTCGATGGACGCCAGCACTCTCATCCCCGCCCAAGCCGACCTTCCGGCGCTCAAGTCGGCCGCGGCCCGATGCACGGCCTGCGAGCTGTTCGAGCCGGCCACCCAGACCGTGTTCGGCAGCGGCAATCCGCAGGCGAAAGTGCTGCTCGTCGGGGAACAACCAGGTGATGTGGAGGACCAGCGCGGGGTGCCGTTCGTCGGCCCGGCGGGCAAGCTACTCCAGCGCGCGGTGGCGGAGGCCGGATTCGGTCCGGGTGCGGTGTACGTCACGAACGCGGTGAAGCATTTCCGGTTCGAGCTCCGCGGCAAGCGGCGGATCCACCAGACGCCCCAGCCCGAGCACATCCGCGCCTGCAACCCGTGGGTGGCGGCGGAGATCGCGGCCGTGCGCCCGCGGATCGTCGTCTGCCTCGGCGCGACCGCGGTGAAGGCGCTCCTCGGGTCGACGTACCGCGTCACGAAGGACCGGGGAGCGCTGATGCCCTACACCGGTCCGGGCGCGGAGCCGGAGACGAGAGCGCTGATCACGATTCACCCGTCGGCGATCCTGCGGATGCCCGACGACGCCAGGGAGCAGGGGTACGCGGACCTCGTCGCCGACCTGGCCGTGGTGGCCGCGGCTGTGGCGTAAATCTAATTACCCTGCTGTTGATAGGAAACGAATTTACGCTGGTCAGGTGTCCGATTACGCGATTCGATTAGGCGCCACCGGCGGCCCGGAGGTCTTGCGGGCCGAAGCGGTCGAGCTGCCGCCGCCCGGCCCCGACGAGGTCCGGATCCGGCAGACCGCGATCGACCTGAGCCACGACGACGTCCTGGTCCGCACCGGCTCGGTACCGGCCGAGCTGCCCACCGGCCTCGGCAGCTCCGCGGTCGGCGTCGTCGAGGCCGCCGGGAGCCGGGCCGACGTCGCCGTCGGGGAGCGGGTCGCGTACGCGACCGTGCCGTTCGGGGCCTACGCGACGGTCCGCAACGTGCCGGCCGAAGCGCTGGTGCCGCTCCCGGACACGATCGGCGACGAGGACGCCGCTGCGGTGCTCGCACGAGGCCTGCTGGTCTGGGCGCTGATCCGCCGGGTGCACCGCGTCGAGGCCGGGGAGACCGTGGTGTTCCACGCCGCGGCCGACGGCGTGGGGCTGATCGCGGGGCAGTGGCTGAGCCATCTGGGCGCGCGGCCGATCGGCACCGTCGGCGCCGCCGACGAGGTGCGGCTCGCGATCGAGAACGGGTACGACGAGATCGTTCTCGACCGCTTCGACGACCTGGCCGCGCGGGCCCGTGAGCTCACGGATGGGGTCGGGGTGCCGGTCGTCTACGACCCGCTCGGCGTCTCGACGGTCGCGAGCTCGACCGCGGCGCTGGGTCCGCACGGCCTGCTGGTGTCGTCCGGTCCGCGGCTCACCACCCATCTTCCGGACGCCACGGCGCTGCGCGCGGCGTCGGCGGAGGTGCTCGACCTGGTCGTCCGCGGGGTGGTCCGGCCGAATCTGCGGCAGCGGTTCGACCTCGCCGACGCCGGGAAGGCCCAGGAAGCACTGGAGTCGCGCGCCCTGGTCGGCGCTACGGTTCTTCTACCCTGACGAGGAGGCGCCGCATGGCTGACTACGGGATCCGATTCGCCGAGACCGGTGGGCCCGAGGTTCTCCGGTACGAGGAGATCGAGCTGCCGCCGCCCGGGCCGGGCGAGGTGCGGGTCCGGATCACCGCGATCGGCCTGAACTTCCGCGACACCTACGAGCGCACCGGGCTCTACCCGGTGAAGCTGCCCTCCGGGCTCGGCAGCGAGGCCGCGGGTGTCGTCACCGAGATCGGCGAGGGCGTCACCGGGTTGGCGCCGGGCGACCGGGTGGCCCGCGCGACCGGTCCGCTGGGCGCGTACGCCACCGCCGAGAACGTCCCGGCCGGGCACCTGGTGCCGATCCCCGACGGCGTGACCGACGAGGCCGCGGCCGCGGTGCTGCTCAAGGGCCTGACGGTCTGGTACCTGCTGCGGCGCACGTACCCGGTGCGGTCGGGGGAGACCGTGGTGTTCCACGCCGCGGCCGGCGCCGTCGGCCTGATCGCCGGGCAGTGGCTGCGCCACCTCGGCGTCCGGGCGATCGGCACGGCGGGTAGCGCCGAGAAGGCGAAGGTGGCGTTGGAGAACGGCTACCGCGAGGTCGTGCTGTACCGGTCGGAGGACGTGGCGGCACGGGTGCGTGAGCTGACCGACGGCGCCGGGGTTCCGGTCGTCTACGACTCGGTCGGTGCGGACACGTTCGAGAACTCGCTCGACTGTCTGCGGCCGCGCGGGCTGATGGTGTCGTTCGGCAACTCGTCCGGCCCGGTCACCGGTGTGAACCTGGGTGTGCTGGCCTCGAAGGGGTCGCTGTTCGTGACCCGCCCGACGCTCGTGCACTACATGGGGGAGCTCACGACCGCCGCCGACGAGCTGTTCGAGCTGGTGGCGTCCGGGGCGATCGACCCGAACATCGCCCAGCGCGTCCCGCTCGCCGACGCCGCCGAAGCGCACCGTGCGCTCGAGTCGCGGTCCACGACCGGGGCGACGGTGCTGCTCCCCTAGGACCTCGGGTTGCCGTCGTAGCGGAGGAATTTCGGCACGGCCAGGGCCACCAGTGCGACGAGCACGACGCACACCAGGCCGCCGCCGACCCAGGACACGGTCGGCCCGAACCACGACTCGGTGACACCGGCGCGCAGGTCACCGAGGCGTGGCCCACCGGCCACGACGACGGTGAACACCCCCTGCATCCGGCCGCGCATCTCGTCGGGTGCGTAGACCTGCAGGATCGTCTGCCGGTAGACCGCCGACACCAGGTCGGCGGCGCCGGCGACGGCCAGCAGCGCGACCGCGAGCCAGAGGCTCCGGGCCAGGCCGGCGGCGGCCACCGCGAGGCCCCAGCCCATCACCGCGACGGTGAGCGCCAGCCCTTGACGCTTGACCCGGCCGATCCAGCCCGACGACAGCCCGGCCAGCACGGACCCGATCGCGATCGCCGCGAACAGCCACCCGACGGCCTCCCCACCGCCGTACCAGTCGTTCGCGACCTGCGGAAACAGTGCGCGTGGCATGGCGAAGACCATCGCGATGATGTCGACCGCGAACGACATCAGCAGCACGGGCTTGAGCGCGATGAACGCCAGGCCCTGCCCGACCGCGCGCAGCCCCGGGCTGACCCGCTCGCCGATCGGTTCGAGGTGCGGCAACCGGGCCGCCGCGTAGAGCGCGAACGTGAACAGCACCGCGTCGACGCCGTACGCGACCGCGTACGACCACTGGGCGAGGATCAGGCCGGCCAGCAGCGGGCCGACGACCGTGCCGAAGTTGCTCGCGGTGAAGTTCAGCGTGTTCGCCGACGGCACCTGCTCGATCGGCACCAACCGGGGGATGATCGCGCTCCGGGTGGGGCCGCTGATCGCGAACGCGGCCGACTGCAGCGCGGTCAGCGCGAGCAGGAGCCACGGGCTGTCGACGCCGAACAGCGACTGCACGACGAGCGCACCGGTCGCCACCCACAGCACCACCGACGAGATGAGCAACAGCGTCCGCCGGTCGACCGCGTCGGCGACCGCGCCGCCCCAGAGGCCGAACAGGATCAGCGGTACGAGCCCGGCGACGCCGAGCATGCCGACCCAGAACGACGAGTCGGTGATCGCGTACATCTGCACGGGAACCGCGACCGCGGTCAGCTGGTACCCGATGAACGCGACGCTCTGACCGAGGAAGAGCCGGCGGTAGGCGACGTTGCGCAGCGGCGTGGTGTCGACCAGCACCCGCCGCCAGCGCGGGAGTTCTTTCGGTGGGGCGGTGGCCGGTGGGGCCGCGCCCGCCGACTCGCGGGCGTTCTCAGCGGTCTGAGCGGTCTCGTCGGGTGCGCCGCTCACGGACCGAGCCGCTCGACGACCCAGAGCTCGCCGTCCCGGCGGTACCGCAGGCGGTCGTGCAGGCGGTCGGGGCGCCCCTGCCAGAACTCGACCGTGTGCGGCACGACCCGGAAGCCACCCCAGGTCTCCGGGCGGGGAACCGCGTCGGGGTACCGCTCGGCGAGCGTCTTCTCGGCGTCTTCCAGGGCGGCGCGGTCCGGTACGACGCGGGACTGCGGGCTCGCCGCCGACCCCAGCTGGGAACCGTGCGGCCGGCTGTTCCAGTAGGCGTCGGACTCGGCCGGATCGACCCGGTGGACGGTGCCCGCGACGTTCACCTGGCGTTGCAGCGGATGCCAGGGGAAGAGCAGCGTCGCGCGGGGGTTCTCGGTGAGTTCCCGGCCCTTGCGTGACGTGTAGTGCGTGTAGAAGGTCAGGCCCCGCTCGTCGGCGTCCTTGAGCAGGACGGTGCGGGCGCTCGGCGTCCCGTTCGCCGCGGCGGTGGCCACGATCATCGCGTTCGGCTCGGCGATCTCGTCCGCCGCGGCGGCCTCGTCGAACCACCGGGTGAACTGGTCGAACCAGTTGTCGGCGAGGGTGCTTTCGGTGAGCGTCCCCCGTTCGTACCCGACCCGCATGCCTCCGACCTGCGAGACGACTCCGTACTCCCGCTCCACCGGTCCTCCTCGATTGCGTGCTCGATGCAACCTTATGCCGGTCTCCGGACCGCCTTCGAAGGGTGTGACCCCTGCGTGACGCCGATATGTCCCCGACGTGTCGTGCGTGGATGTGGGCTGCGACACGATCACAATGGGCTTGGTCCGGACTGACCTCGCGGACCTAGCGGGAACGGTAGGAAGATGTCAGAAAACGTTCCCGACTGGTGGAGGGCTACCGCCTGCCGCCGGTCGAGCCGGCCGGGGCGTACCGCCACCGAAGACCACTGGGAGCTGAGCCAGCATGTCGGACTTCAAACCGGGGCTCGAAGGCGTCGTCGCCTTCCACACTGAGATCGCGGAACCCGACCGGGACGGCGGCGCGCTGCGTTACCGCGGCGTCAACATCGAGGACCTGGTCGGGCAGGTTTCGTTCGGGAACGTCTGGGCGCTGCTGGTCGACGGCAAGTTCGGCCCGGGCCTGCCGCCCGCGGAGCCGTTCCCGGTTCCGGTGCACTCCGGTGACATCCGCGTCGACGTCCAGGCCGCGATCGCCATGCTCGCGCCCTACTGGGGTCTCAAGCAGCTGATCGACATCGGCCCCGAGCAGGCCCGCGAGGACCTGGCCCGGATCTCGGTCACCGCGCTCTCGTTCGTCGCCCAGTCCGCCCGCGGAATCGGCCTGCCCGCCGTCCCGCAGCGCGAGATCGACAAGGCGAACACGATCGTCGAGCGGTTCATGATCCGCTGGCGCGGCGAGCCCGACCCCAAGCACGTCCAGGCCGTCGACGCCTACTTCATCTCCGCCGCCGAGCACGGCCTGAACGCCTCGACGTTCACCGCGCGCGTGGCCGCCGGTACCGGTGCCGACTGCGCCGCCTGCATCTCGTCCGCGATCGGTTCGATGTCCGGGCCGCTGCACGGCGGTGCCCCGTCCCGTGTCCTGAAGATGCTCGACGAGGTCGAGAAGTCGGGCGACGCCGAGGCCTGGGTCAAGGCGGCGCTCGACAAGGGCGAGCGGCTGATGGGCTTCGGGCACCGCGTCTACCGGGCCGAGGACCCGCGGGCGGCGGTGCTGCGTCGGACCGCCCGCGAGCTCGGCAGCACCCGCTTCGAGGTGGCCGAGGCGTTGGAGAAGGCCGCGCTGGCCGAGCTCCACGCGCGCCGCCCCGACCGGGTGCTCGCCACGAACGTCGAGTTCTGGTCGGCCGTGGTCCTGGACTTCGCCGAGGTTCCGGCGCACATGTTCACGTCGATGTTCAGCTGCGCGCGCACGGCCGGCTGGTCCGCGCACGTCGTCGAGCAGAAGAACCTCAACAAGCTGGTGCGTCCGTCCGCGCTCTACACCGGCCCGGGCCCGCGCAAGCCCGACGAGGTCGAAGGCTGGGACACGATCAAGCGCAGCTGATCCGTTCCGGAGGCGGGCCACCTGAACTGGGTGGCCCGCCTTCGTCGTGTCTCAACTCGTTAGCCACAGGTGGGAGGATCTTCGCGTGACCATCACCATCCCCGCAGAGTTGTTGCCCGCTGACGGTCGGTTCGGTTCCGGCCCGTCGAAGGTCCGCCCCGACTCGATCGACGCCCTCGTCGCGACGGGCCGCAGCTTCCTCGGGACGTCGCACCGGCAGGCGACCGTGCGGAACGAGGTGGCGCGCCTTCGAGCCGGTCTCGCCACGCTCTTCGCGCTTCCCGACGGTTACGAGGTGATCCTCGGTGTCGGCGGCACCACCGCGTTCTGGGAGGCCGCGGTGTTCGGGCTGATCCGCGATCGCGCCCAGTTCCTCTCGTTCGGCGAGTTCGGCGCCAAGTTCGCCAAGGCCGCCAAGGTCGCGCCGTTCCTGGGGGACCCGACGATCGTCGAGTCGGCTCCCGGCGACGCCCCGGTGTTCGAGTTCGAGGACGGTGTGGACGTTTACGCCACCCCGCACAACGAGACCTCCACCGGAGTCGCGATCCCGGTGCGCCGGGTGCCCGGCGACCACCTGATGCTGCACGACGGCACGTCGGCCGCCGCAGGGCTCGCGGTGGACGTCTCGGAGACCGATGTGTACTACTTCGCGCCGCAGAAGGGGCTCGGCAGCGAGGGCGGGTTGTGGCTGGCGATCATGTCGCCGGCCGCGCTGGAGCGGGTCGAGCGGATCAGCGCGTCCGGGCGGTACATCCCGGCGTTCCTGGACCTGGTCACCGCGATCGACAACTCGCGCAAAGACCAGACCTACAACACCCCGGCGCTGACGACGATCTTCCTCGCCGCCGAGCAGGTGGACTGGTTCAACGCCCAGGGCGGTCTGGCGTGGACGACGCAGCGCACCACCGAGTCGGCCCGGACGCTCTACGAGTGGGCCGAGAGCTCGTCGTTCGCCACGCCGTACGTCAAGGACCCGGAGAAGCGTTCGCACGTCGTCGGCACGATCGACTTCGCGGAGTCGGTCGACGCGGCCGCGGTGGCGAAGGTGTTGCGGGCGAACGGAATCGTCGACACCGAGCCGTACCGGAAGCTCGGTCGCAACCAGCTGCGCATCGCGATGTTCCCGGGCATCGACCCGACCGACGTGGCGAAGCTGACCGCCTCGATCGACTACACAGTGGCCGCTCTGGGGTGATCCGCGCGTCGGGACAGACAAATAAGACGTTTGGTGCGTAACGTAGGTCTGGCCGGAGAACGGCGCGCCCATTCGGCGTGGTATGCGGGGCACACGAGCCCTGCCGTCGTATGGTGAGCACGCTCGCCGGTGTCTGGAGAGGGAGGTCGCAATGCGACCGTTGCGGTTCGTCGCGCTCTCCGCTGACGGGCAGGCCATGATTCTGACCGACGAGGTCGGGCGGATGCTTTCGCTCGCCATCGACGACCAGGTGATCGCCGCCGTCCAGCGGGAGCGGACCGGTACCCCCGGTCAGCTATCGATGGATGTGGAGGCGACGTTGACGCCGCGTGACATTCAGTCCCGGATCCGTTCCGGTGAGTCGGCGGAACACGTCGCTCGACTCGCGAACGTTCCGATGGAGAAGGTCCTACGCTTCGCCGGTCCCGTGCTGCAGGAGCGCGCCGCGATGGCCCAGCTGGCGCGGCGCACGCGTCTGCGCGGCGCCGAGAGCGGACAGACGCTCGCGGACGTCGTCGACGCGCGTCTTCGTGCGCACGGCATCGACGTGGAGACCGTCGCGTGGGACAGCTACCGCCGGGAAGACGGCGGTTGGCGTACCACGGCGACGTGGCCGTCGGGCAAGGCGACCGCGCACGCGATCTGGGACCTCGACCGCGCCCGTTCGATGGTGTCGCCGGTCGACGAGATGGCGAACTTCCTCTCCAGCGAGAAGCAGGAAGACCTGCTGGTCGGGCCGGACGAGCAGATGCTCGCCTTCGGCGTGCAGCCCGGGAAGTTGCCGGAGGACGCCGACCCCAAGGAGGGCCCGGTCGTACCGGCGCTCTCGATGCTGCGGCGGCGCGACGAGCGTCGGCGGGAAGAGCCAGTGGCAGTCGCTTCGGCGGAGGCCGTGGCCGCTCCGGCGCGCGAGGTTCCGCGGGAGCTGCCCCGGGAGGGGCGTGGCGACCTTCGGCAGGCCGCTCGGGACAGCGGTCGCGGTCGGGCGCTCGACCCGCGTTTCGACGACTTCCGCCGGTCCGAGCCCTCGCGTGAACACGCCCCCACGCCGAACCCGGAGCCGCCGGCCGCGGACGCCGGATCCGGTCCTGCGGCGGCGGCCACGGCCCCGACCATCGGCGGCACCGCTCCCGGCCTCGGCGGCGGCGCTGTTCAGCCGGGCGCGCCCGGGCACGGCGCACCTGGGCACGGCGGTGCACCCGGCCCCGGCGGTACGCCCGGACAGGGCGGCACGCCTGGTCACGGCGCACCGGGGCATGCTCCCGGGCTCGGCGGGCGTGACGGCCTCGGCGGACGTGACGGGCTCGGCGGACGCACCGGCCTGGGTGGTCGTGGAGGCCTCGGAGGGCGTGACGGTCTCGGTGGAGACGGGCGCGGCGCTGTCGCTTCCCCGGGCTCGGCCGACGGGCCGATCAGCGGCGGACGGTCCGCCGGGTGGCTCGACGAGCCCCGCCCGGCCGGAGGCGCGCGCCCGGACGAGGTGCGCCGCCCCGACCCGTGGGGCGACGACCCGCGACGCCCGGCCGGTCGCCGCGGCGACGTGAGCACCGGTGACGCCACGCCGACCTCCGGCGGTGGATTCGCCGGGCGGAACGACTGGCGCGAGCGCCTCGACCCCACCGGCGTCGGAACGCCCCCCACCGCGAGCCCGGCCCGCCCCGAGCCCCAGCCGCCCAAGGCCGGCAGCGGCCGCGGACGCAAAGCCGAACTCCCCAGCTGGGACGACATCCTCTTCGGCTCCGGCGCCCGTAGGCCGTAGGCGGCCCGCTCAGGACGACGCCGGCAGGCGAGCGCGAACCCTTGAGTATCAGCTATACGCGGCGGATTCGCGCTCGACTGCCGGCGCCGCCCTGAGCGGGCTCCAGGTTCAGACCAAAAGCCAGCTCAGTTCTCGGTGGGGCTGGGGGTGGGGACTCGGGGGATGCGGGCTATCTGGCGGGACTGGGCCACCAGGCGGCCGGCGGAGTCGCGGATCGTGCAGTCCTCGTCGAACCAGCCGTTCGCGAGCACGCGCCCGCGGAGCTCGCACCGCAGCCACCCCGGCGCCGGCAGCACCCGCAGGTACGTCGTCAGCTGCACGGTGGGCGCCCAGCCGTAGCGCCCGATGGTGAACGTCACCGGCGGGAACGCGTCGGCCGCGAGCAGGCACACCAGCGGGTCGGGATCGCGCCCGTCCACCATCCGCACCCATCCACGCAGGGCCATGCTGCCGTCCGGCCGGCCCCGCACCACGTTCGCGAACTCCGGGGCGAGCCGGACGTCGACGTGGTCCATCAACGCGAGGTTCGTGCCCGGCATGACGTCCGACCGGATCCGCGTGCACTGGTCGGGCGACGGCAACTCGATCGGCGGCGCCAGGTCGACGTCGGGGGCGTTCGAATCCAGCGTGCTAGTGACCACCGAAGACACCAGGCAGGGCTGGCCGTCCTGGATCAGCGTGGCCCGGCTGGTACCGATCGTCTTGCCGGTGCGCAGCCGCTCCACCACGATCTCGGCTTCACCGGCGTGCGGAGCCTGGAGGTAGTCGGTGGTGACGGCCACCGGGTGCGGATGGCCCTCGGCTGCGAGCACCGCTCTCACGACCGGCAGCTGAAGATAGCCTCCGTTGAGCGACGAACCGATCGCCCAACCGCCGTCGATGAGCGTCGCGTACCGATCTGGACCGGTCTCCCGAATCTCGGTATGGATCTCCAGCACGTCCCCCACCCTGCCAGATCGCCGCACGGCTGGATCGCCGTTGTCGGCCTAGGCTTCGGGAGAGCACAGGAGGTGCAGCATGGAGTACGTCCGGCTGGGGCGGTCAGGGCTCCGGGTCAGCAGGCTCTGCCTGGGGACGATGAACTTCGGCCCGGAAACCTCGGAGCCGGACAGCCACCGGATCATGGACACCGCCCATGACCAGGGAATCAACTTCTTCGACACGGCGAACGTCTACGGCCGGAAAACCGGAGAGGGCGTCACCGAGCAGATCATCGGTAACTGGTTCGCCTCCGGTGGCGGACGCCGTGAGCGCACTGTTCTCGCCACGAAGGTCTACGGCGGAATGGGTGATTGGCCCAACCAGTCGAAGCTTTCCGCGCTGCACATCCGGCGCGCCTGTGACGAATCCCTCAAACGTCTTAAAACTGACTACATCGACCTCTACCAGATGCATCACGTCGACCGGGACACCCCGTGGGACGAGATCTGGGAAGCGATGGAGGTCCTGCGCCAGCAGGGCAAGATCCTGTACGTCGGGTCGAGCAACTTCGCCGGGTGGCATCTCGCCCAGGCCCAGGAGGCGGCCAAGGCTCGGCACTTCCTTGGGCTGGTGAGCGAGCAGTCGTACTACAACCTGCTCAACCGGTGGATCGAGCTGGAGGTGCTGCCGGCCGCCCGGCAGTACGGCATCGGAGTCATCCCGTGGTCGCCGCTGGACGGCGGCCTGCTCTCGGGGGCGATCCGCAAGCAGCGTGAGGGCAACGGTTCGCGGAGCAGCTCCGAGCGCGCCGCGGCCGGCCTGGAGAAGCACCGGACGACGCTCGAGGCGTACGAGAAGCTCTGCGCCGACCTCGGGCACGACCCCGCCGAGGTCGGGCTCGCCTGGCTGCTGGCGCAGGACGGCGTCACCGCGCCGATCGTCGGGCCGCGTACCGGTGAGCAGCTCGACAGCGGCCTGCGCGCGGCGGAGCTGGCGCTCGACGCTGACACTCTGGGCAAGCTCGACGAGCTGTTCCCGGCTCCCTTCCCGAACCCCGGCAAACCCGCCCCCGAGGCCTACGCCTGGTAGGTGGGCGGCCCGCCCAGAACGACGCTGCCGAGCGGGCGGGAGGACTTGAGTATCAGCTATACGCGGCGTCCTCCCGCCCGATCGGCAGCGTCGCCCTGGGCGGGCTCCAGGTTCAAGCAGGGGCCTTGTGGTGGTACGGGCCAGTCCGCCAGTGAGTCGTAGGCGTTCGCGGTGCTGCGCATCAGGTGGATTTTGTCGGCGGCGCACTCCGCGACCCGATCGCGAACCATCTCCGGATCGGTGACCTCGCCGAGGAACGCGAGCGTGAGGTGCCACATGTCCGAGCGCACGACGCCGGCGTCCGCCCGGGTCACGTGCAGCGTCTCGACGGTGCTCCGGAGATGGTCCACGGCGAACGGGGGGCGGTAGCACCGCGACGAACAGACGCATGTCACCTGAATATCACTGGCGGAATGCGGAGTTCCGAGAGATCGTTACCTGAGGTAATGAGTTGTGCGAAACAACGAGAAGGTGACAGTCACGGATCCGCACGAGAACGACGAGTTGGCGGTCCGGCTGCGGTCGGCCACCGGGCGGTTCTTCCGCCGGCTCCGGGCCGAGCGCCCGGCGCACGGTCTGACGATGACCCAGATCTCGGCGCTGTTCAGCATCTCCAAGGGCGGTGGTGAGCTCACGCCGCGCGGGCTGGCCGAGATCGAGCGGGTGCAGCCACCGGCCGCCACCCGCACGGTGGCGGTGCTGGAGGAGCGTGGCCTGGTCCGCCGGGCTCCGCACCCGACCGACGGGCGGCAGATCGTGCTCTCGATGACGCCGGACGGCGACACGCTGATCGCGGCCGACCGGCAGGCGCGGGAGGCCTGGCTCGCGGCCCGGATCGCCGAGCTCGACCCCTCCGACCGGGAGACGCTCCGCGCGGCGGCCACCATCCTGGAACGGCTGGCCCGCGCATGAGCCCCGCACTACGAACCATGTTCTCCTCGTTGAGCGTCCGGAACTACCGGCTGTTCGCGGGCGGCCAGATCGTCTCGCTCACCGGCACCTGGGCCCAGATGACCGCGCAGGACTGGCTGGTGCTGGACCTGTCGCACAACTCCGGCACCGCGCTCGGCGTCGTGACCGCTCTGCAGTTCACCCCGGTGCTGCTGCTGACGCTCTGGGCCGGCGCGCTGGCCGACCGGCTGGACAAGCGCAAGGTGCTGATCGCCACCCAGGCGGCATCGATGCTGCTCGCGTTGGGGATGGGCGCACTCGTGGTCACCGGCTCGGCGCAGCTGTGGAACGTGTACGTGTTCGCGCTCCTGCTCGGCACCGTGAACGCGTTCGACACCCCGACCCGGCAGTCGTTCATCTCCGAGATGGTCGGCCCCGACCGCCTGCCCAACGCGGTGTCGCTCAACTCCGCGACGTTCAACTCCGCGCGTCTGCTCGGCCCGGCCGTCGGCGGTCTGGTCATCGCGACGTTCGGCACCGGCCCCGCGTTCCTGCTCAACGGGGCCAGCTACGTGGCGGTGCTGATCGGCCTGTTCGCGATGCGCCCCGGCGACCTGCTCACCGGTAAGCGGGTGGAGCGGGGCAGGGGCCAGGTCGCCGAGGGCCTGCGTTTCGTCTGGGGCCGGAAGGACCTGCTGCTGGTCATCGCGATGATGTCGGTGCTCGGCACGCTCGGCATGAACTTCAACCTGACGCTGCCGCTGCTGGCCAAGGTGGAGTTCGACGTCGGTCCGGCGTCGTTCGGTCTGCTCTCGGCCGCGTTCGCCGGTGGGGCGTTGATCGGTGCGTTGATCGGAGCCCGGCGCACCACGCGGCCCTCGGCCCGCTGGGTGTTGAGCTGCGCGGTGGTGTTCGGCGTACTGGAGTGCGCGGTGGCGTTCACTCCGAACTTCGGGATCGCGGCGCTCGTGTTGTTGTTCGTGGGTCTGGCCTTCATCGCGCACAACAACGCGGCGAACGCGCGCGTGCAGCTCGGTACGCCCGCACACCTGCGTGGCCGCGTGATGTCGCTGTACATGTTGGTCTTCCTCGGTGGTACTCCGCTGGGCTCACTGATCGTCGGTCCGATCTCGGAGCGCTACGGCCCCCGGGCCGGCCTGCTGCTGGGGGGCGCCGCGGTGCTGATCGCCGCGCTCACGCTCGCCGCCGCCCGCATGAGGGCACGAAATCGGGAGACGGCGTCAGAGCGACAGAAGCTAACTTCTGTGGCGGCAGTGAGCAATTAGCGAAGACGGGGAAGGAAGCACGATGGCTCGACTCGTTCCGAGGTTTGTCGGCGCCGCACTGGCGACCGCGGCGTTAGCCGGCACGATGGGCTGCTCGCTCATCGGCGCCGACAACACCGAGGCGTGCGAAAACATCCAGACGGTGGTGAAGGAGTTCACCTCGTCGTCGGTGAAGAACGTCGACGACCCGGCGGCGCTGGGGGAGTCGTACCACAAGCTCGCGGACGACATCCGCACCGAAGGTGCGAAGGGTGACGGCGACCTCGAGGACGCCACCAAGGACCTCGGTGCGGCGTACGACAAGCTCGGTGACAAGGTCAGCAACCTGGCCAACGACCCCAACCCGTCGATCCCGGATTCGGGCGAAGTCACCGCGGCCGGAGTGAAGTTCAAGCAAGCCTGCGAGTAACGGCGAGGTTCGGTGCGGCCCCTCTCCGCCGCGCCGGACCACTCCCGCGTTACGCTGCCGATATGGCTCGCCGTCCGACACGTCCGACGCCGGAGCCCCTGGATGTCGACGCGGTGAGCGTCGTCACGGCAGGCACCGTGCTCTGGGGAGTCGGCGCCCTCGTGCTGGCGACCTTCGGCCGCGGCTGGCTCTCCGACCACGACGACGAGTGGTGGATCTGGACCTGCGTCGCCGGGTTCGTGCTCGGCCTGGTCGGTATCGCGTTCGTGCGCCGCCGCCGTAGCAAGCTCGGACGGGTGGCGGCGGCCCGCGCCGAGCAGCCCGTCGCGCCCGCGGTGCCGGCCGAGACCGAGCCCGCGCAGCGCACGGAAAAGGCCTGACAGCGAGATGTGCGAGGCCTGACAGCGCGAGCGCGCACCGTGGAGTCATCCCGCTGACAGGAGACTCCGCGATGTCCTACGCGATCGAGGCCGAGGGCCTCGTGAAGCGGTTCGGGTCGACGACCGCGCTCAACGGCGTCGACCTCGCCGTCCCGACCGGCACGATCCTCGGCGTGCTCGGCCCCAACGGGGCCGGGAAGACCACCGCGGTCCGCGTGCTGGCCACCCTGATCAAGCCCGACGCCGGCCGGGCCCGCGTCGGCGGCTTCGACGTTCTCACCCAGGCGCAGTCGGTGCGGGCCCGGATCGCGGTGACCGGGCAGTACGCGTCGATCGACGAGGACCTGACCGGCACCGAGAACCTGACGATGATCGGCCGGCTGCTCGAGCTGTCCCGCCGGGACGCCAAGGCCCGCGCCCGTGAACTGCTCGAACGCTTCGAGCTCACCGAGGCGGCCGGCCGCTCGGCGAAGACGTACTCCGGCGGCATGCGGCGCCGGCTCGACCTGGCCGCGAGCCTCGTCGGCCACCCCGACGTCATCTATCTCGACGAGCCGACGACCGGCCTCGACCCGCGCAGCCGCGGCGAGGTCTGGTCCACGATCCGCGCGCTCGTCGCCGACGGCGTGACCGTGTTGCTGACCACCCAGTACCTCGACGAGGCCGACCAGCTGGCCGATTCGATCGCGGTGATCGACCGCGGCGAGCTGATCGCCACCGGCACCCCCGACCAGCTCAAAGCGCAGGTCGGCGACCAGACGATCGAGGTGCACCCGCTCGATGAGGCCGACCTCGCCGACGTCGAGGCGATCGTGGCCGCGGTCACCCGGGTGCGACCCACCCGGAACCAGGCCCGAGGGCTGGTGACCGCTCCGGTCGCGGAACCCACGCTGCTCGCCGACGTCGTCCGCCGGTTGGACGACGCCGGGATCGCGGTCGGCGAGCTGGGCCTGCGCCGGGCCAGCCTCGACGAGGTGTTCCTCACGCTCACCGGCCACCCGGCCGAGGACGCCGCATGACCGCGACCCTGGTGGCCACGACGCCCTCGTCGCCGGTGGACGAAGCTCCGGTCCGGTTCGGGCCGGTACGGACGCTCCGGCATTCGCTGACGCTCACCTGGCGCAGCCTGATCAAGATCAAGCACTCGCCGGAGCAGCTGCTCGACCTCACGCTGCAGCCGATCATCTTCGTGCTGCTGTTCGTCTACCTGTTCGGCGGCGCGGTGACCGGCGACCGGCACGTCTACCTCCAGTTCGTGCTGCCCGGCATCCTCGTGCAGAGCGTCGCGTTCGCCAGCCTCGGCGTCGGCCAGAGCCTCGCCGGGGACCTGCAGACGGGGGTGTTCGACCGCTTCCGCACGATGCCGATCGCCCGGTCGGCCCCGCTGATCGGCGCGGTGCTCGGCGACGTGGTGCGCTACCTGGTGACGATCGCGGTCGTGCTGGGCTTCGGTGCGGTGATCGGATTCCGGATCGAGACCGATCCCTTCTCCACGCTCGCCGCCTGCGCGCTCGTGCTGCTGTTCGCGTTCGGACTCTGCTGGGTCACCGCGCTCGTCGGCCTGCTGCTGCGCAACCCCCGGACGGTGCAGGGCATCGGTGGGATGCTGATGTTCCCGCTGACGTTCGGCAGCAACTTGTTCGTGCCGACCGACACGCTCCCGGGCTGGCTGCAGGCCTGGGTGAAGGTCAACCCGGTCACGTTCGTCGTCGAAGCGACCCGGGGCCTGCTCACCGGCCAGGGAGCGATCGCCGGGCCCGCGGTCAAGGTGGTGATCTCGGTCGCGGTGCTCTGCGCGGTGTTCGTTCCGCTCTCGCTGGCGGTCTACCGCCGGCGCACCTGAGTCAGGAGTTCGCGGGCCAGGTCCAGCACGTCGTCCTTGGGCATGGTCTCGCCGTCGCGGTACCGGGCCTCGAACGTCGATGGGCCCAGCGCCTCGGCGGCGAGTTCCCGGGTACGCACCACGTCCGGATTTCCCAGGTCGGGCAGCCCGCGGACCAGGGCCGCGGCACCGAGGAGCTGCGCCGCTCCGGCCGGGTCGCCGAGTGCGAGCGCGACGGCCGCCGCGGTGTCGAGCGACCCCCCGAGGACGGGGGAGTCGTGCGCCTCCGCGGCCTGGCTCAGCGCTTCCAGCACGTAGTCGACGGCCTGCTCCGCCTCGCCGACGGCGACGAGCGCGTACGTGTAGTCGGCGAGCAGCAGCGCGTAGATCTGCGGAGGGCCGTACGGGTGCGCCCTGTACCGCTCGATCTCGGTCGTGAGCAGGGCGGCGGCGCCGGTGAGGTCGCCGGTGAGCCGGAGGACGGTCGAACGCGCGGCGCCCAGGAAGCCCACCGCGTTGTCGTCGTCGCCGAGGCGGGCGACGTGGGTGGTGCTCTCGTCCAGGTACGCCCGGGCCCGCTCGAAGTCGCCGATCCGGGCCCACTCCAGCGCCAGCCAGAGCAGGACGCGGGGGAGGTCGTCGAACCCGTTCAAGTCGTAGATCAGCGCTCGGGCCTGTTCCAGCGCCTCGATCGCGCCGCGGTGGTCCCCGCGCAGCGCCTTGATCGACGCGAGTGAGCTGAGCACCGCACCGCGGCCCCAGCGGTCACCGATCGACTCGAACGCCGAGCGCGCGGACTCGAACAGCTGCTCCGCGACGAGCAGGTCGCCGTCGTTCTCGTGGAGGTTCGCGTCGAGGAAGAGCGCGAGCGCGCTGACCCACGGGTCGGGGTGCCGGTAGACCCGCTCGAGCTTCTCCTGGACCTGGTCGTTCCGGTCGCCGAGGAAATGGATGATGCTGTCGGCCAGCACGAGCACGGGATGGGCGTCGGGTGCGGTCGCGAACGGCTTGATCAGCTCGGTCACCCGTTCCGCCTCGCGCTTCGCCTCCTCGTAGGTGCTGCGCAGGCTCGCCGCGGTCAGCCCGGCGAACGCGGTGACGATCGCGGCGCTGACCGGGGGCGCCTGGTCGGCGAGGGGCAGCACCGCGGTCGCCCACCGGTCGGCCTCGGCGTGCGCGCCGCGCAGCGCCCAGTACCAGGCCAGCCCGGCGACGAGCCGGACCGCAGGGTCACCGCGCCCCTGGTCGACGGCCCAGCGCAGCGCGGCGGTGATGTTCTCGTACTCGGCGGTGAGCGTGTTCGCCCAGGTGCGCTGTTCCGGGCTCCGGAGCTTCGGTTCGGCCGTCTCGACCAGCTCGACGAAGTAGGCCAGCAACGCGTCCCGGGTGGCGGCCGTCTCACCGGCCGTCTCCAGCTGCTCGGCGCCGAACGCGCGGACGGTCTCCAGCATCCGGTAGCGCGGCGGTTCGGCCTCCGCGACGAGTTCCACGAGTGACTTGTCCACCAGCGACGCGAGCGTCTCCAGCACGTCACCGGGGCGGAGCAGGTCGTCGTCGGCGCACACCCGCTCGGCGGCGTCGACGGTCGCTCCGCCGGGGAACTGCGACAGCCGCCGCCACAGGACCTGCTCCTGGGCGGTCAGCAGCTCCCAGCTCCAGGCCACCACCGCGTGCAGCGTCTGGTGGCGGGGGAGCGCGGTGCGGCTGCCCGCGGTCAGCAGCCGGAACCGGTCGCCGAGCCGGGCCGCGAGCTGCTCCGGGGAGAGCGAGCGCAGCCGGGGAGCGGCCAGCTCGAGCGCCAGCGGCATCCCGTCCAGGCTGCGGCAGATCTCGACGATCGCGTCGACGTTCTCCGGGGTGAGCGCGAAGCCGGGACGCACCGAGGCGGCCCGGTCGACGAGCAGCTGGACGGCCGGGTAGCGGGCGGCCTGCGCCGGCGTCAACCGCCCCGGTGGCGGCAGGGCGAGGCTGGGTACCGGGTGGAGCCGTTCGCCGGGAACGCCGAGCGGCTCCCGGCTGGTGGCGAGGATGCGCAGCTCCGGGCAGTCCAGCAGCAGCGAGTGGGCCAGTGCGGCGATCGGTTCCAGCAGGTGCTCGCAGTTGTCCAGCACGAGCAGCGTCGGACCGGCGCTCAACGCCTTCACCAGGATCGCGTCCACGTCCTGCGGGGCGCTGGCCTCGTTGGAGAGCTTCGTGTCGAGCAGACCGACCTGACGGCGTCCGAGGCCGGTGAGCACGGCCTGCGGCACCTCGTCGCCCTCGCCGATCGGCGCGAGCGGCACCATCCAGACGCCCCCGGTGTTGCGATCGGTGAGGCGGGCTCCGGACTCCTCGGCCAGGCGCGTCTTCCCGGCGCCTCCGGGGCCGATGAGCGTCACCAGCCGCTCGGCGGCGAGCAGGTCGGCGACCGCGGCGAGCTCGGTGCGCCGTCCGACGAACGTGGTCAGCTGCGGGCGCAGATTGCCCCGGGTGCGCGCGCCGTTCGTGGTGACCGGCCGGGGCGCGGCCGGCATGCGCACGGACTGCTTGGCCGGTACGCCGGGGCTGCCCAGCACGGTGGTGTACGCGCCTTTGAGCACCGCGCCGGGGTCGACGCCCAGCTCGTCGGCCAGGCGCCGCCGGATGCGGTCGAACGCGGTGAGTGCGTCGGCCTGCCGCGACGCGCCGTTGAGCGCGAGCACGAGTTGCGCGTGCAGACGTTCGCGGAGCGGGTGTTCGGCGGTCAGCTCCTCGAGCTCGGCGACGACCTCCGGGTGCCGATCGAGCGCCAGATCGGCGTCGATGCGATCCTCGATCGCGGCCAGCCGGGCGTTCTCCAGGCGGGTGACCACCGCGGCCCGGAACGGGGCGTCCCCGATGTCGGCCAGCGCCGGGCCGCGCCAGAGGCTCAGGGCTTCACGCAACGTCTCGGCGGCGCCGGCCGGATCACCGCTCTCTAGCGTGCGCCGCCCGGCGGCGGCCAGGCGTTCGAACCGGTGGACGTCGACGGACTCCGGTGCGACCGCGAGCCGGTAACCGGCCGGGGCGGACTCGACGACACCGGCGGGCAGCGTTCGACGCAACCGGCTGACCAGGGACTGCAGTGCGTTGCCCGAGCCGGCGGGCGGATCGTCGCCCCAGACGGCGTCGACGAGCGTGCTGACCGTGACCATGCGCCCGGCGTCGAGCGCGAGCCGGGCGAACGCCGCACGCAGCCGGTGGCCACCGACGGAGACGCTCGCGCCGTCGACCGTGACCTCGACCGCACCCAGCAGCCCGATCTCCACCGTTCGCACCCCTCCGCCGTCCCCGCTCACCGACATTCTCTGCCTTCCTGGCTTCCTCGGCGACGGAGATCCCCGGGTAGCGGTTCGGCGGAGGGCGAAATGCCGGTCAGGGGCGACGACGATCGGTCCGCCGCCGGGGCCGTACGACGCCGAGCGCGGTGCCGGCGTAGCCGCCGGCCAGGACGCGACGCAGCGTCGAGACCACCGGCACGACCGGCGGGGCGGGTACGTCCACCGGTCTCTCGGTGTCGGGGTCCTCGGCCTTCCGGGCCTGCCGCCTCCGCCGCCGCCGAACCGCCCACCAGCCGACGAACAAGAGCGCCAGCACGACCAGCCCGGTGTTGCCGATCACTTCCTCGACCCGGTGGTACGAGTCGGCCGCGACGTACCCCAGCAGCGGGGAACCGATGCCCCACAGCAGGCCGCCGGCCAGCGCGGCCGGCAGGAACGTCAGGGCCGGTACGCCGGACGCACCGGCCGCACCGGGGGTGACCGTCCGCAGGAACGGCAGGAACCGGCTGGCGACGATCACGAGCGCGCCGTGCCGTCGCAGGGTGGCGGTGGCGCGGTCGATCTGCGCGCGACGTCGGCGCAGCAGCCGGCCGTTCAGCAGGGCCGGGCCGAATCGGCGACCGAGCAGGAAGCCGGTGGTGTCGCCGGCGATCGCCGCGACCGCGACCAGCGGGAGCACGACCTCGAGCGAGATCTGGCGCTGGGCCGCGAGCACCCCGGCCACGATCGCCGCGGTCTCGCCGGGAAGGAACATGCCCAACAGCACCGCGGTCTCGGCGAAGACGACCGCGACGACGAGAGCGTAGAGGACGGGTGCGCGGAGGTCGGTCACGAGTTCGACGACCCAGTCCATCACGCCTCCTTCCGCGCCGTCGCCGGACGCTCGTACTCCAGCGTCCGGCGACAGTCGATTGTGGGCAAGGGATTTAGCCCACGGCTACCGGCTCGCGCTTCTCCTCCGGGCGCGGCGGGGCGACCGGCTCGTCGGCCGGCTCCACCGTCAGGTGCGGCAACCAGCGGTCGAGCCACTTCGGGATCCACCAGTTGGCCCGTCCGAACCAGTGCATCAGCGCCGGCACCAGCAGCGTCCGCAGGATGAACGCGTCGATGAAGACCGCGCTCGACAACCCGATTCCGAACTCGGCGATGACCCGCTGGCCCTCGAAGATGAACGCGCCGAAGACGAAGATCATGATCGTCGCGGCCGCCGTGATCACCCGCCCGGTGCTGGCCTGCCCGACCGTGACCGCCCGCCGGTTGTCGCCGGTGTGCACCCACTCCTCGTGCATCCGGCTGACCAGGAACACCTGGTAGTCCATCGACAGGCCGAAGAGAATCGCCAGCATCATGACCGGCAGGAACGCCTCGACCGGCCCGGCCGCGCCGATGCCGAGCGCCTCGGCGCCCCAGCCCCACTGGAACACCGCGACGATCACGCCGAACGAGGCTGCGGCCGCGAGCACGTTCATCACCGCCGCGGTGAGCGGCACGAGCAGGCTGCGGAACGCCACCGTCAGCAGCAGGAAGCCCAGCGCGATGATGACGCCGAGGAACAGCGGCAGCTTGCTGGTGAGCACGTCGGCGAAGTCGTCGAAGATCGCCGTCATGCCACCCACGTGCACCTGCATCGTCGTGCCGTCCTCGACGCCGGGCACGACGTCGTCACGCAGGCGCTTGATCAGGTCGCTGGTCTCCTCCGACTGCGGGGAGGACGTCGGGATCACCTGGACGATGCCGACCTCGGCACCGGGCTGGGTGGGCACCGCCACGACCGCGGCGACCCCGGGATCCTTCCGGACCTGCCCGACCAGCTCGTTGAGCGCGGCGGTGTCACTGGGCGACTTCAGCTCGGCGACGAGCTGCAGGGGCCCGTTGAAGCCGGGCCCGAATCCGTCGGCGAGCAGGTCGTACGCCTTGCGCGTCGTCGAGTCGGCCGGGTCGTTGCCCTGGTCGGACGCGCCCAGCCGGAGCGAGAGCGTCGGGATCGAGAGCACCGCGATCAGCGCGATCGCGATCGCGGCCAGCATCCGGGGACGCCGTTCCACGATGCCGGCCCAGCGCGCCCAGAAACCGCGGGCGTGCGCCTCGTGCGGCCCCTCGGCGGCCAGCCGGCGGCGTTCGCGGCGGGAGAGCACGCGCATCCCGAAGAAGCCGAGCAGCGACGGCAGCAGCGTGATCGCCGTCAGCACGGAGAAGAACACCACGATCGAGGCGGCGACGCCGACGCCGGTGAGGAAGTTCAGGTTCAGCACGAGCATGCCGAGCAGCGCGATGCAGACCGTGATGCCGGCGAAGACCACCGCGCGGCCGGACGTGTTCAGCGCGCGGACCGTCGACTCCTCGACCGACATCCCGGCCATCAGGCCGTTGCGGTGCCGGGTGACCACGAACAGGGCGTAGTCGATGCCGACGCCGAGCCCGATCAGCGCGGCCACGGTCGGCGCGATCGTGCCGATCGTCATCACGTGGCTGAGCAGGATGATCGACGTGGTTCCGGCGGCGAGCGCGAGCACCGCGGTGATCAGCGGGATCGCCATCGCCAGCAGCGAGCCGAACGCGATGAGCAGGATCACCGCGGCGGCGATCAGGCCGTAGACCTCGGAGCTACCCGGCGGAGCCTGGGTGGCCTGCTGGATCGCGTTGCCGCCGAGCTCGACGTCGAGGCCGTCGGTCCGGGCCTTCTCGGCGGTCGAAATCAGGCTGTCGACGGCGTCGAGGTCGACCTCGTCCTCGACCGAGCCCTTGAACGTGACCGTCGCGTAGGCGGTCTTGCCGTCCTGGCTGATCTGCCCCGCACCCTGTTCGGTGTACGGGCTGGCCACGGACGCGATGTCCGAGCGGTCGGCCACCTGGCCGAGCATGCCCTCGATGCGCTGTTGAACGGCGGCGTCCTTCACCGTGCCGCTGTCGGTGTGCCAGACGATCGTGTCCGACTCACCGGCCGCGTCCGGGAACGCGCCCTGCAGCAGGTCCAAGGCCTTCGTCGACTCGGTACCTGGTAACGCGAAGCTATCGTTGTAGGCAGTGCCGACGGACTGGCTGGCGGCACCGAGGCCCAGCAAGCCGACGACCCAGAGGACCACGACGACGATTCGATGCTGATAGCACCACCTGGCCAGACCGGCCATGGCTACACCCCCGCGGGCTGGAATTAATCGATCGGTCGGTTAATACTTTGGGTAGCCTAGGGCTGCGTGTCAACTGTGTGGTGGCCGCTGTCACGTGGAATTCACAAGACCTGTCCGTTGGCGCGCGAAGTTCGTACGCTGGAGGACCGGTGATTTCGTGGTGAGAGGGGTGTGACGTGGCGCGGACAGCTGGAAGCACGGCCGAGGGCACGCGGCAACGGATCCTCGACGCCGCGACGAAGTTGTTCGAGCAGCGTGGCTTCGCGGGAACGTCCATCCGCGACCTTGCGGTGCTCTGCGGCATGACGAAGGCGGCGCTGTACTACCACTTCCCGTCGAAGGAAGAGGTGCTCCAGGCGCTGATCACGCCGTTCCTGGACGACGTCGACCGCATCGTCGCCGCCACCGCGGCCGGGCAGTGGTCACGGGCCGAGCTGGTGAAACGGCTGATCACGCAGATGAACGAGCGGGGGGAGTTCCTCACCGCGGTGCTGAGCGACCCATCGGTGAAGCACACGATGTTCGAGCGGCTCGGCATGAACGCCCGGATGGAGCGGCTGCTCCAGGTGCTGGCCGGCTCCGACGACCCCGCGGCGCTGCTGCGCGGCCGGTGCGCGATGGGCGCGCTGATGTCGGGTCTGCTGCACCACCAGAGCCCGGGCCAGGCGGGCCCGCTGCTCTCGTCCGCCGAGCAGAGCGTCGTCTGCGCCGCGGTGCTGGCGGTGCTCGACTCCGAAGACCCGGTGCGCGAGGCCGCCGCCGTCTGAGCGGCCGTCGGAGTGGAGGCGGGCGCCCCCACCCCGATCGACGCTCAGTCCGTGTCGGGCCTCGGGTGCGGCGCCGCCTCGGCCGCCGGAAGGGACTTCGCCACCTCGTCGAACGCGTCGGCGATGAGCTCGAGCGCCTCGGTGAGGAGATCCTCGCCGATGACCAGCGGCGGCAGGAAGCGGAGCACGTTGCCGTAGGTGCCGCAGCTCAGCGTCACCAGGCCGCGCTGGTGGCAGGCCTTGTTCACGGCCCCGGCCAGCTGGGCGGCCGGCGTGGTGGTGCCCGGTTCGACGAGCTCGACGGCGAGCATCGCGCCGCGGCCGCGGACGTTCCCGACGAACGAGTGCCGCTCGGCCAGCTCACCCAGGGCGGGCAGCATGATCTCGCCGATCCGGCGGGCCCGGCCGGCCAGGTCGCGGCTTTCGATCTCCTCAATCGCGGCCAGTGCCGCCGCGCACGCGACCGGGTTGCCGCCGTACGTGCCGCCGAGCCCACCGGCGTGGGCGGCGTCCATGATCTCGGCCCGGCCGGTCACCGCGGCCAGCGGCATCCCGCCGGCGATGCCCTTCGCGGTGGTCACCAGGTCGGGCACGATGCCCTCGTGCTCGGAGGCGAACAGGTCGCCGGTGCGGCCGAAACCGGTCTGGATCTCGTCGGCGACGAACACGATGCCGTTCGCCGTGCAGTACTCGGCGACGGCGGCCAGGAACCCGGGCGCCGGCTCGATGAAACCGCCCTCACCCTGGATCGGCTCGATGATCAGCGCGGCGACGTTCTCGGCCCCGACCTGCTTGTCGAGGACGCTCAGCGCGCGCGCCGCGGCGGCCGGACCGGAGGCGTCGAGCCCGGCGTCGGAGTCCCGGTACGGATAGGACATCGGTAGCCGGTACACCTCGGGCGCGAACGGCCCGAACGAGTGCTTGTACGGCATGTTCTTCGCGGTCAGTGCCATCGTGAGGTTGGTGCGGCCGTGGTAGCCGTGGTCGAACACGACGACCGCCTGGCGCTTGGTGTAGGCGCGGGCGATCTTCACCGCGTTCTCCACCGCCTCGGCACCGGAGTTGAACAGCGCCGAGCGCTTCTCGAAGTCGCCGGGGGTGAGCCGGTTGAGCGCTTCGCAGACCGCGACGTACCCCTCGTACGGCGTCACCATGAAGCAGGTGTGGGTGAACGCGGCCGCCTGGGCCGCGACCGCGGCGGCCACGGCCGGGTTCGCGTTGCCGACGTTGACCACCGCGATGCCGGAGCCGAGGTCGATGAGCTGGTTGCCGTCGACGTCGACGACGATGCCGCCGCCCGCGGCCGTGACGAAAACCGGGAGCCCGACGCTGACCCCCGACGCCACGGCCGCGTTCCGACGAGCGAGCAGTTCCTCGGAGCGGGGCCCCGGGATCGCCGTGACCAGCTTGCGCTCCTGTGGAACACCGGTCTGAGTCATTTGGCCCTCCCGAGGCGCTCTAGATCGCGGAAACCGCAGTATCGCACGGCCTCGGCGACGGATCGAGTGGTTGTTAACGCAGTCCAGGGATGGATATCTCGATCAGTTCGATGTCGTCGGCCTTACCCGTGATGCGGCCGTCGTTACTCGGGAAATTGTTGTCGTTGGTGACGAACACCGTGTCGCCGTGGAGGGGCAGGATCGTCTCCACCGACTGGAACGGGAACGCGAACGTCGGCCCCACGCCGAACTCGCCCTCGCGCGCGGGCGACGAGATTCCCCTGGGGTCGGCGATCGTCAGCAGGTCGGCGATCGTCGTCGACTTCACCGCGCCCGACTTGTCGGCCTTGTCGAGGTCGGCGATGTGGATCCGCTTCACCTTCGCCTCGGCGCCTTCGAAGTTGTCGCGCTCCAGCCAGGCGATCCGGTGCCCGTCGAGCACCTGCGCGTCGGCCACGAGCTGCCCGACCGCGCCGACGTCGATGGACCACGTCCTGCCCGTGTACTTGTTCTCGCGGATCGAGAACTCGTACACGACCCGACGGGTCTTGTCGGTGTCGGCGACCTTCGGTCCTTCGAGGATCGGGTAGAGCGTCTTCCCGTCCGTCGAGACCGCCATGGCCTCGAAGCCGTTGCTGGCGGCCAGCGAGGGGGTCTCGCCCGCCTTCAGGTCCGGCGACTGCGGCGACCTGGTGCCGTCGGCCAGCGGGATCGGGGCCTGGAGCACCTTGCCGGTCCGGTCGACCTCGATCAGGTACGGGCCGAACTCGTCGCCGATCCAGAGGTTGCCGTGCGCGTCGCGCTGCAGCGATTCGATGTCGAAGTCCGCACCGGTCAGCAGCCGGTCCTTGGTGTTCTTGTTGACGATGTCGAACGGGACCTTGTGGTCGGGGTCGCGGAAACTGACGAACCCGTCGATCTTCACGTCGCCGTGCCGGTAGTCCGGCTCGACGTAGTAGGCGCGCAGCAGGAAGTCCGCGGAGTTGTTCTTGGCGCCGAAGCCGTTGTCGGGCATCGCGAGCAGACGCCGGCCGGACTCGTCACCCGCCGACGCGGTGATCGCGGCCGAGAAGCCGGGGATCGGCTGACCCGTGAACGGCGGCGTGATGCCGTTCACGGTGGTCTTGTCCAGCGCGGTGCCGGAGTCCGGCCCGGGCTGGTAGTCGGTGGCCGAGATCGCGGCGCGCCCGAGGAGCGTCACCGCGTCGGAGTGAGCGGTGGCCGGGACCGCGGTCAGCGCCAGCGCGGCGGTGACCGGAACGGCGAGACTCAAGAACCTGCACCAGGGTTGCATGGCGAGTATCGAAGCGGTTTCCGGCGAACATTGCATGAATCGGGGCAAGCTACCGAACCAACACCACGCCTCCCAGCGCGGCCGCCAGCACCGCCCCCGCGGTGATCGCGACGATCGTCCCGGGGCGCGGGGGTGCCGGGCGTGGGTGCCGCAACGCGATCCGGCGGCGCTCCCCGAGGTAACAGGCGCCCAGCACCAGCCCGGCGACCACCGTGATCGCGGCCGCCGCCGGCAGCAACGGCCAGTGCACGAGCATGCCGCGCGAGACCAGCAACCCGACCCCGAGCAGACCGATCAGCGAGCGCACCCAGGCCAGCGCGGTGCGTTCCGACGCCAGCCCGGGCGGCCGCGGCCTCATCGGTCGATACCCAGCAGCACCACGACGACGAGGAGGACCGCACCGGCGGCGACCACCACCGCGAGGATCCGCGGATAGGAGGAGGGCGGCAGGTCGTTCCCGGACCGCATCTGCCGCTCCACGTGCATCCAGCGGACCGAGGCGTGGACAGCGGTGGCTGCCCCGAGGACGAGCAGCACGGTGGCGATCGAGATCCGGAGCGCGGTCGGCCGGCCCAGCTCGGGCAGCAGCTGGTCGACGGCCAGCCCGCCCCCGACGAGAGCCAGCGCCGTCCGGATCCAGGCCAGGAACGTGCGCTCGTTCGCCAGGGAGAACCGGTAGTCGAGTTCGTCTCCCGGATCGGTAGGCCTTGTCTCGTTTGGTGGGCGCACGTCTCATCCTACGAATGCCCGGTGTTTGAGCCCGGTGGTACTGCGGGAACATGGAGGGCGGGGAGGGTCACCCGTTCTGCCGGTACTTCGGTGCCGGCGTTCACGCCCGCAAGGGCACGCGGTGGCCTTCCCTTTCGTGTGTGGCGCTGACCACCAGCAACACGCTGGTAACGCGGCCGTGGCAGGCTGAGCTCATGTTGCTTCGGGTGCGGGTTTCACTGCCGGACCGGCCTGGTGCGCTCGGTGCCGTGACCCGCACGCTGGGCGCGGCCGGCGCGGACATCCTGCAGGTGACCGTGCTCGAGAGCGTGGTCGGCCGGGCGCTCGACGAGTTCACGGTCTCGGTGGCCAACCCGGCGGTCCGCGAGCGGGTCGCCGCGGGGCTCGAGGCCGCACCCGGCGTCCGCGTCGAGGGCATCTGGGAGACGGTCGAGCCGCCGGGCGCACTCTCCGACCTCGGTGTGCTGTCCCAGATCGCGGCCAACCCCGGCCGCGGACTGGCCACTCTGGTCGATGCGGCCCCGGCGCTGTTCAGTGCGGGCTGGGCCGCACTCGTCGAGACCGAACCGTCGCTCACGGTGATCAGGACGAGCTGGCAGGCGCCCGAGACGTTCACCTACCCCGAGCTGACCCCGTTGCGTCCGCGGACGCTCTCCGTGCCGGACGGCCCGCACCTGGCCGTGACCCCCTTCGACGGCACCACCACCGTGCTGGTGATCGCCCGCCACCACGCGCCGGCGTTCCACGACGTCGAGCTCACCCGTCTGACGGTCCTCGCCGACATCGTCGGCGCGATCGTCGGCAAAGAGGCTCTCCCCGCCTGATCGCAGGCGACACGGTCCACCGTGACCGGCGGAACCAGGGTTTCGCTGTGTTTCTCGCCATGTAATTGCTGTCGTTCGACCGACATCGATTTCGCTTGCGCGCGGTTGGATGGTTATGGAGGGGTGAACAGCCATCCGGGGTGTCCCCGGGGTTCGGCTGGGTACTCGGCCAGGGCAAGAACCAGTGGGATCCCTGACGCACTCGGACACCGTTCGCGAGCACGATGGGCGCACACCGGACGACAACGGGGGTCCGGGGGAAGTCGAGGAGGGTTCGGATGAGCGTCATGACGCCGGTGCTCGACGGTGGTGTACGGCCGGTACGGCTGCGCCCGTCGCGTCGCCCGGCCGCCGCTACCGCTCCCACTACCGTGCGTGAGCAGAAGGTCGCCGCGCCGGTGCGCGTGCGGACCACGCTCGCGCCGACCGCGACCGAGCGGGCCTGGGTGGTGCTGGCCCACCTCTCCGGGGCGGTGTCGAGCGCGGCCGGTCCGATGGTGATCTCCCGGCTGGTCGGCGAGCGGTCGACGTACGTGAAGGAGCAGGCGCTGGCCGCGGCGAACTTCCAGCTCGCGTTCCTGGCCGCGCTGGCGCCGATGCTGCTGCTCGGCGTGCTGACGTTCGGGTTCGCGGCGCTGTTCCTGGTGCCGCTGGTGCTGGCCTGGCTGCTCACCACCGTGCTCGCGGCGCTCTCGGCCGCGGGGGGCGAGCGGTACCGCTACCCGGTGGGCTTAGCCGTTCTGCGTTGAGACCAGAAGCAACTCGAGGGCGGCCCGTGCGGGCCGCCCTCGTTCGTTTCCGCACCGGTCAGCGGGAGTAGAACTCGACGACCAGCTGCTCGTTGCAGATGACCGGAACTTCCGCACGCACCGGGTCGCGCAGCACCCGCACGGTCAGGTTGCTTATCGAAACGTCGAGATAGGGCGCGGTGGGCCCGGAGCCGACGTGGGCGCCGGCGGCCGCGGTGACGAACGGCGTCATCGGGCGGCTGCGTTCGTGCACCTGCACGACGTCGCCTTCTTCGACCCGGTACGACGGCTTGTCGACCCGCTGCCCGTTGACCGTGATGTGCCGGTGCGTCACGAACTGGCGGGCCTGGTAGATCGTCCGCGCGAAGCCGGCGCGCAGCACCGTGGCGTCGAGCCGGCGCTCGAGCAGCGAGACGAGCACGTCGCCGGTCTTGCCGGCGCGGTTCTTGGCGGCCTCGTCGAAGACGCGACGCAACTGCTTCTCGCCGATGTCGTACTGGAAGCGCAGCCGCTGCTTCTCACGCAGTCGCAGCGAGTAGTCGCTCTGCTGCCGGCGACGTCGGCCGTGGACGCCGGGCGGGTACGGACGCCGCTCGAAGTACTCCACGCTCTTCGGCGTGAGCGGAATCCCCAGCGCCCGCGACAACCGGACCTTGGGCCGGGACTTGTTCATCGAACACCCTTCTAGGTTAGGCTTCACTAACTAAGGTGAGCCTAACCGTATTTTGGAGGCGTGATGGAGCCGACCCCGGCAGAAGTCGCTCGTACGTTGGCGGCCGGGCATCTGCCGGCCCGCATCCGCACGTCCGGCGAACCGGCCGGCGGGTCGCCGGTGCCCGAGTTCGCGGTCACCCACGTCACCGACCGCATGGGTCGGGTGCTGCTGCTTCTCGCCGAGGACAGCCCGGTCGACCGGGCGTTGCGTCCGGTGGCCGCCGACGGTGACGCGGTGGCGCAGCTGACCGTGGCCGACCGGCAGCCGGTGGCCGGCAGCCCGTGGCGCGGCCGGATCACGATGTCCGGCTGGGCCACCCGGCTCGCCGGAATCGCCGCGCACCGCGCCGCGATGGACTTCGCCGAGGTGAACCCGATCGGCGAGCTTCTCGACATCGGCCGCGGCAGCGTGCTGTACCGGCTCGACCTGGCCGAGATCGAGTGGGTGACGCCCGGCTACGACGCCGAGGACACCGGCCCCGACGGTCTGCGCCGCACCGACGTCGACGTCGACGCGTTCCTCGACGCCGAACCCGACCCGTTCGCGCCCGAGGAGCAGAAGCTGCTCCACGACCTCGCCGACCACCACGAGGACCTGCTGGCCGAGTTGTGCGCCCAGGCCAGGGAGACCGCGGTGCCCGGCGCGAGCAACGCCCGTGCGCTCCGCCTCGACCGCTACGGCCTGACGCTGGGCGTCGAGGTGGCGGGGGAGGAGCGGTGGATCCGGGCCGGGTTCCGCCACCCGATCGGCGATCTCAAGGAACTCGCCGAGGTGTTCCACCTGCTTGCCTGCTGCCGTTGCCGTCCGGAGTCCCATCAGCACTCCCCGGAAACCCACGCGCACTGAAGGGTTCACCGGCCGTTCCTTACGCCCGAGGCCCGTGCGGCGTTACACCTCGCATATGCCTTCAAGCGTTCTCGTTTCGGCGGGGTACTCGGTGGTTCTCGCGACCGAAGTCGCTGAGATCCGCGCAGCTCAGGAACTCCGTTACCAGGTTTTCGCGACCGAACTCGGCGCGGCGATCGACGGACCGGGCGTGGACGTCGACCGGTTCGACGCGCTCTGCGACCACCTACTGATCCGGGACGACGCGACCGGGGCCTGCGTCGGCACCTACCGGATGCTGCCGCCCGGGCGCAGCACCGAGCTCTACTCGGACGGTGAGTTCCGGCTCGACCGGCTCGCGGCGCTGCGTCCGGACCTCGTCGAGACCGGACGCTCCTGCGTCCACCCCGATCACCGCAACGGCGCGGTGATCGGCCTGATGTGGGCGGGCATCGCTCGCTACCTGCACCTGTCCGGTCACCGCTGGTTGGCCGGGTGCGCCTCGGTGCCGCTCGCCGACGGAGGCGAGGCGGCCGCCGCGACCGCGGCCGTGGTGAACGCCAGGTACCTGTCGCCGGACACGCAGCGGGTCGAGCCGCGCAACCCCTGGCACGGCCCGGCCGGCGCCCCCGCGCGGCTCGCGCTCGTGCCGCCGCTGATCCGCGGCTACCTACGCCTCGGCGCCAAGGTCTGCGGCCGGCCCGCGCACGACCCCGGGTTCGGCACGGCCGACTTCTTCGTGCTGCTCTCGCTCGCCGACACCGACCCCCGGTACCTCCGCCGATTCTTGGGGCAGCAGAGTCCGGGTGCATCGTGATCTGGGCGCCATACTCACCCTGCGCGGTCGGCTGCCTGGTGGGGGACGAGGACAGGGTCCCGATCTCGACGGCGGTGCTCCGGATCGTCGCGCTGCTCGCCGCCGTGCTGGCGGTGATCCCGCTGGCGGTGGTGTACCCGCTGCTCAGTGCGGCCGAACGAACCGCGGTGGCCGGTGGCTGGTGCCGGTCGCTGCTCCGGGCCCTCGACGTCCGGATGGTCGTCGACGCCCCGGCCGAGGCGCCCGCCGGGGCGCTCGTCGTCGCCAACCACATCTCGTGGCTGGACATCCTCGCGGTGGGCTCGGTCCGTCCGGGCCGGATGGTCGCGAAGAACGACGTGCGCGGGTGGCCGCTGATCGGTGCGCTCGCGACGCGCGGCGGCACGATCTTCGTCGATCGCCACCGGCTCTCGACGCTGCCCGGCACCGTGGCCGACGTGCGCACCGCGCTGCTGTCCGGTTCGCGCGTCGTCGCGTTCCCCGAGGGCACGACCTGGTGCGGTGCCGAACGCGGCCGGTTCTACCCGGCGGTGTTCCAGGCCGCGATCGACGCCGGAGCGCCGGTCGAGCCGGTCACCGTCCGGTACACCGCGGCCGGTCGGCCCACCACCGTCCCGGCGTTCCTCGGCGACGACCCGCTCACCGCCTCGGCGTGGCGGATCGCCCGTGCCCGCGACGTGGTCGTGGAGGTGCGGTGCCACCCGGTGCTCGCACCGGGCGGCGACCGCCGGACGCTCGCCGCCGCCGCGGCCGCGAGCGTCTCAGTCGTCCGACCACGTGTGGACCGGCTCGTTGGAGTGCATCCGGGCGAGGTAGTCGACAGTCATCCGGCGTAGTGCCTCGTCCCGGCCGAGGCCGGAGCGCTCGTACTTCTCGACCGCGGCCACCTGCCACTCCGCGCCGGTGCGGTGGGCCAGGCAGCGCCCTTCGACGATGCCGAGCAGCCGGTCGCGTTCGTCGGCGGACACCCCCCAGGCGTCCAGGCCCTGCGCGGCCATCGGCAGCAGGTGGCGCAGGATGAGTTCGGAGACCGGCACCTCGCCCGCGCCGGGCCAGTACTGCCGGCTGTGGATGCCGTCGCGGGCGCCGGCGTGGAAGTTCTCCTGCGCCGCCGCGAACGACATCTGGCTCCACACCGGTCGCTCCGAGTCGACGAGCGCACGCACCAGCCCGTAGTAGAAGGCCATGTTCGCCGCGATGTCGACGACGGTCGGCCCGCCGGGGAGCACCCGGTTCTCCACCCGCAGGTGCGGACGACCGTCGACGACCGCGTAGACCGGCCGGTTCCAACGCCAGATCGTGCCGTTGTGCAGCGTCAACTCCGGGAGCGACGGGGTGCCGCCCGCAGCCAGCACGGCTTCGGGATCCTCGTCCTCGCAGAGCGGAAGCAGCGCGGGGAAGTACCGGCTGTTCTCCTCGAAGAGGTCGAACACCGACGTGATCCACCGCTCGCCGAACCACACCCGCGGCCGCACGCCCTGCGCCTTCAACTCGTCCGACCGGGTATCGGTGGCCTGTTCGAACAACGGGATCCGGGTCTCGGCCCAGAGCCGGTGCCCGAACAGGTACGGCGAGTTCGCGCCGAGCGCCACCTGCGCACCCGCGATCGCCTGGGCCGCGTTCCAGTACGCCCCGAACGTCGTCGGGCTCACCTGCAGGTGGAACTGGACGCTGGTGCAGGCGCTCTCCGGAGCGACGCTGTCGGCGTAGGTGTCGAGCTGCTCGACCCCGTCGATCCGGATCGGCAGGTCTTCGCCCCTGGCCGCGAAGATCTGCTCGTTGAGCAGCCGGTACCGGTCGTTGGCCGAGAGCGTCCCCAGGTTGACGTGCGACTCGCGCAGCGTCGGGAGGATGCCGATCAGCGCCAGCTGGGTGCCGAGCGGACGCGCTTTCTCGTCCGCGGCGTTGAGCGCGTCCCGGACCTCCTTCTCCAGTTCACCGGCTCCGGCCGCGGCGATCCGGCGCGGCGGCATGTTGATCTCCAGGTTGAACTGGCCGATCTCGGTGGCCCACTGGTCGTCGGCGATCGCGCGCAGCACCTCGGCGTTGCGCATCGCCGGTAGCCCGTCGTTGTCCACCAGGTTGAGCTCGATCTCCAGACCGGTGAGCGGCCGATCAAAATCGAAGCGTGACTCGGCCAGCATCTGCGCGAGCGTGTCCAGACACTGCCGGACCTTCTCCCGATAGCGACGGCGGTCATCCCGAGTGAATTCCACCGCAGGTACGTCCCGACCCATGCTTCTCCCCTCGGTCAGGGCATCGGTCTTTCGTTCCCGATACCCCTCGCCGGTGGTGTGCGAACCCGTGACGCATCTCGCTTAGGGAACCATCGCACCCGGGTAACCCGTTGCGGAGTGGGAATGACGCATCGGGTGAAGGGTGTGCAGCACGTGGCAGAATTGATTCCCGCACTGGCGGGTGCGCGAGCGAACGGTCCCCAGGAGCTCACCGGGATCTCCGGCTGGGTGGTGGACGTCGTCGAACTCCTCGGCCCGTTCGGTGTAGGGCTGCTGGTGCTGCTGGAGAATCTGTTCCCCCCGATCCCCAGCGAGATCATCCTGCCGCTGGCCGGTTACCTGTCCGGTACCGGGCGGCTCAACGTGGTCACGGTCATCGTCGCCGCGACGCTGGGTTCGGTGATCGGCGCGCTCGCGCTGTACTGGCTCGGCGCCGCGGTGGGCGAGGACCGGATCCGGGTCTGGCTGCGCAAGTTGCCGTTGATGCAGGAGAGCGACCTCGACCGGGCGCAGGGCTGGTTCGACCGGCACGGTGGAACCGCGGTACTGATCGGGCGGATCATCCCGGTCGTCCGGAGCCTGGTGTCGGTGCCGGCCGGCATCCAGCGGATGCCGCTCTGGCGCTTCACGCTGTACACCACGCTCGGAAGCGGCGTCTGGAACACGATCTTCGTCGTGTTGGGGTACGTACTCGGCAACCAGTGGAAAACGGTCGGTCAGTACAGCGACGTTCTCAACTACGCCGTGATCGCTGCGATCGTGCTCGCGGTGGTCTATTTCGGTTGGAAGCGAGTGCTGCGCGTACGTCAATCCGGGTAGTGCCCCGAACCTTTTTGAACACGCGTCACGAGTCGGCGCGGAGCAGTCCGGTGAGCCTGGACGACCATGTTTGGATAGAGCGTATGGCCCAAGGCGAAGAGCAGAACCTGTTCACCCTCAGCGACCCCGCGACCGCCGAGGTCACCTTCGACCTCGCCCTTCGCGGTTACGACCGCCGCCAGGTCGACCGGTACATCGCCCAGCTCGAGAGCGAACTTTCGCAGTTCGCCGCACGTCGCGACGACGCGCTGGCGCAGAACCACGCGCTCGCGGCCCAGGTGGGCGAGCTGCAGAACCAGGTGGTGGAGGTCCAGCGGCGGCCCACCGCCGAGAAGCCGTCGTACAAACACCTCGGTGCGCGCGTCGAGCAGATCTTCGCCATGGTCGAAGACGAAGCGGCCGAGATCCGTTCGAAGGCCGAGGCGGACGCGGCCGCGCTGCGCTCCAAGGCCGAGCAGGACATCGAAGCGGTGAAGGCCGGCGTCGAGAAGTCCTTCGCGGAGCGCCGGGAGGCGATCGAGGCCGAGTACGCGCAGAAGACCGCGCACGCCGACAAGCTGGTCGCCGAGGCCGAGAAGCGGGCCACGGCGGTGGGCCGGGAGGCCGAGGAGGCGCGCGCGAAGGGTGAGCGCGAGGTCGGCGAGCTGCGTGAGCGGACGAAGGCCGACGCCCGCCGCGTCCAGGACGACGCCAGCCAGTTCTCCGCGCGGGTCCGCGGTGAAGCCGAGAAGCACGCCGCCGACGTGCTCGCCAAGGCCGACGCGCACTCCGCCGACGTGCGTCGCAAGGCCGACGAGGCCGCGAGGGGCGCCACCGACGCGGCCCGCCGTCAGGCCGAACAGACGATCACCGGCGCCCGCACCGAAGCGGAGAGCATCCGTGCGAGCGCCAAGACCGACGCCGAGCAGATGGTCGCCGAGGCCCGCCGGGTCGTCGCCGAACTCGACACGCGGCGTAAGCAGATCAAGCAGGAGATCGGCCGGCTGCGCGAGGCGGTCGCGCGTCTGACCGGCGGTGGTGCCGGTCTCTTCGGCGAGGACGACGTCGAGGAGGCCGCATCCGCGGCGACGTTAAAGCCAGAAGCTCCGGCCGGTCCGGCCGCTGCGCCCGCCCAGCAGCCGAAGCCTTCGCAGCAGGCGACACCGGCGGCTGCGGCGACCACGCAGCGGATGGCGGTTCCCGGCCCCGGTCAGCCGCCGGCCGCGCCGAACAACGGGATCGGCCCGCACCGCGGCGCTCCGACGAACGAGATGCCGCGGGTCAGCGCCGAGAGCTGACCGGCGACGACGAGGGCGAGCTCAGTTGGCGAGCTCGCCCTCGTCGTCGAGATCGAATTCCCCGTCGTTGACGCCGGCCAGGAACGCGTCCCACTCCGCCTGGGTGAACAGGAGGACGGCGGCCGGGTCGGTGGAGTCGCGCACCGCGATCTGGTCACCGACGAACGCGACCTCGACGGTGGGGCCTTGGTCCTCCGCGCTCCGCGAGCTGCGCAGCCACACGGCCTCGGAGAGGTCGACGTCGGACATTGTGCCTCCGGTTCTGCACTCCCCGTAACGAAGTACGGGCGCTGACGCCGGAAGGGTACACCGTGCGTCACCTACGTCGCCGACCCTTCGGGGACGCCGCGGCGCCCCACCGAGGTGGTACGCGAGCAGCGTCGGGCCGGATCCCGGGAAGCCCATCTACCAGGAGCGGTGCGAGTAGTCGTGGTCCCACCGACCGCGGTGGTGACGGGGGCCGCAGTGGTGAGCGCGGTACTCGGCGAAGTCGCCGGGACCGTACCCGGCCGCGGCGAGGTGCGCGCGCCACCGTTCGCGACGCGTGCGGTGCTTGACGTGGAACACGGTCGACAGCGCGAGGAAGCCGAGCGGGAACAGCGGCCAGAAGAAGCCCGCTCCGGTGAGCGCCCAGATCGTCGTGAGGATCGCGCCGAGGAAGATCACGAATCCGACGTGTCCGCCGATCGCCTCGCGGCCGGCCCGGCGTTCGCGCGCCTGCTCCTCGGGGTCCGGCGGGACCAGCCCTCGACCCTGGTCGGGTAGGTCCGCGACCAGCGGCGCGAGCTCGTCGCGGTACTGCGACTGGTAACAGGTGGCCATGCGCTCGTCGGCCTCGTCGAGCGTCAGGAGACCGGCCTCGGCCGCGGCGCGGAGGATCGAGACGATCCGTTCACGCTCGACCGTGGACGATCGGGTGCGGGGCGGAGGGGTGGGCTCGGCGGGCATGTCGTTCTCCGTTCGAGTAGGTCGGCGTCGTGCCGACACCCTCAATGCTCGGCCGGGATCGCACTGATTTCGTCGGCTGCCGGGCTGCTGTCGGTCTGCGCCGACGGGCGCAGACGACGGACGGCCGTACTCCCGGAGTAGTACGGCCGCCGAGCCCTTGAGCCGATGACCGGCGCGTTCACCTGGCCTACGGTCGAGGCCATGAACCGCAGGCATCAGCGTTGGGAGGACCAGGCGCGACGCCGGGGCGAACGCGAGCGCCGTCGCGTTCAGTGGCAGGAGCGGCGCTGGGAGCAGCACGCTCGGCGCTGGGAACAGCAGGCTCAGCACTGGGAGCAGCACGCTCAGCGCTGGGAGAAGCACGCTCACCACGGGGAGAACCTGGCCCGGCGCTGGGAGGCCACGGGGCGGCGCTGGGAAGCGCGCTGGGAGCACCGTCAGTCACCGGTAGGTGCGGCGGTGGGAGGCGTCGGAATCCTCACGATCGGCGGGACGCTGCTCGCCGAGCAGACCTTCGAGGGTTTCCACCCGCTCGACACCCGCGGGTGGTTGCTTCTCGTCGCCGCCCCGTTGTTGCTCGGCGTGCGGCGGCGGGCGCCGATCCCGATCGCACTGCTCGTCACCGCGGTCCTGTCGGCCTACTACCTGCTGGGGTATCCGCCGGGGCCCGGGTTCCTGGCGCTGCTGGTCGCGCTGAACGCGGTGCAGACCGAATCACGTCGCTGGGCGGCGTGGACGATCGCGGTGGCCGGATTCGCCGGGTTCACCGCGGTCGATCTCACGTTGGTGGCCGGCCCGACGGTTCCAATCGGAGGTCTGATCGCCGCCGGGCTGTGGACGGCGCTGGTCATGATGGGCGCCGAGGCCGGCCGGGCCGGACGCGAGCGCGCGCAGGAGTACCAGGCGCGCCGGGCCGAGGCCGAACGCAGCCGGCTCGAAGGTGAGCGCCGCCGGGTCTCCGACGAACGCCTGCGGATCGCCCGCGAGGTACACGACCTGCTTGGCCACCACCTCTCGCTGATCAACGTGCAGTCCGGGGTCGCGCTGCACCTGATGGACGCCAGGGCGACGAGCGAAGAGGAGCTGCGCGCATCACTCTCCGCGATCAAACAGTCGAGCAAGGACGCGTTGGTGGAGCTACGGGCGACCGTGAACGCGCTCCGCGGCGTCGACGAGGACGCGCCCCGGCAGCCGACCCCGACGCTCGATCGGCTCGACGACCTGCTGGCCGGAGCCACCGCCACCGGGCTGGAGGTCACGTTGACGCGTCGGGGCGAGCCGTCGGAGGCGCTGCCGGCCCGCGTCGACCTGGCGGCGTTCCGCATCGTGCAGGAGGCGCTCACGAACGTGCGACGGCACGCCGGACCGGTGTCGGCGGTTGTCACCCTCGAGTACGGCGAGGACGTGCTCGTCGTCCAGATCGACGACCCCGGCCCGGACGGGGCGAGGCCGGACGTCCATTTGGATCGGATCGACGAGCCACCCCCGGGTGGCGGAAACGGGATACCAGGCATGCGTGAGCGAGCCCAGTCGGTCGGCGGGACGTTGCAGGCCGGGCCGAAGCCCGACGGCGGGTTCCGGGTGCGGGCGGAGCTCCCGCTGTGAGCGACGACGACGGCGAGATCCGGGTGCTGCTCGCCGACGACCAGGCGCTGGTGCGGGCCGGGTTCCGCGCGCTGCTCGACGCGCAGCCGGGCATCACGATCGTCGGTGAGGCCAAGGACGGCGCCGAGGCGGCCCGGCTCGCCGACGCACTGACCCCCGACGTCGTCCTGATGGACATCCGGATGCCCGGCGTGGACGGGCTGGAGGCGACCAGACGGATCACCGCGAGCGTGCGCCTGACCGCCACCCGGGTCGTCATCCTGACCACGTTCGACCTGGACGAATACGTCTTCGAGGCGATCCGGGTCGGCGCCAGCGGCTTCCTCGTGAAAGACACCGAACCGGCCGACCTCGTGCAGGCGGTGCGGGTGGTCGCGCGGGGCGACGCGCTGCTCTCTCCCGGCGTCACCCGCAGGCTCATCGCGGAGTTCGCCGGACACCTGCGCAAACCGGCGCCGACCGGCCAGCTCGACGTGCTCACCGACCGGGAGCGCGAGGTCGTCGCGCTGGTGGCGGCCGGGCTGTCGAACGCCGAGATCGCCGATCGGCTCGTCGTCTCCCCGGCGACGGCCAAGACCCACGTCAGCCGAGCGATGGCGAAGGTGAACGCACGCGACCGGGCGCAACTGGTGGTGCTGGCGTACGAGACCGGCCTGGTACGCCCACGAGCGACGTGAAGCAGCGCAAACCCTACTTCGTGCCGCAGTGCGTTACTTGTCCGTCGCGGATTGCGTGTGCCGTCGGCATTGGGTGACGATGCCCCGGTTCGTTACCGGGGGCGCGCCCGTGGCGAAGGAGCAGGGCTATGGCCCACGTCCATCACTTCACGTACGGCTTGATCACGTTGTTGCTCGCCTACGCAGTTTCGGTTCTCGGCTGTCTGCTCGGCCTGATCTGTACCGCCCGAGCCCGGGACACGTTCCGGGTGGCCGCGCGCGTGCGGTGGCTCGCGCTGGGTTCGGTGTCGATCGGTGGCACCGGGATCTGGCTGATGCACTTCCTCGCGATGCTCGGGTTCACCGTCTCCAACACGTTCGTCTTCTACGACCCGGCGCTGACCGCGCTCTCCGCGCTGATGGCGGTCGGGATCGTGGCCGTCGGCATCTTCGTCGTCGGGCTGGGACAGCCGTCGATGCTGAAAGTGCTGGTCGGCGGAATCGTCACCGGGCTCGGGGTGGCCGGGATGCACTTCACCGGCATGGCGGCGATGCGGGTGCTCGACGGTGAGGTGATGTACGACCCGGTACTCGTCGCGGCCTCGGTGGTGATCGCCGTCGTCGCCGCGACGGTCGCGCTCTGGTTCACGATCGTCATCAAGAGTCGTCCCGCGCTGGCTGCCGCCTCGCCGATCATGGCGATCGCGGTGACCGGGATGCACTACATCGGGATGTTCGCGGCGACGGTGCGTGAGGTCGGCGGCCGCGGCCGGGTCGAGGGTGTGGACGTGACGACGCTGCTCATCCCGAGCGCGGTGATCGTCGGCACGGTGCTCATCGCGCTGCTGTACGCGACGCTGTCCGCGCCGGCGGCCGAGGAGCGGGCCGCGGAGGCTCTGATGACCCGCCTCCTCTACGCGAGCGAGGACATGCAGCCGCCGCCGGCCGCGCGTCCGACCCGCGCGACGATGCGAACCCAGCTCCGCCATCGAGTCGCGGTGCGTAATGCCCGGACGACCGATTCCGACACACCCGCCACATCCGTACCGCGCTGAGGCCGGTACGGGGTTTGGGGTTCTTTGAACCCCAGCGTTGAGTAATCGGTTCAGCACCCTCCGAATTGGTCCGATTTGGGCCTTGAGAATGCGCCTGAGGTGAGCGAGCGTTCGGGCTCAGAGCTCTTCCCGGGAGGGTGCTCGATGGCGGAAGTCCATCACTTTGCCTACGGCTGGCTCGTGCCTGCCCTCGCTTACAGTGTTTCGGTTCTGGGCTCGCTGCTCGGGCTGGTCTGCATGGCGCGTAGCCGCCAATCGCGCCTTCCCGCGAAGCGGTACGGCTGGCTGGCGCTGAGCGCCGTGTCCATCGGCGGTACCGGCATCTGGATGATGCACTTCCTCGCGATGCTCGGGTTCGCGGTGGACGGTAGCGAAGTCCGGTTCGCGGTGTTCCCGACGCTGTTCAGCGCGTTCCTCGCCGTGGTCGTCGTGGGGATCGGCCTGCTGATCCTCGGCACCGGCGAGCTGAGGCTGTGGCGCGTCCTGGTCGGTGGGGTGTTCGCCGGCCTCGGCGTGGCCGGTATGCACTACACGGGCATGGCGGCGATCCGGCTGGACGGCACCGTCGGGTACGACCTGAAGTACGTCGCGCTGTCGCTGGTGATCGCCGTGGTCGCGGCCAGCGCCGCACTCTGGTTCACGGTGGTCGCGCGGAACCTCTGGCTGGTGACCGGCGCGGCGCTGATCATGGGCGTCGCGGTCAACGGCATGCACTACGTCGGAATGGCCGCCGCGAAGGTGACTCTCGACGACACCCACAGCTCGGCCGACGGCGCCGACGTGACGACCGCGCTCCCGATCATCGCCGGTCTGGCCGGGGTCATCGTCGTCGTGCTGCTCTACTCGGCGCTCTCCACGCCGATCGACGAGGAGATGCGGTCGGCGGAGAGTCGGCTCGGCCTGGCCGGTGGGCCCGGCGCGGACTCCGAGTCGTTCTGGACGCCCAAGTCGACGGGTCAGCCGCAGCCGTCCGGGCCGGGGAGCACGACCGGGTCGTGGGCCGACGCACCGCCCGCGGGGCGGCCCCAGCCGTGGACGCCGGGAACCCAGCCCTCCAGCGGCCCGAATTACGCCGGCCCGAATTTCGGGGGGCCGGCTCCGGCCGGGTCCGTTCCCGGCGGGGCCGACCTGCCTTGGCGGCCGGGTGCGGCGGCGCCGGACGGGTCGGCGCAGTGGCCCGGTGGCGCTCCCGCCGCCGGTCCGGCGGCGGCGGAGGACTCCCGGTGGGCCGTGCTGCGTCAGAAACCGGCTGATCAGCAGACCGGAAACGGCCCCTGGGCCGACACCGGCCTCGCCGACGCGGCCCGTCGCCGCAACGCCTCCGATTCGTGGTGAGGTTCGCGCGAGCCCATTGACGGGTAGCTCCACACTGTCACCGGCCGGTGACATCGCCGGCCGACGACCGGGTGAGGTGAGCGACCCATGCCGAAAGAGCACGAGTCCGGTACCGCGCGTACCGAGCCATTGCCTGAGTTGCCGCAGGACACGCCGAAAGACGCACCGCTCGACGTCGAGCGCCGGGGCGACCGCCGCTCCCGCATCTTCGGCCTGATCCTGCTGGCCGTGATCGTGCTGGTGGGCGTGGGCACGTTCCGCGCCTGCTCCTGGTGGAACAGCGACGACCGTCCGCTGGCCGAGAGCACCGTCGACCGGAGCGGACCGGTGGTGCTCAAGTCGATCCAGGATCTGGCGCGGTTCCAGGCCGCGACCGGTACCTTCCAGGTCGTCGTCGACCTGGAGAAGGACACCAAGTACGTCCCCTCGTCGATCCTCGGCCAGCGGACGCTGTTCGTCGGGGTCGGCACGGTCGACGCCTACGTCGACTTCGCCGGGATCACCAGCGACGCGCTGGTGATCTCCGAGGACCGGCGCTCGGTGTCGCTGCGCCTGCCGCCGCCGGCGCTGGAGAAGGTCAACCTCGACCAGGACAAGAGTTACGTCTTCGCCCAGGAACGCGGCGTCATCGATCGGTTCAAGTCGCTGTTCGACGACGACCCGAACAAGCTCGGCGACGTCTACAAGGCCGCGGAGAAGAAGATCGGCGACGCCGCGAAGGAGACCGACCTCTCGAAGCGGGCGCAGACGAACACGCAGGCGATGCTCGAGGGCCTCTTCAAGTCGCTCGGCTTCACCTCTGTCACGGTGACGTTCTCGGGTACCTGAACAATGGGGCGATGACGCCTCCTGACGGAAGATGGCAGCCGGGGCCGGTGCTGGCGGGCATCCTGGTGGTGCTCGCCTCCGGTGCCGTACTGGTCCTGGAGATCCTGAGCCTGCGGCTGATCGCGCCGTACGTCGGGGTCACGCTGGAGACGAACACGGCGGTGATCGGGGTCGCGCTCGCCGCGATCGCGGTCGGGGCGTGGGCGGGCGGGGCGGTGGCCGATCGGCTGCCGCCCGCCGTTCTGCTCGGGCCGCTGCTGCTCGGCGCCGGCGCGCTCGTCTTCGCCGTGACGCCGGTCGTCCGTTTCGTCGGGGAGCTGGTTCAGGGTGCTGACGCCTCGGGGGTGTTGCTGGTCGCCGCCGCGGCGGTGTTCGCACCGGCCGCGCTGCTCTCCGCGGTGCCGCCGATCGTGGTGAAAGCGCGGCTGGCGAACCTGAGCGAGACCGGAACGGTCGTCGGCCGACTGTCCGGCCTCGGCACGGTCGGGTCGATCGTGGCGACGTTCGGGACCGGGTTCATCGCGGTGGCGATGGTGCCGACGACGACGATCCTGACCGGTCTCGCGGTCCTGCTCGTCGTCACCGGGCTGGCGGTGGCGTGGATCAGCCGGGGCGCGTCCCGGCTGAGCCCGGGGAGTAAAAGGGGCCTGGCCGGGCCGCTCGCGCTGGCGCTGATCGGCGCCGGCGCCACCGCGGCCGCGCCCAACCCGTGCGAGCTCGAGACGGTGTACCACTGCGCGAGCGTCAGCGCGGATCCCGACCGGCCCGACGGCGACGGGCGGGTGCTCCGCCTCGACACCCTGCGTCACTCCTACGTCGATCTGAAAGACCCCACTTACCTGCAGTTCGAGTACCTGAAGGTGATCGGCGCGGCCACCGACGTGTTCCGGCCGCCGGGCGCCCCGGTGAAGGCACTGCACCTGGGTGGCGGTGGCCTGACCCTGCCCCGGTACCTGAAGGCGGTCCGGCCGGGCAGCGACAGCCTCGTCTACGAGATCGACGCCGGGGTGCTGCGCATCGACCGGGAGCAGCTCGGCCTGCGTGAGGGCGACGGGATCCGCACCCGCGTCGAGGACGCCCGTGTCGGCCTGGACGAGCAGCGGACCGACAGCTACGACCTGGTCGTCGGCGACGCGTTCGGTGGCGTCGCCGTGCCGTGGCACCTCACCACCCGCCAGGTCGTCGCCCAGGTCGACCGGGCGCTGACGCCGACCGGCATGTACGCGGTCAACCTGATCGACCACGGGTCGCTGGCGTTCGTGAAGGCCGAGGTCGCCACGATCTCCGCGGTGTTCCCGCACGTGGCGTTGATCGCCGAGACGGCCGCGTTCAGCGGTGCCGGCGGTAACCTCGTCGTGCTGGCGTCGGCCTCGCCGCTGCCGCTGGCCGCGCTGAAGTCCGCGCTGGCCACCAAGGCGCCGGCGATGAACGTCGTCACCGGCGGGGACCTGAGCGGGTTCATCCGGGAGGCGAAGGTACTCACCGACGACTTCGCCCCGGTGGACCAGCTCGTCACGCCCTACCGTTCGTGAGCGTCTTACTGGGGTAAGCCCCGAATGAGCTAAGGAGCGTCAGTGGCTGACCGTAAGCGCATAGTTGTTGTCGGGGCAGGCTTCGCCGGGTTGCACGCCGCCAGGACCGCGGTGCGTTCCACCAAAGGCCAGGCCGACGTCGTGGTCGTCAACCCGACCGACTACTTCCTGTACCTGCCGTTGCTGCCGGAGGTGTCGGCGGGCATCCTCGAACCCCGCCGGATCACGGTTCCGCTCATCCGGACGCTCGGCGGTGCCCGGCTCGTGCTCGGTGACGTGGACGGCGTCGACACCGACGAGCGCCGCGTCTACTTCGAGAACCCGGAGGGCGACCGCGGCTCGATCCGCTACGACCGGCTGATCTTCGCGCCCGGCAGCGTCAACAAGCTGCTGCCGGTGCCGGGCGTCGCGGATCACGCGCACGGGTTCCGGAGCATCGCCGAGGCGCTGTACCTGCGTGACCACATCGTGCGGCAGCTCGAGCTGGCGAGCACCACGAGCGACCCGGTGGAGCGAGAGGCGCGCTGCACGTTCGTCGTCGTCGGGGCCGGCTACACCGGCACCGAGGTGGCGGCGGCCTGCCAGCTGTTCAGCGAGTCGGCGGCCAAGCACCTACCGAACCTGCACCGGCAGAAGATCCGCTGGCTGCTGCTCGACCTGGCGCCGAACGTGCTGCCGGGCCTCGACCCGCGGCTCGGCACCGCCGCCGACGAGATATTGCGCAAGCGTGGCGTCGAGGTGCGGATGGGGACGTCGGTGGCCGAGGCCACCGCGGACGGCGTGAAGCTGACCGACGGCGAGTTCGTGCCGACCCGCACGCTGGCCTGGTGCGTCGGCGTGCGGCCCGATCCGCTGATCGAGAGCACCGGCCTGCCGACCCAGGAGGGTCGCCTCACCGTCGACGCCTGGCTCAACGTCCCCGACCACCCGGACGTCTACGCGGCGGGGGACAGCGCCGCGGTTCCCGACCTCACCCGGCCGGGCGAGATCACGCCGATGACCGCGCAGCACGCGCAGCGCCAGGGTGTGCAGGCCGGTAAGAACGTCGCGGCGTCGCTGGGCTTCGGCACCGGGGCCCAGTACAAGCACCACGACCTCGGCTTCGTCGTCGACCTCAGTGGAGCGAAAGCGGCGGCGAACCCGCTCGGCATCCCGCTCTCCGGTTTCCCGGCCAAGGTCGTCACCCGCGGGTACCACCTGCTGGCGATGCCGGGCAACCACCCGCGCGTGGTGGCCGACTGGATCCTGGACGCGGCGTTCCGCCGTCAGGTCAGCCAGATCGGCACCGTACGGGGCTGGGCCGTGCCGCTCGACACCGACACCGGCGCCGAGCACTGAACGCACTGATGCCCGGCAGCTTCGTCGCTGCCGGGCATCAGATCACGACGTCGTCAGCGACGCCGGCCGCGCCAGCGAGCCGGGTAGGCGGTGCCGAAGCCACACAGGTGCAGAGCGATGAACAACAGGCCCAACGCGACGAGCGTGTTCCAGTTGAGCAGATCGCCTATCGGAAGCTGGTCGATCAGGTCCAGGAACAGCAATAACCCGAACGTGATCGCGGCCAGGATGGCAAACATGCAGGGCTCCTTGGGGGTTAGGAGTACTATGCCGCCCCAGTTCCCGCTCCGATCACGACCGAAACTTGCCCCGCTAACGGGGCTACCAATTCTCCATTGATGAGCGGAAAATGCCCCCGAGATCGTCGGCGGTCGGTGTCCGCGGTGACACGTTCAGCAGCCGCTGCTGCTTGAGCGTTCCCTCGACCAGCGCCTCCACGTCGTTGTCGGCGAAGCCGACGGCCGCCACCCCGGACGGGATGCCGATGTCGCGCATCAGCGCCACGAGCGCTCCCGGGAGACGTTCGGCCGGTGGCCCGTCCGGTTCGGGGTCGCCGGACAGCAGCGACGCCGCACGGACGTGACGCTCGGGGTCGGTGGGGAACGTGAAGCGGAACGCCGCCGGCGCGGTCAACGACACCGACTGTCCGTGCGGAACCATGGCTTCGTCGGCGTCGTACCCGGCGGGACGGTAGTCGCGGACCATGCCGGCGATCGGGTACGCGCACGCGTGCGGAATGTGGACACCGGCGTTGCCGAAGCCCATCCCGGCGAACGTGGCCGCCGCCATCATGTCCGACCGGGCGGTCAGGTCCGTGCCGACGAGCACCGCGCGCCGGAAACTGCGGGCGATGAGCGTGAGCGCCTTCTCCGCCCACACGTCCGAGACCGGGTTCGACCCGTTGTACGCGACCCGGGTCTCGGCGGTGTGCCGCAGGAAGCTCGTGTAGGGGCGGGCGGTGTAGGACTCGAGCGCGTGGCAGACGATGTCCATTCCGGCCGCCGCGGTCACCGCCGCCGGCAGGGAGAGCGTGACGAGCGGGTCGACGACCGCGAGTACCGGGCGCAGCGACGGGTGGCTGATGCCGCTCTTCACCTTCAGGCCGAGGATGTCCAGCACGCAGACCGGTGTGCTCTCCGAGCCGGTACCCGCCGTGGTGGGCACCGCGACGAGCGGTCTGGTCGGCTTGCTCGGGGCTCGACCGGCGCCCACCGGCTTGTTGACGTAGTCCATCACGTCGCCGCCGGACGTGCTGAGCAGGTTGACGGCCTTCGCGGTGTCGATCACCGAGCCGCCGCCCACGGCGACGTAACCGTCGAACCCGTCCTCGCCGGCGAGGTCGTTCGCGGTGGCCGCGGCGGCGCGCAGGCTCTCGTCGGTCGGTTCGCAGTGCACCTGGTCGTAGAGCGCGTGGTCGACGCCTGCTGCTTTCAGCGATTCCGCGACGCGTGCGGGGAGGCCGGTCGCGGCGATCCGCGGGTCGGTAAGTACAAGAACGCGGCGGACGCCGAGGCGCGCGACGTCGTAGCCGATCTCGTCGACCGCGCCCGGACCGAACTTCAGCGGCGGCGCGCCCCAGGTGAATACGGATTCCGTCAGTAGGTCGGTCATCGGTGACCCTCCTCGGCGTCGAGCAGACCGGCGGCTTGGAACAACGGTGCGCTCTTCTCGGCCACCGGCGCCAGCACATCCCGGAGAACCGGTGGAATCGCCGATGTCCGTCGTGTCGCTCGATCGACATAGACGTGCACGAACCGGCCGAGCGCAACGGCGTCGTCGTCGCCCTTGCGAAAAATCGCCAACCGGTAGACGACGCTCGACGTGCCGAGCTTGGCCACGCCGATGCCGACTTCGAGCCGATCGGGGAAGCTGATCGACCGGTGGAAGCGGCACGAGGTCTCGACGACCAGGCCGAGCGCCGGTAGGTCCCGGATGTCGGCGTCGGTGGCGTCCATCAGCCAGCCGTTCACCGCGGTGTCGAAGTAGGCGTAGTACACGACGTTGTTCACATGGCCGTAGTGATCGTTGTCGTGCCATCGGGTCGGCACGTCCCGGAGCACCGGAAACGTGGACCGGCTCGGAAGATTCGGCATGGGGGTCATCGTGCCCCGGACCGACGGTCGTTGGCTATGTCTACCAAGCCGATAGGAATTGTTTTCTCGACCAGCATCTGAAAGACTGTGGTCATGCGCGACGCCTGGAACCTCACCGGTCGTCTCTCCATCGACCTCGGTCGCGCGTCCAGCGCCTGGTGTCAGGCCTGACCCGCGCGGCCCCAGTCGGTCCTCGGCGTCGTCGACCGCTGCTCCCGCACCTCATCCCTGTGATCTTCGTGTCCTATTAGGAGCAGCCATGACCGTTCAGCCCGTCGCCCGGCCCCGGATAGCCCCGCAACGAGCGCGCTCCCGCCCTCCCGCCTCGACCCCGGCCGCGTCGGGAGCGACGATCTCGGTCGAGGTGGCGGTGGCCGGGCCGGAAGCCCTCGAGACCGCGACGAAGCTCGCCGGCCAGATCCGCGATCTGGTCGACGCGGCGAACGCCGGCGCCGGCAGCGTCGCGATCTCCGCGTCCGTCGGGCTGGAGGTCGGCGCCGGTAACCGCGCGGGCCGCCCGGCGCTGACCCAGGTCGGTCGCACCGGATGGGCGCCGGCCGTGCCGCTGCCCGCGTTCGTCGCCCCGGCCCCGGTTCCGGTCGAGCCGGCCGTGAAGGTGGCGCCGGTCGTCGAGAAGTCCCCGGTCGTCGCGGCGGCGCCGCTGCAGATCTTCCCGGCGCGGCGAGTGGCGCTGCTCGACGGCGTCCAGCTCCAGCTCACCCGGCGCGAGTTCGATCTGCTGGTGTTCCTGAGCGAGCACGCCGGGCGGGTCTTCGACCGGCCCCAGTTGCTCCGGCTGGTCTGGGGCCACCAGGTGATCTGCGGCGAGCGCACGGTCGACGTCCACATCCGCCGCCTGCGCGCGAAGCTCGAGCGCACCGGCCCGGCCATCTCCACCGTGCGTGGCGTCGGCTACCGCCTGGACGCCGCGGAGCGCGTGGCCGTCGTCCACGAGCGGTCCTGACGAACGAAGGGCCCTGGCAACGGCCAGGGCCCTTCGGTTTCTCAGCGGTAGTGGTTCAGCGACCGGCGGTGGCACGCGGGCGACGACGGCCGAACCGACCGGTGGTACCGACCGTGATCGGCGTGAACGCGATCGTCTCCATGTCGCTCGGCGCGGGCATCGACTGCGGGGCCGAGTCCGGGCGGGGCGTCGTCCGCATGTGCACCGCCAGGCCCGCGACGCCCGTGCCCGCGACGGTGAGCGTGGCGAGCACCGCGAACCCGGCCAGAGCGGCCAGGTCGGAGAACACCCCGCCGCCGGCGATCAGGTGCTGGTAGGCCCAGTACCCCTCGAGCGCGGTCGCGGCGATGCCGGTCGCGGCCACCACCGACCAGTGCAGCGGCTCCCGGCGGGACCGCTCGGCGTCCAGCACGCGGATCGTGTTCAGCGTCAGCGTGATGTCGGTGGGCGTGGTCTCGATCGGAGCCGGGATCCGGGTGGCGCGGCGCCGGGAGAACAGCAGCAGCGCGTTCGGGAGGCCGTCGTCGCGGGTAGCCAGCGCGCGCCGGGTGAGGTGGTGCACGGCGTAGGCGAGCGAGGCCCCGACCAGAGCGAGGAGCAGCGGCGGGACGCCGCTCATCAGCGCAAGACCGGCGGCGGCGGCGGTCCAGAGCGCGCCACCGGTAACGGCGAGGGCGGTCAGGGTGCGTTTCTGGCCGACGGTCACGGTAGTGGCGACAGCGACGGCCAGGACAACCATGGTGACGAAGAGAACCATCGAGGCTCCTCCTTCCTGGGCGGGGGTGACATCCGAATGGGAGGGTTGGACTCATCTTAGGGGGTCCTTCACAGGGGAGTGTCAGACCCATCGCTGAAACACAGACTAAGTCGCGCCCGCAACCGACCGTCGGTGGCGCGCGGGGCGTCCGCTGGCGAGCAGGGCTTAGTCTGCTGGGACCACGGGGCGGAGAGAGGACCGGGAATGGCCAAGCGCGAGCGTCGGCTCGCCGTTCCCGCCTACGCCCGAGCGGCCTGGCGACGGGTCGCGGCCGGGCGGGCAGGCGGTCGGCACCGCGGTACCGCCGATCCGGCGGCCGTGCCGCCCACAGCGACGTCCGCGCCCGATCCCGAGACCGAGCACGAGCGGCACCACCCGCGCCGGGCGGCGTCCGTCGACGATCTCGGTGACACGGCGTTCGGTCTGGAGGAGGCGGAACGGCATCGCCGCACCGCCGCGGACCGCCGTCGCAACGACCTGATGCCGCGCTGGCTGCCCCGGGCGTTCGTGCTGGCCGCCCTCACGGTCTCCGGGTTCTTCCTCACCTGGTGGCTGCTCGGCCGCCTGCGTAACCTGATCGGCCTGCTGCTGCTGGCGCAGTTCCTGGCGTTCGCCCTCGAGCCGGCCGTGAACTGGCTGGCTCGTCGCGGGTGGCGCCGGGGTGCCGCCACCGGCGTGACGATGCTGATCGTGCTCGCCTCGCTGATCGGGTTCATGGTCGCGGTCGGCTCGCTGCTGGTGTCGCAGGTGACGACGCTGTCCGCGCGCTTCCCGCAGTACCTGGACCTCGCCGTCGCCTGGGCGAACGACAAGTTCGACACGAAGATCTCGATCCAGCAGATCCAGAACCAGGTCGTGGCCGACGACGGACCGGTGCGGCGGTGGCTGGAGGGCGTCGCCAGCAACGCGGTCGACCTCAGCACCAGCGTGTTCGGCATCATCTTCCAGGCGTTGACCGTGATCCTGTTCGGCTATTACCTCTGCGCGGATGCTCCGCGGGTGCGCCGGTCGCTGTGCTCGGTGTTGCCGCCGGCCCGCCAGCGGGACGTGATGCGGGCCTGGGAGATCGCGGTCGACAAGACCGGCGGGTATCTCTACTCCCGCATCGTGCTGGCGCTGGTGTCGTCGCTGGCGCACTACATCGTGCTCTCGATCCTCGGCATCCAGTACTCGGTGGCGCTGGCGCTCTGGGTCGGGCTGGTGTCCCAGCTGATCCCGACCGTCGGTACGTACCTGGCCGCGTCACTCCCGTTGATCGTCGCGCTCGTCGCCGACCCGTTCGACGCGCTGATCCTGCTCGTGTTCGTCGTCATCTACCAGCAGGTGGAGAACTACCTGCTGCAGCCGAAGATCACCGCGCGCACGCTCGACCTGCATCCGGCGGTGGCGTTCGGCGCGGTGCTGGCCGGTGCCGCCGTGCTCGGGCCGATCGGCGCGATCCTGGCCATCCCGTTCACCGCGATCAGCCAGACGTTCGTCGGGTCGTACATCCGGCGCTACGAGGTCGAGGAACACCCGATCCACGACCCGAAAGCGATGGCGAAGATCCCGATCGAACCGGCGCCCCCCGTGCCGCCGCGGCACGGCGACGACGCCCCGCACCACGAGGACGGCTCGCTGGCGTCGCCGGCACCGCCCGAACCGTCGATCGGTGAACCCGCGGTGGCCCCGGATCAGCCGCTCGTCGTGCCCGACGTCGACCCGGGGCCGCGAGATGTGCCGTAAGTAGCCTAAAATGCCACAAGATGTGGCATTCCTAGGTCTTCGGGAGGGTCCCCGATGCCGGCTACTGCTCCCTACGTCTATCGGCGTACCGAGGACGAGGGCCCACGCGCACGCCGACGACGTCTCGAGCGTCGGCGCCGCCGCACCGCCGCCCTGGCCAGTGGTGTCGCGGCCCTGCTGATCGGGAGCGTTCCGGTGGTCAGCTCGCTGCTGCGAAGTGAGCCGGAAGGGCACGGGCGTGGGGGCGGTACGGTTACCGGTGAACGGCGTTCCGCGCCCGCGACACCGCGGCCGGCGCCGCATTCGTCGGGATCGGCCCAGGGGGAAGCGCTGTATCCGCAGGGAAGCCAGGGATCCGTCGGAGTACCGTTCGGCAGCTTGCGGAGGGCGCACTACCGCGGCGCCGTCATCCGCCCGTCCGGGCCGCAGACCGACCTGAACGAGGCGGTCGTCGCGTACTACCGCCAGTGGCAGGCCGCGTTCGTGCGCCAACGCCCCTGCGGGCAGGACTGGGCCGCGGTCGCCTCACCCGACGCCGAGCTGCCGTACGTTGGCGAAGGCCAGGGCTGGGGTCTTGTCGTCACCGCGCTGATGGCGGGGGCCGACCCGAACGCCCGCCAGCAGTTCGACGCGATCCTGCGGTACGTGATGGCGCACCCGTCGTCGATCGACCCCGACCTGCACGCCGCCGAGCAGAACGAGCGCTGCGAGAGCGTCAACGGCGGTGACTCGGCCACCGACGCCGACCTCGACATCGCCTACGGTCTGCTGCTCGCGCACGAGCAGTGGGGCGGCACCACCTATCTCGAACTGGCCCGCCGCCGGATCGAGGCGATCAAGCGCAGCATCGTCGACCCGAAGTCGCACCTGGTGCGAGCCGGTGACTGGGCCCGCGACGGCGACGACGCGGTCAGCCGGATCTCCCGGTCGTCGGACTGGATGCTCGGCCATTTCCGGGCGTTCCGCACGGTCACCGGCGACCCGTTCTGGGACGTTGTGCTCGACGCGCACCTGGGGCTGATCACCCGGCTGCAGGCGGAGTACTCGCCCGGCACCGGGCTGCTGCCGGACTTCGTCGAACGCATCAACCGCACGCCGCGGCCGGCTCACGGTGAGGTGCTGGAGAGCGAACACGACGGCAGTTTCTGGTGGAACGCCTGCCGGGTGCCGTGGCGGATCGGCACCGACGCCGTGCTTTCCGGCGATCCCCGCTCGGTGGCCGCGGCCGCGCACCTGAACACGTTCGCGCGGACGACGACCCGCGACGACCCGACCCGGATCAAGGCCGGGTACACGCTCGACGGGCGGGTGCTCGCCGACTACACCGAACCGGCGTTCGTGGTGCCGTTCGCCGTGCCCGCGATGCTCGACCGCAACGGCCAGCACTGGATCGACGCCGAGTGGCGCTACCTGACGTCCACGCCGGTGCGCGCGGACGCGTACTACCCGGCGACGATCGGCCTGCAGGTGATGCTCGTGCTCACCGGCAACTGGTGGACGCCGGGGGTCTAGCTTCCCGGGGCGGGCTGGAACGTGTTGGCGAACACCTGGAAGTAGGTGTTGTAGCCCTCGTCCCATTCGTCGGCCGGTGCCTCGAAGTACATCCCGTAAGCCTGCGACGGTGAGGTGACGAAACCCCGGTTCACCACGTGGATCCGCTGACCGCCCCGGTTGAAGTAGAACTGCCAGTCAGCCGCGGTCGTGTAGTTCCGGTACTGGATCTCCTCGATGCTGATGCGCTGGTAGTTGCTCAAGCGGGCGCGGCGCGCCGACTCTTGGGTCTCCCAGTCCTGCTTGGCGTTCGGCTTCGGCTGCTTGCTCTGCTGGATGAGGAGGAAGAAGCCGTTGTTGCCGTTGATGCGGTAGCCGTCGCCGCTGTCGGAGGCGCTCCAGCCGTTCGGGACACCGATCGTGAAGCCACCCGGCCCGGTGACCTTGCGCCAGCCGGCCGGGATCGGGGAGCTGCCGGTGCCTGCCGACGCGCTGGGGCTGGCCGGGGGCGCCGACGCCGACGGGCTGCCGCCGCTCGGGCCGGCGCTCTGGGTGGCGCTCGGTGCACCGGCCGAGGAGGACGACGCGGCTGCCGACGGTGACGGGTCGGCGGTGTTGTCGTCGGAGGAGCGGTCGGCCAGGGCGTACACGAGACCGGCGACGACGACCGCGACGACGAGCACTGCCGCGATCACCCCGATCAGGCGCCCACGCCCGGAGGGGGAGGAACCGTAGGTGGTGGGGGCGGGCGTGTCGTCGTCGGGCGGGAACGCCGCCCGGCGGGGCGTCTTCGTGCCCGGCTCGGACGCGAAACCGACGGGAGCGGGGGAGACCGACTCGGCTTCGGCCGCCGGTGCGTCCTCGATGGGGGTGCGCTGGGCCGGGGTGGCCGCCGCGGGGCTGGCCGGAGCGACGGCCTCCACGGCGGAAGCGTCCTCGGTGCCCGCACCGGACGGGGCCGGGCTCGTCGGTTCGGCCGGGCTCGCCGGCTCGACCGGCGCCGGGGTCGGCGCCGTCGCGTCCGCCGCGGCCGTACCCGCCGCGGCGGCACCGGCCGCAGCCGGGCTGACCGGCCGCGGGGCCGGGCTCACGGGCTGCGCCGGGCTCACGGGCTTCGCCGGACTGACCGGCTTGGCGGCGCCGGCCCCCTTGGCCGGCTTTTCCTGGACCGGATCGGTCGCCGGCAGGACAGCGGTGGCGGACAGGTTGCGCCGACGCGGACGCTCAGGGGCCGGTGGCAGTGCCGCCAGCGAGATCTGGCGCAGCGCCAGCCGCGCCTCCTCCACCGAGGGACGCTTCGACGGCTCGCGCTGCAGCAGCGCGGTGAGCACCGGCGCGATCGGACCGGCCTTCACGAACGGGTCGGGGTCTTCCATCGCGGCCGCGGTGAGGATCGGCACGATGCCGTCGCGGTCGTACGGGGGGCGCCCCTCGACCGCGGTGTAGAGCGTGGCGCCGACGGCCCACAGGTCACTGGCCGGCCCGGCGGGCAGACCGCGGGCCCGTTCCGGCGCGATGTAGGACGGCGAACCGAGGATCAGGCCCGACCGGGTCATCGCCGGGTCGCCCTGGACGCTGGCGATGCCGAAGTCGGCGAGCACGACCCGGCCGTTGTCGGAGACCAGCACGTTGCTGGGCTTCACGTCACGGTGGAAGATGCCGGACGCGTGCGCGACGCCGAGCGCGTTGAGCAGCTGGACGCCGATCTCGGCCACCCGCTCGGGCACCAGCGAACCCTCGTCACGGACGATCTGGTTCAAGCCACGTGCCTTGACCAGTTCCATGACGATCCACGGACGGCCCTCGACCTCGACGACGTCGAACACCGTCACGACGTTCGGGTGGCTCAGCCGGGCCGCGGCGCGGGCCTCGCGCTTCGTGCGCTCCATGAGGTCGTCGCGCGTCTCGTCGTCGACGCCCGGGGGGAGCAGGACCTCCTTGACCGCGACATCACGATCCAGCAGCTCGTCGTGGGCGCGCCACACCGTGCCCATACCACCGCGACCAAGCTGGTCGACGAGGCGGTAGCGGCCCGCCAAGACCGTCTGCTGCGTGTCGGCCATCGCTCTGAGGTACCCCCGAGTCAGTCACCGAAACGATACCGATTCTCCACTGTGTCCGTTGAACGGGGGATGCCTCGGCGTGCGGTCACGACAACCGCCCTGGTCAGGATGCGTTGTCAGGTCAAGTCGCGGCGTGATCGAGCACACACCACGGGTCCCAGTTTGCCGGTTTTGGGCCAACGCCGAGTTTCCGGCCGCTGAATGTCTGGCAAGTGCAGGTCCCAAAACGGAAACACTCCTGGAGTACGTGCGCCTTCAGCGGT